>JBOHGD010000013.1:0-106495 GCA_050699955.1 Pseudonocardiaceae bacterium | reverse complement strand
CAGGTACTCGGCGCTGCCGCCGGTGATCGGGGTGGCGATGATCTCCGGCACGTCATAGCTGTGATGGGTCTTGACATAGTCGGTCAACGCCGCAACCCGATCAGCAACCGTCTTCACCTCGACCCGCCACTCCTGATCGGTCTGGACCTCGTTCTCCCACCGGTACACACTGGTGATCGGCCCGACGATCTGCGCGCAGGCACCCAAGTGGGCGCTGATCGCGCCGTTCGCCAGAGCGCGGGCAGCTTCCTCGCTATCCGTGGTCGACGAGACGATGACATGGTCGGCAGACATACCCAAGAGCCTACGAGAAGGAAGACGTCCGCAGCCGAGCTGTCTTACCAGCGGACGGGTGCGTAAAGCGGGTGCGTAAAGATGGCCGACTTGACCAATCTTCGACCGCCGAGGAGAACAAGCAGGTCACGAATAGGTCACAGAATGTCGGTTCGCTATAGCTCGCATCGCCACTCACGGGGCGAAGGTGGCCTTGCCCGGGCCGTGGTCGAGGAACGAGCGCATCCCGGCCGCGCGGTCCTCGGTGCTGAACAGGGCGGCGAACAGATGGCTCTCCAGCCGTAGCCCACTGGCCAGATCGACGTCGAGCCCGCCGTCGATGGCCGCCTTGGCCGCCGCCAGCGCGCGAGCCGGGCCCGACACGAACTGCTCGGCCCAGCGTCGCGCGGTGACGTAGACGTCGTCGGGAGCGACCACCTCGTCCACCATCCCGATCCGCAGTGCCTCGTCGGCCGCCACGAACCGCCCGGTGTAGATCAGCTCCTTGGCCCTGGCCGGGCCGACCAGCCGGGTCAGCCGCTGGGTGCCGCCGGCTCCCGGGATGACCCCGAGCAGGATCTCCGGCTGCCCGACCTTGACGTTGTCCCCGGCGATCCGCCGGTCACAGCACAGCGCGAGCTCATAACCGCCACCCAGGGCGAAGCCGGTGATGGCGGCCACGGTCGGTTTCGGGATCGCGGCCACCGCGCTGAAGGACGAGGACAGCGCCGTCGCCTGCGCCGTCATGTCCGCCGCCGACATCGCCGCCATCTCCTTGACGTCGGCGCCCGCCGCGAACACCTTCCCGCCGCCGTAGACGATCACTGCCCGGACGTCCGCACGATCACCGGCGTCCCGCGCGGCGGTGCGAACCTCCTCCTGCATCTGGCGACTCAGCGCGTTCATCGGTGGGCGATCCAACTGGATCGTGCCGACACCACCGTCCACCTCGAGCCTGACGAACTCGCTCACCCGCACGCCTCCTGCCGCCACTGGCCTCTGCCGTCGCAGGCTACCTGCGGCCGCCACCGTGCGGCCGCGCTCAGCGATGGAGGGCGAAGAAGCGCTCACCGAAACGTTGCAGCACGAGATCCGTACCGAACGTCGTCGACAGGTTGTCCTGGGTGAGCACGGTATCCAGCAGTCCCTGGGCGACCACCGACCCCTCGCGCAGCAGCATGGCATGGGTGAAGCCGGGCGGGATCTCCTCGACGTGATGGGTCACCAGGACGATGGCCGGGGCATCCGGATCCGCGGCCAGGGCGGCCAGGCGGGCAAGCAGGTCCTCCCGGCCGCCCAGGTCCAGCCCGGCGGCGGGCTCGTCGAGCAACAGCAGCTCGGGATCGGTCATCAACGCCCTGGCGATCAGCACCCGTTTGCGCTCCCCCTCCGACAGCGTCCCGAAGCGTCGGCCTGCGAAGCTCGCCACGCCCATCGCGGTCAGCAGATCGTCGGCGCGTGCGGTGTCCACCTGCTCGTAGTGTTCCCGCCACCGCCCGAGCACGGCGTAGCCGGCGCTGACCACGAGATCGGAGACCACCTCGTCACTCGGGATCCGGCTGGCCAGCGCCGCCGAGGAGAACCCGATCCGCGTGCGCAGCTCGAACACGTCGGTCCGGCCCAGCCGCTCCCCCAGCAGGTGCACCACTCCCGAGCTCGGGTGCAACTCGGCCGCGGCCAGCCGCAACAGGGTGGTCTTACCTGCGCCGTTGGGGCCGAGGACGACCCATTTCTCGTCCAGCTCCATCCGCCAGTCGATCTTCTTGAGCAGGGCGGAGCCGCCCCGACGGACGCTCGCGCGGTCCATCCGCACGACGAGGTCGGTCAGGTCGACCTCAGCGCAGGCAGGCCTGTCCTCGGTGTCCATGTCCGACCCTGTCCGCAGGTTTCCGGTCTTCGGTGGGTGCCCTTGCCGCGCGCTCACGCGGTTATTGTGCTGACCAGCACTACCGCATGACAGGGCGGGAGGTGGCAGCGGGCAGGCAAGATGGTTTTTCGTGACCGCCGACGTACTTCTTCCCGCGGAGGCGGAATCGTGACCGATCCGCCGTCTCCCGCGCCGCAGGTCGGCCGACCGTTCCCGCTCGGCGCGCACACCGAGGGCGGCGGGGTGCGCTTCGCGGTGGCCTCCAGGGTCGCCGAGGCCGTCGAGGTGTGCCTGGTGTCCCCCGATGGCACCGAGCGCCGGGTACCGCTCACCGAACGCACCTTCGGAGTGTGGCATGGGCTGGTCCGGGGCCTGAGCTCCGGTCAGCGTTACGGGTACCGGGTACACGGCCCCTGGGATCCCGCCGCCGGGCTGCACTGCAATCCGGCGAAACTGCTGGTCGATCCGTACGCCCGGCGGGTTGAGGGCAGCGTGACCAGCCTGGATGCCGCGCTGGGCTACCAGGGCCACCCCTACGGGCCGCCCTCGGCACTCGACTCGCTGGGCAGCGTCCCGGTGTCCGTGGTCACCGCCCGGGGCGGCCCGGACACCGGCATCCGGCCGGACGTGCCGTGGGAGCAGACCGTGCTCTACGAGCTGCACGTGCGCGGGTTCACCCGTACCCACCCCGAGGTGCCACCCGAGCACCGCGGCACCTACCTGGGCCTGGCCCACCCCGCGATCCTCGGCTACCTCGCTGAGCTCGGCGTCACCACGGTCGAGCTGCTGCCGGTGTCGGCATTCTGCGACGAACCGTCCCTGCTGCGCAGCGGGCAGCGCAACTACTGGGGCTACTCCCCGCTGGCCCTGCTCGCGGTGCATCCGGGCTACGCCAGTGTGCCCGGGGCGGAGGTGGACGAGTTCCGCACCATGGTCGCCGCACTGCACGCCGCCGGCATCGAGGTCGTCGTCGACGTGGTGGCCAACCACACCTGCGAGGGTGGTGTGGACGGTCCCACCCTGACCTACCGCGGGCTGGACGGGCCTGCCTACTACCTGCCCGACCAGGACCTCACCGGGTGCGGCAACACACTGGATCCCGGCTCGCCGACGGTGGTCGCGCTGGTCACCGACGCGCTGCGGTACTGGGCGGGCGAACTGGGTGTCGACGGCTTCCGCTTCGACCTGGCCAGCGCGCTGGGGCGGCCGAGGGGCCGGGCGTTCGACCCCGCCGCCGCACTGCTCACCGCGATCGTCTCCGACCCGCTGCTGTGCACCCGCAAGCTCATCGCCGAACCGTGGGACGCGACCCCCGACGGGTACCGGGTCGGCGGTTTCGGAGTGCATTTCAGCGAGTGGAACGGGCGATTCCGCGACGTGGTACGCGACTTCTGGCGCGGTGTACCCGGGGTGAGCGAGCTGGCTTCCCGGCTGGCGGGCAGCTCCGACCTCTACGGGGCCGGCGGACGCAGACCCTGGGCGTCGGTCAACTTCGTCACCGCGCACGACGGGTTCACCCTGCGAGACCTGGTCTCCTACCAGCGCAAGCACAACGAGGCCAACGGCGAGGACGGGGCGGACGGTACCGACGACCACCGGTCCTGGAACAGCGGCGCCGAAGGAGAGACCGACGACCCGGAGGTGCTCAGCCTGCGCACCCGGCAGGCCCGCAACCTGCTGGGCACTGTGCTGCTGGCCACCGGAACCCCGATGCTGCCTGCCGGCGACGAGCGATGGCGTACCCAGGGCGGTAACAACAACGCCTACAACCAGGACACCGAGACCTCCTGGCTGGACTGGTCCCCGGATCCCGATGCCGAGGCGATGCTGGCCTTCGTCCGCCATGTCCTGTCCCTGCGCAGGGACACCCCCGCACTGCGCCAACCCGAGTTCTTCGAAGGCCGCAGCACCCCCTGCGGGACCCTCGACCTCGTCTGGCTGCGGGCCGACGGCGAGCCGATGGAGCTCAGCGACTGGCAGGACGGTCACCGGCAGACCCTCGGCATGTGGATCGACGGCTCCGACGTGCGGTCCCACCCGCTGACCCCGGCCGCCGACTCCTGGCTACTGGTGCTGCACGCCGGCCCCCATTCGATCAGGTTCACGCTGCCGGGGTCCGAGTTCGGCGAGCGCTACGAGCCGGTGCTGGACACCGGGTCCGCGGACGGTCTGCCCGCCCGGGTCCGAAGCAGGCGCCCGGGCTCCCGGATGACGGTGCCCGGGCGCAGCCTGCTGGTCTTGCGCGCGGTTCGAACCGATTCCTGAACTGTGCTCAGGTGGGGTCGGCCGGACGCTCAGGTGGCCAGGTGGAGCAGGCCGAACTCGGCGGGGCTGGACATCAACAGGTGCCGGGGCAGCACCCGCACGGTGTACCCGAGCAACCCGGCGTGCGGGAGCCGCATGGTCGCTTCGAACAGCTGCTCCGCACCGTCGACCGGGTCCACCGGCTTCATGGGCACCACCAGGGTGTCACGCAACTCGTCCCGGTCGTCCACCCGGCCGACGACGGCCTGCACGTCGACGTCGCAGGACTGCAGGCCGGACAGCACCACCGCGGCCCGCACGACCATCGCCGACCCCATCTCCGGGATGTCGGGCAGACCGGAGATGTCCACCCGCGCCACCCGCACCCGCGGCCACGCGTCCCGGATCTTGGATCGGTAGCCGGCCAGCGCGCGGGCGCCGGCGAACGAGTCGGCCCGCACCGCGGCGGCCGAGCGGGCGGCAGGGGCATAGAAGCGCTCCACGTACTCCTGCACCATCCGGGATGCCTGGACCTGCGGGCCCAGCGCGGAGAGAGTGTGGCGCACCATCGACACCCATCGGGGAGGCACGCCACCGGGGGTGCGGTCGTAGAACTGCGGGGCGACCTGCGAGGCGATCAGCTCGTAGAGCGCGTTGGCCTCCAGGGTGTCCCGGCGCTCCGGATCCTCGACGCCGTCCGCGGTGGGGATCGCCCAACCGTTCTCGCCGTCGTAGAACTCGTCCCACCAGCCGTCCCGGATGGACAGGTTCAGCCCGCCGTTGAGCGCGGACTTCATCCCCGAGGTGCCGCACGCCTCCAGCGGTCGCAGCGGGTTGTTCAGCCACACATCGCAGCCCCAGTACAGGTATCGGGCCATCGACATGTCGTAGTCCGGCAAGAAGACGATCCGATGGCGCACCGCGGGGTCGTCGGCGAACCGGACGACCTGCTGGATCAGTGCCTTGCCCCCGTCGTCGGCGGGGTGCGACTTGCCCGCGATCACCAGCTGCACCGGGTGGTCGGGGTCCAGCAGCAGTGCCCGGAGCCGGTCCGGGTCGCGCAGCATCAGGGTGAGCCGCTTGTAGGTGGGCACCCGGCGAGCGAAGCCGATGGTGAGCACGTCCGGGTCGAAGACCTGCGACGTCCAGCCCAGCTCCGGCGCGGAGGCGCCGCGGTCCAGCCAGGCTGCCCGCACCCGCCTGCGCACCTCCTCCACCAGCCGGAAGCGCAGTGCGGAGCGCAGGTCCCACAACAGCGTGTCGGTGACCGGCCGGCCGGCGCGCGGACCCCCGACCGCGCCGTTGTAGGACTCGCCGAGCAACGTGGAGATCTCCCTGGCCGCCCAGGTCGGGCCGTGCACTCCGTTGGTGACCGAGCCGATCGGCACCTCGTCGACGTCGAACTCCGGCCACAGGCCCCGGAACATGTCCCTGGACACGGCTCCGTGCAGCCGGGACACCCCGTTGGCCCGCTGGGCCAGCCGCAGGCCCATGTGGGCCATGTTGAACATGCCGGGGTTGTCCTCGGCACCCAGCGCCAGCACCCGGTTGACGTCGACGCCGGGCAGCATGGCCGCCTCGGTCTCGCCACCCGCGCCCGCGAAGTAGTGCCGCACCAGATCCACCGGGAACCGGTCGATGCCTGCGGGCACCGGGGTGTGCGTGGTGAACACCGTGCCCGCGCGCACCGCGGCCAGCGCATCGTCGAAGCTCAGCCCCGCACCGCTGACCAGCTCGCGGATCCGCTCCAGGCCGAGGAAGCCCGCATGGCCCTCGTTGGTGTGGAACACCTCGGGCTCGGGGCGACCGGTGAGCTCGCAGAACATCCGCACTCCCCGGACCCCGCCGATCCCGGCGAGGATCTCCTGCTTGATCCGGTGATCCTGGTCACCGCCGTAGAGCCGGTCGGTGACCCCGCGCAGATCGTCGGGATTGCCCTCGATGTCCGAGTCGAGCAACAACAGGGGTACCCGGCCGATGTCGGCTCGCCAGATCCGCGCCCGCAGCACCCGTCCAGCGGGCATGCCGACGTGTACCAGCAGTGGCGCCCCGGAGGGGTCGGTCAGCAGGTGCAGGGGAAGACCCTGGGGGTCCAACGCCGGGTAGTGCTCCTGCTGCCAGCCGTCCAGGGACAGCGACTGGCGGAAATAGCCCGAGCGGTAGAGCAGCCCGACCCCGATCAGCGGCACCCCGAGGTCGGAGGCCGCCTTGAGGTGGTCACCGGCCAGCACACCCAGGCCACCCGAATAGTTCGGCAGCACCTCGGAGACGCCGAACTCCATCGAGAAATACGCGATCGACGCGGGCAGGCCCGGCTGCGCCTGCTGCTGATACCAGCGAGGCTCGTTCAGGTAGTGGCGCAGG
This sequence comes from Pseudonocardiaceae bacterium, assembly GCA_050699955.1. Lineage (GTDB taxonomy): Bacteria > Actinomycetota > Actinomycetes > Mycobacteriales > Pseudonocardiaceae. Next base: position 99,747 of record JBOHGD010000013.1, on the reverse strand, counting down.
TCATCGGCGAGCTCCCTGGTGCGGGCCACCACGGCCCCGTCGGCGGCCAGCTCGGTGAGCCGATCGGTGGGGATCTCGCCGAGCAGCCGCACCGGGTCTCCGTCGACGGCTTCCCAGGTGCGCTCGTCCAGCGCGGCGAACAGGTCCCGGGCGGGCGGGTTCCACGTCCAGCGCAGGTTGGTCGCCAGGGTCTCCAGCGGCGCCAGCGGCCCTGGCAGCTGGGCGCGGACGGTGAACCGGCGCAGTGCTCTCACGACCGCCGACCTTAGCTCTCGAACTACCGCAACTGAAACGATCGAGTTGTGACCATTCCAGCCCGGGTGAGTGCAACCCTTGGCTACGACAGCCTCGTCTGCCCGATGGGCTTGGACCAGGAAGACGATGCCACGAGATAGGGGACCGGAATGCGCCGTTCAGCACAGAGCCCCGCCCGGATGGCCACTCTGCTGGCGGTCGGGCTGCTCGTGGCCGTCCCGCTCGGCGGCTGCACCAACAGCGAGAGACCCGCATCGTCCACCCCGACCGCCGGGATCGCCCCCTCGCTGCCTGCCGCCCCACCGCTGCCGCTGCCGCACCCGGAGACCACCGGGCCCCTCCAGCCCGAGCCCGGGCTGGGTGCCGCGGCCCAGGGACGGCTCACCGAGGCCCGCCGGGTCGGGGCGCCGTGGGTGGTCCTGCTGGTGTCCGTCGTACCGAACCGGTCCAACGACATCGCAGCCGGGTTGCGGGGCCTCGGTGCCGTACTGGGGATCAGCCCGGGACCGGGCTACCTGCGGGCGACCGTGCCCACCGGCAACGTCGAGCGAGCCGCCGCCCTGCCCGGCGTCACCGGGGTGGACATCGAGCAGGTCATCCCCCCGAACAGCCCCCGCCCCACCGGCTGAGGTCAACCCCCGGCTGAGGCCACACCCCGGCGCGCCCCGAACTGCTTCTACCGGCAGACTACGGATCGGGCACGAATCCGAGCGGGAGAGGCAACGGTGAGTGGTCGGATCGCCATCGACGATGTGACGCCCGTGGTCTCCTGCGGAAGGTACCCGAGCAAGGCAGTGGTGGGAGAGCACGTTCCGGTCGCGGCCACGGTGTGGCGCGAGGGGCACGACGAGGTGGCCGCCACGGTGGTCTGGAGCGGTCCGGGTGAACGAATGGGCCGCCAGGTCCGGATGCGACCGGGAGAACCGGGCACCGACCGCTTCCTGGCGAGCGTGGTGCCCGACCGGACGGGCTGCTGGACGTTTCGGGTGGACGCCTGGGCGGACCCCTGGGCGACCTGGCGGCACGCGATCGAAGTGAAGATGGGGGCCGGTCAAACGGCGGCTGAGCTGGAAAACGACCTGGAGGCCGGCGCCCGGCTGCTGGAGCGGGTGGCCCGCCGCGCTGGCCGGCAGCACGACGGGGCGGTGCTGGCCGCCGCAGCAGAGGCCTTGCTGGCCGCCGCGGCAGAGGCGTTGCGCGACACCGGGCGCACCCTCGCCGAGCGGGTCGGGCCTGCGCTCGCCGCCCAGGTCGACCGGATCCTGCAGGCCAGCCCGATCCGGGACGCGATCACCCGCGGCCACGCGCACCGGGTGTGGGTGGATCGCCCGCGCGCGCTGTTCAGCTCCTGGTACGAGTTCTTCCCTCGGTCCACCGGAGGGTGGGACGCGTACGGCAGTCCCCGCCATGGGACGTTCGCGACCGCCACCCGTGAGCTGGACCGGGTCGCCGGGATGGGCTTCGACGTGGTGTATCTGCCACCGATCCACCCGATCGGAGAGGTGAACCGCAAGGGCCCCAACAACACCGCCGAGCCCGGACCCGACGACGTCGGGTCGCCGTGGGCGATCGGATCGGCCGATGGCGGGCATGACGTGATGCACCCCCGGCTGGGCACCGTCGAGGATTTCGAGGCCTTCGTCGCCCGGGCAGCGGAGCTCGGAATGGAGGTCGCGCTGGACTTCGCGCTGCAGTGCGCCCCGGATCACCCCTGGGCGAAGGAGCATCCCGAGTGGTTCACCGTCCGCCCGGACGGGTCGATCGCCTACGCGGAGAACCCACCCAAGCGCTACCAGGACATCTACCCGCTCAACTTCGACTCCGACCCCCGCGGCAGCTACGCCGAGATGTTGCGGGTGATGCTGTACTGGGTGGACCGGGGGGTGCGGATCTTCCGGGTGGACAACCCGCACACCAAGCCGCCGGACTTCTGGCACTGGCTGATCTGGCAGGTCAAGGAACGCCATCCGGACGTGCTCTTCCTGGCCGAGGCATTCACCCGCCCGGCCCGGCTCTACGGCCTGGCCAGGCTGGGCTTCACCCAGTCCTACACCTACTTCACCTGGCGCACCGGCAAGCAGGAGATCACCGACTACGCGCTGGAGCTGGCGTCCAGAGCGGATGAAGCGCGGCCGAACTTCTTCGTCAACACCCCCGACATCCTGCATGCCTCGTTGCAGCACGGCGGGCCCGGCATGTTCGCCATCCGGGCCGCGCTGGCCGCCACCCTGTCCCCTTCATGGGGGGTGTACTCCGGCTTCGAGCTCTTCGAGCACACCGCGGTGCGCCCGGGCAGCGAGGAGTACCTGGACAGCGAGAAGTACCAGCTGCGCCCGCGGGACTTCGCCGCGGCGCTGGCGCAGGGCCGGTCCCTGGAACCCTGGATCGCCCGGCTCAATGCGATCCGCCGCGCGCATCCCGCCCTGCAGCAGCTGCGCAACCTGCGGTTCCACCACGTGGACAGCGAGTCGCTGATCGCCTACTCCAAGACCGACCCGGCCACCGGCGACACGGTGATCAGCGTCGTGACACTGGACCCGGACAACACCGTGAGCGCCACCCTGCAGCTGGACCTGCCCGCGCTGGAGATAGACCTCCACGACCGTTTCAGCGCGTACGACGAGGTCAGCGGCGAGACCTACGACTGGGGGCGGACCAACTGGGTGCAACTCCAACCTGGGCGGGCCGTCGCCCATATCGTGCACCTTCGGCACCCGTGAGTGGCGATGCGAGCCATGGCTCGTATCGCCACTCACGGGTTGTCCACAGGTCGCCGTAGGCTGCCCGGCGTGACGATCGACGTGCCGGGCGAGTTCGACGCCGCCGCAGCCACTTACGACCGGCTGGTCGCCGCCAGCCCCGGCTACCACGACAACCTGGCCCGCTCAGCCCGCCGGATGCAGCTACGCAGTGTCATGGACGGCTCCGAAGCTGCCGGGCTGCATCTGCTGGATCTGGGCTGCGGAACCGGCGCGTCGACGGCCGCGCTGCTGGCGGCGGCACCGCGGGCCAGGATCACCGCGGTGGACGCCTCGGCAGGCATGCTCGCCCAGGCGCGGCGGGCCGACTGGCCATCGACGGTGTCGTTCGTGCACGCCCGCGCCGAGGAGCTCACCGCGGCCGGTGTGCACGGCCCCTTCGACGGCATCTTCGCCGCTTACCTGGTGCGCAACCTGCCCGATCCCGACCCGACCCTGGCCGGGCTGCGCGACCTGCTGGTGCCGGGTGCGCCGTTGGCGGTGCACGACTACGCGCTGGACGGCCGGGTCCGGAGCCGGGCGATCTGGACCGCCGTGTGCTGGACGGTGATCATTCCGGCCGGGAAGGTGACCACCGGACGGGCCGGGCTCTACCGCTACCTGTGGCGCAGCGTGCTGCGCTTCGACACCGTCGGCGAGCTGGCCCACCGGCTGCGCGGGCACGGCCTGGTCGACGTGCGCACCGCCACGATGCCGGGCTGGGAGCGGGGCATCGTACACACCGTGACCGCCCGGCGGGCCGCATGACGCTGACCCGGGACCGGGCCGAGGACGGCGGATGGCCGGGCCGGGACCGCCGGGCGGTCCTGCACCCCGCTCGCGGGGGACGGTTGGGGCCGGACCACCTCGGGCGCAGGCCCCGGGTCGCTGTGGTGGGCGGGGGGATCGCCGGTGTCGCCGCCGCCGTCGCATTGGCCGAGCGGGGCGTGCAGGTGCAGTTGCTGGAGCGGGAGCCGCAGCTCGGCGGCCGGCTGCGCGGCTGGCCGACGACGCTGGCCGACGGGTCCACCGCCACCATGGGCCGCGGTTTCCACGCCTTCTTCCGGCAGTACTACAACCTGCGGGCGCTGCTGCGCAGGATTGATCCACTGGACCGGGCACTGGCCCCGTTGCCGGACTACCCGCTGATCGACGCCGACGGTCATCGCGACACCTTCGCCGGGCTGCCCCGCACGCCACCGTGGAACGCGCTGGCCTTCGCGCTGACCAGCCCCACCTTCCGGTGGCGCGATCTCACCAGGCTCGACCCGGTGGCCGCGCTACCGCTGGTCGACGTGTCGGTGCCGGAGGTTTACCGTCGGCTGGACGACCAGGATGCGATGACGTTCCTGGAACGACTGCAGTTCCCGGACGCGGCCCGGCACCTGGCGTTCTCGGTGTTCTCCCGCAGCTTCTTCGCCGATCCCCGGGAGCTGTCGGCGGCCGAGCTGGCCACCATGTTCCACATCTACTTCCTCGGCTCGGGCGAGGGCCTGGTCTTCGACGTGCCGACCGAGCCGTTTCTGCAGGCGGTGTGGCAGCCGATGAGCAGCTATCTGGCCGAGCTGGGCGTCGTGGTACGCACCGCAACGGCGGCCGAGGAAGTGACCCCTGGCGGGGACCGAGGCTTCACGGTGCGCGACTGCAATGACTCGAACGACGTGGATGCCATCGTGCTCGCCGCCGACGTGCGCGGCCTGCAGGCGCTGCTCGCGGCGTCACCCGAGCTCGGTGAGCCCGGCTGGCGCGACCAGATCGCCCGGCAGCGCAGCGCACCGCCTTTCCTGGTCTCCCGGCTGTGGCTGGACCGTCCCGTGCACCGGGGGCGACCCGGGTTCCTGGGCACCAGCGGCTTCGGGCCGCTGGACAACGTCAGCGTGCTGGAACGGTTCGAGGGCGAGGCGGCCCGCTGGGCCCGGCGCACCGGTGGCTCGGTGGTCGAGCTGCACGCCTACGCGCTGACCGGGGACCCGGACCAGGCCCGTCACCAGCTGGTCGAGGAGCTGCGGCGGATCTACCCGGAGACCGCGGCCGCCACGATCGTCGACCAGCGCCACGAACTGCGCGCCGACTGCCCGATGTTCGCGCCGGGAACCTTCGCCGACCGGCCCACCAGCATCACCCCCGATCCGGCGGTGGTGCTGGCCGGGGACCTCACCCGGGTCGACCTCCCGGTCGCTCTCATGGAGCGGGCCGCGACCAGTGGTTTCCTCGCCGCCGACGCGTTGCTCGCCGGCTGGGGGCTGCGCGGGCACCCGCTGTGGACGGTGCCCACCCGGGGCCGGTTCGCGCCGCTGCGGGCCGCCGCGGCGCGGTTCGGCTGACGGCTGTGCGGGTCCGGCTGACGGCTGCGCGCCTGCCGTCAGCCCGGCCAGCGCCCGCTGGTGCGCAGTTCGTAGCGGCGCTGCGCGTAGGCCAGGTCGTCACGCCACAGCCGGGCTGCGACCCAGCGCATCGCCGGGCGGATCAGCGGTGCCCCGTGGCGGGCGACGGCGAAGCCGGTCCGGGCGGAGCTGGCGATGGTCGCCTCGATCACGGCGGTCCGCGGCCCGCCCGCGCCGTCGCGGCCCAGCGGGGTGGCGTGGGTCTCCACCACGCTGCCCGCGCCCTCCCCCTCCAGGATGTGCATCACCACGGTCCGCGGTTCGGGGCAGGCGAAGGCGGCCCGCACCGGAACCCCGATCCGCCGGGTCAGCCGGAAGGCCACCTCCACCACGAACCGGTCCGATTCGGCGTTCGCAGCGTTCGCAGCGTTCGCCGTGCCGGTCGGGTCCTGGTTAGGTTCCTCTACCACCTTGAGCCCGACGAAGGAGTAAGGGTGAAACCAGCTGCCGTGCCACGGATCGAGCCGGTTGGCGACCACGTCCTCCGGCTCGCAGCGTCCGGTCGCGGTGAACACCGCGTCCAGGCTGGTGGCCGGGTCGGGCCGGGCGGGCAGGATCGGTCCGGGCAGCGGGTCCTCCCCGCCCACCGCGTCCAGCCGTACCCAGGCCAGCACCCCGTCGTCGTAGGCCGGGAACGGGTCCCATCCCGGGCCGCCTCGGGGCCCGATGGCCAGGCCGTGCCAGCGGCACACCAGCGACCCGTCGCGCACCGCGGCCCGGCACAGCGGGGCGCCCAGATGCGGGCACTCACCCGGCCCGGCGTGCAATGCCCCGCCGGTGCTGCGCCAAGCCACCACCTCCACCCCCGCGACGGTGCGGCCGAACGGGCGGTCGCGGCGGATCTCCCGGCTGGCCCCGAGTACGAACCAGTTTCCCGACGGCCGCGCCCTGGCCCTCTTGAGCGCGGCCTCGATCACCGCGGGGCGGGCCTGGCGCCAGGTGGGCTGCTGCCCGGCCCAGGTCCAGGCAGGCAACCGGCGAAGCGGCATCCGCTCACTGACCATCACCAGGTACCTCTCCTCAGCACTGCCCGAAGCCCTGCACCGCGCGCCGGACCAGACGCCCGATCCCGCTCGACGGTAGCGAACCACCGTGGCTTCCGGCAGCCTGGACCGATACGACCGAGCCCGCAATGCGGGCTGGATACACCGTGGCCGCACGCTCTCCGTTCACACTCTACGAAGGTCTGAATGTCTGTCGATCTCCGCTCCGAGCCCCCGCCCGACCTCGAAGGCGTCCCGCACACCGGCGAAGCGGTACTGCCCGACGGGTACCTGGTGGAGCCGCAGGCCGAGGATTTCCGGCATGCCAAGGCCGCGCCCCGAGATCTGCACTGGTATAAGCGGGCGGTCTTCTATGAGGTGCTGGTCCGGGCGTTTCGCGACCACGACGGCAATGGCACCGGTGATCTGCGTGGTCTGACCACCAAGCTCGACTACCTCGAGTGGCTCGGTGTGGACTGCCTCTGGCTACCACCGTTCTACGCCTCCCCGCTGCGCGACGGTGGCTACGACATCTCCGATTTCCGTGCCGTGCTTCCCGAGTTCGGCACCGTCGAGGACTTCGTGGCATTACTCGACGAAGCCCACAGACGAGGCATCAGGGTGGTCACCGATCTGGTCATGAACCACACCTCCGACCAGCACCCCTGGTTCCAGGAGTCCCGCCGGGATCCGGAAGGGCCCTACGGCGACTTCTACGTCTGGAATGACAAGGACACCGGCTACTCCGACGCTCGGGTCATCTTCGTCGACACCGAGGCGTCGAACTGGACCTACGATCCGCTGCGCGGGCAGTTCTACTGGCATCGCTTCTTCTCCCACCAGCCCGACCTCAACTTCGAGAATCCCGAGGTGGGCGAGTCGATGATCGACGTGCTGCGGTTCTGGCTGGATCTGGGCATCGACGGCTTCCGGCTGGACGCGGTGCCCTACCTGTTCGAGGAGGAGGGCACGAACTGCGAGAACCTGCCGCGCACCCACGAGTTCCTCAAGCGTTGCCGCAAGGTGGTCGACGACGAGTACCCAGACCGGGTGCTGCTGGCCGAGGCCAACCAGTGGCCCGCCGACGTGGTGGAGTACTTCGGCGATCCCGCCGTGGGTGGCGACGAGGCCCACATGGCATTCCACTTCCCGCTGATGCCGCGGATCTTCATGGCGGTTCGCAGGGAGTCCCGGTTCCCGATCTCGGAGATCCTGGCCCAGACACCGCCCATCCCCTCGGGTGCCCAGTGGGGGATCTTCCTCCGCAACCACGACGAGCTGACCCTGGAGATGGTCACCGACGAGGAGCGCGACTACATGTACGCCGAGTACGCCATCGATCCCCGGATGAAGGCGAACATCGGTATCCGGCGGCGGCTGGCGCCGTTACTGGACAACGACCGCAACCAGCTCGAGCTCTTCACCGCGCTGCTGCTGTCGCTGCCCGGCTCCCCCGTGCTCTACTACGGGGACGAGATCGGCATGGGAGACAACATCTGGCTCGGCGACCGGGACTCGGTGCGCACCCCGATGCAGTGGACCCCGGACCGCAACGCCGGGTTCTCCTCGTGTGACCCGGGCCGTATCTACCTCCCGGTGATCATGGATCCGGTGTACGGGTACCAGGCGATCAACGTCGAGGCGCAGTCCAACTCGTCGCAGTCGCTGCTGAACTGGACCAGGCGGATGATCCAGGTGCGGCATGAGCACCCGGCGTTCGGGCTGGGCGATTTCATCGAGCTCGGCTCCTCCAACCCCAGCGTGCTCGCCTACGGCAGGCGTTACACCTCCGGCGACGATGACGACCTCGTGATCTGCGTGAACAACCTGTCCCGTTTTCCGCAGCCGGTCGAGCTCGACCTGTCCGAACAGGACGGCGGCGTCCCGGTCGAGCTGACCGGGGGGGTGCACTTCCCCCCGGTCGGCGAGCTGCCCTACCTGCTCACGCTGCCCGGACACGGCTTCTACTGGTTTCAGATCATTCGTCCCGACACCGAGCGTGACACGTGATCGGAGCGGTTGATCTGCTCACGGGTATCGCCGACTCGTTGCGGACGGTGCTACCCGAGCAACGCTGGTTCGCGGGCAAGGGGAGCCCGGTGCGCGCCGTGACCCCGGTCCGCGCCACCGATCTCGGCGGGACCGATCCCCTGCTGGTGCACGCCGTCGTCGAGGTCGACCAGGGTGACCGGCGGCATCGGGACCGCTACCAGCTACTGCTCGGAGTGCGCAGTGACCTCCCCGACAACCTCGGGCACGCCTGGGTGGCCTCGGCCGGTGACCGGGCGGTGTACCAGGCGGTGCACGACCCGGAGCTCACCGCCTCGCTCCTGACCCTGATGGACGAGAACGCCGAGGTGGGCGGGCTTCGGTTCGCCACCGAGCCGGGCGTCACGCTGGACAGCGACCTGCGCTCGCGCCCCATCGGCGTCGAGCAGTCCAACACCTCGCTGGTGTACGGGCAGGCCTACATCCTCAAGCTGTACCGCAAGCTGGAGGCCGGGCTCAGCCCCGACCTGGAACTGCACCGCGCGCTGGCCGCCGTCGGTTGCAAGCACATCGCCGTCCCGCTGGGCCACATCGAGGGTGTCCTGGACGGCGACCCGGTCACCTACGGGATGCTCACGGAGTTCCTGCGGGGTACCGCGGAGGGCTGGGCGATGGCCACCGCCAGCGTTCGGGACCTGCTGGCCGAGGAGCTGCTCGCCGACTGGCTGACCGGATCGGCTCACCATCCCCACCCCGGGGAGGTCGGCGGGGACTTCGCCTCCGAGGCGCACCGGCTCGGACACGCGGTGGCCAGCGTGCACGCCGATCTGGCCACCGCGCTGGGCAGCTCCCCGGCCGCGCCCGGCTATCTCGACGAGGTGGCCGGGCGGATGCACCGCAAGCTGGACAACGTGCTGGTCCAGGTGCCCGAGATGGCCGCGTACGAGCCCGCCCTGCGGGCGGCCTACGACGCCGTGCGTGGCCTCACGGGCCCGGTGCCGATCCAGCGAGTGCACGGCGACCTGCACCTCGGTCAGGTGCTGCGCAGTGTCACCGGCTGGATTCTGATCGACTTCGAGGGCGAGCCGATGGCGCCGCTGGCCGAGCGCATCGCGCCGGCCTCCGTACTACGCGACGTCGCCGGGATGCTGCGCTCCTTCGACTACGCCGCCAACCACACGCCGCTCGGCGACGCCGAACCGCAGCAACGCGCGGCGGCTCTGGAATGGGCCACCCGCAATCAGGATGCGTTCTGCGACGGCTACGCCCAAGTCGCGCCCGACCCCAGGGAGCAGGCCGTTCTGCTGCGCGCCTTCGAACTGGAGAAAGCCGTGTACGAAGTGGGCTACGAGCACAACAACCGCCCGCACTGGTTGCAGATCCCGCTGGCCGCCATCGCCCGCCTCACCGGCTGAGCCGGCCGCCCCGAACCGCCCTATCCTGGCCGCGGGAGCGCTTTTCCTCGGCCCTGGGTTCGCCATCTACTGGCGCGCCTTACGTGACTTACGGAAGAAAATCGGAAGCCAGACCGGCGTCGCGCGCCTCGGTAACAAACCGGAATGAAGCGTGCGCATCCTTGTTCCCCCGATCGTCCTCGATCCCACTGTTTACATCTACCGCGAAGGGTCGCACAGTTTCCACGGCCTCAGCCGCGTTCTCCGGGCGTAGTCCTCCTGAGAGGATTACCGGCAAGGCCTCGACAGCGAGCGCATCGACGATTTTCCGGCTGATCGACCAGTCATGTGTTTGCCCAGTTCCGCCGAGTCGATCCACGGTCCTGGAATCGAGATGAACAGCATGACAAGAACCCACGACCTGCAAGGCCGCCCGCACGGACTCCTCCCCGGTCACGTGGACTGCTCGGGTGATCCGGCGCCGGCCATGAGACTGGTCGAATACTTTCCGGAGCGTCCTGGTGCTAACAAGTCCATGAACCTGGATGGTATCGACACCCAACGTCTCCGCGAGTCCCACTATCTCGTCGGCGTGCTCCAGGTGGGTCACCAGCACGGTCGATACATACGGCGGAGTGACGGCAACCAGTGCAGCCGCCTGTTCGGGCGCGAGAGCGTCCTCGCTTCGATGGGTGACACCACTGATGAAGCCGACAGCATCTGCGCCGGAAGCTACGGCGACTCTCAAATCAGCTTCCGAACGAATCCCGCAGATTTTGACTCCCGGACTCGTACGCATAATGGTCTCAGCCATCCTCGTCCCGTCACAGGCCGGTCAGGGCCGGCGGTCACTATGTCAGCACCGGCTTCAGTGGCGCCGCGCAGTCTTGCCGACTTCGAGCACTCACAGGTTAGCCTGGCTCACCGTCCCGAGCCGCCCCTGGACATCGTGACCGGGCAACTGCCGATCCGATCCAGCGGGCTCGTAATCCGGCCACCGGGTGCACGCTTGCGGTCGGCGAGCCACCGCCCGGTCAGCCCGGGCCTCGCGGGCACGAACACCCCCGTCGACGGTGACTTACGGTTACCGGGCAGCCGAGCCAGATCTGGGGAATCGCGCGCACTCAGGCGGGGTTGGCTGCTGTTACGGACAGTGCGCAGGGCGGTTGGTGGGCCGTGCAGAGCTACCGGCCGTGCGGTGGGTTGGAGATCAGTAGGGTTGTCCCGTCGATCGGTGATCGATCGACGAACTGACGGGGTGGGACATGAGCAAACAGCGCTGGGCGTCGCTGGGCATCGACGTCGAGCAGCCGAACCCCGCGCGGATCTATGACTACATGCTCGGCGGCGGGCACAACTTCGCCGCTGACCGGGCGGCTGCGGAACGCATCGAGACGTTGCTGCCGGGGGCCCGCGCCATCCTCCGCTGCAACCGGGCGTTTCTGCGCCGGGCAGTGCTGTTCCTGGTCTCCGCGGGGGTGCGGCAGTTCCTCGACATCGGTTCGGGTGTTCCCACCGTCGGCAATGTGCACGAGATCGCGCAACGGGCCGACGAGCAGGCCAGGGTCGTCTACGTGGACAAGGAACCGGTCGCCGTGGCACACAACAGGCTGCTGCTGGCGGGCAACCAGCGGGCCGCCACGGTCCAGGCCGACATGTGCGAACCGGACACCATCCTGCGGGCGGCCGAGACCAGTCGCCTGCTGAACCTCGACGAACCGATCGGGCTGCTGATGGTTGCGGTGATCCACTTCGTCTCCGATGAGCAGCGGCCCCGCGACGTCGTGGCCGCCTACCGGGACCGGCTCGCCTCGGGCAGCTACCTGGTGGTGTCCCACGGCACCGCCGACACCGAGATGCCAGAGGTAGCCGAGGTGATGGAGTTGTACAAACGCAGTGACGACCCGGTGTATCCGCGCAGCCGAACCGAGATCGGCGCCCTGTTCGCCGGCTTCGATCTCGTGGAACCGGGCGTGGTGCGCGCCACGCAGTGGCGGCCGGAGTCGCCCTTGGATCTCGGGCCACAGTTCGAGCACTCGGAGATCCTCGCCGGGGTGGGCCGCAAGCCCTGACAAGGCGCCATATCGCACGATGAGCACGATGCGGACAGGGGTCGGAGGTAGATTGGCGGTACCTGAGAGTCAGTGGAACTTTCCATACTGTTAGATCCGATAACGGGAAGGGACATGACCGGACAGACTTGGGTGCCAGCCGGCGTCGGCGATGATGGCGACGACTCCCGGTCTCCGGCTGCTCTCGCGCGGGATGTCCTGGTGCAGGAGTGGGCGGGCGCGCTGCGTACCACGGCCTATGTACCGATGTCACCCACCGATATCGAGCACTACCTGCGGGATCTCGCTGACCGCTTGGTCACGGCGGTGTCCGATCCGGCGGGGGATGTTCAGGTCGCCACCGACGTCGGCGCCCGGCTGGTGGCCGCGAACTTCACCGGCGAGAAGAGTTTGTCCTGCACTCTCGAGATCCTGGCCCGAGCGCTACCGGCCACCGCCGGGATCGCCGAGTTCGACCGATCGGGAAGCCGGGTAGTCGAGCTGCTCAGTGCAGTGGGCGCCGGTTATACCCAGGCGCTGCGGGATCGCACCTTTGATCAGCAAGAGGACATGTGGCGCGCGCTGCTGCATGTTGGTCAAGAAGTCGAACGGGATCTGCTCGCGTGCGAGGCCCGGTTCCATGAGGTGTTCGACTCCTCCCCGATGGGCGTCATCCTCAGCGAACCCGGCGGCCGGATCGTGCGGACCAATAGGTCGCTCGATGAGCGGCTCGGCTATGCCTGCGGCGAGCTGCTCGGACGCGAGCTGAACGGGCTGTTCGCAGACGAACCGGATGAGCCGGCTGCTGCGCAACAGCGCTATCAACGCCTGCTCAACGGCCAAGAGTCCCGGTTGCGCATCCGGTCGCAGCTGCGTCGCCGCACCGGTGAGCCGCTCCGGATCCAGCTGGCCGTATCGGTGTTGCGCGACACCGAACAGCGGCCGCTGTACCTCGCCACGATGATCGATGACGTCGCCGAGCTGAACCTGCTGAAGAAATGGCTGAAACACCAGACACTGCACGATCTGCAGACCGGCCTGCCGAATCGGCAGTACTTCATCTCCCACCTCGAGCAAGTGCTCGGACTGCTCGAGCCCTCGGCCGTCATCACTCTGCTGCACCTCGATCTGGACGGCTTCTCGGCGATCAACGACGGGCTGGGGTACCGCTTCGGTGATCGCGTGCTGGACGTGGTGGGTCAGCGGCTGCGGAAGGTGGTTGCCGGCCATCAAGCGATGGTCGCCCGAATCGGCGGCGATGAGTTCGCCATCCTCATCGAGCCCGGGGATCGGGTGCCCCGCGTCGGCGCCCTGGCCGAGGCGATCAACAACGAGCTCGCCGAGCCCGTCTACCTCGGTAAGACCGGGATGGCGGTCACCGCGACCATCGGCGCGGTGCAGCAGCGGGCGGCCGGGATGGACCACGCCGAACTGCTCCGCGCCGCCGGTGCCACGCTGCGCCGACTCGTGGGCAAGGGCAAACGGCAATGGGGGATGTTCGATACCTGCGCCGACACCGCGGGCCGCGCAAAGCTCCAGCTGGCCGCGGCCTTGCCCGGAGCCCTGGAGACCGGCGAGCTGCGGGTGACGTACCAGCCGATGGTGACCTTGGAGGACATCCAGCTGGTGGGTGTCGAAGTGGCGCTGAGCTGGCGGCATCCGGAGCTGGGCATGCTGTCTCACGAGCGCTGTGTGCACGCCGCGGAGCAGACCGGCGTGGTGTACGCCCTCGGGCAGTGGTTGCTGCGCGCCGCCGCGGACCAGGCCGTGTCGTGGCGGCAGCGCTTCGGTGCCTGCGTGCCACCGGTGGCGGTCAACCTCACCCCGTTGCAGGCGCAGGACCCCGACTTGGTGGCAACGGTCCGAGCGGTACTGGACCAGACTGGCCTGCCGGCAGCCGGGCTGGAGCTGCGCGCACCGGTGGCGGCCATCCGCACGTCCAGTGGCGTGCTGGCCGACGACGGCGGTGCGACCGCAGAGGACAACCTGCAAGTGCTCGCGGAGCTGGGTGTGCGCATGGGGCTGTGCGAGTTCGGTGGCGGTATCGGCGGGTTACGCTGCCTGGCCGACCTGCCGGTGAACGCGGTGCAAGTGGCCGAGCCGATATCCCTGCAGGTGGCCGCCGATCCATCCCGGATCCTGTCCCAGGCGGTACACGCCCTGGTGCATATCGTGCGGTCCAGCGGGATCAACGTGATCGCCTACCCGGTGAACTGCAGCGAGCAGGCGGCCTGCTGGCCGTGGGTGGGGGCGAACTGGGGGGTGGGCGACCTGTTCGGTCCGGCGGGCCCACCGGAGAACATCGAACTGCTGCTCGCTGCGCAGGCCGACACCTCGTGACCGCCCACCTGCGCCCGGTCTGACCCGGCGTTCACTCTCGCGCACGCCGCGCTGTCCGCACATCGAGCTGTCCCGTCACCGCGGCCGTGATCAGGGCCTGCCTGCGCTCCGCCAAGAGGTTGATCTGCGCGTCGATCGCACCGGCAAGTGACAGGTGCTCAACGATCGACCGGTCGAGCTCCCGCGCGATCCCGCGCTGCTCACCCATGCTGGGCAGGGCCACACTCTGCGCCAGGTACGCCGACCCGTCGAGGTTCTGAATACCCGTGGTCTGCTTGATGAAGGGAATGGTGCGGCCACCGTGGTAGCACGCCGCCAGGAGAAGGCCGGCGTATCGCGGATGGACACCCGACACGGGCCGAAGAGCCGCCACGAAGTTGGAACACACTGATCGCGCTACGCCATCGAAGCTCACCGCACATCCGACCGGAGCCTTGTCTCCGCCGCCCGACCTCTCCAGAAGGACGTCACCCGGCCGCAGCACCCTTGACCTGAGTCGGCCAGGATCGAGAGAACGTCTCGTCTCAGCACGGCTACCAGCAGTCATCCGTTTACGGTCGAAATCGGCGACTCGAACACAGATGACGTCACCATCATCACCGGCCGGTTCCGCACCCCACAACCCGCCGCGCACGGACGAGAACAAGTGCTTCAGTCTCGTCATCGACCGGCCGTCACCGGACGCCGCGGGCAGGAGTCGCGCCACCAGCTCCGCCGACTGGCGCTCGTGAATCCGCACCTTCTGCTGTGCGCGTAGTGTGGTGATCTTGCAGGCCACTCTTGTTTCGGCGTCAAGGAAGTCGGCGATGCGCCGCTGCTCCTCGAGGTCCGGGATCTCAAGCAAGAGGTTCTGGTACTTTCCTGCGCTGACGTTGTCAATGGTGGAGCGGACCGCGCCGACCGAGACCTGGTCCAGATACGGCCGCGACTGCGTCCAATAGGCCACGAATCGCGGATCGACGCCCCCTTTGGCACGGAACCGTACGAGATAACCGGCGAAACATGCCGGAATGCTCGTTGTGTGCAGGTATGACTTCCCGACCGTGGCCCCGGCGGCGACCATGACGAGGTCGCCCGGGAGGAGCTTCGCCCCGTCCGCCACGCTGGGCGGAAGGGACTTGAAGGTATCGCTGCGCAGCTCCCGGGGACCGGCGATATCAGTGGTGCGGACATACCGGGGCCAATCCGGGTTGTCCTGCTCTCCCGGTTCGCCGATCCCGTTGCGGACGGGCACATCGGCCAGGAACTTCAGCCGGGTTCGGGTCCAGCTCACTCGGTCACCGCTGAGAGGAGTCGCTGGATCTCGGCCTGGAGTCGCGTGAGCTCGGCGTCGATCTCGGCGAGGGGGCGAGGGGGCTGGTACACGTAGAAATAGCGGGTGAACGGGATCTCGTAGCCGATCTTGGTCTTGGTGTGGTCCACCCAGGCGTCGGGGACCTGGGGAAGCACCTCGCGTCGCAGATAGGAGTCGACGTCCTCGGGCAGCGGCACGTTCTCGTGATCGCGCAGGTCGAGGTCGGGCAGCGGATCGCCCCTGCGGTCGGTCTGCAGCTCTCCCTCCGGGTCGGTGACCGACACCGCTGACCACACCGCCTTGTCGAGCGGTGCGGAGAGCCTGCCGAGCCCGGCCTGACGCAGCACGTCCCCCAGTCGGTCGGCGAACTCGGTCCGCTTGGTCGATGGCTGCACACCGACCAGCGAGCGCAGCGCGCCGACGAGCCTGTCCCGGCCGTCGAACGTCGCCACCGCCCGCGCGACCCCGACCTCGGCCAGGGCCTCCTCGGTGACCTCGAAGCGCAGCCGCAGCGGGCGCTCGACGGTGATGCGCCGGTAGCCGAAATCGGTGGTCGCGAAGACCTTCACCTCGGCGTGCAGGGGATGCTCGCCGTCCACCGTGGCGGTCAGCGCCTGATCGTAGCGCTCGGTGAGCTCCTTGATCTGGTCCTCGGTGACGTACTTGCGCTTGTTGCCCAGGCTCTTGCGCATCTTCGCCCAGTGGTCCCGGGCGTCGAGCAGGATCACCTTGCCCTGGTGCGCCGCGTCCTTGCGGTTGGTGAGGATCCAGAAATACGTCGAGATGCCGGTGTTGTAGAAGAGCTGGTCGGGCAGCGCGACAATCCCTTCCAGCCAGTCGTTCTCCAGAATCCAGCGCCGAACCTGCGACTCCCCCGAGCCTGCCGCGCCGGCGAACAGTGGTGAGCCGTTGAAGACGATCGCAAGCCGGCTGCCACCCTCGTCGGCCCTCCTCATGTGGTGGATCATGTGCTGCAGAAACAGCAGCGACCCGTCGTTGATCCGGGGCAGCCCGGCACCGAAGCGACCGGCGTGACCGCGCCCGGCCTCCTGCTCGACCGTGTCCTTGACCTTCTTCCACTCCACACCGAACGGCGGGTTGGCGAGCAGATAGTGGAATCGAGCGCCCCAGTGCTTGTCATCGCTGAACGAGTTGCCGAACTTGATGTTGTCGGCCGACTCGCCCTTGATCATCATGTCGGATCGGCAGATCGCGTAGGACTCCGGGTTGAGCTCCTGGCCGAAGACCCCGACCGTCGCTTGCGGGTTGTGGTCGAGGATGAACTCCTCCGCGGCGGTGAGCATTCCCCCGGTCCCGCAGGCCGGGTCCAGCACAGTGCGCACCACGCCCGGAGTGAGCAGCTCCGGCCGGTCGGGGGCGAGTAGCAGGTTCACCATCAGCTTGATGACCTCGCGGGGGGTGAAGTGCTCACCGGCGGTCTCGTTGGAGATCTCGGAGAATCGCCGGATCAGCTCCTCGAATGCGTAGCCCATCTGGTGGTTGTCCACCACCTCCGGCCGCAGGTCGACCTCGGCGAACTTCTCGACCACCTGGTAGAGCAGCCCAGCGTGGTCCAGCCGGGTGATCTGCTTGGTGAAGTCGTAGGAGTCGAAGATCGCCCTGGCGTTCTCCGAGAAGGCCCCGACGTAGGATCGCAGGTTCGCGGCGACCCGATCCTGCTCCCCGGTGAGCGCGCGGAAGTCGAGCCTGCTGGTGTTGTAGAAGCTCACTGCGGCCGTGGTCCTCAGCTGCTCCTGACTTCTGCTGCCCTGCCGGTCGAGCTCCGCCTTGCGCTCCAGCACGGCGTCCTTCGTCGGTGCCAGCACGCAGTCCAGCCGTCGCAGCACGGTGAACGGCAGGATGACCTTGCCGTACTCGGACTGCTTGTAGTCACCGCGCAACAGGTCCGCGACCTGCCAGATGAAACTCGCGAGTCGCTGGTGCCGGGCGCTCACCGGAATCCTCTCGGTCGTCTCGTGGCTTCTGTTCGTTGGGTTCGCTGCGTGGTCGCGTCATACTGCAGCCTCACCCCGCTACCCCGGAACGCGAACCGCGATTCGGCTTCGAATGGCGCTCAAGCGGACCGCCCCGCCCGGCAGGCCCGCGAGCGAGCGGCCAGACTGGACCCATGCCGGGATCTGGACGGACAGACAACGGGACCGTGCACTCAGCCGGCCGCGACCAACCGCAAGCGGCCGAGTCCTCGCTGATGGTGGCCGCGGACTCGGCCGTGCCCGCGGCCACGTCGGAACCACCCCGGAAAGAGCTGCGCACGCTGCTCGCGGGTGAGCACCACGACCCGCATTCGGTACTGGGCGCGCACCCGCATCCGCAGGGCACGGCGGTCCGGGTGCTGCGCCCGCAGGCCGACGAGGTCACCGTGCTGCTCACCGACGGCGGGCAGCAGACGTTGGAGCGCAGCACCGAGGGCCTGTTCCACGGCGTGGCGCCCGGCCCGCCGAGCGACTACCGGCTCCGGGTGCGCTACGGCGACCACACCGAGATCACCGACGACCCGTACCGCTGGCTGCCGACGCTGGGCGAGGTCGACCTGCACCTGATCGGGGAGGGCAGACACGAACGGCTCTGGGACGTACTCGGCGCCCACCTGCGGACGTACCCCACGCCGCACGGCACGATCGAGGGCACCTCGTTCGCGGTGTGGGCACCCCATGCCCGCGGGGTGCGGGTCTGCGGGGACTTCGACGGCTGGTCCGGCCTGGCCACCCCGATGCGCTCACTGGGCTCGTCGGGAGTGTGGGAGATCTTCCTGCCCGGCGTGGGCGCGGGTAGCCGCTACAAGTTCCGGCTGCTGGGCCCGGACCACGACTGGCACGAGAAGGCAGATCCGATGGCGTTCGCCACCGAGGTCCCGCCGAACACCGCCTCGGTGGTCACCGCGGCATCCGGCTACGAATGGCGCGACGCCGAGTGGCTCGCCCGCCGGGGGCAGACGCAGCTGACGACAGAGCCGATGAGCGTCTACGAGGTGCACCTGGGATCCTGGCGCCACCACCAGGACGGCCGGGCACTGGGCTACCGGGAGATCGCCGATCAGCTGGTCGAGCATCTGCGGATCACCGGGTTCACCCACGTCGAGCTGCTGCCGGTGGCTGAACACCCCTTCGGCGGCTCCTGGGGCTACCAGGTCAGCTCCTACTATGCGCCGACGTCACGCTACGGCTCCCCCGACGACTTCCGCTATTTCGTCGACACCCTGCACGAAGCCGGGATCGGTGTACTGGTCGACTGGGTCCCCGGGCATTTCCCGCGCGACGAGTGGGCACTGGCCTGCTTCGACGGCGCGCCCTGCTATGAGCACGCCGACCCACGGCGCGGGACGCACCCGGACTGGGGCACCTTGATCTTCGACTTCGGCCGCAAGGAGGTCCGCAACTTCCTGGTGGCCAACGCGCTGTACTGGCTGGAGGAGTTCCACATCGACGGCCTACGGGTGGACGCCGTGGCGTCGATGCTCTACCTGGACTACTCCCGCGAGCCCGGCGAGTGGCTGCCCAACGTCCACGGGGGCCGGGAGAACCTGGATGCGGTGGCGTTCCTGCAGGAGATGAACGCGACGGTCTACAAACGACATCCCGGTGTGGTGACGATCGCCGAGGAGTCCACCGCCTGGCCCGGCGTCACCCGGCCCACCCATCTGGGCGGCCTGGGCTTCGGCTTCAAATGGAACATGGGCTGGATGCACGACACGCTCGACTACGTCGGGCACGACCCGGTGCACCGCGCCTACCACCACAATCAGATGACCTTCTCGCTGATGTACGCCTGGAGCGAGAACTACGTGCTCCCGCTGTCACACGACGAGGTCGTGCACGGCAAGGGCTCGCTGTGGACCCGGATGCCGGGCGACGACTGGAACAAGGCGGCCGGCCTGCGGTCCCTGCTGGCGTACATGTGGGCCCATCCCGGCAAGCCGCTGCTGTTCATGGGCGGTGAGTTCGGGCAGCCCTCGGAGTGGGCGGAGAGCCGCGAGCTGGACTGGAACCTGGTGGCGGACCCGCTGCACGGCGGGCTGCTGCAACTGGTCGGCGACCTCAACGCCTTGTACCGCGCCCACCACGCGCTGTACAGCCAGGACGCCACCCCGGCCGGGTTCGAGTGGATCGACGCCAACGACGCCGAGGGCAACGTGCTGAGCTTCCTGCGCTGGGGCGACGACGGGTCGGTGCTGGCCTGCGCGGCGAACTTCGCTGGCCACCCCCATGAGGGCTACCGGATCGGGCTGCCGTCCCCGGGGCCGTGGCGTGAGGTACTCAACACCGACTCAGAACTCTACGGCGGCTCCGGAGTCGGCAATCTCGGTCAGATCATCGCCGTCGACGAGCCGTGGCACGGGCGGGCATGCTCCGCGGTGCTACGGCTGCCGCCCGCCGGGGTGCTCTGGCTGGTCCCGGCGACCCCGCAGGCTGCTGCTCCCGGCGGCGTCAGTGAGACGGACCGTCCGGCTCACCGCTGACGCGCCCGATGAGCGCGTCGGAGAGAGACGCCCGGGGCCGGTTGGCCACGTGCACCCCGTAGACGTAGGTGAGCGTGCCGCCGAGGTAGCCGCCGACGACGAGCAGCACCTCCGAGATGACTCCGAGGACCACGGCAGCCGTGATGAGCCTGCCGTCGGAGTAACCGGGTAGCTGCAGGCGCAACGTCCCGGCGAACAGCCCGGTAGCGGTGGCCATGACAGTGAGGTGATACCAGCCGAGAGTGCGGGCGGGCGCCTCGGCGGGAATGCCGAACAGGTCTACCAGGCCGGTGATGATGGTGGGGATGGCGGCGATGAGACCGACCGCGATGGCGAGTACCGAGCCGGTGGCCATCGCCGCTTCCTGGAACCCGAACGCGCCCACCACGAGCATCACGACTCCGGCGGTGTAGGCCCCGATACCTATATCGGTCAGTGGCGGGTGCAGCGGCTTGGATGCCATCGGACGGCTCTCCCTCCGTCGACCGTGGAGACGACGCGCGCGGTGTTACCTGGACCACAGGTGATCGCACGAACCTGGGCCGCGGTTCAGGTATCTCCTCCACTGTCCCCCGATCGAGTGAACGGGGCCGATCGTCCGAGGGTTACCGACTCACGACTCAGAACAGCGCGCGGGCCAGGGCCCGGCGGGCGGCGGAGACCCGCGGGTCGTCGGGTGGGAAGAGCTCGAACAGCTCGACCAGATGGGCCCGGACCCGGTTGCGGTCCTCTCCGCCGCACCGCCGTACGGCATCGACCAGGCGCTCGAACGCCCGCTGCACCTGCTGACCCGCCACCTCGGCGTCGGCCGCGGCGAGCTGCGCGTCGACGTCGTCGGGTGCGGCATCGGCCCTGGCCACCGCCGTAGGGTCGGCCGATTCGGTCCGGGCCAGGAAACGAACCTGGGCCAGCGCGACCCTGGCCTCCTCGTTGCCCGGTTCGCTGGCCAGGATCTGCTGATAGGCGGTCTCGGCGGCGCCGTAGTCACCGGACTCCACGGCGGCCTCGGCGGCGATGAAACGGGAGTCCTCAGGCGCGGGCTCCGGCGCGCCGTCGCTGGCCCGCTCGGCCGCCACGATGCCCGGCATCTGCTCGCGCAGCGCGTCCACGATCCCGGTGATCCACTGCCGCACCTGCGGCTCGGGCAGCGCGCCTTGAAAGGCATCCACCGGCTGGCCCCCGGCGATCGCGACGACAGTGGGGATGGACTGGACGCCGAAGAGCTGGGCGACGCCGGGGTTCGCCTCGACGTCGACCTTGGCCAGCACCCACGCCCCGCGACCGTCCTCGGCGAGCCGCTCGAGCAGCGGGGACAGCTGCTTGCACGGACCACACCAGCTCGCCCAGAGGTCCACCACGACGGGCACCTGCATGGAGCGCTCGACCACATCGGTCTGGAAGGTCTGCTCGGTTGCGTCCAGCACCCACTGGCTGCCCCCGCCTGGGGCGGCACCGCCCAGGGCGGCACCGCCTGCGGAGGCGCCGGCGGCCGGCTGCTGGCCGGTGGAATCGGCCCGCGCTTTCAGCGCGGACAGATCGACGGCACCGGAGATGGCGGCAGACAGTGCTCGGGTCTGCTGCGGGTTGGGCTTTGGCCTGCTCACGCCCGACATCCTGGCACGGATCAGGACGATGCTGTGCCCCGGTCACACCGGCACCGGATCAGAACCGGGCCGGTTCCCGGTACTCACCCCATTCCGCCTTGAGTACCCCGCAGACCTCACCCAGGGTGGCCTCGGCCCGGACCGCGTCGAGCATCGGCTCGATCAGGTTGCCCGCACCTCGTGCGACCTCGACCATCGCCGCGAGTGCCCGCTGGACGACCGCCTCGTCACGCTGTGCGCGACGCTGCGCCAGCATCCGATTCTGGTCCCGCTCGACATCGTGGCCGACTCGCAGGATCTCCAGGTCGTCGGTGACCGACTCGGTGAGCGTGTTCACTCCGACGATCTTCTTGTCGCCCTTCTCCAGCGCCCGCTGGTAGGCGAATGCGGCGTCGGCGATCTCCCCGGTGAACCAGCCGTCCTCGATGCCGCGCAGGATGCCCGACGTCATCTCACCGATGGGGTGCGCACCGGAGGGCACCGCGGCCACGGCCATGTCCCTGATCCGGGCGAAGATCCGCTCGGCGTCGGCCTCGATCCGGTCGGTCAGCGCTTCGACGTACCAGGAGCCACCCAGTGGATCGATCACATTGGCCACCCCGGACTCCTCCATGATCACCTGCTGGGTGCGCAGCGCGATCTCGGCGGCGCGCTCGCTGGGCAGCGCCAGCGTCTCGTCCAGGGCGTTGGTGTGCATCGAGTTGGTGCCGCCGAGTACGCCGGCGAGTGCCTCGATCGCGGTGCGCACCACGTTGTTGTACGGCTGCTGCGCAGTGAGCGAGACACCCGCGGTCTGGGTGTGAAAGCGCATCCACAGTGCCTTCTCACTCGTCGCCCCGTAGACATCGCGCATCCAGCGAGCCCAGATCCGCCGGGCAGCCCGGAACTTGGCGATCTCCTCGAAGAAGTCCACATGGGCGTCGAGGAAGAAGGTCAGGCCACTGACGAAGCGGTTGACGTCCAGCCCGCGGGAGCGGCCCAGTTCCACGTAGCCGAAACCGTCGGCCAGCGTGAACGCCAGTTCCTGGGTGGCCGTCGCACCGGCTTCCCGGATGTGGTAGCCGGAGATCGACAGCGGTTTGTAGGCCGGGATGTGCTCCGTGCAGTACTCCATCAGGTCACCGATCAGCCGCAGGTGCGGCTCCGGGGTGAACAGCCATTCCTTCTGGGCGATGTACTCCTTGAAGATGTCGGTCTGCAGCGTGCCGTTGAGCGTGCCGATGTCGGCCCCCTGCCGCTGCGCGGCGACCAGGTACATGCAGAACACCGGCACCGCGGGTCCGGAGATGGTCATCGACGTGGTGACCTGTTCCAGCGGAATGTCGGCGAACAACACGTCCATGTCGGCCGCACTGTCGATCGCCACACCGCAGTGCCCGACTTCTCCCAGGCTGTGCGGATCATCGGAGTCCCGGCCCATCAGGGTGGGCATGTCGAAGGCGACCGACAGCCCGCCCCCGCCGTTGCGCAGGATCTGCTTGTAGCGCTCGTTGGTCTGCTGCGCGTTGCCGAACCCGGCGAACTGACGGATCGTCCAGGTCCGACCCCGGTAACCGGTGGAGTGAATACCCCGGGTGAACGGGTACTCACCCGGCCAGCCGATCCGCTCGAACCCCTCGACGGTCGCCCCCTCACCCGGCCCGTACACCGGATCGACCTCGACCCCCGACAACGTGGTGAAGTCCGCATCCCGGAGCCGTCCAGCGGCTGCCGCCTCGGCGTAGCGACGCTGCCAGCGCTCCCGGCCTGCCTGCGGGTCGGCGTTCCGCGGGTCATCACCGATCATGACGCAGCCTCCGCGGGACCAAGTACGTCGGCAGTGGTCATGGGAGCCTCCCGGGCAGAAGTGTTACGTCCGACGTTAGGACGTCCAACTAAGTTTCGCCAGGGTGCCTCGCATCACAGGCCCCGACTCGCCGCCGGCGGGAGCGACGCCGAATCATCTCCAGGCGGTCCGGTTCCAGGCACGATCGCACCACCGGCGCCCGCGGGGATCGGGAATCCACCGGACAGCCGCTACGGTTCACCCATGTCGTCGCATCACCCGCTGTCCTTCGACCCGATAGATCGCGCCGCGCAGCTGTGGCAAGAACGGATCGGCCCTGCCGCGACGATGGCCGCAGTCACCAACGTCATGCGCGTGCAACAGATCCTGCAATCCGCGGTGGACGCCGCATTGCGCCCGCACAGCCTGACCTTCGCCAGATACGAGGCGCTGGTGCTGCTGCTGTTCTCCCGTCAGGGCACTCTGCCGATGAAGGTGATGGGCCAGCGGCTGCAGCTGCACCCGACCAGCGTGACCAACATCGTCGACCGGCTGGAGGCCGAGCATCTGGTCGAGCGCGCCCCGCACCCCACGGACCGGCGCACCACCCTGGTCGCCATCACCGAAGCGGGCAGGCAACGCCAGAAGTCGGCCACGGTAGCGCTCACCGACATCGACTTCGGCCTCGTCGGGCTGAACGCGGAGCACACCGCGCAGCTCACCGTGCTACTCACCCAGGTCCGGCGCGCGGCAGGCGACTTCACCGACCCGCGCTGACGTGCGGCAGGCCTCGCGGCCCACCGAAGCGAGTCGACGTGCTCAGTGCTCGTACTCGATGCGGGCGACCATCCCGGTCGCCGCTGTGTAGTTGACGATCACGCTGGTGGTGCCTGCGGCCAGCGTTTTCTTCAGCGGCCACCACTGGGCGAAGTCCTGCCCGCCGGGATTGTTGAGCAGTTCGGTGACCAGCGGTGCGGTGGACCCGCGATCGGCGACGGCGAAGACGCCGTAGACCTTCGCGCCGCCGGTGTTCGCCGTGAGCAGCAGGTTCGCGGCACCGCACCAACCCCCCACGACGTCGGTCGGGATCTGCATGTCGATACGGGCGGGGGTGGCGGGCAGTTCCATGGTGTTGTCCTCTCGGCGACGGGAGCGGGTGTCCGACGGCGGTGGCGGGGAGCCGCCGCCTGCGATGTCCTGAGCGCGAGTGAGGATGACGTCCCAGGGCAGGCCGTTCCCGCAGTCGGTGTGGGTGCCATCACCAGTGGCCCACGTGTAGTCCCGGTGCATGATCACCCCGCCGGGATGGCGGGGGTCGCGCGCCGCGGCGGCCACCTCGGGCAGGGTCACACGGCGGATGGGCAGGCAACGGGCCACGCAGCGAGCGGCGACCCAGGCGGCGCCCAGCTCGAGCATGCGGGGGTGACGTAGCCATTCGGCGTGGTCCCAGTCGGAGAACGCACAGAACGCGGCGTTGTCGGTGTACGGGTTCGCGGACAGGATCGACCAGCTTGCTTCGGAGTAGTTGACGTAGGACTCGAAGCGCTGGTCATCCATCGCGCCGTGGTAGGAGACGTTGTCGACGCGCTGGAAATAGGCGCCGAGAGAGTCGACGTCGCGAGCGCCTTCGGTGGTGTGCAGCACCACCAGCCGGACACGTGCCCCCATGCGGCTGGAGTGATTAGCCGTGGGGATCATCTCGGCCGCCGATCTGAGGCCTCGTTGTCCTCGACGTCCAACTCCACGGCGCCCAGGCCCGAACCGCTCCGTCCGGTTCGCGCACTTCGCCGAGTGCGCGGACGGCGGCGAGCAGCTCCCCGTCCGGACTGAGATCAGTCACGGCCAGCCTCCTGAATGCCTACGTCTGCCGGCTCGCCTGCGCCGTCGTCGAGCGAGCCGGCGACCCCTCCGCAGGGCTCCCGGGCCGTCGCCCCCGAGCTCACCGTGTGAATGTGAGCTCGTCCTCGAACTCAAACGTTGCCGCGACTTCTCATTACGGTACTTTCTTGATAGTCGTCGGCCTGTGTTCGAGACTAAAGACCTGGGACCGACCCGCCTACTCGCTGCTTTGTGCTCACACAATGGTGTTACACCCACCTGTGGTGGCATACCGGAGGACGACCGAATATGTACCCGATACCGTCGTCCGGCCGACGGTTCGGCGGAGGCGGTCAGGGCTCGCCGGGCAGTCGGGTCCCCCGGGCCGCGAGCCTGCGAATCCTAAGGAGTCTCGTCGGGCGACGGATCGACCTCGTCCGGGTTGGCCCGCGTGACGGGCCCGGGCAGCAGACGATTCTCCAGCGCTTGGGCCACCATCGCGGCACGCGAATTCACCCCGAGCTTGGCGAAGATCCTACGGAGATAGGACGACACCGTGAAGGAACTGATCTCGAGCACCGCGGCGATGGTCTTGTTCGGATAGCCCTGGGCGACCATGCGTGCGACTTCCGTCTCACGTCGGCTGAGTGGGCTGCCGACCGGCACCACCGCCGCCGCCGACGTGGACCCGACCGTCTCGACCCGGCACCGCACATTATCGACCTGCAGGTCGAGCAGGATCCCGTTCGGAGGCGGTGGGCGCTGCCCACGTATCAGCTGCACGAGGTTACGCACGGCTGATTCAATGCTATCGAAACCGCCGATCCGGTCACCACCACAGCTCCCGGCACCGGCGGCGCCAGAGCTGGACACCACTGTAAACACATCCCCCTGCGCCTCGCGCGACACCAGTCACGGGCATCGCACTGGCAGCACCACGATGGTGCTGCCACCCCTTCCTCCGAGTGAGTGTAGAGCACATCGTGATGGGTCAGATACATCTGATGCCCGCCAGTTCTGCGGCACGTTTTGACGGCATCCGCACGGGGTCACCCAGACGTGTCGATGGTGGAGTATCGGATCAGGGTCCTGCCATCAGAGCTCCTGAGGTAAGCTGGGAAGGGTCTGGACGCGATTCACAAGTCACTTGGGATAACAAGACTGCGTACTGTTCGACCCTATTTCGCGTCGGCTCGAGTACATCCGTCACCCGACTGGCACAGGCAGTAGTGCCACTACTCTGTGGACCGCTCAATACATATCTGGAGCGGCTCGACGCCGAGCTCTGCGATCAGCTCGTCGGCGGCGCGGTAACTGTCGAGCTCACCGGCGACGACTCGTTTGGCCAGCTCGGGCAGCCCCCCGGATACGCCCCCCGATACACCGCTACCGCGCCGGATGTCACCGAGCCTCTGACGCAACCGCTCCAGTGCGATGGCCTCGATCTCGGCCTCCGCCCTGCGCTGCCTGTGCTGGTCCAACTCCCCGTGGGCGATCATCCAGTCACGGTGCTGCTCGATGGCGTCGGCGAGGTCGTCGATACCCTCGCCCTTGCTGGCGACGGTGCGCACGATCGGCGGCCGCCAGCTCGCGCCCTCCTTCTCCCGCCGGCCGAGCGAGATCATGTACTTGAGATCCCGGATGGTCTGGTCGGCACCGTCCCGGTCGGCCTTGTTCACCACGAAGACGTCGGCGACCTCGAGGATGCCGGCCTTGGCGGCCTGGATCCCGTCGCCCATCCCCGGCGCCAGCAGCACCACGGTGGTGTCGGCCAGCGAGACGACCTCCACCTCGGACTGTCCCACCCCGACGGTCTCCACCAGCACCACGTCGCAGCCCGCGGCGTCGAGTACCCGCAGCGCCTGCGGGGTGGCCCAGGCGATGCCACCCAGGTGGCCCCGGGCCGCCATCGAGCGGATGAACACCCCATCGTCCAGAGCGTGGTCCTGCATCCGCACCCGGTCACCGAGCAGTGCACCACCGGAGAACGGGGAGGACGGGTCGACGGCGAGCACGCCGACCTTCTTCCCCGCTGTTCGCAAGGCGGTGACCAGCAGGTTCGTCGAGGTCGACTTACCGACCCCGGGCGCGCCCGTGATGCCGACGACCTGGGCCCGCCCGGTGTAGGGAGCCAGTGCGCGGGCGACGTCCCGCAGTTCCGGAGCGCCGTCCTCGACCAGCGAGATCAGCCGGGCGACCGCCCGCGGCTGTCCCGACCGGGCGCGGACCACCAGATCATCGACGTCCAGTGCCCGGCGGCTCACGTGTCGTCGTCACCGGGGACTCGCAGGATGAGTGCGTCACCCTGGCCACCGCCGCCGCACAGCGCGGCCGCACCCACGCCACCGCCGCGCCGGCGTAGCTCCAGCGCCAGATGCAGCGCGAGCCGCGCTCCGGAAGCCCCGATCGGGTGGCCCAGCGCGATCGCACCACCGTTCGGGTTCACCCGCTCCGGGTCGATTCCCAGCTTACGGGTCGAGACGACGCCCACCGCGGCGAATGCCTCGTTGATCTCGACGATGTCCAGGTCGGCGGGCTCCATGCGCTCCTTGCGGCAGGCCACCAGCACCGCATTGGCCGGCTGCTCGTGCAGGCTGGAGTCGTCCGGGCCGGCGACCATGCCGTGCGCGCCGATCTCGGCCAGCCAGTCGAGCCCGAGCTCCTCGGCCTTGGCCCGGCTCATCACCACGACCGCCGCCGCTCCGTCGCTGATCGGCGACGCCGAGCCTGCCGTGATCGTGCCGTCGGCGGAGAACGCCGGACGGAGTGTGCCCAGCCCCTCGGCGGTGGTGTCCGGCCGGATGCCCTCGTCGGCGTCCACCACGACCGGGTCACCCTTGCGTCGCGACACGGTCACCGGGGTGATCTCCTCGGCGAACAGGCCGCCTGCCGCCGCCCGCCCCGCCCGCTGGTGCGACCGCGCGGCGAACTCGTCCTGGTCCTGGCGGGTGAGCTGATACCGGGTGTTGTGCTTCTCGGTGGAGGCACCCATCGAGACCTGGTCGAACGAGTCGTACAGGCCGTCATGGGCCAGGTGGTCGAGCATCGTGACGTCGCCGTACTTGAACCCGGAACGCGATGTCGGCAGCAGATGCGGCGCCTGGGTCATCGACTCCTGCCCACCGGCCACGACGATGTCGAACTCGCCGGTGCGGATCAGCTGGTCGGCCAGCACGATGGCGTTGAGCCCGGACAGGCACACCTTGTTGATGGTCAGGGCGGGCACGTCCATGCCGATCCCGGCGAGCACGGCGGCCTGGCGGGCCGGGATCTGACCCGCGCCCGCGGTGAGCACCTGGCCCATGATCACGTACTGCACCTGCCCGGGGGCCACCCCCGCTCGTTCGAGGGCACTCTTGATGGCGATGCCGCCCAGCTGAGCGGCGGAGAAGTCCTTGAGCGCGCCGAGCAACCGCCCCATCGGGGTGCGGGCTCCGGCGACGATGACGGATGGGGTCATGGTGCGACCTCCGGCGTGACGAGCGGGCCGATCAGACCGGATGAGGGCCTGTCAGCGGACCATACCTCGCACCATGGCCCGCCCACCCTGGTGAGAACGAGCACACCACAGACCGGCCGCCACTTCGTAGGCTGCCCCTATGCACCAGGTCGAACCCTTCATCACCGCCATCGACCATGTGGGGATCGCGGTGCCCGACTTCGACGCCGCCGTGGCATTCCACCGCGCCACCTTCGGGCTGGAACTGGCCCACGAGGAGGTCAACGAGGAACAGGGCGTGCGCGAGGGCATGCTGCGCGCGCCCGGCGACACCGGCACGGGCACCGCCGTCCAGCTGCTCGCTCCGCTGGGCCCGGAGTCCACCATCGCCACGTTCCTCGACCGCCGCGGCCCCGGCCTTCAGCAACTGGCCTACCGGGTGCGCGACATCGACGCCGCCACGGCGGCACTGCGCGCGGCCGGCGTCCGGCTGCTCTACGAGACGGCCCGCAGGGGCACCGCCGATTCGAAGATTAACTTCGTACACCCCAAGGACGCCGGAGGTGTACTGGTCGAGCTGGTGGAGCCCGCACCGACGCACTAGCGCGTCGATCTGGGGCGTCCCGACTCTTCGTGAGCTGGTGGGACGAGCCGCTCGTCGTCTGGACACCGGCCCAGCTCATCATCCCCCGGGGATAAGCTGTGCTCCTTAAGCGACCTCAGCCGGTCAATGTGCTTGTCGAGGTTGCGGACCTGAGTCGAGTCAGCGCCGAAGGCAACAGCCAGGAGCGGGCGGACCGATTCGAGTTCGGCCAGTGCCTCGTCGGCGCGTCCGGCGGCGGCGAGCATCTGGGCGAGGGCGAAGCGGGATCCGAGGGCCTTGTCCGGTTCGCCGATCTCGGCGTAGGCGTGCCCCGCGTGGGTAGGAGCTGTCGAGGACGAAGGCGTCCGACGGCGCCAGGTACCGGCGGTAGTCGCGTCCGACGACGTCGAACAGCGGCGCCGCGCGCGTGTACTCCCCGGCATAGAACAGCGCGGCTGCCAGGAAGTGGCGCAACCGCAGCTGGACGAAGGGGTCGTGGCCGGCGCGTTCGACGCCGTCCTCGAGGAGTCTGATCGCCTCAGCCGGCTGGTCGTTGTCGAGCAGCGCCTCGACGTCGGCCTGCAGCTGCGCTGCCTCGGCCTCGGTGATCGGACTGTGCCGTCCGGGTTGCCGCCGGCGCGGCGGCGGGGCGAGCAACGGCCGGCGGAATGGCCGTGTCGGGTCGCGGTCGTCATCCCCCGCCGTGTCGTCCGCCTGGGATGACCACGGCAGGAGTGCGTGGTAGACCGCCTCAGCCGACGGCCGCGCGTGCGGCTCCTTCGCCAGCATCGCGGCGACCAGTACGTCGACGTCGGCGGGAACGTCGGCCCGCCGCTCCCGCATCGACGGTGCCGGCGATTGGAGGTGACGGGCCCGCAGCGAGACGTCTGCCGTCCCGTGGAAGGGCGGATCCCCGGTGAGCAGCTCGCAGAGCAGGCAGCCGAGCGAGTAGACGTCGGACGCGGCCGTCACGACCTGCCCGAGGCCCTGCTCCGGAGACATGTACGCCGGGGTGCCGACGGTCCGGTCGACCTGCGTCAGGCGCGGCAGGGCTCCCGCGCCGCGCAGGATGGCGATGCCGAAGTCGAGCACCTTCACCAGGCCGCCGTCGACGAGCATCACGTTGGCCGGCTTGATGTCGCGGTGGACGATGTCGACGCGGTGGACATCGGCGAGCACGGCCGCGATCTGTGCCGCGATGGCCGCCGCCCAGGCCGGGCTCGGGGGCGCGGCGGTGTAGTCCGCCCGGTCGAGCACGGCTTCCAGGGTCGAGCCACGCAACAGCTGCATGACGAGCCACAGCTGCACGCCGCCGTCGGGGCCGGTCTCCACGCCGGTGTCGTAGACGGCCGGCGTGCCGGGGTGCTCCAGCTGGGCGGTGGTGCGGATCTCGCGCAGGAACCGCTTGCGGTCGCGCTCCAGCGCATCGAGGATCTCCACGGCCTCGGGGCTGTCCGGGCCGGCCGGGACCGATGCCGACGGCGGGCGGAGCAGCTTGATCGCCACCCGCCGGTCCAGGCGCTCGTCGTAGCCATGGAAAACCTCGCTCATGCCGCCCCGGCCGAGCGAGCCGTCCAGCCGCTAGCGCCCGGCGAGCCTCCGGCTTGCGTCCGTCACCGCTGCGCCCTCACCCGCTCGTCGATTCTCACCGGCCATCCCGTCACCACAAACACGGAGAGAGGAAGTGTCCACAATCGCCCGCCCAGGTGCCGGGTGGGTGACCATCCTCGTCCCGCTCGGGATCAGTACGTCGATTCTCGATCTCCGTCAAGATCCGAAGGTCCTCCAGCTCGTCGGACTCGGCGCGTTCGGCCTCCACTGCTTGACGACGCTCGTCGAACTCGGCGTAACACTCGGCCGCGACCGCCTTCATTCTGGACGCGGAGACGCTGCCCGAGCCTGCCAGCAGGTTTCTCTCGTTGAACGCGAGAAACCGGTCGGCCTGGGCGACCCACTCCGTCATCAGGGTCGCATGACGACGCTGGGCACGGTCCTCGGCGAAGTCGAGGAACATGGTGGTGAGTCGGTTGAGCCCGGCGATCTCGGGCTCCGTCAGGTAGTTCTTTGCGATCACGACGTCGCTCTTATGGATGCGGTCGCCCGTCCAGGTGGTCAGTCCCATGTTCGGAGAACGTGCGTCCTCATAGAAGCGCTTCTCGGATGCCCGGATGTCCCGGATCCGCTGCAGAAGTTCATCGAAGTAGTCGGTACCGGCCGGATCCTTGAGGCGGGGGTCGTCGAGCACGAAGCCCTTGACGAGGTACTCGCGCAACACGGTCGTGGCCCACTGCCGAAACTGGACCGCGCGCGGGGTGGTCACGCGGTAGCCGACAGCGAGCACCATGTCGAGGTTGTAGACCTTGACCTCGCGCCGGACGGTGCGGGCGCCCTCCGCCTGAACCCTTGACTCGGAGTCAATAGTTGCCTGGCTCACCTCGCCGTCGTCAAGAATGCGTCGGACGATGTGCGCGACGTTCGACACGGATGTGTCGTAGAGCTCGGCGATCTGGGTCTGCGCGAGCCAGACCGTCCCAGCGACGGCTCGTAGCTGGACGAGCGACTGTCCGTCGGGGCTCCGGTAGACGATCACCTCGCCACCCGGCTCACTCACGGCGTGACACCCCCGGTCTCCCGCGCCATCTCCGCGCGCAGGCGTGCCAGCGCCTCGTCCCGGGCCGGCTCGGTGATGATCCGGTACGCGCGCTTGCGCGCCGCTTCCTTGATGGCCTTCTGGAACTCGTCGTTGTCGAAGTACAGCTTCATGAAGTCGGTGTTGCGCTCGGCGTTCTCCGCGACGATGTCGTCGAGCCGGTCGTCGGCGACCTGCCCGAAGCGGGCCTCGTCGTTCATCAGCGCGATCTGCTGCATCGAAGTGTCCTCGACCAGGCCGACGACCTGCTGGTACACCAGGATCTCGTCGGCGGTGCCCAGGCCCAGCCCGAACCGGTCGTTGAGCTCGGCGATCACATCCGAGAGCGGTGTCATCTCCGGTTCCCGCCTGCCCCCGCCGTCGGCCGCGTGGCCGCGGACGTCGCGGTCACCGACGGCCGAGAGCGACACGTTGTGCCGCCCGGTGAACTCCAGCCGGAAGTGGCTCAGGTCGGCGTCGCCGATGTCGACCGACGCCGACGGTCGGCCGGGCAGCCGGACCAGCAGGACCCGGCCGTACTGGCACAGCCCAGCAGCGTCGCCATGCCCCCGTGGCCGAAGGGCCACGGCCACGACGAGGGCTGGTACAACAGGCAGGTCGCCGCACAACCCGGCTACCTGCTGCTCGACCAGGACACTGTGCACACCGGGCGGTTCCGTGGCGGCGGCCTCGAGATGACCGATGTGCTGGGACCCGACGGCCAGTTCATCTGCGTGAAGAAAGCCGACAAGACCGCCCCGCTGAACCACCTGTTCGCGCAGGGCCGTGTCGCCATCGAGACTCTTCGCTTCGACACGGAGGTGCGGGAGAAGTTCCTCGCGAAGCTTCCTGCCGACCACCCTGTAGACCGGTCCTTCAGGACGCCGACGGTCGTCTACGGCGTGATGCTGAAGGACGGGGTACCGCTGACCTCAAGGTCACTGTTTGCCTTCGCCAAGGTCTCCCTCCTGCATGCGGCGACCGCGCTACAGGGAATGGGTGCACACCTGGAGATCGTCTCCATCTCTCGAACGAGATTGACGGGAGCGGCTGCGACCCCGGACGGGAAGACGGTGTAGCAGTTCTACAGCCGGCCTCAGCCGATCCAGAGCACGCTCAGCACGTCCACCCTGTGTTGTTCGTCCAAAATAAGATAGGTGACCATGCCTTCGTGATGCGGGCCGAAGGTCAGTGTCCGCACCTCACCATCCGGGTTCTTGTCGTTGATTGATTCACCGCTCCACGGGCTGACTTCCAGCAGGGTTCGCAGCTCCGCGTAGCCAGCCAGGGCACGAGCGGGGAGCGCGTCGATCTGCTGGTGCGCCGCCTCGTCGGTCTCGACGCGGTACATCTACAGGCCAGCCCGCGCCCTGGTGACCGCCAGCGGCTCGTCCGGGGGCACACTCGTCCCAGTCAGCAATTCGGCCGCGCGGTGCACCACCCGCCGGTATTCTCCAGGTCGGCTCTGCAACAGCGCTAGCCGCCGCCAGTGCTCCAGCGTCTTGAACAGCTCGGTCAGGTCCAGACTGGTGCGTGCCTCGACCAAGGCCACTTCGTACGCACCATCGAATGCGACGCGGTCCTCGGGCAGCAGCGCTGCCCGGATGTGGTGCGGCGCGGCACCCGGCAACAGCGGGTGCCCGTTGCGCGGCTGCTCGTCGTAAGCCCAGGTGGCGGTCACCTGGCCACGATAGCGGGTAGGTGCCGACAACCCGGTTCCGCCAGGGCGACGAGCCTAGGTGCGGCGCAGAGCCTGATGCCGGGGTGGCACCGGGGCGGCGTCGCTCTGGGCGTCTGCCGGCGCCAGCTCACCAGCTGTCGGGGGGGCCGGACGACTCTGCCCCGCCGTCACCGCCGCACGTCGCGTGACGGTAACGATGGCGGCACCCGGAGTGGAGGTCAGGGAGTGAGGGTGGTGAGGGCGGTGAGGAAGGCGTGCCAGGTGGGGGCGGGGACGGTCAGGACGGGGCCGTCGCGGTCCTTGGAGTCGCGGATCCGAACGTCCGCCGACGTGGGTGCGACCTCGACGCAGGCGCCGCCGTTGGAGCTGTAGCTGCTGGTGCGCCAGCCGACCTCGACGCAGGCGGCTCCGCCGTTGCTGTAGCTGCTGGTATGCCAGACGATGCCGTCCGGCGCGGGCGCGATCATCAGGGTACCTCTCGATCCGTGTAGAGCTGTGTTGCCAGCTGGGCAATCAACCGGTCCGATTCTGCCTCGCTCAGCGCGGTCCGGGCCAGCGCGTCCAGGATGCTCTGGTAGGCGGCGATCTCCGCCGGGTGCTCCAGGAACAGGCACGAGGTCTCGCTCTCCAGATAGGCGACCGGCTTGAACTCGGCGAACTCCATGAGCTGGAACGACCCGCCCGTCGCGGCATGCCCGCCGAGCGCGGCGGACACCACCCGCAGCGTGACGTGCCGGCGCCGGGCCATCTGCCGCAGGTGGTGCAGCTGATCGGCCATCACCGCCGCTCTGCCGACCGGCAACCGCAGCACGAACTCGTGCAGGTAGAAGGTGAACGTCACCGGCCGGTCCCGGCTGAACAGGCTCTGGCGGGCCAGCCGGGCGGCCACCCGGCCGTCGAGCTCGGCGGCCGGCACCCGGCCCGCCTCGGTGAGCAGCGCGCGGGTGTAGTCCCCGGTCTGCAGCAGTCCGGGCACCAGCGCCGACTGGAACTCGCCGATCGTGACCGCCTTGTCCTCGTGGTCGATCAGGGTGATGACCTGCTGGGGCAGCCGGGAGCCGTGCTGCTGCAGCCAGCCGGGAACGTACTGGTCCTGGCACAGCCCGAGCAGCCGGTCGCGCTCGGCACCGGTGACCCCGCACACCGCGAGGAACTCCGCGACCTGGATCACGGTTGCGTTGCGCTGGCCGGACAGCAGCCGCGACACCCAGCTCGGTGACCAGCCGAGCTGGCGCGCGGCCTGCTTGCCGGTCAGCCTGGCCCCTTGCATCGCCCGGCGTAGCCCCTCGCCGAGTTCCCGACTCCGCACCGTGGCCTCGTGAGCACTCATGATGACCTCCCGGCGCGGAACCCTAAACGCAATCGGGTGATGCAATCCAGTCAACTTGTTTTCTCTGAAAGGTCTTGCGTGATCCTGGGGCAACTGCTTGTTCACGACGGCCGCCGTCATCACGGCGTGCAGGGTGAGAATCGGGAAGCGCTCACCATCGTCGAGTGACGGACGACGGGGGAAGCGTCGAGTTCCGGCCGCACGCCTCCCTGGCTCACTTGAATTGAGCCGGTCCTGCTGGCGGGTTCACGTTGAGCGCTCTGGAAACCTCTACCGAGTGTCCAGTAGGGCACCGACCGGGGGTGGCTGAAGCTGGCCATTGCCCCCGTCCGACCAGCAGCTCCGCGCTGACCGCACCAATGCAGTGGTTGCCTCCAGCGGCGCGGACGACATCGTCCGGGACGTCCTTGATCTGAACCGCTGGAATGGCGCCAAACTACGCCACTGCTCAGAGCTGAAAAACTGATTTCAGGTCGTCGAACATCGGAAAGTGCTTGGTGTTGAGCGTGGCGAGTTCGAGGCCATGCACCTGAGCGGTGGCCGCGATCACGTAGTCGACGAGTCCGATCGCAGCATGGGACTGGCGGTATTGGCGACGAGGTTCTCCCGCCCGGTGCGCGATCATGTCGGTCACCGGCAACGGCCGGAGCGAGTTGAGCAGCCGGGTGACCTCTCGCCGCGCAGGAGAGCGCATGCCGCCGATAATCTCGGCGTTCGTGACGACGCTCACCGCGAGCCGCCCGGTCCGGGCGCGGGCGTCCCGCAGCCAGTCCCGTGCGGCATCGATCCCGCGCAGGTTCGCGATGAGCACGTCGGTGTCGACGAGGATCACAGCCGGCTGATCCGGTCGAGGTGCACCCCGCGCTGACCGTCGGCGCGGTCTACGTCGATCTCTACCTCGCGCAGGGCTCCGAAGGACACGTCAATCGCGCCGAGGTCGTCGGCAAGATCCTCGTTCGCCCCGAGCAGCGCGTGGTCGATGAGCCGACGGACCAGTTCGGCTGTCGACGTTCCCTCGGCAGCGGCACGCGCGGCAAGGGCACTCCGCTGCTCATCGGTGAGGTAGATGTTGGTCCGATTCAATCAGCCGGTTGTGCCCGCACCGAGCACCAGGGCTTCGGCGAGGAAGTCGAGCTCGCGGTGCATCCCCACCGGCAGCGGCCCGTCCCCGACGTGCCGGGCCGTCGAGTGCCGGTAGCTGACCGCGAGCGCCAGCAGCTCCGCGGCGCTGTGGACGTCGGTCCCGCAGCCCGACTCGGGTAGTGCTGCCCGCATCACCGCGCGGATCTCGCCGACCATCCAGTGGAAGCGGGCGGCGAGCGCGTCACGCACCGCGTCGTGGGTGTCCGCTTCCCGCCAGAGCAGGTGCGACAGCAGTGACGAGGCGTCCAGCCAGGCGTCCAGAGCGTCCACCAGGCGGCGCAGGCTGCCTGCGACATCCCCGGTCACCACGATGTGGTTGCGGTCGATGTGCTCCCGGGGCAATCGCTCGACAAGGGCCACCAGCAGGTCCAGCTTGTGGCGGAAGTAGTAGTGCACCAGCCCTTTCGGGACTCCGGCCCGCGCCGCAATGTGCGAGGTCGGGGTGGCGTCGAACCCCCCCTCGGCGAACAGGTCCTGCGCGGCGGTGAGAATCCGCTCCCGAGCAGAGGCGTCTTCGGGGCTCGGCGTCGTTCCCCGCCGCCCGGCAGCGGGGGAGGAGCCCAGTGCTCGCTCCTCCCCCGCTGTGGCCGGACGCTTGCCTCCGGCGCCGCCGCTCAGTGCTGACCCGCCACACCACGGTGCGTGGTGGTGGCCACCGGGATCGCACTCGCGCCGACCGCCACCGCCAGCACACCGATCACCCAGGACGTCCACGACGCCCCGTTGAAGTCGATGTAGCCCAGTACCCACGGACTGATGAACAGCAGTACGCCCAGCCCGATGTGCACGTACTCGCTGGAGACCGAGCCCGGCATGGCCAGCGACCACACACCGCTGACGAGCAGGAGCACACCGAACACCACCAGGCTCCACATCGCGGCGTGCGACGTTGTCAACCACAGCACGGAGATTCCCGCGATAATGCCCAGGACGACCGCGCCCCAGTCCTGCCAGCGCATCCACTGCTTCGCCATCTGCGACCACCTCCACGAAACCAACCCCAATACGTCGATGGTGCGCTTGGTTGGCCGCCCGGTCAAGAGCTGACGAGCACGACCGTGCGCTCACTCACATCGGGGCTGCGGGGGATCATTACCCGCCGGTAACCTGAGTCGGCCCGCAGCATCCCCAGCGGGCGAAGGAAGGGACGACCGTGCAGAAGATCCTCGATGCCATCCTCGCCGATGACCTCGCCGCTGTCGGCTCGCTGCCGTTACCCGCGAGCTTCCGGGCGGTCACGGTGCACGCCGACGAGGCCGAGATGTTCGCCGGGATGCCCAGCCAGGACAAGGACCCCCGCCGGGCGCTGCACCTGGACGACGTACCGGTGCCCGAGCTGGGTCCGGGCGAAGCGCTGGTCGCGGTGCTGGCCAGTGCCATCAACTACAACACCGTGTGGACATCGATCTTCGAGCCGATGTCCACCTTCGGCTTCCTCCGGCGTTACGGCCGCACGTCACCGCAAGCCGCCCGCCACGACCTGCCCTACCACATCGTCGGCTCGGACCTGGCCGGCGTGGTCCTGCGCACCGGGGTGGGGGTGCACGCCTGGCACCCGGGCGACGAGGTGGTGGCCCACTGCCTGTCCGTGGAGCTGGAACATCCCGACGGGCACAACGACACGATGCTCGACCCCGAGCAGCGCATCTGGGGGTTCGAGACGAACTTCGGCGGCCTGGCCGAGATCGCGCTGGTCAAGTCCAACCAGCTGATGCCCAAGCCGGCCCACCTCACCTGGGAGGAGGCCGCCAGCCCCGGGCTGGTCAACTCCACCGCCTACCGGCAGCTGGTCTCCCGCAACGGCGCGGACCTGAAACAGGGCGACACGGTGCTGATCTGGGGCGCGTCCGGCGGGCTGGGTTCCTACGCGACCCAGTTCGCGCTCAATGGTGGTGCGACACCGGTCTGCGTGGTCTCCAGCCCGCGCAAGGCGGAGCTCTGCCGTCGGATGGGCGCCGAACTGGTCATCGACCGCGCCGAGGAGGGCTTCCGGTTCTGGCGTGACGAGCACACCCAGGATCCCAAGGAGTGGAAGCGCTTCGGGGCGGCGATCCGGGAGCTCACCGGCGGGGATGACCCGGACATCGTGTTCGAACACCCCGGCCGGGAGACCTTCGGAGCCAGCGTCTACGTCGCCAAGAAGGGCGGCACGATCGTCACCTGCGCCTCCACCTCCGGCTTCATCCACTCCTATGACAACCGGTACCTGTGGATGAACCTCAAGCGGATCGTGGGCTCACACTTCGCCAACTACCGCGAAGCGTGGGAGGCCAACCGGCTCATCACCAAGGGGAAGGTGCACCCGACGCTGTCCCGCGTCTATCCCCTGGAGCAGACCGGACAGGCCGCGCTCGACGTACACCGCAATGCCCACCAGGGCAAGGTCGGCGTGCTCTGCCTGGCCCCCGAAGAGGGGCTGGGCGTGCGCGACTCCCAGCTGCGCGAGACGCATCTGGCCGGTATCAATCTCTTCCGTGGCATGTGAACCAGCCGGCCAGATGAGTAACGTGGCGTTATGGGCCACGCCGACGACCGAGATCTGATTCCGCTACGGCCCGCCTTCGACGTCGTCCGACGTGGTTACGACCGCACGCAGGTACACGACCGGATCGAAGAGCTGCAGGCCGACCTGCGCATCGTGCTCGCGGACAGTGAGGCCGGAGCCGCGCAGGCCGCTGAGCTGTCCTGGCAGCTGGAGGCGACCCGCCAGGAGCTCGAAGAGGCTCGCCGCGAGCTGCAGCGGCTCTCCGCGCCACCCGACACCGTCGAGGGCATGAGCGAGCGAGTGAAACGGATGCTGCGGCTGGCCAAGGACGAGGCCGCCGAGACCCGCGCGAAAGCCGAGGCGGCGGCGGCCAAGCGGCTGGTGGAGGCCGAGAACGAGATAGCAGGCCTGCGCACCCGCTACGAGGAGATGACCGGCGAGGCACAGCGGCGGCGGACCGAGATGGAGGCCGAGCACGAGGAGTCGCTCGCCCAGGCCCGCCGGCATGCTGCGGAGATCGTGGCCCAAGCCAGGGCGCGGATCACCGAGCTCGACACCGAGTCGGCCGCGAAACGCAAGCAGGTCGAGGAGGACTTCGACATCACCATGTCGGCCCGGCGCGCCGAGACGATGCGCGAGCTGGCCGGCCTGGAGGCGAGCAGTAAGTCCGAGGCGGAGCGCCGCGTCTCCGAGGCCACCGAGGTGGCTCGCCGCGTCGTCACCGAGGCCGATCAGCGCGCCACCGCCATGGTGGGCGAGGCCACCCGGCAGGTCGACCAGCTGCGCACGGTGCGCCAGCAGGTCGCCGAGCAGCTACGAACGGTGCGCTCGACCCTCGACGCTGCCCTGCAGCACCTGGTTACCGGGCCCGAAGAGGGGCGCACCCCGGTTCAGCGGTAGTCGCGGAACCCCTTACCGGTCTTGCGGCCCAGCCGACCGGCCGTGACCAGGTGTTCCAGCAACGGCGCCGGGGCGAATCCGGGCTCGCGGAACTCCTGGTAGAGGCTGCGTTGGATGGCCAGCGACACGTCGAGCCCGACCACGTCGAGCAGCGCGAAGGGGCCCATCGGCAGCGCTGCGCCGACCTTCATCGCGGTGTCGATGTCCTCCACCGAGGCGTAGTGCGCCTCGAGCATCCGCACGGCGTCGTTGAGGTAGGGGAACAAGAGCGCATTGACGATGAAGCCGGCCCGGTCGTCGCAGGTCACCGCCACCTTGCCGAGCGCGTGGGAGAACGCCCGGGCGGTGGCCGCGACGTCGGCCGTGGTGCTGATCGTCCGCACCACTTCCACCAGCTTCATCACCGGGGCGGGGTTGAAGAAGTGCAGCCCGACCACGTCCCCTGGACGGGAGGTCGCGGCGGCGCACTCGACCACCGGCAGGGAGGACGTGGTGGTGGCCAGGATGGCGCCCGGTTTGCACACCTCGTCGAGCGTGGCGAAGATCCCGCGCTTGACCTCCAGTTCCTCGGCCACCGCTTCGATCACCAGATCGACGTCGGCGAAGTCGTCCAGCGAGGTGGTGGTGGAGATCCGTCCGAGTACGGCGTCGCGGTCGGCCTCGGTGAGCTTGCCGCGGTTGACCGCCTTGTCCAGCGACCGCCTGACCGCCGCCACCGCGTCATCGGCCCGGGTACCGCTGCGCCCTCGGATGATCACGTCGTGCCCGCCCTTGGCCACCACCTCCACGATGCCGGTGGCCATCGTCCCGGTGCCGACCACCCCGACCGGGCCGATCGGCCGGGGCGTGGCGCCGTGTTCGCCCTGCGGCGGGGTGGCGGCATCGGGCACGACCTTCGACGAGTCCGGCTGCGCATAGGTGTAGAAACCCCGCCCCGCCTTCCGGCCGAGCAACCCCGCGGTGACCATCTGCTTGAGCAGTGGGGCCGGGGCGTGCAACCGATCCCTGGACTGCCGGTACAGCGCGTCGAGGATCTCGTAGGCGGTGTCCAGGCCGATGAGGTCCAGCAGCGCCAGCGGACCCATCGGGTACCCGCAGCCGTAACGCATCGCGGCGTCGAGGTCCGCACGGCTGGCATAGCGCTGCTCGAACATCCGTGCCGCGTGGTTGAGGTAGCCGAACAGCAACCCGTTGGCGATGAACCCGGCCCGGTCGCCGATCACCACCGGGGTCTTGCCCAGCTTCTCGGCCAGCGCGGTGACCTCGCTGACGACCTGCGGGTCGGTGACCACGGTACGCACCACCTCGACCAGCGTGAGCACCGGCGCGGGGTTGAAGAAATGCATCCCGACCACCCGGTCCGGCCGGGTGGTGCGCACCGCCAGCTGCGTGATAGACAGGCTGGAGGTGTTCGACGCCAGCACGACGTCGGGCGCCACGATCTGGTCCAGCTCGCTGAGGATCCGGCTCTTGAGGTCCAGCTGTTCGGGTACGGCCTCGATCACGAAGTCGACGTCGGCCAGTTCCGCCAGGTTCGTGGTGAGGCTGATCCGGTCGAGCAACTGGCGCTGCGCCGACCCGGCGAGCTTGCCGCGCTCGACGGCACGCCCGGTGGAGTGCTCCAGATGCCCCCGGCCCCTGCTCACCCCGCCCTGGTCGACCTCGACGGCCACCACGTCGAGCCCGGTGCGGGCGAGGACCTCGGCTATCCCGGCGCCCATCGTGCCCATGCCCACCACGCCGACCGTCGTGATCTCCCGTGCCATCTTCGTTGCCTCCCGCGACGTCGGGGGTAAGAGTTGTCCCGATCGTGCCACGCCGGAGGTGCCCGAACCCCCGGCCGCGTGGCGAACCCCACCACCGCAATTCGCTCGGTCAGCGGCCGTAACGCATCCGGACGATCGCCAGCAGCACCCGCACGCCCCACCTCGGACGCGCGAATGTGAGCACGTCCAACGGTGGCCGGAATCGGCGGCGGGTGACCGACTTGGCCCGGGTGAACTCACGAAGGCCGTCCGGACCGTGGATCCGCCCGAACCCGGAGTCGCCCACCCCGCCGAAGGGCAGCGCGGGCACCACCGCGAAGCAGACCACCCCGTTGACCGAGACCATCCCGCACCGCAGCCGGGCGGCGACCTCCTCGCCCCGGTGCGCGGAGAACACCGCGGCGCCCAGGCCATAGGGACCCGCGTTGACCTGCCGCACCGCCTCGTCCAGGTCCGCGACCCGGTGCATGGTGAGGGTCGGGCCGAAGGTCTCCTCGGTCACCGCGACCGAGTCGTCCGGCACATCCGCCAGCACGACCGGCTCGACATAGGGCGGGCGGACCGACTCCGCACCACCCACCAGCGCGGTGGCCCCCCTGGCCAGCGCGTCGGCGATGTGCGCGCGGATCACCTCGACCTGCCTGGGCATGGTGATCGGGCCCAGGTCGGCAGTGGGCTCACCGCCCGGTCGCAGCCCCGTGGCCAGGGCGACCACCCGGTCGGTGAACTCTGCCGCGACCGCGTCGACGACGTACACCCGCTCCACGCCGACGCAGGTCTGCCCGGCGTTGACCATGCCGCCCCATACCGCGGCCGCCGCGGCCGCATCGAGGTCGGCGTCGGCGTCCACCAGCAGCGCGTCCTTGCCGCCGCACTCGATCAGCACCGGGGTGAGCGTCTCGGCGCAGGTCGCCATCACCTGCTTGGCGGTGGCGGTGGAACCGGTGAACGACACCTTGTCCACCCCGGCCCGGCACAGCGCAGCACCTGTCTCGGCGAAACCGGTGACGACCTGCAGCAGCGGGTGCTCCGGCACCACCTCGGCCAGGCTCTCCGCCAGCGCGCGGCCCACCCCGGGAGTGAGCTCGCTGGGTTTGAACACCACGGCGTTGCCCGCGGCCAGCGCGTAGCTGATCGATCCCATCGGCGTGTGTGCGGGATAGTTCCACGGCCCGATCACGCCGACCACTCCGTAAGGCTGGTAGGCCAGCGTCGAGGCCTCCTGGATCATCAGCAGGCCCGAGGGCACCCGGTGGCGGCGCAGCACGCGCTCGGCGTTGCGCGCCGCCCAGTCCAGGTGCGCGACCACGAGCACGCCTTCCATCCGGGCGTCATCCAGGGGTTTGCCGGTCTCGGCGCTGATCACCCCGGCCAGCTCGTCGATCCGGCGGGCCAGCCGGGAGCACCAGGCCAGCAGC
The DNA here is from genome assembly GCA_050699955.1 of Pseudonocardiaceae bacterium. Lineage (GTDB taxonomy): Bacteria > Actinomycetota > Actinomycetes > Mycobacteriales > Pseudonocardiaceae. Next base: position 57,281 of record JBOHGD010000013.1, on the reverse strand, counting down.
CGGCGCCGGCGAGCGGCGAACCCGATCCCGGCCCACCAGGTGGCGGCCTCTTTCGCCCGGGTCACCGCCGCACGCACCGCCACCTCGTCGCACACCGGGTACTGGCCGACGACCTCACCCGTCCTCGGATCCGTCGACGCGAATCGGGCCGGTTGGTCGCTGCCGTTCACGGTTCCAGCCATCAACGTCCTCCCCGGCACTACTCATGACCGTCGGTCGGTTCACGCAGGGTACGGGCACCCAGTCCGGCCGCCATCTCCAGCCGCTCAAGCATGTGGTTGCACAGGAAGCCGAGTCAGAAGAGGCGCATTTCGTTGCTCGGCATCCCGCGTAGTTCGTCGTAGTCAACGACCACGCATCGGATGCCACGATCTTCAGCGAGGGTGCGCGCTTGCGGCACGATGCTCTGAGCTGCGAGAACTCCTGCTACCGGCGCCAGCAGAGGGTCACGGTTGAGTAACTCCAGGTACCGGGTGAGCTGCTCGACGGCGTCGATCGTCGCCTTGCGCTTGATCTCCACCGCGACCGACACCCCATTGACGTCCCGGCACATCAGATCCACCGGGCCGATCGCGGTGGGGAACTCGCGCCGCACCAGTGCCCAGCTCTCACCCAAGGTGCTCACGTGCTCGGCGAGCAACTCCTGAAGATGCGCTTCGACGCCATCCTTGACCAGCCCGGGATCCACCCCGAGGTGGTGGCTGGAGTCGTGCAGCACCTCATCGATCTCGATGATCAGCTGCTCGCCTGCCCGGTTGGTGACGGTCCACCGGCCCGGCTGCTCGACCAGGCTGCACGGTGGGCTCATCCAGTTCAGCGGCTTGTAGGCGCGATCGTCGGCGTGCACGCTCACCGACCCGTCCGCCTTGACCAGCAGCAGCCGGGGCGCCATCGGGAGGTGCGCGGTCAATCGACCCAGGTAGTCCACCTGGCAGCGGGCGATCACGAGACGCACAGCCGAGCACAGTAGCCGGTGAGGGCGTAACAGCGTTCGGATACCGGCTCGGACCCGACAGCCACGCCCGACCAGATCTCTCTGGGTGATTGAGCTGCGGACCCGGGAGTGACAAGGTAGCGTGCCCCGACAGTGAGAACCGTTACACGCTGCGCCCACTGGCACACCCTCGTAGGAGTGGAACCCGTCTTCGCAGGCTCCTGATGTCGAGTTGCAGTCACTCTTTGTGAGAGGAGGTAGCCGGGCCGGGCAGCCACCCGCCGAATGGTCACCACTCACTCGTGGTGACTGGTAGCCCCCTAGTCGCAGTGCAGGGGACCCGATCACGTGAGCCCGACACTCGGTCCATGACCGACGGCCTCCGCCACAGCCCGCCGTCGTGGACTACTGGGAGGACCCATGACGTCAACTGAGCAGGCGACACCAGCGCCCGCGCCCGACCAGTCCGCGACCAGGAAGGCGGTCGCGGCCGCCGCGATCGGTAACGCCACCGAATGGTTCGACTTCGCGGCCTACAGCTACGTCGCATCCATCATCGGCGCGCAGTTCTTCCCCGAACTCGACAAGAGCGCGCAGCTGCTCTCGTCCTTCGCGGTGTTCGCGGCGTCGTTTCTCATCCGCCCGATCGGCAGCTGCTTCTTCGGCCCGCTGGGCGACAAGATCGGCCGCAAGCGGGTACTGGCGACCACCATTCTGCTGATGTCGGGAGCGACGTTCGTGGTCGGGCTGCTGCCCACCTACGCGCAGGTCGGGATCTGGGCGCCGATCCTGCTGATCGTGGCCCGCATGGTGCAGGGCTTCTCGACCGGCGGCGAGTACGGCGGTGCCGCGACCTTCATCTCCGAGTCGGCTCCGGACAAAAGGCGTGGCTTCCTCGGCAGCTTTCTGGAGTTCGGGACGCTGTCCGGCTTCACGGCGGGCGCGGTCCTGGTCACCTTGCTCACCCTCGGTCTCCCGCCGGAGGCGATGAACACCTGGGGCTGGCGGGTGCCGTTCCTGGTCGGGCTTCCGCTCGGCATCATCGGGCTCTACCTGCGGCTGCGGCTCGACGAGAGCCCGGCCTTCCAGGAGCTGCAGCAACAGGCGACGAGTGAGGAGGTGGCGCAGGCTCCGCTGAAGGAGGCCCTGACCAAGCACTGGCGCGACATGCTGATCTGTGTCGGGATCGTGATCCTGATCAACGTCGCGGACTACACCGTGCTGACCTACATGCCCAGCTATCTGACCGGGGTCCTGAAGATCTCCGACCAGACTGCCCTGCTGATGAGCGTCGCGGTGATGGTCGCCATGATGGTGGTCATCCTGCCGCTGGGCAGACTGTCCGACCGGATCGGGCGCAAGCCGCTGATGCTCATCTCGGCGATCGGTTACCTGTTGTTCTCCTATCCGGCCTTCCTGCTGTTGTCGATGGGCCGCGCCCTCACCACGCTGATCGGGTTGGCGATCATCGGCTTCTTCCTGGTCTGCATCCTGGCGGTGATCGGGTCGACACTGCCGGCGATCTTCGACACCAAGGTCCGGTATGCCGGTTTCGCGGTGAGCTACAACGTGTCGACGTCATTGTTCGGCGGCACCGCGCCGCTCGTGGTGACCTGGCTGGTGCACAAGACGGGCAACCAGTACATGCCGGCCTACTACCTGATGGCCGCCGCCGCGATCGCCATCGTCCCGATCATGCTGATGAAGGAGACGGCCGGCCGGCCGCTGCGCGGCACCGTGGCGGCCCTCCAGGCGTCCCGCAACGAGCAGGCCGGGGCGGGCACCAGCTTGCCCACCGGTATCAGCCGGCTGAGGGGACCCGGGAGCGAACCAGGTCCACGATCTGATCCATGATCTCGGTGAGCTCGAAGTCCTTCGGCGTGAACACCGCGGCGACGCCGCAGTCGCGCAGCGTCACGGCGTCCTCCGGCGGGATGATGCCGCCGACCACCACGAGCACGTCCCCGGCACCCGCCGCGCGAAGTCCGTCGACCACCGCGGGCACCACCTCCAGATGCGACCCGGAGAGCACCGAGAGACCCACCACGTGCACGTCCTCCTGCACCGCGGCCGCGACGATCTGCGCCGGAGTGAGCCGGATGCCCTGGTAGATCACCTCGAAACCGACGTCGCGGGCCCGCACCGCCACTTGCTCGGCGCCGTTGGAGTGCCCGTCGAGGCCGGGTTTGCCGACCAGCATCCGCAGCCGCTCACCCAGTTCCTCGCTGACCGCGCGCACCCGGTCGCGCACCCGGGCGATCGCCGAACCCGCCTCCCCAGCCGATGCCGCAGCCGACACCCCGGTCGGCGCCCGGTACTCACCGAACACGCTGCGCAGCGCCCCGGCCCACTCCCCTGTCGTGACGCCCACCCGGGCGCAGGCCATCGACGCTTCGACCAGGTTGGTGTCGGTCTTCGCGGCCTCGGTCAGCCCACGCAGGGCCTGGTCCACCGCCGCCTGGTCCCGGCAGGCCCGCCAGGTCCGGATCGCCTCGATCGCCTGCGCCTCGGTATCCGGGTCGACAGTCTCGATCGCCCCTGCTCCGTCGGCCTGCAGCGGGCTGGGGTCGCTCTCGGTGAACCGGTTGACCCCCACCACCACATCCTCGCCGTCCTCCATCCGCCGACGCCGCCCGGCCAGCGAGGACACCAACTGCGACTTCATGTAGCCGGACTCGACAGCGGCGATGGCCCCGCCCATGCCCTGCACCCGGTCGATCTCGCCGCGGGCACCCTCGGCGATCTGGGCGACCCGCGCCTCGACGACCCGGGAACCCTCGAAGAGATCCTCGTACTCCAGCAGGTCGGTCTCGTAGGCCAGCACCTGCTGCATCCGCAGCGCCCATTGCTGATCCCAGGGCCGGGGCAGCCCCAGCGCCTCGTTCCACGCGGGCAGCTGCACCGCCCGGGCCCTGGCGTCCCGGGACAGCGTCACCGCGAGCATCTCCAGCACGATGCGCTGCACGTTGTTCTCCGGCTGCGCCTCGGTGAGCCCCAGCGAGTTGACCTGCACGCCGTACCGGAACCGGCGCAGCTTGGGGTCCTCGACTCCATAACGCTCCCGGCAGATCTCGTCCCACAACCGCCCGAAAGCGCGCAGCTTGCACATCTCCTCGACGAAGCGCACCCCGGCGTTGACGAAGAACGACATCCGCCCGACAACCTTCGCGAAGTCCTCCGGGGCCACCTGCCCGCAGTCGCGGACCGAGTCGAGTACCGAGATCGCCGTGCACAGGGCGTAGGCGACCTCCTGCACCGGCGTCGCCCCGGCCTCCTGCAGGTGGTAGCTGCAGATGTTGATCGGGTTCCACTTCGGGATGTGACCGACCGTGTAGACGACCATGTCGGTGATCAACCGCAGGCTCGGTTCGGGTGGGAAGACGTAGGTCCCCCGGGAGAGGTACTCCTTGATGATGTCGTTCTGGGTGGTACCCGAGAGCTGGGCCAGATCCGCCCCGTGCTCCTGGGCGACCGACGCGTAGAGCGCCAGCAGCCACATGGCCGTCGCGTTGATCGTCATCGAGGTGTTGGCCTGCGCCATCGGGATGCCGTCGAACAGCGTGCGCATGTCACCGAGATGGCTGATCGGCACGCCGACCTTGCCCACCTCGCCGCGAGCCAGCTCGTGGTCGGGGTCGTAGCCGGTCTGGGTGGGCAGGTCGAAGGCCACCGACAGCCCGGTCTGTCCCTTGCCGAGATTGCGCCGGTAGAGCGCATTGGACTTGCTCGCCGACGAGTGCCCGGCGTAGGTCCGCATCACCCAGGGCCGGTCCCGGTCACGATCACTGGGATAAGGCATCGGCGCACCTCCGGATCGTCAGACTACTCGCCGGTAACAGTCGGACTGGGATGCCGTTGCTCACAACCGAACATCGGAGTGCTGCCGGGACGGGGTAGCGGCGAGCCACCGACTGGCCCACCATGAACAGGTGGAACTGCCGTCGAACGGTCTGCATTTCTTCCTCGGCCGCTCCTTGCCCTGTTGTTCGTCGGAGTGCTGGGCGGGCTGCTGCGCTGGACCTACGGCACCCACGCACAGCACGTAGCCCCACCCGCCGAGCACGACGACGGCGACCTCGGCCTGCTCCGCGAGGTCGCCGTGGTGCCCAGCGCGCAGGCCGCCGCCGTGCTCCGACGCCGGCTGGCCACCGACGGCATCCGGGCCACGGTGCGGCCGACCGCGGACCACCTCGGCCTCAGCATCCTGGTCTTCGCCAAGGACGAGGTCGATGCCAGGGTGGTGCTGGCCGGTTCAGACTGAGCGGCCGGCCGGCCAGCGGGTCCGGACGCGCTCAGCGTTCGGGCGGCGCGCTGACCCGGCGCACGTCGGCACCCAGCGTCGTGAGGTTCTCCAGGAACCGCGGGTAGCCGCGGTCGATGTGGAAGACGTCCCACACGTCGGTGGCCCCGTCGGCGCAGAGTCCGGCGAGCACCAGTCCGGCACCGGCCCGGATGTCGGAGGCCCACACCGGCGCGCTGGAGAGCCGCTCGACACCGCGGACGACCGCATGGTGACCATCGGTGCGCGCGTCGGCACCCAGCCGGATCATCTCCTCGACAAAGCGGAACCGAGCTTCGAACACGTTCTCGGTGATCATCGACGTACCCTCGGAGACGGCTGACAGCGCGATCGCCATGGGCTGCAGATCGGTGGCGAAGCCCGGGTAGGGCAGTGTCACGAAGTCCACCGAGGTGGGTCTGCCCGGCATCACCACCCGGAAGGCGTGGTGCTCGCCATGGGGCTGGTCGACCTCGGCGCCTGCCAAGCGCAGCTTCTCCAGCACCAGGTCCAGATGGTGCGGATCGACGCCGCGCACGGTGATGTCACCCCGGGTCATGACGGCGGCGAAGGCCCAGGTCGCCCCCACGATGCGGTCCCCGATCACGCGGTGCTCGGTGGGCGCCAGCTCGCTGACCCCCTCGACGGTGAGCGTCGAACTGCCCTCCCCCACGATGCGGGCGCCCATCTGCCGCAACATCAGGCACAGGTCGACGATCTCCGGCTCACGGGCCGCGTTGTCGATGATCGTGGTGCCCTCCGCGAGCACCGCGGCCATCAGGATGTTCTCAGTCGCCCCGACGCTCGGGAAGTCCAGCCAGATCTGCGCCCCGTGCAGTCCCTCGGCCTCGGCCACCACGCAGCCGTGCTCGATCTCGCTACGAGCACCCAGCTTGCGCAGCCCGTTCTGATGCATGTCCAGCGGCCGGGAACCGATGGCATCCCCGCCCGGCAGCGCAACCCTGGCCCGACGGCAGCGACCGACCAGCGGGCCGAGCACGCACACCGAGGCGCGTAGCTTGCTCACCGAACCGTAGTCGGCCTCGTGCTTGGGCTCCGCGGGCGTGGTGATGCGCGTGGTGTCGCCGACGATGTCGACATCGCATCCCAGCCCACGCAGCACGTCGGCCATCAGCGGAACATCGAGAATCTCAGGACAGTTCGTGATCGTGGTGGTGCCCTCGGACAGCAGCGCCGCCGCCATCAGCTTCAGCACGCTGTTCTTCGCCCCCACGACCTGCACCTCGCCGGTCAACCGGGCGCCACCACGGACCCTGAAGTGCTCGCTCACGAGCGCCCATGATGCCGGGGGCGCCCAGCGGCCGCACAGCCGGGCGGGTCAGGTAACCACACCGGGTGGCCTGAGCCGACCCGGACGAGGCGGACCGTTCGGGGCGCGGGCACCGCAGCCGAGGAGGCGATACCGTCGCGGTATGGCCGTGCACCTGACGAGGATCTACACGCGCACCGGGGACGAAGGGACCAGTGGTCTCGGCGACTTCTCCCGGGTGGCCAAGACCAACCCGCGGCTGGCCGCCTATGCCGACGTGGAGGAGGCCAACTGCGCGCTCGGTGTCGCGCTGGCGATGGGACGGCTGGAGCAGCGGCTGGTCACCGTGCTGCGTCAGGTGCAGAACGACCTCTTCGACGTCGGCGCCGACCTGTGCAACCCGATCGTGGCGCACCCCGAACATCCCCCGCTGCGGATCCGCGAGGCCTATGTCACCCGCTTGGAAGGCTGGTGTGACGAGTTCAACGCTGGGCTGCCCAAGCTGGACTCCTTCATCCTGCCCGGCGGCACCGCGGGCGCGGCGCTGCTGCACACCGCCAGGGTGGTGACCCGGCGGGCCGAGCGGAGTACCTGGGCACTCGTGGCGGCCGACCCGGAGCGCACCGATCCGATCACGGCGCGTTACCTCAACCGGCTCTCCGACCTGCTGTTCATCCTGGGCCGGGTGGCCAATCCGGACGGCGACGTGCTGTGGAAGCCCGGCGGCGAGGACCAGGGGGCGTGAGTGCGTCCCGGCGGGCCCGCACCGAATGGCACGCACGGCCGCTCAGCAGGCCCACGGAGTTCCGCGTCCGGGTGGCGCCGACTCCAGCCAGGAAAGAAAGCCGGTGAGGGTGTCGCGGCGCATCGCCAGCTCCAGCTCACCGACCTCCGTGCGGCAGCGCAGCACGACCGACCCGTTGGGCATCGCGTAGCTCTCCGGCAACGTCGGGTTGCGCCGTTCCACGATCTCGAGCTGTTCCCGGTCCAGTACCCGGTCCGGTCCTGAGCGCAGGCTGGAGATCCTGAACCAGGAGAAGTCGTCGCCCCGGTAACGGCCCACCCCCAGATGCCAGCCGCGGGGACCGTCGCCGCGGCGCGACCGCAGCGCCACATCGATGCCGCCCCGACGAGCCAGCCGGATCCGCCGGGTGGCTCGCACGACGATGACGAGTGCGCCGACCAGCAGAACCAACCCGACGATCTGCCCGGCACCCATGGCGGCCCGCCCTGCGCCCGGAGGATCTCAGACGGTCTCGCCTGCCGCCTTGAGCCGCGCGGTCGCCCGGGCTCGGACCGACTCGCTCCGCTCGTCGTCCGGCTCGGCGTCGGCCTGTGCCAGGGCGGCCCTGGCGGAGTGCACGTCGACCTCCTCGGCAAGCTCCGCGGCCTCGGCCAGCACACTCACCTTCTCGCCGGTGATCGACAGAAAACCGCCGAAGACCGCCGCGGTCACCGTCTCCCCATCGGTGGTCGTGATGGTGACGATCCCACCCTCGACGAGCTCCCCGAGTAAGGGCGTATGCCCTGGCATGATGCCCAGCTCGCCCTCGACGGTCTTGGCGAACACCGCGGTTGCCTTACCGGACCACACCTGGCGTTCCACCGCCACCAGCTCGACGGACATGTCAGCCACGGGCGTCTCCTCGGGTCGGGTGCTGCCGAAACGGAGTCTAGTGGCCTGCCCTGCCCGGCCCCGTGAGGGGCCGCCCGCGATCGGAATCCGTCCTGGCCACGCCGCCGTGAGCTCAGCTCTTGGTGAGCTCCTGGTACTTGCGCTCCAGGTCCTCCAGACCACCGCAGAGGTAGAAGGCCTGCTCGGGGATGTGGTCGAACTCGCCCTTACAGAGCTTGTCGAACGACTCGATGGTCTCCTTCAGCGGAACAGTCGAGCCCTCCTGCCCGGTGAACTGCTCGGCGGAGTACATGTTCTGGCTGAGGAACCGCTCGATCCGCCGGGCCCGGTTGACCAGAACCTTGTCCTCTTCGGACAGTTCATCGATACCGAGGATGGCGATGATCTCCTGCAGGTCGTTGTACTTCTGCAGGATCCGCTTGACCTCCTGCGCCACCCGGTAGTGCTCCTCCCCCACGTACTGCGGGTCCAGGATGGTGGACGACGAGCTCAGCGGGTCCACGGCGGGGAAGATGCCCTTGGCGAAGACGCCTCGGGAGAGCTCCGTCGTGGCGTCCAGGTGGGCGAAGGTGGTCGCCGGTGCCGGGTCGGTGTAGTCGTCGGCCGGCACGTAGATGGCCTGCATCGAGGTGATCGAGCGACCCCGGGTGGAGGTGATGCGCTCCTGCAGCTCACCCATCTCGTCGGCCAGGGTCGGCTGGTAGCCCACTGCGGAGGGCAGCCGGCCCAGCAGGGTGGAGACCTCGGAACCGGCCTGGGTGAACCGGAAGATGTTGTCGATGAACAGCAGCACGTCCTGGTTCATCTCGTCCCGGAAGTACTCCGCCATGGTGAGCGCGGACAGCGCGACCCGCATCCGAGTGCCGGGCGGCTCGTCCATCTGACCGAAGACCAGCGCGGTGTCCTTGAGGACGTTCGCCTCCTGCATCTCCAGGAACAGGTCGTTGCCCTCACGGGTGCGCTCGCCCACCCCGGCGAACACCGAGGTACCACCGAAGTTCCTGGCCACCCGGATGATCATCTCCTGGATGAGCACCGTCTTGCCCACTCCGGCACCACCGAACAAGCCGATCTTGCCACCCTGCACGTACGGGGTGAGCAGGTCGATGACCTTCAGCCCGGTCTCGAGCATCTCGGTCTTGCCCTCGAGCTGGTCGAAGGGCGGCGGCTTGCGGTGAATCCCCCAGCGCTCGCCGCTGAACGTCGTCTCCGGGGCATCCAGGCACTGGCCGAGCATGTTGAACACGTGGCCCTTGACCTGCTCGCCCACCGGGACCGAGATCGCCGATCCGCTGTCGCTCACCGGCGCGCCCCGGACCAGGCCGTCGGTCGGTTGCATGGCGATCGCGCGCACGGTGTTGTCCCCGAGGTGCTGTGCCACCTCCAGGGTGATCGTCTTGCGCAGCGCCTCGAACTCCACCTGGACGGTGAGCGCGTGGAACAACGGCGGAACCTGGCCCGGGAACTCCACGTCGACCACGGGGCCGGTCACCCGCACCACCCGGCCCGTCCCGGCCTCGGGGATGGAGTTAGTGCTGGTCGATTTCTCGGCTGTGGTCATCTCAGTCATCACTCCCCACGGCGGACAGCGCTTCGGCGCCGCCGACGATCTCGCTGATCTCCTGGGTGATTATGCCCTGGCGGGCCTGGTTGGCCTCACGAGTGAGGTCGTCGATCAGGTCGGTGGCATTATCGGTGGCGGCCTTCATCGCCTGGCGGCGAGCCGCCTGCTCCGATGCCGCTGCCTCCAGCAGTGCCGCGTAGATCCTGGTGTTGATGTAGCGCGGCAGCAGGTGACCGAGCAGCTCCTCGGCATCCGGCTCGAAGTCGTACAGCGGCGTCATATCATCCGAGCGCCGCTGCTGCGCCGTTCGGATCAGGGGATCCTCGTCCTCGTCCTCGCCGACGTACTCGACCTCCAGCGGGGCGATCCGGCGCACTCGCGGGGTCTGGGTCAGCATGGAGCGGAACTCGGTGTAGACGACGTGCAGCTCGTCCACTCCCTCGACCCCGTCCTGTCCGGCACCACCCTGCTCGTCGTCGACCCCGGCCAGGAACGCACCCACCAGCACCTTGCCCGCCTCGGCAGCGTCGTTGTAGCTGGGCTGCTCGGAGAACCCGGTCCAGTACTCCTCGATCGACCGCTGGCGGAACCCGTAGTACTTCAGGGCCTTACGACCGATCACGTACAGCCGTACCGACTTGCCCTCCGCACGCAGCAGCGCCTGCAGCTCCTCGGCAGCCCGCAGCAGGTTGGCGTTGTAGCCACCGCACAGGCCCCGGTCGCTGGTCACCACCAGCACCGCCGCCCGGGTCGGGTTCTCCCGTTCGACGAGCAGCGGGTTGTCCAGGGTGCCCGCGGCACCGGCCAAGGCGGAGAGCACCTTGGTGATCTCCTCCGCGTATGGGCGGGAGGCCTCGACCCGCGCCTGCGCCCGGGCGATCCGCGAGGTGGCGATGAGCTCCATCGCCTTGGTGATCTTCTTCATCGACCGGATCGAACGGATCCGCCGACGGAGAACCCTCAGCTGTGCGGCCATCGTCGCGTCACTTCTTGGGGGCCGGCTTGTTGACCCGGACCGACTCGTGGGAGACCTCGTCGGCCTCCATCGCGTCCGCCTCGGCCTCCCGGCCCAGCGAGGAACCGTCCGAAGTGGTGAACGCCTTCTTGAACTCCTGCACCGCTGCCACCAGCTGTCGCTCGGTGTCATCGCTGAACTGCTTGGTATCCCGGATCGTGTCGACGACATCCTTGTGGTGGCGGCGGATGACGTCGAGGAACTCCCTCTCGAAACGGCGCACGTCGGCCACCGGAACGTCGTCGAGGTGCCCCCGGGTGCCGAGCCAGATCGACACCACCTCCTCCTCGACGGGCAGCGGTTCGTACTGCCCCTGCTTGAGTAGCTCGGTCAGCCGGGAACCACGCTCCAGAGCGCGCCGCGAGGTGGCGTCCAGGTTCTCCGCACCGAACGCGGCGAACGCCTCCAGCTCCCGGTACTGGGACAGCTCCAGCCGCAAGGTACCGCCGACCGTCCTCAGCGCCTTGATCTGCGCGGAGCCACCGACCCGGGACACCGAGACACCGACGTTGATCGCAGGCCGGACGCCCTGGTTGAACAGGTCGGACTCGAAGAAGCACTGCCCATCGGTGATCGAGATGACGTTCGTGGGGATGTAGGCCGAGATGTCGTTGGCCTTGGTCTCGATGATCGGGAGGCCGGTCAGTGATCCCGCGCCCAGCTCGTTGGACAGCTTCGCACAGCGCTCCAGCAGCCGGGAGTGCAGGTAGAACACGTCGCCCGGGTAGGCCTCGCGACCCGGCGGGCGGCGCAGCAACAGCGAGATCGCGCGGTAGGCCTCGGCTTGCTTGGACAGGTCGTCGAACACGATCAGCACGTGCTTGCCCTGGTACATCCAGTGCTGGCCGATCGAGGAACCGGTGTACGGCGCGAGCCACTTGTAGCCGGCTGAATCGGAGGCCGGTGCCGCGATGATGGTGGTGTACGGCAGGGCGCCGTGATCCTCCAGCGTCTGGCGCACCGCCGCGATCGTGGTGCCCTTCTGGCCGATCGCCACGTAGATGCAGCGCACCTGCTTGTCCGGATCGCCGGTCTCCCAGTTCGCCTTCTGGTTGAGAACGGTGTCGATGCACACGGCGGTCTTACCGGTCTTGCGATCACCGATGATGAGCTGGCGCTGGCCGCGACCGATCGGAGTCTGCGAGTCGATCGCCTTGATACCGGTCTGCAGCGGCTCTTTCACCGGCTGTCGGTCGATCACCGACGGCGCCTGCAGCTCGAGCACTCGTTGGTCGTCGGCGACGATGTCGCCCAGGCCGTCGATCGCGACGCCCAGCGGGTCCACCACCCGGCCGAGGAAATTGTCGCCGACGGGCACCGACAGGATCCGGCCGGTCCGCCGGACCTCCTGGCCCTCCGCGATGGCCTCGAAGTTGCCGAGGATGACCGCGCCGATCTCCCGCACGTCAAGATTGAGCGCGACACCCAGCACGCCACCGGGAAACTCCAGCAACTCGTTGGTCATCGTCGAGGGCAGGCCCTCGACCCGCGCGATCCCGTCGCCGGCATAGACGACGGTGCCTACCTCCTCGCGCGAGGTCTCAGTCGAGAATGAGGTGACGTAGTTCTCGATCGCGCTCCGGATCTCGTCCGAAGAGATCGTCAGCTCCGCCATGGCTATCGGTCCCTGCTCTCGTTGTTTCGCGTGTTCATCGTGCGGTACCCGGACACCGAACGTCTCCCGATGGCATTCACCGGCGCGCCCGCTGGTGCATTCACTGGTGCGCTCATCGGGGCAGACACTGGTAGGCCTTCTGCAGCCGTCCGGCGATGCTGCCGTCGATCACCTCGTCGCCCACCCGGATCACCAGGCCACCGAGCAGCTCGGGGTCGAGCTCGACCTTGAGCGAGATCGACCGCTGGTAAACCTGGCCAAGGGCATCGAGCAGCCGCTGTTCCTGCCGCTGCGACAGCGGGCCACCGGCACTGACATGGGCGACCGAGCGCTCGCGCCGGGCCGCGGCCCGATCCACGAGCTCCTCGACGATCTCCTCGAGGTGGCGCCGCCGCAGTGCGCGGACGGCCTGCTCGAGCAGCAGGCGGGTCACCGACCGAGTACGGCCGGCCAGCACGGTGTCCAGGAGCGCGAGGCGCCGCTGCACCGCTGCCGACTCGTCGCTCAGCAGGATTGCCAGGCTCGGCTCGGCGGCCAGGATGCGGCCGAACCGGAACAGCTCGTCCTCGACATCGGAAAGGCTCTCGTCCCGCTCGGCGAGCGCCAGAAGCGACTGCCTGGCCAGCTCTTCGAGCCCGTCGACCAGATCCAGCGGCCGCGACCAGCGCTGCGTCACCACGTCGTACAGCGTTTCCAGGGTCAGCCGACTCACTTTGCCACGCAGTAGTGCCTCGACCATCGCCCGGCGGGTCCCCACAGGGGCCGAGGAATCGGCGAGGTGCCGCCGGATCACCGTCTCGTGGCCGAACACCATCGCGACACTGCCCAGTTCGGTGCCCAGGCGTTCCAGGTCCTCGGCATCGGCAGCGGCGATCCGTTCCTCGACCCGCTCGCGGACGGTGGCCAGTGCGGCTCTGCTGGCAGGCTGCATCAACGCTTCCCCTGCCCGATGGGGACCGAAGCCGCCCCGTCGGTAGCCGCCATGCGCTCCAGCTCCTCCAGGAAGCGGTCGACCGTGCCTGCGCGGCGGGCATCGTCGGTCAACGACTCACCGACGATCCGGCTGGCCAGCTCGACGGCGAGCCGTCCGACCTCGGCGCGCAGCTCGCGCACCACCTGCTCGCGCTGAGTGGCCAGCTGCTCCTCACCACGCTGCTGGATCCTGGCGACCTCCTGGTCGGCCTGCTGGCGCATCTCGTCCTTGATCGCCTGCGCATCGGCCCGGGCAGCCTCGCGGATCTTGGCCGCCTCAACCCGCGCCTCGGTCAAGGCCTCCTTGTACCGGGCCTCGGCCTGCTGCAGGCGATTGCGGGCCTGCTCGCTCTCGACGATCTGCTTGCGGATCATCTCCTGACGCTCGGTCATAGCGCGCTTCACCGGCGGCACTACGTAACGCCAGAGCACGGCGAGCACGAGCAGGAAGATCAGCAGCTCGACGAAGAACGTCGCGTTGGGGATTAAGAAGAGGTTACCGCCGCCCCCGGCGGCCACAGTGTACGAACTCATATGGATCGCTGTCCCAACCAGATCAGGCGAGCACGAAGACGAACAACGCCATGAAGGCGAGGTTGATGAAGTACATCGCCTCGACCAGACCCACCGTCAGGAAGAAGATGGTGAACAGCCGGCTCTGCGCCTCGGGCTGACGGGCGACGCCGCTGATGGTCGCGCCACCGGCCAGACCGTCACCGACCGCAGCGCCGATCGCGCCACCGGCTAGCGCCAAGCCACCGCCGACGAACGCACCTGCCATCTTGATCGAAGCGTTGAGGTCGCCCCCCTGCTGGGCAAGGAGCATTGCAGAGAAACTCATGTCTTTCCCTCTTGTTCCTTGAAACTAGGCTCATCTCCCCGGGTGGGAAGATGCCTGGAAGACTGCGGTCACAGACGCGATGGACAGGCGTTTAGTGGGCCTCCTCCTCCTGGCCAGCGGCGAAGCCGAAGTAGATGATCGTCAGCAGGGCGAAGATCAGTGCCTGGAGCAGGCCGATGAACAGGTCGAACAGCTTCCAGGCTGTGGTGGGCAGCCACAGCACGACCGCGGGCATCAGCGAGATGACACCCACCATCACGGTGCCGGCCAGAAGGTTGCCGAAGAGCCGAAGCGCGAGAGTGAAGGGCTTGACGAGCTCCTCGAGGAAGATGAACGGGAACATCGCCGGGTACGGCTGCACGAAGTGCTTGAAGTAATGCTTGCCCTTGACCCGGATACCCGTGATATGGACCAGAATGATCACAAAGAAGGACAGCGCGAAGGTGAGGTTCACGTCCGCCGTCGGCGGCTGGACGTACTCCTCCCAGGCATGCGGCAGGATCGACAGCCAGTTCGAGATCAAGATGAAGAAGAACAGGCTGATCGCCAGTGGCACGACGAACGGCGCGGTACGGATACCGACGTTGCTCTCCACCTGGCGCTCCACCTGGTCGGTCACCGTCTCGAAGACCAGCTGCGCGCCACTCGGCACGCCCGAAGTCGACTTGCGGGCCAGGTAGAAGCCGGCCAGGATGACGATCACCGCAGCGATCCCTGTGGAGATCACGGTGTCGGCGTTGAATGTCAGGCCCAGCGCATGCCATTCGACGTGCTCACCGACCGAGACACCGCCGCCCGCGGCCAGAACCGTCGTACTCATACCGGCGCTCCCGACTGGTTCTGGGCTCCCGACTGATTCTGGGCTTCTGACTGGCGCAGTTGCTTGAGCAGGGGGACCGACGCCATGAAAATCATCAGTAGCTGGAAACCGGCGAGCCCGGCGAACACCCCGAGACCCTCCGGCCGCCACGCGGCGACGCCGATGGCGAGCACGGTGATCAACGTCAGCCGGGCGAGCACCGCACCGGCGAACCGGCGTTTGCTCGGGTTGCCCATGGCGGCGAACCGCGCCGCGGAACGCTGCACCAGCGTGGTGTTGAGCATTCCGAGCGCGAGCCCGGCACAGCAGAACGCGCCGACCAGCGGGTAGCCCACCAGCGCCAGCACCACGAGAACGACGGCGCCGACGCACGCCGCGACCATCGCCGCCAGACGTAGGTTGATCGCCGCCCTCGGCGAGGCGGTCACGTTCGGTATCACAACTGGCCCTCCGATAGGCTGATGCGTATCGACACCATGGGTGCGGAGTTACTCCTTCAGGAACTTCGTGAACTGGCCGTAGATGTAGATGCCCGCGCTGACGATGCCGAGCGCCAAGCCGACCAGCGTAAATGCCGGGAGGGTATCCGCTACCTCGTCGACCAACCACCCAAGGCCCAGACCGACCAGGAGGATCGCCGCAGTTACGGCCCCAAGGCCTAGTAGTGTCGCGAGGTTCGGGTCGCCACTGTGCTCCACGACCACCTACCTCAGCGGGCGCATGGCATCACCCGCGCCATCGCTCAAAGGCACTCCTCGCAGTCCAGGGACAGCGTGCATGGCAAGAAATCACGAACACTGTCGATGGGCCGGCCTGATTCAATCCCAGCCAGGGCTCAGCCCGGACCGGTTCGAACGAGACCGTATCACACGGCTGGGCGCTACCTTTTCAGCCCTCACCTGCGCCTAGCTGCGCTTCCGCGACTGGGATCCAGCCTGCGCCTGCGCAGTGACCCGGGTCTCCTGATCAACTCTCATTGTTCAGCCCGGCGCAACCGCGGGATCACCGAGCTGAGCACGGCGATCAGCAACCCGAGCGCGATCCCCCACACCACCACGAACACGTCGAACAGGGTCAATGCGACCGCGCCGAAGGCGAGCAGCGCGGCCCAGAAGTAGATCAGCAGCACGGCCCTGCGGTGCGAGTGCCCGATCTCCAGTAACCGGTGGTGCAGGTGCAGTTTGTCGGCCGCGAACGGGCTGCGACCCGCCCTGGTACGACGCACCACGGCGAGCAGCAGGTCCAGCAGCGGGACGAACAGCACCGCGGCAACCACCAGCAACGGGGAGAACAGCGCGAGCACATCGGTGGCACCGTAGGTGTTGATATCGACCCTGCCCGAGGCGCTGGTCGATGCCGCGGCCAGCATCAGGCCGATGAGCATCGCTCCGGAGTCGCCCATGAAGATCCGAGCAGGCTGGAAGTTGTGCGGCAGGAAACCCAGGCAGGCGCCGGCGGTCAGGGCGGCGATCAGCGTCGGCGGGTAGGCGGACACGCTTCCCCCGGATCGCGCCAGCAGTTGCAGCGAGAACGCGCCGATGGCCACCGCGGCGATCAGCCCGATGCCCGCGGCCAGGCCGTCCAACCCGTCGACGAAGTTCATCGCGTTCACCAGGACCACCGCGAGCGCCACCGTGAGTAGCACCGCCTGATCCTGCCCCAGAATGAGCACCGAGCCGGGGGAAGAGGCGCTGCCGTTCCAGGGCACCCAGAAGAGGAACCACTGCACGCCGAAGAGCACCAGCATCCCGGCGGCGGTGACCTGCCCGGCGAACTTGGTCAGCGCGTCCAGCTCGAAGCGGTCGTCCAGCGCGCCGACCAGCACGATGATCCCGCCCGCGATCAGCACCGCCACCACGTCCGAGGAGAACTGGAATGCCGAGCGCAACACCGGCAACTGGTGGGACAGCAGCACTCCGGCGAGGATGCCGCCGTACATCGCCAGCCCGCCGAGCCGCGGGATCGGGGCGAGGTGTACATCGCGGTCCCGTGGCTTGGCCACCGCACCAGTGCGCAGCGCCAGTAGTCGCACCAGCCCGGTGAGCAGAAAAGTCACCACTGCGGCGGTGAGACCGACCAGCAGGTACTCCCGAAGAGGCAATCCGGCGGGTGCGGGCATGGGTCCCACGGCAGCCAGGCTAGTGCCGGTGACCCTCAGCCTCGCGGGTAGGCCGGTTTGGCGGCGACGAGCGTGCCCACCGCCTCGGCGATCGCGGCGAGTTCGCGCTCACCCGCCTCGGTGCCCCGCTCGGCACGGACCGCCCGGCTGATCAGGTTCGCGATCTCGGTCATATCGGACTCGGTCATGCCCTGGGTGGTGACCGCCGGCGTGCCGACCCGGATACCGGACGCGGTCATCGGGGGGGCGGGATCGTAGGGGATGGCGTTCTTGTTCAACACGATCCGGGCCGCCCCGGTGCGCGCCTCAGCCTCGGCGCCGGTGATCCCGAGACCCCGCAGGTCGATCAGCGCGAGATGGGTGTCGGTACCACCGGACACCGCGCGCATGCCCTCGTCCTCCAGGCCCTTGGCCAGCGCGGCTGCGTTGGCCACCACCTGGGCCGCGTAGGCCTTGTAGGCCGGGCCGGCCGCCTCCTTGAGCGCCACCGCCTTGGCCGCCACCGAATGCATCAACGGCCCGCCCTGGCTGAACGGGAAAATCGCCTTGTCGATCGCCTTGGCGTGCTGCTCCCGGGAGATGATCATGCCGCCTCGTGGGCCACGGAACACCTTGTGCGTGGTGAAGGAGACGACGTCGGCGTACGGCACGGGTGAAGGGATCGCCTTGCCTGCGACCAGCCCGATGAAGTGCGCCGCGTCGACCAGCAGAATCGCACCGACCTCGTCGGCGATCTCGCGGAAGGTCGCGAAGTCGATCAGCCGGGGGTACGCGGTCGCGCCTGCGATGATCATCTTGGGGCGGTGCTCGATAGCCAGGTCGCGGACCTCGTCGTAGTCGATGAGCTCGGTGTCCTTGCGCACCGTGTACGGCACCGGGGTGAACCACCTGCCGGAGAAGCTCACCTTCGAGCCGTGCGTGAGGTGCCCGCCGTGCGGCAACGACATCGCCAGCACCTTGTCACCGGGCTGGCAGAACGCCGCGTAGACGGCGAGGTTCGCGCTCGCGCCGGAGTGTGGTTGCAGGTTCGCGTGCTCGGCGCCGAAGAGCTCCTTGGCTCGCTCGATACCGATGCTCTCGGCCTTGTCCACCTCG
Organism: Pseudonocardiaceae bacterium; assembly: GCA_050699955.1. Lineage (GTDB taxonomy): Bacteria > Actinomycetota > Actinomycetes > Mycobacteriales > Pseudonocardiaceae. The sequence goes on along the minus strand of JBOHGD010000013.1, from coordinate 39,121 downwards.
TCGCAGCCGCCGTAGTAGCGCCGTCCCGGGTAACCCTCGGCGTACTTGTTCGACAGCGTCGAGCCCAGCGCGGCCAGCACAGCCGGACTGGTGAAGTTCTCACTCGCGATGAGCTGCAGCCCGCTGCGCAGCCGGTCGAGCTCGCCAAGGATGACCGCGGCGATCTCGGGATCGGTGCCGGTCAGCTCATCGAAGTCGGGGCCCCAGAACGGCGTGCTCACGTTGTCTCCTCGGTGTGGTGCGGCTGCCCCGCTCACCGTACCCGTGGCGGCTCAGCGTCGAGACAACACCGGACACCGGGCACCAGGGGCCGACGGACCGGGCACCAGAGACGGACACACCGGGCACCGGAGACGGACACGCGGGGTAAGGACTAGTGGGCGACCCGCACGGTCAGGCCGAGGACTTGGCCGATCTGGATGGCCCCGACGGCGCCTTCCCGCAGTACGACGGGCTCGTCGCCGGTGAGATCCACGATGGTCGAGGCTTGTCCGCCGCAAGGGCCGCCGTCGAGGTACACGGGCACCCGCTCGGCGAGTTGCTCGCGGGCCTGCTCGACGCTGAGCGCGGGTGGGTGCCCCGAACGGTTGGCGCTCGACACGGCCATCGGACCCGCGTCGCGGAGCAGCTCGATGGCGACCGGATGCAGCGGCATCCGCAGCATGACGGTGCCGCGGGTATCACCGAGGTCCCAGGCCAGCGAGGGCGCGTGCGGCAGCACGATCGACAGTCCGCCGGGCCAGAACGCCTCGATCAGCTGCCGGGCCTGCGATGGCACACCGAGCACCAGACCGTCCACGGTGGACCAGGAACCCACCAGCACGGGCACCGGCATGTCCCGTCCCCGCTCCTTGGCATCGAGCAGCCCCCGCACGGCCGTCGAGGAGAAGGCATCACAGCCCAGGCCGTAGACGGTGTCGGTGGGCAGGACCACGAGCTGGCCTGCCCGAGTCGCGCCAGCAGCCGCGACCAGCCCGGCGGCGCGGGTGTCGGGCTGAGCGCAGTCATAAACGGTGCTCACGGATCAGCAGCGTACGGGCGCCCTCTGTCCCTCGATCGACGGGTGATGGCGTTGACAGTCCGTGATGGGCCAGGCACGATCCGAGAGCGCATCATCAAGCATTGGGGGTTCGGGATGCCCGGGCGTCGCCGCTTCAACGTCGTTGCTCTCGCCACCCTGCTGGCACTGCTCGGGGCCGCTTCCGCCGCCGCTGCCCAGCCGACCACGGGCGCCGGGGCGAGCACAGTCACCCACAAGAGCTCGCTGGCCGACACGCTCAGAGGGACCGGGCACTACGTTGCGCTCGGCGACTCGTTCGCGGCAGGCCCGTTCATCCCGATGCAGCGTGACGACCCGCTCGGCTGCGCCCGATCCACCCGCAACTACCCCGCACTGGTGGCCACGGGCCTCGGCGTCGGCCAGTACGTGGACGTGACCTGTAGCGCGGCGACGACCGTGGACATGACAATCGCGCAGAAGATCCCGCTCGGCAGCAATGCGCCGCAGTTCGACGCGCTGCGCGCGGACACCAACCTGGTCACGGTGAGTATCAGCGGCAACGACATCGGGTTCGGCGACATGGCCCTGACCTGTGGCCGGCTCAGTTTCACCGACCCGCTCGGGAACCCGTGCCAACGGCAGGCCACCGCGGGTGGCTCGGACGTCTACGCCGAACGCATCATCGCCGCTGCGCCGCGGGTCGCCAAGGTGCTCCAGGGAGTCCGGGAGCGCTCCCCGCACGCGACCGTGCTGCTGGTGGGCTATCTGCGGATGCTGCCCCAGACGGGCTGGTGCTGGCCGGTGGTCCCGGTCAGCCGTGGTGACGTGCCGTACCTGAACGGCATTGAGCAGCAGCTCACCAAGATGCTCGCCACGCAGGCCAAGGAGAACGGCGCGACGTTCGTCGACGTGTACGGCGCCTCGATGGGGCACGACAGCTGCCAGCCGCCCGCGGAGAAGTGGGTGGAGGGACTTGTCCCCACCGCCCCGGCCTTTCCGTGGCACCCCAATGAGAACGGCATGCGGGCGGTCGCTGACCTCACGCTCAGCACCATCCGCAGCCTTCCGGCCGACTAGCGGCGTCGGGCGGTGGCGAAGCGAGGCCGCCCCGCGAGATCGAGACGGCCGGTCACATCGGTGAGTCCCCGCCGCGCCGCCAGCAGCGCTGGGACGGCTTCGGCGTGCGAGTCGTCGTGCTCGATGGCGATGCCCCCGCCACCGCGCAGCAACCGGGTTCCGGTGTGCACCACGTGCTGGATCACGCCGAGTCCGTCCTGGCCCGCGAAGACGGCGGACGGCGGGTCGTGCAGCCAGACCTCGGGCGCCACTACGGTCCCCACCGGCACATAAGGTGGGTTGCACAGCACCAGATGCGCCAGCCCGTTCAGCGCGCCGAGCAGTTCCGGGGCACCGACGTCTCCGCAGTGCAGCGTCACCGCAGTACCGCCGGACGCAGCGTGGGTGTCGGCGTTGCGGCGCGCCCAGCTCAGCGCCACCGGATCCAGATCCACGGCGTGCACCTCGGCGTCGGGGCGGGCGTGCGCCAGGGCCAGAGCCAGCGCACCGGAGCCGGTGCACAGATCGACCACCACGGGCCGCGCCACGTCAGCCAGCAGAGCTAGCCCCCAGACCAGCAGTAACTCGGTCTCCGGCCGCGGGATGAACACCCCGGGCCCGACGGCCAGCTCGACGTCACCCAGCACGGCGGTCCCGGTGAGGTGCTGCAACGGCACTCGTGCGGCGCGCTGCATCACCAGCGTGCGCAGGGCCTCGACCACCGGTGGATCGATCAGCGGGACCATCGGCAGCCGGCCGCGCGGTACGCCGAGCACATGCGCGGCCAGGAACTCGGCGTCCACCCGAGGGGAGGCGACTCCCGCGTCGGTGAGGATGTGTTCCGCTTCGCGCACGGCAAGGCGCAGCGGACGGCGGCTCATGAGCCCTGCAGGCGCATCTTACGATCGGCGGCGACCAGGGCGTCGAGTACGCCGTCGAGATCCCCGTCGAGCACCGCGTCGAGGTTGTACGCCTTGTAGTTGACTCGGTGGTCGGAGATGCGGTTCTCCGCGAAGTTGTAGGTGCGTACCCGCTCGGAGCGGTCCACCGTGCGGACCTGGGAGCGCCGATGCTCCGACGCCTCCTGCTGCGCCTTCTCCTCGGCCAGCGCCTGCAGCCGGGCCCGCAGCACCAACAGGGCGCGGGCCCGGTTCTGGATCTGCGACTTCTCGTTCTGGCAGGACACCACGATGCCGGTGGGCAGGTGCGTGATCCGCACCGCGGAGTCGGTGGTGTTCACGCTCTGCCCGCCAGGACCCGACGACCGGTACACGTCGATGCGCAGGTCCTTCTCGTCGACGTCGATCTCGACCTCGTCGGGTTCTGGGTAGACCAGCACACCAGCCGCCGAGGTGTGGATCCGTCCGGCGGACTCGGTGACCGGGACACGCTGCACCCGATGCACGCCGCCTTCGAACTTCAGCCGCTCCCACACACCACCGTCGGCCGAGCCGGTCTTCACCGCGACCATGACGTCCTTGTACCCGCCCAGCTCGGCTTCGGTGAAGTCGAGTACCTCGGCCCGCCAGCCGTGCCGCTCGGCATACCGCAGGTACATCCGCAGCAGATCGCCGGCGAACAACGCGGACTCCGCGCCCCCCTCCCCTGACTTGATCTCCATCACCACGTCGGAACGATCATGCGGGTCTCGGGGCAGCAACAGCTCGGCCAGCTCGGTCTCCAGCTGCGGGACCCGGCCTGCGATGGTCTCGGCCTCCGCGGCAAAAGCCGGATCCTCGGCGGTGAGCTCGCGGGCCGCCTCCAGGTCGCTCCTGGCCTGATCCAGGTCGCGAGCCACCCGAACGATGCGGGACAGCTCTCCGTAGCGCCGCCCGGCCTTACGGGCGGCGTCCTGGTCGGCGTGCAGCGCGGGGTCGGCGAGCAACCGCTCCAGCTCAGCGTGCTGAGTTATCAGCTCCTGTACCGCAGCGGTGTCAACAGTGTCCAGGGGTTTCACCGATCCCCACTCGCAGCCGGCGCGTCCATCCCGCTCGGACGGACGCGCCGCGTCGAAGTCCTATTTCCTGTGCCCTACTTCTGCCGCTTGCCGTAGCGCTTCTCGAAGCGCGCAACCCGGCCACCGCTGTCCAGAATCTTCTGCTTACCGGTGTAGAACGGGTGGCAGTTGGAGCACACCTCGACGTGGATCTGGCCGTTGTGCTTGGTGCTGCGGGTGGTGAAGGTGTTGCCGCAGCCACAGGTGACCTGCGTCTCGACGTACTCCGGGTGAATCCCCTGCTTCATGGATGTCCTCTCCTCATGGCCGCCGGGTCCCCGTGATACTCATGGCGCGGGGTGAACCGGAGCCGGACTGCCTAGGCAGCTCTCAGCCGTCACAGTCTGCCAGAGCGGCCGACACCCGATGAAACCGTGGGCGCGGCCGCAGTGTTCCCGGACCTGTGGGGTGGCCCTTGTCGTCGTACGGCTGGCGCGGCTCAGTCGTCGCCGTTGCCGCCGGGCGCTGTTTTCGAGACCTGCATCAGGAACTCGATGTTGGTCCGGCTCTTGCGCAGCCGGTCCAGCAGCACGTCGATGGCCTGCTGGGACTCCAGCCCGGATAGCACGCGGCGCAGCTTGTGGTGGATGGCCAGCTCATCCGGGCTGAGCAGCAGCTCTTCCTTACGGGTACTTGACGGGTTGACGTCGATGGCCGGGAAGATCCGCTTGTCGGCGATCTTGCGGTCGAGCTTGAGCTCGGCATTGCCGGTGCCCTTGAACTCCTCGAAGATCACCGTGTCCATCGTCGACCCGGTCTCCACCAGCGCGGTGGCGAAGATGGTCAGGGAACCGCCGTCCTCGATGTTGCGGGCCGCGCCGAGGAATCGTTTCGGCGGGTACAACGCCGTGGAATCCACACCACCGGACAGGATCCGGCCGGATGCGGGCGCCGCCAGGTTGTATGCCCGGCCCAGCCGGGTGATCGAGTCAAGCAGCACGACCACGTCGTGACCCATCTCCACCAGCCGCTTGGCCCGCTCGATGGCGAGCTCGGAGATGGAGGTGTGGTCCGACGGCGGGCGGTCGAAGGTGGAGGCGATGACCTCGCCCTTCACCGTGCGCTGCATGTCGGTGACCTCCTCAGGGCGCTCGTCGACGAGCACGACCATGAGGTGGCATTCGGGGTTGTTCGTGGTGATCGCGTTGGCGATGGCCTGCAGGATCATCGTCTTACCCGCCTTGGGCGGGGAGACGATCAGCGCGCGCTGGCCCTTGCCGATGGGCATCACCAGATCGATGATCCTGGTGGTCATCTGGTTCTGCTCGGTCTCCAAGCGGAGCCGCTCGTTCGGATACAGCGGGGTCAGCTTGGTGAACTCGGGGCGATGCTTGGCCTCATCGGCATCCAGGCCGTTGATCGTGTCGACCCGCACCAGCGGATTGAACTTCTGCCGCTGCTGCTCACCGTCACGGGGCTGGCGCACGGCGCCGGTGATCGCGTCACCGCGACGCAGTCCGTGCTTGCGCACCAACGAGAGCGACACGTACACGTCATTGGGCCCGGACAAGTAGCCGGAAGTGCGGACGAACGCGTAGTTGTCGAGCACGTCGAGGATCCCGGCGACGGGCAACAACACGTCGTCCTCGCGTACCTCCAGCTCGCCGCCGTCACGACGGTCCGGGCGCTCGTTACGGCCGCGACGGTTGCGGTCCCGGAATCGCCGACCGCGACGCCGTCCACCGTCGTCATCGTCATCACGCGCGCCGCCCTGACCCTGGCTGTCGCGCTGACCGCCCTGACCCTGGCTGTCGCGCTGACCGCCCTGACCCTGGCTGTCGCGCTGGCCGCCCTGGCTCTGGCTGTCGCGCTGACCGCCCTGACCCTGGCTGCCCCGCTGCTCACCCTGACCCTGGCTGTCGCGCTGACCGCCCTGGCTCTGATCAGCCTCGGGCCGGTTGGGCTCCCCCCCGCGGGCGGAGCGGCGCCGCCGGTTGCGGGAGCGGTCCCCACCGTCGGAGTCCCGATCCTGTTGATCGCGATCCTGCTGTTCGGCGTTCCCCGGCTCGGGACGAGCCTGTTCCTGGGCAGGCTGTTCCTGGGGAGGCTGCTGCTCGGCAGGTTGTGGATCGTCGACCGAGCCGGCCGGAGCCGACTGCGGCTCCTTCGCGGGGGACATGCTGTCCTCCAGCGGGAGCTGATCGCTGGCGACGGTCTGCCGGTCCGAAGCGGTGCCTTGCCGCTCCTTGATCGCCGAGATCAGATCGCCCTTGCGCATCCCGGCGGTATCGGTGATACCCAGCTGACCAGCCAGTGCACGCAGGTCAGCCATCACCATGCTGGAAAGCCCGCCACGACGCCGAGGCGCCGCGCCGTTTTCCGTGGTCGTCTCGGGCTCGGCCGGACGCTCTTCTGAAGATGCCACAGCGGGAAGGTCTCCGCCCAACAGATCAGTGTCGCTCACACAGGTCCTTCCTGACCGACTCGAGACGATGCTCGGGCCAGCTTGTCCGCCGCCCGACGGGACGCGGACGACGCCTGATCCGGTGCGAGACGGCTCTTGAACCACGACAGTGGTGTCGGGCCGACTGGCACGGGAGTGTTCGACCGAAGCAAAGATCCGGGGTGCCAACCTTCCCGCTACGGCGAAACCGGGGGGCGGGAGATAGTGACTCGGGTGAGAGGCCCCGAGCTTAAGGCACCGCAGCCCGTGCTCACGGTGTCTGAACACCCATAAGACTAGTCGTACCGCGGCGCCGCGGCAACAACTGGGATTGCATGTCGAAGAATCAACGGTATTCGACGGTTGCCCCCTGACGGGCGATGTCGAGTCTGCACAGCGTAAACCCGGCCGTGTCGACCACCGCAGGCACCTGTCCCCCAGCGGGCAGCGCGAGCACAGTCGGCCCCGCACCCGAGATCGTCGCGGGCACCCCGGCCGCGCGGAGTTCGTCGATCAGCCGGGCGGTCGGCGGGTAGGCCGGGCGGCGGTACGGCTGGTGCAACAGATCCTCGGTTGCGGCCAGCAACAGAGCCGGGACCTGCGTGAACGCGTGCACAGCCAGCGCGGCACGTCCCGCGGTGAAGGCCGCGACGGCATGCGGGACCTCGGCGGGCAGCAATCCGCGGGTGACGTCGGTGCGAGACGTCGTATCCGGCACCAGCAGCACGGGCGCGAGATCCCGATGGGGTTCCAGGCGGGTTGCCCGGAAGGACTCCCCCTCCCGCCAGGCGATCACCAACCCACCCAGCAGGCTGGCCCCGGCGTTGTCCGCGTGCCCGTCGAAACCGGCCGCCAGGCCCAGCACCGCCTCGTCCGGTTCCTTTCCGGCCAGCCCATAGCCGGCCAGCACTCCGGCGACGGCGGCGGCGGCCGACGAACCCAGCCCCCGGGAATGCGGGATCGCGTTGCGGCAGTGCAGCACCAGACCGCCGGGCCGGTAGCCGAGCAGGACGCAGGCTGCCCGCAGCGCGCGCACCACCAGATGCCGCTCGTCGGTGGGCACCTCCCCCGCACCCTCGCCGTGCACCTCGACCCGCAGACCGGACGGCGCCAGCGCCACCTCGACCTCGTCGTAGAGCGCCAGCGCCATCCCGAGTGCGTCGAAACCGGGTCCCAGGTTGGCCGTCGAGGCGGGTACCCGCACCGTGACCCGGGTGTGGGCCAGGGTGACGTCGGGAGAGTTCATAAGAGGTCGAGTGCGGCGGCGACGGCGACCGGGTCCACCGGGGTGGGTGCAGGCTCGGGTACGTCGCACAGCGCGGTATCGGGATCCTTGAGGCCGTGCCCGGTCACCGTGCAGACCACCAACGCATCGCGAGGCAGCCGCCCGTCCTCGGCGACCCGCAGCAGCCCCGCCACCGAGGTGGCCGAGGACGGCTCGACGAACACGCCCTCCTCCGACGCCAACAGCCGGTAGGCGTGCAGGATCTGCTGGTCGGTGACCGACTCGAACAACCCGCCCGACTCGTCCCGGGCCCGCATCGCGCCGTCCCACGAAGCGGGGCTGCCGATCCGGATGGCGGTGGCGATGGTGTCCGGGTTCAGCACCGGTGCACCGTGCACCAGCGGCGCGGCGCCGGCCGCCTGGAAACCGAACATCCGAGGCAGACCCGGCACCAGCCGATCGGCGTGGTACTCCGTGTAACCCATCCAATAGGCAGTGATGTTGCCCGCATTGCCGACCGGCAGGCAGTGCACATCGGGGGCGCGCCCCAGCACGTCACAGATCTCGAACGCCGCACTCTTCTGCCCCTGCAGCCGAACCGGGTTCACCGAGTTGACCAGCGTGGTCACCGGGTAGTCGGCGGCGGTCTTGCGCGCCAGCTCCAGACAGACGTCGAAGTTTCCGTCCACGGCGAGGATCCGCGCACCGTAGGCGGTGGCCTGCGCGAGCTTGCCCAGCGCGATCTTGCCCCGGGGTACCAGCACGGCGCTGGTCATCCCGGCCCGCGCCGCGTAGGCGGCCGCGGAGGCGGAGGTGTTGCCGGTCGAGGCGCACAGCACCGCCTGGGCGCCCCGGGCCAGTGCGTCGGTCACGGCGACGGTCATCCCCCGGTCCTTGAACGATCCGGTGGGGTTGGCGCCCTCGACCTTGAGCAACACCTCGCAGCCGGTGCGCTCGGAGAGCACCCGCGCGGGGAGCAGTGGGGTGCCACCCTCGTGCAGGGTCACCACGCGCCACCCTGGGCCGACCCGGATCCGGTCCGGATAGGCCGCGATCACCCCTGGCCAGGGGTGGTTCGGCGCCAACCGTGGCTGGGAGGCCCCCGTCACGTCGGCGGTCATATCGCCGCCTCCGCGGGTAAAAGTACGTCGGCGGTCATGTGACCTCACCCTCCACCCGCATCACGCTGACCACCCCGAGGACGGCGTCCAGACCGGCGACCTTCTCCACGGTGGAGCGCAGTGCGGCATCTGGCGCGACGTGTGTGACGATCACCAAGTTCGCCCCGGCACCATCGTCGGCACCTTCTTCCTCGTCGGACCTGCGGACGGTCTGGCGAACCGCCGAGATGGACACCTCGTGTTCGGCGAAGACGATCGCCACCTGCGCCAGTACGCCCGGGCGGTCAGCCACATCGAGGCTGATGTGGTAGCTGGTGGGGGTGTCCCCCATCGGGCGCACCGGCAGGGCGGCGTAGGCGGACTCGCGCGGCCCGTGCCCCCCTGCCACTCGGTTGCGGGCGACCGCGACCAGGTCGCCGAGCACCGCACTGGCGGTGGGCGCCCCACCGGCGCCCTGCCCGTAGAACATCAGCGCTCCGGCCGCGTCAGCCTCGACGAACACCGCGTTGTAGGCCCCGTCGACCGCCGCCAGCGGGTGTGAGCGCGGGATCATCGCCGGGTATACCCGGGCCGAGACCGACTCGGCGCCCTCCGCGTCGGTCACCCGCTCGCAGATCGCCAGCAGCTTCACGGTGCGGCCGAGTTCCCTGGCCGCGAGCACATCGGCGGCCGACACCTCGGCGATGCCCTCACGGTGCACGTCGGCGGTGGTCACCCGGGTGTGGAAGGCCAGCGCCGCGAGGATCGCGACCTTGGAGGCGGCATCGTAGCCGTCCACATCGGCCGTCGGGTCGGCCTCCGCGTAACCGAGCCTGCTGGCTTCCTCCAAGGTCTCGGCGTAGCCCGACCCGGAGGAGTCCATCGCGGACAGGATGAAGTTGGTGGTGCCGTTGACGATGCCGGTGACCCGGGTGATCCGGTCCCCGGCCAGCGACTCCCGCAGTGGGCGCACCAGCGGAATGGCTCCGGCCACCGCTGCCTCGAAGTACAGATCGGCGCTCGCGGCATCGGCGGCGGCGAACAGCTCGGCGCCGTACTCGGCGAGCAGGGCCTTGTTGGCGGTGACCACGCCACGCCCGGAGCACAGCGCCGCCAGTAGCAACGAGCGGGCCGGCTCGATACCACCGATCACCTCGATCACGACGTCCACATCAGCACGGCTGACCAGTTCAGCGGCCTCGGTGGTGAGCAACTCGGACGGCACATCAGGATGCCGGTGCGGGCGGCGTACCGCGATCCCGACCAACCGGACCTCGGCCCCGATCCGGGCGGCGAGCTCGCTGGACTGCTCGGTGAGCAGCCGTACCACCTCGCTGCCGACCGTGCCACAGCCCAACAGCGCGACCCCGATGGGCCGGACCGACCCGCGGTTCTGGCGGCTACTCACGAGGTCTCCAGAGCCAGCAGGTCGGCCATCGTCTCACGGCGCAGCAGCAGCCGATGCGTACCCTCGCGCACCGCGACCACCGCCGGACGGGGTAGCAAATTATACCGGCTGGACATCGAATAGCAGTACGCGCCGGTGCCCGCGACGGCCACCAGATCGCCTGGGGCCACGTCGTCGGGTAGCCAGCAGTCCCGGACCAGCACGTCGCCGGACTCGCAGTGCTTGCCGACTACTCGGGACATGGCCGGCTCGGCCTCCGAGATGCGCGAGACCACCCGGCAGTCATAACTCGCGCCGTAGAGCGCGGTACGAATGTTGTCACTCATCCCGCCGTCCACCGAGATGTAGCGTCGCCGCGTCGAAGCCGCCAGCGTGACCTCCTTGGTGGTGCCGACCTCGTACAGGGTCACCGTGCCAGGTCCGACGATGGCGCGGCCAGGCTCGACGGTCAGGGCGGGCGTGGGCAACCCGGCTGCCTGGCACTCGTCGTCCACGATGGACCGCAACTGCGCGGCCAGCTCGGCGGTGGGCGGCGGGTCGTCCTGCGCGGTATAGGCGATGCCGAGCCCGCCCCCCAGGTCCAATGTGGAGATACCGGCGACGACGCCGGGCCCGTGCTCGTCCCGGATCGCCGCGAACAGCCCGACCATCCGGCGCGCGGCGACCTCGAAGCCGTCCGCGTCGAAGATCTGCGAGCCGATGTGGCTGTGCAGCCCGATCAGCCGCAGCCCTTCGGACTTGAGCACCCTGCGGACCGCTTCGGCAGCGTCTCCGGCCGCCAGTGAGAACCCGAACTTCTGGTCCTCGTGAGCAGTGGCGATGAACTCATGGGTATGCGCCTCGACACCCACGGTCACCCGGATCAGCACCGGTTGCACGATCCCCGATCGCCGCGCGATGTCGTCCAGCCGCGCGATCTCCAGGAAGGAGTCGAGCACCACGGCACCGACCCCCGCCGCCGCGGCGGCGGCCAGCTCGGCGGACGATTTGTTGTTGCCGTGCACCGCGATCCGCTCAGCGGGGAAACCGGCGTGCAGCGCGACGGCGAGCTCACTGCCGGTGCACACGTCCAGGCCGAGACCCTCCGCGGCCACCCAGCGGGCGACCTCGCCGCACAAGAACGCCTTTGCCGCGTAGTGCACCCGCTCGGCACCGCCGAAGGCGGCCGCGTGCTCGGCGCAACGGGACCTGAAGTCCGGCTCGTCCACCACGAACAGCGGGGTGCCGTAGATCTCGGCGAGCTCGCCGACGTCCACCCCGGCCAGTCGCACCGAGCCGTCGTCGCCACGGCGGGCGCCGCGCGGCCATACCACCGGGTGCAGAGCATTCACCTCCGCGCGACCGGCCGGACACGGACCTGCGGTGGAGTGCGGGGCGAGCACCTCGGCGTAGCGCGGCCCGGCGGGGTGCGCGATCACATCCGCTCCGGTGCACTCAGCCCGAGCAGGCTCAGGCCATTGGCCAGCACCTGCCGGGTCGCCTGGCACAGCGCCAGCCGCGCGGTGTGCAACGGGCCCGGTTCCTCGTCACCCATGGGCAGCATCCGACAGGGATCGGAGAGGATGTGGTGCAGACCGGCCGGCCGCTCCAGGTAGCGCGTCAGCCGCTGGGGCTGCTCTGACTGGGCCGCCGACGCCACGATGCGCGGGAACTCGCCCAGGGTCCGGATCAACTCGCCCTCCTGCTCGTGCTCCAGCAGCTCCAACTGCACATCCGCCGACGTGACCGCCAGGTCAGCGGCGTTGCGGGCCAGCGAGGCCAGCCGGGCATGCGCGTATCGCACGTCATCTGCCGCCGGCCAGGATCCCAGCAGCGTGCGGCTGTGCTCGCCGTGCGCGGGGTCGTCCGTGCTGCCGAAGCGCTCTCCGGCGGCGAGCACCTGCCTGATGACCTCGCCCCGGGTGGCGGTGGCCAGCCGCAGGTTGAGGAAACCGGGACCGGCGACGTCAGCGCAGCGAACGCCAGGACTGGCCGCCAGCGCTTCGGCCAGCCACCCGGCGAGCTCCCGCGGCGCCACGCCGGCTTTCCGTGCTGTCCGCAGTGCCACGTTGGTGGCGTAGTCGCCGTGATCGGGATTGCCCGGGCGCTCGATGGTGACCGTGACAGGCAGCGCGGCGGGGTCGAGGCCACGCCTGGTCAACACGTCATCAGCGAGAGAGCGCACCAGATCGGCGAGCGCGGCGGGAGTCACCCCTCGGAGTCTAGGGAGCCGTCCGGGCTGTTCGACGCCCCGGTTGTCCAGCGCCCGCGCTCACCGGGGCATCACTGCGGGTCCCTACACTTGCCACCGCAGTAGGGGCCGCGGACGTCTGCCTTCGGGCCCGTCGACAAGAAATCCGAGCTGAGCGAGGACCGGACCAGGCATGTCCAGTGGCAAGAACAGCAAGGCGGTGCGCAACGCCCGCTCGGTAGTGACAGCGACCAAGCCCAAGCCGTGGGGCTCCGTGGCGGCGGCGCTCATCATCCTGGTATTCGCGGTCGGCATCTTCGGCTGGATGTACCTGCGGTACGACAATCACCGCACGTTCACCCCCTCGGCCGACGACAAGGATCCCTCGCTGCAGATCGACGGGGTGGTGAAGGTCGACTACGGCCAGAACAACCGTGGACACGTCGATGCCTCGCAGCGGGTCGCCTACGACCATTTCCCGCCCTTCGGCGGGCCGCACGACGCGACCTGGGCCGCCTGCAACGGCGTGGTCTATGACAAACCCGTGCGCAACGAGAACATGGTCCATCCGCTGGAGCACGGCGCGGTCTGGATCGCCTACAACCCCGCCCAGATCAGCGGATCCGCGCTGGATACGCTGAAGAGCCGGGTGCAGGGGCAGACCTACATCATGCTCTCGCCTTACCCGGGCCTCGACTCACCGATCTCGTTGCAGTCATGGGGCCACCAGCTCAAGCTGACCGACCCTCATGACAAGCGGATCGACGAGTTCATCCAGGCGCTACGGCTCAACAACTACACCTACCCCGAGCCCGGGGCCAGCTGCGACGTCCTGCCGGGCACGTTCGACCCGGCGAACCCACCGCCCTTCGATCCCACCCCGCCCGGTCCGAACGCCGTGCCGATGGACTACTCCGGCGGACACGGCTCAGGCCCGATGACCGCGGGCACTCCCGCCGCCCCGGGTGCTCAGCAGCCCGCCCCTGCCGGTGGGCAGCCCACGCCGGGTCGACCGCCCGCGGGGAGGTGAGCCACGCCGTGGCAAGTGCGGACACGACGACCGGACCAGCTGAGGCGATGAGCATCCCGGAGGAGAGCCCGCGGTCTGCCCCACGCTGGATGCGCGCGCTCATCGCGGGCGCCGCACTGCTCGCGGCAGTGGTGCTCGGGGCTTCGCTGGGCATGCTGCTGCAGCATCGGGTCGGCAGCCCAGCACAACCCGATGCCGCTTCGGTGGACGTCGGCTTCGCCCAGGACATGTCGGTGCACCATCAGCAGGCCGTCCTGATGGCCGGGCTCGCCCGGGACCGCAGCACCGACCCGGTGATCCGGTCGCTGGCCTTCGACATCGAGCACACCCAGCTCGAACAGGTCGGCCGGATGCAGGGCTGGCTGAGCCTGTGGACCGCCGCACCGCTACCCACTGGGCACTACATGACCTGGATGACCGATAACGGCTCGATGCCCGCGATGGCACGCGGTAGCGGTGAGATGGCGCCCGGCGGCGGGGTGACGATGATGCCGGGGATGGCCTCCCAAGCCGATCTGAACCGGCTCCGGACGGCCGGCGGCAAGGATTTCGATGTGCTGTTCCTGCAGCTGATGCTGCGCCATCACCAGGGCGGGGCGCCGATGGCCCGCTACGCTGCGCAACATGCAGAAACGTCTCAGGTGCGTAACCTGGCCGAGAAGATGCTCATCTCGCAGACCGCCGAGGCCCAGTATCTGACCACGTTGATCATCCAGCGCGGTGCGCAGCCGCTACCGTCGCCGAACTGAGCCACCCCACCGAACAGCGCAGCGGCCCACCGGATGGGTGGGCCGCCGTCGGTCGTCGAGCTCAGCGGTTGGCGTAGCTGACCACGCTGTTCAACGACACGACGATGGCCAGCCCGGTCGCCAGGTACACCAGCATCGTCGCAATCTTGACGGTGAGGCTGGAGGTAGTGGTGAACGGCTGAAGTGCGATGGCCAGCGTCACCAGACAGCCGATTGCGGTGAAGAACATCTCCGGCTTCGGCACTCCCAGCAACATCAAGTGCAGCAGCGCCGTACCGACCAGCGCGGACAGCGCGGCGAGCGAGCACAGGCTCGCGGTCGTTGCGTCACCGATCAGTCCTGCGTCGGTCGGGGCCAGCACCGGCACGTTGAAGATCCCCCGGGCCACCATAAGCCCGACAAAGGCCACCAACGCGGCGATGATCGCGGTCGTCACACCGCCCGACCACAATTTCTTGGTATCGAGGCGCGGTACGGGCCCTGACGCCGCCGGTATCCGTCGGGTCCGGTCGTAGTCGCGGGCGTAGTCGTCGTACACGCAGCCTCCCCTGGCAGGGCTGGAAGTCTGTCCGATCATGGTGGTCGTGAAATGGTCCACCCGCAACCGGGTGACTCCAGACGATGTCCGAACGGCGGTTCCCCGACACCAACCCGGCGGACCGCTGGCGCTGGCAGACAGTACGGTACGCTCTGTCGGGCGTCATGAACGGGACGCCCCCGTAGCTCAGGGGATAGAGCACCGCCCTCCGGAGGCGGGAGCGCAGGTTCGAATCCTGCCGGGGGCACGTCACAGAACTGCGCCGTCCTGACCAGCAGTTTCACGGTTCGTCCCTGGTCGTTTCGGCGTGTTTGCCGCTGTAGCGGGCTGATAGGACGGACCGCGTCGTGTCAGCGCGGGTCTCCCGTGTGGGACTTCGTGCGGATGGGGATCCCGGACGACCGATTGCCGGAGGTGTGTTATTGCGGGCCGGATCCGGCCGCGGCAGCGCTCGCCAGCGCGCTGGCCCGATCCAGGTAGCCACAAATGTCAGCGATCAGCCCGTCCACGACGCGAAAGACCTGGTAACGCACGAACACCTGATCCTCCCGCCCGGCGGGGTCTGGCCAGGTGACACGCAGCCCCACCACGATCATGTCCTGATGGATGCACAACTCCTCGACCCGGGCCCGCACCCCGGGCCCATCCAGTTCCTCATACCAGCGCAGCACATCGGCCCGGCCGTGACAGACCTCGGGCGTGTCCTGCTCGCCACCCCAGCACACATCCGGGGGCAAGCAACTGACCGATCAGAGCCCGGTCACGAGATTCCACGACGACTCTGAACTGGTCGCCCAGCACACCACTGGTGACCTCGTGGGGCATCGGCCACCTCCGCATCGCACACACCCGAAGGCTGCCAGAGCGCAGCCAAGCGAACCTGACCGGCCCGACAACAGCAACTTCCCGCGTTGCGATCCCTCATAGGTGCCCACCTCACGGTAGGCGGAAATGATGTCCATCCGTTCCCTCGCAGACTTCAATGGAACCCCTGGGCGGTGCGGTGACTGGTTGGCACCGCCACCGTCACCGCCCAGGGCCCAAGCTCCCGGTCGACACGACGAGCGAGGGGTGGGGACTTCTAACTGGCCACCAGCGGAGACCTAAACCTGGCCATCAGCGGGGACTTTTCCATGGCCACGGACACCGATCCAGGCGCCCCGGGCGAATGCGATCTGCGAACGCTGGATCGGCACCCTGCGCCGCGAATGCACCGACCACCTCCTCATCTACAGCGAACGCTACCTGCGAAAAGTGCTCACTGAGTACCTCGCGCACTACAACGAACACAGGCCTCACCGCGCCTTGGGCCGCAGACCACCCCAGCCGTCGCCCGTCCACCGCCAAGCCCAACGATTCAGACGACGCCCCATCCTCCACGGCCTCATCAACGAGTACGAACCCGCCGCATGACAGACACAGAACCCACAGCTCAGCAGCCAAAGCAGGGTTTTGAACCCCACAGGCGCCTCCAGCGTCTTGCCCACCAGGCCCCAGCCCGGCTAATGGAGCCTCGACGGCCAGCCGGACCAGTCTGAGGGGACGTCCAACCGAAGATTCTTCGGCCAAGATCACTTGAGGTCGCTCAATGCAACAGTGCCCTCAGACGGCGAACGGTCCTCCACCTCGCAGGGCGGTAGCCGACGACTCGCCTCGGCCCGGACCGTGTACGAGTTGATCAACGAGTACGAAACCGCTGTCTAACACGTCTAAAGAACCGCAGGTCAGCAGCCCTAACCGGATTTTTGAACCCCACACGTCCTAGTGTCCTGAGTCACAGGTTTTTAGGCGGTATGGTGGGGGGATGCGTGGTCCGAAGCCTGTTGTGGTGGATCTGACCGATGGCGAGCGGGTGAGGTTGGAGCAGTGGGCGCGTCGGCGCAAGAGCGCCCAGGCGCTGGCCCAGCGTTCCCGGATCGTGCTGGCGTGTGCCCAGGGCAGGTCGAATACCGAGATCGCCGCGGAGTTGGGGGTGGCGCGGGACACGGTGGCCAAGTGGCGCTCGCGGTTCGTGGCACACCGGCTTGAAGGGGTTGAGCGACGAGCCCCGGCCCGGGGCACCGCGGACGATCACTGACGAGCAGGTGGAGACAGTGATCACCAAGACGCTGGAGGACAAGCCGGATCACGAGGACACGCACTGGTCGACCCGGTCGATGGCGGCCGCGACGGGGATGTCGCAGTCGGCGATTTCGCGGATCTGGCGGGCGTTCGGGCTCAAGGCGCACCTGGTCGATACCTGGAAGCTCTCGACCGATCCGCAGTTCATCGAGAAGGTCCGCGACATCGTCGGGCTCTACCTCGACCCCCCGGATAACGCGCTGGTCCTCGCGGTGGACGAGAAGTCCCAGATCCAGGCCCTGGACCCCGACCGCGCCGATCGCCCCAGCCATGCCCACCACCCCCGCGCGGATGACCCATACCTACACCCGCCACCCCACTACCAGCCTGTTCGCCGCCCTCGATGTGGCCGGCGGCTCGGTGATCGCAGCGCCCTACCGCCGGCATCGCCACCAGGAGTTCCGCCGCTTTTTGGCCACCATCGACGATGCCGTGCCCGACCAGCTGGACCTGCATCTGATCTGCGACAACTGTGAGGATGATCAGGCACCGCCTCAGACCGGGGCCTGACCCGTGCGACAACTGGCTCTGGTGCCTTCGCCTAGATCTGTCGACTCTGGTTCGGGGTGGTGCGTGCTGTCGCCAGACCGGCGGGGCGTGTCCCGATAGGGGCCTTGCCGTGAACAGGGCACCGTCACAGTTCTGACCGCCCACGTCGGCCTGTCGACGGTCTTCCGTTCCCGTGGCGATCAGGAGACAGACGACCCAATGTCCAGCATGCCCCCCTCGGCCCGACGTGACCACCATGGCGAGTGCACCGATGAGGTGGTGCTCGGTGTGGACACGCACAAGGACGTCCATGTCGCGGCGGTCATCACGGTGCTGGGAGCGTTGCTGGCCAGCGCGACCTTCCCGACGACCGCCGTGGGTTATCGAGACCTGGTGAGCTGGGCAAACACATTCGGAACGGTGCGGCGAGCCGGGGTGGAGTGCACCGGTTCCTACGGGGTGGCGTTGACCCGGCACTTGCGTGCCGTGGGCGTCGAGGTGATCGAGGTCAACCAGCCCGACAAGGCCACTCGTCGCCGACGGGGCAAGACCGATGTCATTGACGCCGAGGCCGCTGCTCGCAGTGTGCTCTGCGGCCAGGCCACCGCGACGGCGAAGGCCGGGAATGGGCCCGTGCAGATGATGCGGCTGTTCAAGCTCGCCGAATCCTCTGCGATCAAGGCCCGCACCCAGACGATCAACCAGCTCAAGGCGGTTCTCGTGGCGGCGGACCCGGAACTGCGGGAAGCACTGTCCGGTCTGAGCAACCCTGTCCTGATCCGGCGGTGCGCGCAACTGGATGCCGCCACCCCCAGCGACCTCAACAGCGCCGCCGCCTACACACTGCGGCTGCTGGCCCACCGGATCCGCGCTCTCACCGACGAGATCCGCAACCTGGAACGCCACATCAGCGACGCGATCAGCACGCACACCCCGAAACTGCTGCAGCGACCGGGTATTGGCCTGGACAGCGCCGCCGCCCTCCTGATCACTGCCGGCGACAACCCCGACCGACTGCGCAGCGAAGCATCATTCGCCGCGCTGTGCGGCGCCAGCCCCATCGAGGCGTCCTCGGGCAAGACCAACCGTCACCGGCTCAACCGAGGCGGCGACCGACAAGCCAACGCCACGCTCTACCGCATCACCCTCTCCCGCCTGCGCTGGGACCAGCCCACCCGTGACTACCTCCAGCGACGCATCAACGAAGGCAAAACCCGCCGCGAGGCGATCCGCTGCATCAAGCGTTACATCGCCCGCGAGGTCTACAAGATCATCACCGAGCCCACACCAGACCACCCCGAGCTACCAGCCGCGGCTTGACATCCATAGGGGCATCCACGCCACCCACAAGACCCCGGCAATCAAGACATCGTTGCTGCGCCATCCCCGGTTCCACCCGCACCTCACCCCCACCAGCGCCTCCTGGCTCAACCTGGTGCAGCGCTGGTTCGCCGAGCTGACCACCCGCAAACCGCGCCGCTCCGCGCATCGCAGCGTGGTCGAACTCGAAGCCGACCTCCGCAAATGGATCAACGAAGGCAACGCCCACCCCAAGCCCTTCATCTGGACCAAGACCACCGACGAAATCCTCCACACCCTCGCCAGCTACTGCCAACGAATCAACGACTCAGGACACTAGCGGTGGACTTCGTGCACATCGACACCACGTTTCTCACCCGGCTCTACGCCCTGATCGCGGTCGACCACGGCTCCCGCCGGGCACATCTGGTTGGGGTGCGCATCCGACCGGCGCGTGGACCACCCGAACTGCCCGCAACCTGCTGATGGATCTCAACGACCGTCTCACCACCCTGACGTTCCTACTCCGGGACCGAGACTCCCGGTTCACCGAAGCATTCGACGCGGTCTTCGCCGCAGACAGCATCCGGATCCTCACCAGCCCATCCCAAGCACCACGGGCGAACGCGATCTGCGAACGCATGATCGGAACACTGCGCCACGAGCTACTCGACCGGGTCCTGATTCTGAACGAACGCCACCTCCACCGGATCCTCACCACCTACCTGAACCACTTCACCACCGCGCGACCACACCGCACCCTCGGACAACTCACACCGGCCCAGACCGCCGGGTGGCCCAGACCCATCCCCCACCCGTGATCAACCTTACCGACCACCAAGTACGCCGCAGACCAATCCTCAGCGGACTCACCAGCGAGTATCAGCTCGCAGCATGACCTCACCGAACACCCGAAAACCCGCACATCAAGACCAAAATCCAAAAATCGAGCCCCACACCCTCATTGTGGACCAGGCTCACCTGCTGCACGCCCTGCGCGAATTCGAAGTGTTCTACAACGAGCATCGGACACACCGCGCCTTGCAAGGCCCAGCTCCATGTCGTCCGCTCCCCCCACCGATCACCGAATCAGACCAGCTGAACCAGCTCACCATCCAACGAAGAGATCGACTCGCTGGAATCCTCCACGAGTACCACCACGCCACCTGAACAGCAGGGATGAGGTTTTCGGCACCTACACCGTTCGGGCAGTATGTGAGGTGCAGATCCGCCGTGTTCGGAAGTGGCGTCAATGATCCACTGTGATCTGCAGTGCGCACACTCGTCAACAATCCGCGTCTTCAGTCGCCACCGAGGCTCATATCAACACGCGCCCACCCGCGATTCCGGGGCGCCCCATGTCACAGCCCAAATCCTATTTTCGAGCAAGACACGGTTCGGATATGTCCATTTCTTTGTGACAAGGCGTCGCTGGATTAAGGAGTCAGTACAGTTCCAACTGCTGATACTCCCCGGGTGCCAGCGGCACAGCGGGCAGCGTGACGCGCGCACCGTGGTTGACCGGTCTCGTCAGCCGGTGTACCGCAACCGCCTCGAGCACCGATGGCGACTTGCTGCGGGGGTAAAACCAGCGGCGCATCCACCAGTCGGCGATCGCGTCTACGTCAGCGATAGCGAGCGGGCAACGGAACCTGTACTTCGGCTCTGCGTCGATGCCGAGCAGGTATGGC
This sequence comes from Pseudonocardiaceae bacterium, assembly GCA_050699955.1. Lineage (GTDB taxonomy): Bacteria > Actinomycetota > Actinomycetes > Mycobacteriales > Pseudonocardiaceae. The sequence continues at coordinate 18,866 of JBOHGD010000013.1, read as the reverse complement.
AGCAGGTTGTCCACAAGGTTGATGCCGTAGATGATGCGCTGACGCCCGTGCTGAAGCAGGATGTCCGATGGCCACTCAAGCAGGTCAAAGCCGTGACGGACCTTGCGGAACTTGGGGTTCACGCCTTCGCCGAAGATGCTGTTGACCCGCGCACCGCCGGCGGTTTGCTCTGCAAGGCGCACCAACGCGCGCACCGACTCGGCCGACAGATGAGAAGTACCGAACGACCTCGACCGACCGAGCTCACGGAATTCGATGGGTGAGGAGCCGTCGAGGACTTCCGGCGGGATTCGAATTCGGTTGTACTGGCTGGCCCCCGAGCCGTATAGCGAAGTTGTGCCGATGAACACTAGATTGGATCGTCGGCGGATCGGTCGACCGGCCATCGAGGAGGCGATCTGGCTGGCATAGGTTGAATAGCGCTGTCGATATGTTTTCACGACCGTCGGGCTGACGGTCAACATGCTGACAAGCTTGCCACCCAGCAGTGAGTTGTACGGGGCGACGGCTCCACAGACTGTGAGATCGGCGATCTCCGTGCCCGCCGCGTCAGCTTTGGCTCGCCGTAGCACGGAAATGATGGCCCGTCGCGCCTTGGGGTCGTCGAGCGCCCGGGACAGCCCTGCATACGTCGCCTTAGGGTACATGTAAGGCGCGAGCGCTTGCCGAGCGCCGAGCAGGTCAGCCAGCGCTAGGCAGCGCTTGCTGCGGAAGAGGTCGGACTCGGCGCGCCGACGCCAACCGATGACATCGTCCGCATCATGGATCTTCTTGAAGTCCGTGGGCTTAACGAACCGATGATGGTCACGTCGGCGGCTTGCTGCCTCCTTCAGCAACCGTTCAATCGCCTCGGTAGCCGGGTTCTCCCATAGCGATGGCCAATACAAGCCATCCTTGACCAAGTCGTCGACGTAAAGTTCATCGCGCATGATTTGCAATCGCGTCGTAATCCAACGCGCCATCCGGAGGGTCGGAGCGGCACGCAGATTGTCAAGGAATACCCTTGGTTGCCAGCCAATCCAGTCATCTCGCTCAGCCAATTGCACGACGGCGCTCCCGAGCGCAGCGATCCCAATGACCGGGTGGAACGGAACTGCACGATCACGAACCAAGATCATCATCGTTCGCCCGGGAACACTCGTATACTGATTAGACCAAGTATGACGGAAGTACCGCCAAATGTCCATAAGCTTGAACCCGGTTTGCGTACAACGCTCGCTGGACACGATTTGCACGTATGGGTCGATTACTTTGCGCAAGCGCGCCGGGTCCGAGTCTTCACCATCACCAAGGCCCTGAAGCGCTGCCGCGAATTCCTTGCCGTCACGCATGAGACTGAAAATCGACACGAACTTTCCATCGAACTCGCGAGGTTTTTCCATCGCGGTGATGAATCGACGCACCGATGGCGTGGCCAACTGCTCGTCGCGCTTGATGAGTTCCTGCCGCCGAACTCGGCGTTTCTCTTCGAGTGGCTCGGCCACGCCAACGGGCGGAGCGACGGCCACCGTCGCACCATTTACACGAATGTGCCAACCTTGACCGGCGAGATCGATCAATATGGAGGTAGCAGCTGCATCTGCAGCGTTGTCACGGGCAAGACACCGTTTACGCGCGGCCTGGCATGCCTCGGAATCACCGTCAACCAGCGCACGACCAAGCGCCGCGAAGGCACGTCGTTCCGCGGTTCCACACCCGGGCGGGCACGGCAAGGGATGCCACATCTCGATCATGTTAGGCATTCATAAAGGTGGCGAGTACGTCAGCCCACGACTGACGGAGCCTCTGCGCATGCCCCAACTCGGCATTTCGTTGCAGCGCTGCCTCAGCGCGAGCAGACGCGAGAACAGTGAGGGCAACTTGGCGTGCGAGATCTTGATCCCTGCCCGACTCGCTCATCGCTAGCGGGCCATAAAGATCACGATACCAGGGATGCTTGGTGTTGAGCAGCACAACGATCTGTCGATCGCGCAGGACTACTTCATATGCTCCCATTGTGGGTAGTTCAGCGGCAGCGATTTGGTATGGGGCTTCCCGTTGGACCAGCCCATCTACCAGCTCCTTGAGTTCGTCAGGGATGGGTCGTCGCCCACGTGGCAACGATGGCAGTGACGCATCGGCGCGTGCCGCCTGTTGCTCCGCAGCACTCAGTGGCTCAGTCGCTTTGACCAGCAGAAACTGGTTGCGAACACGACCGTTTAATGCACGAGCGATCGTCTCCAGATCCGGTGAAATGATTTCCAGCAGCTCGGGCCGTGGCGAGATCGCTTGCTTAGCATGGGTGATGCCGAACAACTCGTCGAGGATTGGATCAAATCTGACCTCGCATCTCCACCAGTCGTCGTAGTTCTCGCGGCGCTTACCACCCATAAAGAACCACCCACGATCGATCTCGCGTCCAGCGCGCACAACGGAGACCGGAGGACCGGCCGTGACTCCCATGGCCCGTTTTTCTTCGGCCGACAACGCATGCCAGCGGCCGATGGGAAGTTCGCTGAACGTAACCGAAATGGTGCCGATGGCAGTGCCCACCGGGATCTCATAAAGCAGATCATCACCGAACTGTCTACCGCCAATTATCTTCGACCCAGGTTGGAGACAGAGGGGATCGTTCACCACCACACGCTGACCGTTGACCTGCAAGCTGACACCCCCGGTGAGGAAGTGCCGGTAAATTCGACCCAGATCGTCCCTAAGCCTGCGGGCTAGCGCTGACGAACGCTTGTACTCGACTCTGTCGCAGCGCGTCAGCCGAACCACGGTACCCGAATCCGTGTCGGGGACGAACTCAGGTCGGTCGATAAGTTCGACGGGAGGCAGTGTGGCATCGCCGCTGCTGATCAACTCGTCGATGTCCAACCTCGACCAGAGGACACCGATACCGCGCCGCCACGTGTAGACCTCGACGCGACGGCTGCGGCTGAGGGCACCATTCGGCAGTCCCATACCGTAACGTCCCAGGGACGACCGGTCATTGAAGCGGCTTGTCCCGCCGAAGGTCAGGGCCTCCGCAAGTGATCTTGCATCCATGCCATCGCCATCGTCGACCACCGTGATCTCGATCTGCCGGCCAGGACTCCGCGCAGCAGCGACCTCCACTGCGACGTGGCGCGCTCTGGCCTGCAACGAGTTATCGACCAGCTCAGCGATCGCAAGCCCGGTTGTCTTGTAGCCAGTGTCCCGCGTGGCGAAAAGGAAGTTGGCGGGGTCTACCAGCCGAGGCCGAACGGCCAGACCGCTGTCGGCCTGTGTGGCCATCAGTTAACGCCACCTCTCCGCGGGCTGCCTTCTCCGGAAGCGTGATCGTACACTATCCTAGCCGACTGTTACGTTATAGACATGTTTAAGACGCGCATCTTGACGCTAAACTACCTCGGGTGTTCGGAGCGTGTACATGGCCACGCGGCGACGAATAAGCGCCGATACACCTCTGCCCGAATGCCCGGGAAGCGCATCGGTCTGTCGTTGCCATCGCCGATCAGTGAACGCCTTGACGATCTCGTAACCCTCGCGAGCAAACGGGCGAACGGACGAATCGCAAAGAACTTATCGCCTCGCTAATTCTCGCCGGACCGACGACAGGTGAAGAAGTCGCGACATTGCTGCGCAACTATAGGCAAGCCGAGGCGCGAGATGCGCGGCCCGGTGGAGCTACTGCCGATACAACTATTGTGATCCGGTCCTACCGACCCGGGCCTCGTCCACGCCGACGGCTCTAGGCCGGACGGTTCGGCCTCGCGCCGTCGTTGCTTGGCCGTCGAGCCGCGCAGGGACAGGTGGGCGTCTTAAGGTAGGCGTTCTGGGTCGCGTCGCGTGGAAGCAGGTCGCGTATATCGATGCCGTGGTCTCAGGCGAGGATACGGTTGACCGAGCCGCGCGGACCAGGATCCGGCAGCCGGGGATCGCAGAACGTGCCGCAGACGCCGGCGGCGGGCACGATGTCAAAGGCGCCGCGTTGTCCCACACCGGAGGACGTCCAGGTTGCCGCGGTTCCGCGGTTCTTCGCCGAAATCGCCGTCAAACTCCTGCGATGAGGTGTCCACCGCTCGGTCACTGCCCTGGAACACATTCGGAGCTGGATCGAGCGGTGGAACACCAGCCCCAAGCCCTACGTCTGGACCCGCGTCGCCGACCAGATCCTCGAATCACTCGCCGCTTAATGCCACCGACTTAACGAGTCGAAGAACTACCGGTAGCCGGTCTCCAGCACGAACGACTCCGAGTTCGTCATGATCTCCGCCACGAGGACGCCTGACTCTGGGTCTTCGTCGCGTCGCACGCCGAGTAGCCGGATGTGGTCCCCAGCCAGGAGGTCGACGGCGAACTCGTGCGCAGCAGCACCGTCGGTTCGCCCGGCCCGCGCTTCATGGTCCAACTGTGCGCGCCGTTCGCTGAGGCCACGAGGCCATGGTAGTCGAACCGGTCGCCGACGCACACCGCGCTGATGTGTGGTACCACCTGAGCCCAGGAGTCGTCGCATAGGTGACGGACTTGACAGTACTTGCAGTTCTCCACGCTCGGTTTCGCCGCCGGGGACTGGCCTGTCACTGCTTGAGGACTGCGACGGCCGCGGCCGTACCGGTCGACTCACAGTCGGCCGCCACAAGCGCTCTCACAAGCAGTTCGAGGGCGGCGTGCACGACGTCGCCGAACAGCGCCGCCGTGTTCGGCATCGGCGGGTAGCCGCTACCCTCCCACAACTCGGGGTATGCGGCCCGGGACAGCATCCAGCGCCGCGGACAGGCTTCCAGATCGTTGAGGGACGAGTAGCTCCACGAAGCCGGCGGCACTGGCCAGATACCCCAGCAGGACCGTACCGAGGTCGCGAACCGGGCGGGCTCAGTGGTCATTGGATCGTGTTGCGCACGAGTTGGGTCGCGAACGGCAGGCTCCGTGCGATGATCAGGTCGTCGATGAGCCGCACCGGTACAGCGCTGCCGTACTCCTTGGCGTCACGAAGTCCCTCGTTCGGTGCGATATCCGGCGTCATCGGGCCGTGGACGCCGAAGATCCATCGCTGGTCGCCTCGCTCGGCGAGGATCGGGGCAGTCACGCGACCGATGCCGTCGAGGCGGATCTCGACGTTACGGCTGAACTCGACGCCTTCGATGCCGTGGCTGAGGAGATCGCCGTAGAGCTTCTCAGCTGATCGATCGAGTCGCTCCGTATCGAGTACCGGGAGCGTGCCGTCGATGAGATAGCGCAACAGGCTCGCACTGACGTGCCGGTCCAGCAGACCGTGCTCGAAGCGGTTTCGGAAGCTGCGCAGGCAGCGGTAGCACGACTCGTCGCACTGGGCGGGGCACTCTTCGAGGATCGACAGCGTCTCCTTGAAGATCTCGATGCCGAATTCACTGACTCGCCGCGTGAACCCGGCGCCACCGGCCAGCGTGTCGTAGAGGTAGATCTCGGACGCTAGCCCTTCAGCGCCCAGGTTGTTGAGGGCAGGCCGATACTCGGCCTGCAGTTCTGTGGCCTCGATGTCGAGCCGACGCGTCGCCGCAATGGTCAACCCCTCGGCGATCGTTCGGAGCGCCACCTGCGTCGATAGGAACGCCGGTCGCAGCGTGATCGGAGCGGCGACGTTGAGCCGGACGAGCAGCACGTCGGAGATGAAGTCCGTGCCCAGCACCAGGCCGCGAGTCGACGCCGACCCGGGGCAATTGCGCTCCCGATCATCTGGGTACGGCTTGTGGTGCGTGCCGCCGACCACGCCCGAACCCGAAGCGGTCGGTTCGATCAACCCGCACAACGTGCAATAGGTGTAGCCCTCGTTGCGGGGTCCGGTATTGGTGACGAGCAGCGCCTCACGGCGGTAGGTCTGGCTGAGCCGGTCCGTCACGTGCTGCCAGGCGCCGTCGTCGGTCGGGCCAGGCGCCATCAGCTTCGCACGGGTGGCGTAGCTCCGGGCTGGGGCATCGTCCGGGCTGGTGCCGGGCGGGTCGTCCACCCGGTGCGCGAAGCCCGGTGGACGGATCCAGTTTTTCGCCTTGCCGAACGTCGCTGTTGTACCGCACGCCGGGCAGTCTCGCAACTCGCCGCGTGCTGCCTCGTCATACGACACATGCTTCGCGTAGTGGCATACCTGGCACTCGAAGTACAGCAGTTTCTGTTGCCACGCCCGGAAGCGTTCCTGTTGGACCGGCGCGTAGATCGCCCCGGATCGCCATTCCTTGTTGTCGATCCAGACCGTCTTTCCTGGCGCGTACTGGCTCAAGGCCACCGCCAATCCCTGGCTCGGGGCGTACTGGAACGCGGCCCGAAACCGCGTCGACCGGTCGTGGTCGAAGACGTGGAATGAGACCACGTCGGTGGGAAACGCGTAGCGCGGCAGCACGCCCTTGTAGAGCAGTCGGTCGAGCAGGTTGGTCTCGCTCCGCCGGATGCTCGGGTTTGTCCCATCCTCGGCCGGACCGTCGTCCTCGACCTCGCCGAGGCCGCCCCACTCCCCGTCGCCTTCCTCGTTCTTGGGCAGCTTCCCGTCGGGGTCGAGGTCCAGCGCCTTGTCGATCTCGCTGAGCGTCTTGCTTACCAGGCCGGCCAGCAGTCGCTTGCGATCTTCCTGGCGCAGTTCGGACGGGAGCCAGTCGTCAGCCCCCCTGCGCAGCCCTGCCTCGTTGTCCTTCAGCCAGGCTTCGAAGTCGGTCCGGTTCAGCAGCGAGTCCTCGCGGACAAATCCCTCGACGCTCCCGAGCACCTCAAAGAGCGGCCGTTGCTGATCAGGTTCGACGTTGGGCAGCCGGTCCTGGTGGTATCGCTGCAGGAGGTACGCCGTCAGGTGGCGCCGCGCGATCTCGTCGTTGTCCATCGTGAGCACCGGATCGTCGACGCGCCCACTGATCATGGCTCGTGGCTGGCGGAAGTAGTGGTCGTCGTGGGTATCGGCGCTGCCGAACGCGACGACGGTCGCCACGGCGTTTCCGCGACGACCCGCTCGACCTGCACGCTGCTGGTAGTTGGCTCGCGACGGCGGCATGTTGCGCAGTGCCACCCCGGACAGCGTGCCGATATCGATGCCGACCTCCATGGTCGTTGTGCACGACAACACATCGATCGCTGCATGGGGTGTGCCGGTCGCATCCGGCGGCTCGATGTCGACGTCTTGGAAGAGGAGTTCGTGCTCTTCCGACTTCGAAAAGACATCCTCGGATTGCGATGAGTTCAGCTGGGCGGTGTGCTCGGCCGCGATGATGCTCATCGGCGGCACATTCCTGAGCGCCCGTACCGAACTGGCCCGGTAGTAGCTCTTGCGCGCCGCGAAGACCTCGTCGGTTTCGGGGTTGAGCGTGCGGACCCGGGCCGCGCCGCAGTTGATACAGCGCGTGAGCCCCGGGAACGGGCGTTGGGTGAACTTGCAGCGCTCGCAGTAGCCCCATGCACCACCCGTCTCAAGCGCGACGGTGGAGGCGAGGAGACGGTACTTCGGCGCCACCGCCTCGCAGAAATTGCGCAGCAGGATCGGCAACCAATCGTTGGCGAATGTCCTGCGGAGCGCGGGCGTACCGAGCCAGCACTCGATGGTCTGGAACTTGCCGGTGTGCGACTTGATACCGCCGTGCGTGCCGATCCAGTCGCTGGCCATCGCGGCGAAACGCATGCCCACCCTCGGCGTGGCCCACTGGGCGAGCCACAGGCGGACCAGCGCCAACTTCGTCTCCACCGTCGTCGCCAGACCAGGCAGGTCCGGCAGTTGTCCGACGAAGTGGTCGCTGAGGTTGGCCCGCTCCCGAATCGATGCCAGGCCGAGCGAAGTGAAGCCGTAGTAGCGGTCGGTCACCGTCACGTACATCGCACGCAGCAGCGCCTGCGGCGGCGGCGCCGCGATCGACAGCAACTGGATGAGCTCGGTCGCATCGGTGAGCGCGCCCCGTTCAAGGCACTGTGCGACATCGGTCACCGCCTGCAGCGATTCGGCTGGGCCGAGTTCTGGCCGTAGGCGGACGCCGAGCAGGTTGGCGCCGACCATGGCGCAGAGATAGAGGTGTTCGAGACTGAGCGACTTGGTGATCAGCGGCTGGCCCGACAGCTCGTGCCAGCCGCGCAGGATGACGGGACGCATGACGTCGCGCATCGAGTAGGTCTGCAGGTTGGGTGCGAGACGGGCCGCGACCTGCCGGGAATCGGAGAACGCCAGTACCTTGCGGCCGCGCAGCGGCGCGAACGCGGTGGCCGGTTGCTGGCCCGGCGGCTGCACCTCAATTTGCCGCGTCACGAGCGCCAGGAACGGTTGGTCACCCTTGGTCTGGTGGTCCTGGACGGTCGAGCGGCCGTATCGCGGGGTGGCCACGCAGACGCCGCAGGGGATGAACTCGCCCTTGGACTCGGCCTGGTCCTCGTCATCCTCGGTCTGCACGACTTCGCCCGTGCGTTTGGCGGGCAGGAACACGAAGCGGACCCGCTTGCCCGGCTCCTCCGGGTTGAGCCGCCCAGTAACTAGATCCAACTGGCGGCGTTCCACGACCTCCTCGGGCTCTTCCAGCAGCAGGTCGAGCGGTTGCAACTCGGGGATGAGGCCGGACGAGGCGAGAAACGCACTGCCCGGTTCCTGCCAGAGGAAGGACGGGTCGGCGACGTCGTCGGTGTAGGCGCGGGCGTACGCGGTGCCGCAGTCCCGGCAGGTATAGAACTCGAACACCCGGGCACCGCAGCCGCAGGTGGCCTGCGGCTGCGCGTACAACGCGCCGATCGGACCGGAGTCGTACGTACCGCGATCGACTTCCGTGCAGTCCGGGTCGAGGCAGGCCCAGAGCCCCGGCAGGCCGCGGAAGAATGCGTGGACACGGCACGGCAGCAGGCCGGCATCGTTGGCGGTCCTCCGAGCGGCGCTGCCGAGCGCTATCAGTGCGGAGGTCGCTCGATCGGCCAGTTCGCGCTCGACCTCCGGGAAGAGGATCTGTCCGAGTCGGTCGACCGGCTGCGCCTCCCGCATCGTCTCGTTGACGAGCAGGCTCATCGGACCGTAAGACGCGAGCGCGTCGTCGAGTAGCGGACCGACGGGGGTACCCGGTGTCGCCGACGTCCTGTGGTAGGCGAGCAGCGAGGCGACCGCGCCGGTGCGGCCCTCGTCGGTCTCGGCGTCGTAGAAGGCCTGCATTGGGACGGCAGCGAGTGCTTCGGCGTCGGCGCGCGTCCCGGGCGCCGCGTGATCCCGCAGCTTGAGAGTGCCCGTCACCGTCTCGAAGTCATCCCTCGACTTGCCCGACAACTGGGCGGCGAACTCACGGGCGTACTCGGGGCTTGCGAAGCTTGCACTCGTGCAGATGACCTGCAGGCGGTCGCTGGGGATGCCGAGGCGGGCACGCAGCCGTCGCAGCAGCAGCGCGACCTCCGCCCCGGCGGCGCCGCGGTACAGGTGGGCCTCGTCGATGACCAGCAGAAACTGCTGATCGGGGTTGGCGGCGAGCCAGTTGCGTGTAGCTTCGAATACCGGCCGTTCGAGCGGCCGCATCAACATGTATTCGAGCATCGAGTAGTTCGTGATGAGTACATCCGGAGGAGCGGTGAGCACCTCGGCGCGGGTGAACAACTCGGGGTCCTCAGGCAGCGTCACCGCCCGGACGAACGCGCCTTGCTGGTTCTGCCACCGCGAGCCGCTCGCGCCGTACCAGGCGCGCAGGTCCGGCTTGGCCGGCCACTTGCCGCGCGAGCGCAGGCTCTTGATCAGGCGGGCTGCTCGCGCCTGAAATAGCGACCCGGGGGCAGCTTCCTGTTCCAGCAGGTGGATGTAGAAGCGCTCGATCGACCGCAGCCGTTCCTTATCCTTGTCTGCCGTGCGCACGCCGGGATACAGCGTGCGGCTCGTGTATCGAGCAAAGCGCGCCGGACGGCCCCCCCAGGCGGTGAACCGGGTCGTGACGCGGGGGTCTCCGAGCAGCAGGCGCATGCGGCCGAGCTGATCGTTGACCAGCGCGTTCATCGGGTACAGAACCATGGCCCTGACGGCGGGGACCCCGAACGACGACGGGTGGTGCGCTGCCTCGTGTACCAGCTTGGCAAGCATCGGCAAGAGGAACGATTCGGTCTTGCCGGAGCCGGTACCGGTCGTGACGACGAGGCTCCGACCATCGCGCGACGCCCACTCGAGCGCGTCCGCTTGATGTGTGTACGGCGGGTCGTACAACTGCCGGTCGAGCCCGCCCTCGGGGCGCGCCAAGCTGGCCAACAACTCGTGCACCGCACCGTCAAGCCCGAGATCAGCGAACCGGCGGTCCGTCGTGTAGCGGGGCGTACTCTCGATAAACGGCGCCCGGAACAGCACGCCTTCCTGCTCGAGCAGACGCCGCCGCTGCTCGATGACGGCGGGGTGCCCGACGTGGTACGTCGCCTCGATGTAGTCCCGCAGCGCATCCTGGATGGCCGTGATCGTCTCCGCGATCGTTGGTGCGGCGTCTCGGGTCATTGCTGCCCTCCCTCGTCCGTGATCTGCACCCACAGCATCCTTCTGAGGAAGCTGCTTACTTTCGACATCGCCTCTCTCCGCAGGCGGTACGACAGCAGCGCACCTCTCTCAGGATCGGCAGGCAGCCCGACCAGCGTGAGGTAACGCTCCGCCCAACCCGGCACCGGCCCGAAGAGGTCGACGATGCGTTCCGTCTCGACGCCGTCCGCACACCGCACGCGCACGGTCTGCGGACGGCCGCGATCGGCATCGAGCGCCGCCTGGATGCGCCACGCATCGAAGCGGCCAGGGGTGGACGAGTCCGCGATCGGCAGGTCGAGCAGCGCTTTCGGCTGGCCGCCGTCGATCCGGACGAAGCACCAAAGATCGGCGCCGTAGGCTTGCGGCCGGCGGCCGACGAAATCGCCGTCATCGGAGGCCCTCGGCTGCCGCCAGCGGCCGCGGTAGAAGTTGACGCGGGCGGTGGAATCTATCACCGTCAGCCCCTCGACCCGCCCGGCCGGGCGGGCGACAGCTAGCCGCTGGCGATACTCACCGAGCAACTCATCGGCGGCCTGGGCCCGGGGCGCCATGCACCACTCCTCCGGCTTGGTCACGTGCAGGCCAGCCGCGGCCAGCACCGCAGGCGGGTCGGCCGCGTCCAGCCTGAGCGTCCGCAGGTGCCCCTCGTAGGCAATATCCTTGTCCAGCGGGCTGGCAACGAGCGGCTCGCCGAACGGACGCACACCGAGCAGGAGGTACCGGCCCGGGGACTTGATTACGTACGACGGCGGACCGAGGAAGAGCCGCCGGATCTGGCGCTGTGTCTCCTCCCGCAGTTCGAGGAGATCACCGGCCGCGACGAGCAGGTCCAGCCGGTCCATCACGTCATCACGGGACGGGACGCCGTGCCGGGCCAGCGGACCCAGTGTGTCCCGTACCGCGTCGACCAACTGCCGCGGCGTCGCCGGGCAAAGGAACGATGCGGCCCGGCGGAGTGACGCGCAGAGACCCTCGTCCGAGAAGAGATCGGCCGTATCGGGATCCAGTCCGAGGGCGGCGGCGGCGCGGGCGGCGACATCCTCCGAAGCGAGCATCGTGACCTTCATCCGCTTCCTCCCGATGCTCGATGCGCCTCGTCGTCCGTCGTAAGTGCCCGCGCACCAAGCACGGCGAATCGAGCCGCGCGGATCAGCACCGGCGAGCGCAGAATCTTCTCGATCAGCACATCACGGTCGCGCTCCGGCCACGTTGCGAGCCTGCCGGGTGTACGGACTAAGTGCAGGAGAAATGAGACGAAGTCCGGTCGATCGGCCAGCCCCAACCGTGCTACGACCGGACGGATCGCCTCGGCGAGGCCCGCGCTCATCTCGCCTGGCGCCTCGCCCCAGCGCCACAAGTTGTTACCAATGGCCTTCGCTATCGCCCGCTGCCGTCGCCTGTTACTGACGAGATCCTGCATCTCCTGCAATTGATTGAGCAGCGGTTCATGGTCCAGCCGGCGCTCAAGTCGCGACCATTTGTGCGAGCCAGCAACGAGGCATACCACCTCACGCGTGATGGCTTCCAGTACAAGGTCTCGTTGATGCTGCGCGAACGCATCGGCGGGGAGCGCCGCATCGCTCCACTGCGCATGGTGGCGCAGCAAACGCACCACCTCGGCCGTGGTCCGCTGACCGACGGGCACCTCAGGCCGGACATGCCGCGCCATGAGGTCGTTGCGGTCGGGCGGCAGGATCACCGCGGCGACTGTTTGGCCGGCGATCGCCCGTACCAGTCCTCCTTGGGGTAGGAGCTCGATGATCAACTCCGGTGGCTTCGGGATCGCCGTTGTCGGCGCTTCGACGGCGAAGAACTCGACCCGGGTCTCGCCACCGTCGGTGCGGTCGACGAGTCGAGCGGTCGGCTGCCGGTCACGGCGACTGATGATCCACCTGAGTGGCTGGAAGCCGCGCTCGACGTGCAAGGACGCGTAGCCGAGTCCCGAACGGCTGACGGTGATCTCGCAACTCTCGGCGTCGTCGTAGCTGCCGCCGAGGTCGTTCCTGCGCAGTTCTTGACGGGCGAACTCTCGCCAAGCGGCGGTGCTTATCGGCAGATGAACGGTGCGTCGGAGCGTGGCGAGGCTGTTCCGGTGAAGATCACGCAGCGTCAGCGACAGGTGCACGGGCGCTTCCGCGGGCCCCTCGATCTCCAACTCGGCGCGGTTGTCCCACAGTTCATTCAGCGATGGCCGCGAGGGCGACGTGAGGATGCGGATGCCCTCGCCGCAGGTCGCGTTCTCGGGCCGGATCTGCGGGTCGTGGACGACCGCCTGCAGAGCGGCCGTGGCGATCGCGGTCTCACCGGCGGCCGGAAGCAACGAGACGACAATCTCGTGGCTGCCGATCTCAAGCCCGTCCAGTTGGATGAACGTCTCGCTGTCGTGGTCCGGCCAAGTGAACAGATGCGGTACGTTGTCGACCGTCACCACCAGGCGGCTCGGTGTCCGCCCTGAGCGGATGCCGATCATCGCCAATTCGCTGGCCAACCACTCAACAGCTCCCTCGCCGTCCCAACTCGCGGCGACGACCCCCACCGGACGCACGCGGACGTCGGTTGCGACAGCGATACCGATAGCCGCCAGCGCCGCGCGGTCGGATTCCCCGACCGTAGGCGGGACGGTGAGCTCAACCCCGTGGGCGCCCTCGACCGCGATAGGGACCTCGGTAGCCCAGGTCACGTCCGGCGGCTCGGCGTCGTCCGTCCGGCCGACGAGACAGTACGAGTACCCCGGACGCACCACGGGGGCTTTGACTTGAACGGCGGGTGCGCCCGGTCGGACCCGGAACAGCCACCACGGGCCGGGGGTGATCACGCACTGAGATGCCAGCACCCGGTTGACGTCATCCGGCCCACGGAGGAGTTGCACGAATGGTTGGTCAGCGCGGGGCCAACTGGTGAGTACGACCTCCTGCCCGGGGTCGAGTAAGCGGCCGGGCACGATCCGCCGGGCGACGCCAGCGATCAAGGCCTGACGTGAGCGAAGTTCCTCGGCGATGTGGGGGAGCCTCAGTGAAAGCGGCGAGAGATCGGGGAACGCGACGAACGGAACCCACGCCGTCGGCTCGCGCCGCAGAAGAAATCGCGGGTCGGTCGCGCACGGTAGGCGCGTCATCGTCTTCGGCGCAGGGGTGGTGCCGACGCGGTGCGACCGCGGCACGCTGGATCGGAGTTGGTGCGCATACCGCTTCGTCTCGCGCAGCCAGGTACGGCTCTGCGACTCCTTCGACAGCCCCTCGACAATGCGGTGCAGGGTCGGGGCGGTCAGGTATGGCGACGCCTCGTCATCGCCAGCCAGCAGCGCAGCGGCGACCTGGCCGAGCAGGCTCGTGTTCTCGCAGAAGATCCGGAACCGCTCCGTGTAGCGGACCGCGCGCGACGCAAGGCGGGCACCGAGCGCAGCCGGGTCGTTCAAGACTGCCGTCGTCAGCCCCGTCCGATATTCGTACATGAGCTGCGCGAGGTAGCGCTGCAGGTAAGTCGGCAGAACGGCGTGCGTGATCGGCCAGCAGATGATCCGGAAGTGCTCGGCCCACGCACCAGTCGGTCGCGCGCCGCCATACTCGCCCGCGAAGCGACGGAAGAACGCCTTGATGAACTGGCGATTGTTCTGCGTCGCCCAGCCCCGCGCAGCCCCGGCTGCCTCCAAGCTCGGCCAGTACTCGTCGCCCACGTAGTCGTAGCCAACCTCCGCGGCGTAGACCACGAACGGGAGCCAGAACCTTCGGAACCTGGGGCCGAACCCCTGCTGGATGGCCGACTGAACAGCGGACTTCAGTAGCGCAAGCTGGGCCTCATCCAGGTCGTGTTCGAGCGCAAAAACCGGTGACACGGGATCAAGTTGGGCGCGGCGGACTTGAAGCTGGCGGAAGTGCTCATCGAGCTTGGCATGCAGATACCCCAGCAACTCGATGGCGGTGGCCGGTGCCGTGGCCCTCATGCGTCACCTCCCAACCCACTGTGATACCCGTTAGCTGACGCACACAGTCTGGAGCATGCGGCCGACACTCCGGGTGCCCGCGCTCACGCGCTGCCGTAGACAAGGGCGCCATTCGAAACAGGCAATGAAGAGCAACCGCAGGATCGACCCCGGCGGAGAAGGCCTCGGCGCGCCGACCGGCGCTGGAGTACTGGTGATAGGTGCGGTGGACACACGCGCCTCCTGAAAGTGAGGAGGAAAGGGAAGGAGACAGCCGCCGCTCTGGCCCCGCGGTGGTTGCTGCACGTGTCTGTCACCCACATCTCGCTGGAGTGACCAGCCGTGTTACACCTGTGGGTGCCGAGGGGTGCCGAGTAGGTCATCCATGTCATGCGACCTGGGCATATTCGTGGATCAGCCCGCCCAGCCGGTCACGGCGTCGAAGACGCGGGTCGGGTGCTGATGCGGGTGGTGGGAATGGTTTGAGTGGTGCTGCGTGGTGCAGTGCGCGGTGCGGACGATGATCGTTGAAGTGGCCCACGTACTCGGTCAACACGGTCTGGAGGTGGCGGCGGTTGAGGATCAGGATCCGGTCCAGCAGCTCGCGGCGCACGGTGCCGACCCCAGCGTTCGGCGATCGCGTTCGCCCGGGGTGCCCGCACCGGAGTGCGCAGGATGCGGAGGTCCTCGCTGGCGAACACGGCGTCGAAGACGCCGGTGAACTTGGTGTCGCGGTCCCGGATCAAGAACCTGAAGTTCTCCACGCGCTCGCCGAGGTCCATGAGGAAATTCCGTGCCTGTTGGGCCACCCAGGCACCGGTGGGGTTGATGGTGATGCCAAGGATGTGGACGCGGCGGGTGGCGTGCTCGACGACGAACAGCACATAGAGCCGGTGAAACAGCAAGGTGTCGACGTAGAAGAAGTCGGTGGCCAGGATGCCGTGGGCCTGGGTGGCAAGGAACTGTCGCCAGGTGGGCCCGCTGCGGCGAGGTGCGGGATCGATACCGGCTCGCTTGAGGATCAACCACACGGTGCTGGGCGCAAGGTGGTAGCCGAGCCCGGCGAGTTCGCCGTGAATCCTTCGGTATCCCCAGGTCGAGTTCTCCGTAGCCAGGCGCAGCACCAGCCGGCGCAGCTCCGATGCCGTGGACCGGCCGCCGGTGCGGCGCCGTGGGGGCTGGGTCCAGCGCCGTGCCACCAGGTCCCGGTGCCAGCGCATGATCGTGGCCGGGGTCACGATTCGATGCAGTCGGCCAGCCTGGGACAGTAACCGGGCCAGGGCCGCGAACACTGCCCGGTCGGCCTAGCACAGACGCGGTCGCTGGACTTGGCGCCGTAACACGGTCACCTCATGGCGAAGGACGAGGATCTCCGCGTTCTTCGACCGGGAGCTACGGGCCAGTAGTCCAAGCCAGGCCACCAGGTGCCGGAAGATCAGATACAGCAGTCGCATCGCCACAGCAGGCGATCATGCCCGACCACCACCCTCCAGCGACGCCGCAGGTCAGCATCGTGGATGACCAGTTCGGCACCCACAGTGCAGCGGTTCACCCCGTTGCTGATCGACGCGGCCCGGCCCTGCCGGCACGCACCCGGTGATCGCTGGTTCGTCGATGAAACCTATGTCAAGGTCGCCGGGCGGTGGGTGTACCTGTATCGGGCGATCGACCAGTACGGGCTGGTCATCGACGTGCTGGATCTCCGAGAAGCGAGGTCTGGCAGTCACCCGGCGGTTCTTCATCCGCGCCCTGGAGCATGGCTCCCGTCCGAGCGAGGTGACCATCGACCGGGCGGCGACCTATCCCCGCGTGCTGGACGAGCTGCTGCCCGCAGCGTGCCACATCACCGAGCGAGACGCCAATAATCCTGTCGAAAGCGACCATGGCCGGCTGAAGGCCCGACTGCGGCCGATGCGCGGGCTGACACAACTCCGCTCGATCCGCGTGATCAGCGCCGGGCACACCTTCGTCCAGAACCTGCGTCGCGGCCACTACGAACTCGGCGTGGATGCCGACCGGCAGCATCGGCTCCCGGCAGCCTTCGCCGAACTCGCCCACGCCATCTGATCACGGCTCCACACGGCCCAGCCAGCCCAGCCCTCGGTTAACGCAACAACGCCCACCGAACAAGTCATCCACAATAGCGCCCTGCGCAGACACCACCTCTCCCCCAGCACCATCCGTCTTATTCTGCGCGCAGGCTGGTGCGGCCTGCCCCTGGTCGAGTCAGTCGACAATCTCGATCCATGCGATGCGAAGATCGGTGGCGTGACTCGCGCTCGCGATCTGGCGGAACTGGCCGGCGAGGGTCACGACCTCCATCCGCGCTACGATCGACCCGAACTGGTCCACGGTTTCACGCTCCACCTTGGTGACAGTGCCGTAGGCAAGGACATACGTCCTGGGGCGCTCGAAGAGTTCGAGGAACTCGGACTCGGTCAGCGTGGTGCGCCCTCTACGCTGCAGGGTGGCGTGGTGGCGTTTCAAGCGGGTCGGGTCGCCGAGCCGCAGGTCGTTCTCGATGATGTTCGCCGAGTTGATGATCTGCGATCGGACGTCGCGGACCTTGACGTCGAAGTCCCCCTTCACGTGGACAACGTAGGTGCGCTCGCCGTCCCAAGTGAGGGTGTCGAACAGCTCGACGTTGTCGGTCATGACCCGGTCGCCGTTGATGACCAGGTCCCCGGCTACAGAGCTCTCGTTGTAGACGCCCTCGCTCTCAGCTTTCTGCCAGTTCCGCAGGCCGATCGCAGAGGCCTTGAGGTCGAGGTTCTCGATCAGCCCGACGAAGTCTCTGGTCACCAGATCGATGTAGCTCGCATCGACCTCGTACCACCGACCGGCGAGGAGGAAGTAGGTCCGCTCGCCGTGGCGGATCTCGCCGTGGAGGTGCTCGAGCAGGGTCCCGTGTGTTCCGACTCCGGGGCCGTAGTCCAGACACTGCGACCGGACGGTGATCGACGTCAGAAGTGATGCCGGACCTTCCGGTCCCGGGTCGACGTTGTCGAGGATGTCGGCGAGGTCGGGGCGGAGCTCGCCCGCGTAGATGTCCTCCTGTCCCCTGCTGACGGTGTACGAGGTGGCGTTGGCGTACAGGGATGCGTCGACGTGGGTGACCGCCATGTTCGCGTAGTCGCGATCGACGACGAGCTTCTCGGCCAGGTCGCGCTTGAGGCGGGCGATCAGGTCCTTGCTCTTGCGGGGGTTGAGCACCTTGATCGAGTCGAGGATCGCCCAGTCGTCGTCGTCCGGCAGCGGGGACTCCGCTGTCGAGGCGAGCCACCGGATCAGCATGATCAGCTTGTCGAGAGTATCGACGCGCCGCCCGAACTTGATCGCGCTGCTGACCTCCAGACGTATCTTGTTCCTGGTCCCGAACACCGCCCGCAGACCCGGGTCCGCGAGGACCACGGGGCGGACCTGTCCGCTGAGAGCCGTCCAGACGTTCTCAAGTGACTCGGTGTAGGTGATGCGTCGTGGATCCCGGAAGTTGACGTCGCTGGCCAGCGTCGTACCCGAGATCTGGCTGGAGCGGGCCCGTTTGACTTCCGGTTCGGCGATCCGGCGCGCGACGTCGATGGGAAAGGCCACGTCGATGAACCGCTCGAAGACCACAATCGAATGCCCACCGGTGTGGGCGTACAACTCGTCGTTCATGGCGACGAAGCCGACGAAGTGCTGGCTCTGCGTTGACACCTTCGTGATCGCGATGCCGGACGGCTCGTAGAACGGCACCCACGGGCTGGGCTGGCGCCGGGCCCTGGCGTTGCGGTAAACGACCAACCGGCAGCCGTCGAACTCGGCCGTGCCCTCCGGCTCGTAGGTCGTGACATCTTTGCCGGTGTTGTAAGCGTCGACGATCCGTCGGGGGATGTCCTCGACCGACACCTCGTCACCGAAGAAGGCCCGGGCCGCATCAACATCGATCCGGAAGATCGGGGGGTACAGCGCCTTCTTACCCGCCACGCGCAAACCCCACTCGACTCCGTCGAGCTGACGGTTCAGCATCGACGACCTCAGTGTCGCAACACCCACACACTGCGTTACGGCGGCGTGAACCCCGCGGCCAGAGTTGTCGTCCCGGCCGTTCTACCGCTGCGGGTCTGGGAGCACGAATCCGTCATCCCCCACGACACGTCAGCGCGGCACGTCGAGCCGGCGTGTCGTGAACGCGTGGGGCTCGAAAACTCGATGCAGCGTCCTGACCTGCGCTCTTCGTGTGACAGTCGGTCGTGGATGATCGTCGGATGCCACTGTTGTCGATCGTGTACCAGCTCGTGCGCTGGCTGCTCGGTCTGATCGCTGTCCTGGTGCGAGAAGACCTGAGCAAAGATGCCGAGCTGTTGGTCTTGCGTCACGAGAACGCCGTGCTGCGCCGACAGATTGCCCGGGTCCGCTAACCCGAACTTACTTGATCTTGGTCGATGATCACGGTGCTGAGCTGGAACAATGCCGCCCCACCTGGCCTCCGTGTAGTCACAGAAAAACTGGACATCCGCCGTGGTTTGCGGTTGAATAGCAGGGTGA
>JBOHGD010000012.1:6790-108281 GCA_050699955.1 Pseudonocardiaceae bacterium | reverse complement strand
CGCCGAGATCTTCGACCTAGCCCGGTGGGCACCCCGGACTTAGGTCATAGGACCAAACAAGATCCAAACCCACTCTCACCAGCGGGAACACCGACCTAGATCACGCTAGCCCGGAAACTCGGGCTAGCCGTAGGTGTCCCGGGGTCCGCGGCCGCGGACGTGCCGGGGCCCGTGCTGCCAGCTCGGCGTTACCGGGCCCTGCACCCGCAGCCGGGTCACCACGCCCGGCCCGACACCAGCGGTGATGCGCACGACCAGCTGGCGTTGCAGCAACCGCAGCTGGGTGGCCCACGCTGTGGAGCTGGCCTGCACGGTCAGCTCACCCCCGCGCAGCGACATCGGCCGGGCGTGCTCAGCGACCTCGTCGCCGACCAGATGGGCCCACCGGCCGAACACCAGGCCGCCGGACACCCGGTCCGCCCAGCCACGGTCGGCGACCAGCCGGGCAGCGAGCCGGCCGAGCCGCTGGGGATCCCGGTCATCGGGCCGGGCACCGGACCACCCGCGACGGCGGCGAGCCCCGGCCACCCGGCCACCCGACCCGCGACGCGCGGTCCCAGCCCGCCCGCTGGACCGAGCGGCGAGGCGCGCGGCCTCCAGCGCGGAACGTGCGATATCGGCGCCCCGGGGCCCGTCCGCGGGAGGTTGCTGCGACCTCTCAGGGGGAGTCTGGCCGGCTCTGCCGGGCGCAGCGACCTCTGCCGGGTCGCTGATCCGGCTCAGCCGATCGCGTTCGTTCGGTGAACGCTGCGTTGCCAGATCCGCTGGTCGGGTGAGCCCGGGCTCCTCCGTTCCCGTTCGAATTCGACTTCCTGGTCTACGAGTGCGGAACTTGTCCACACCATCCACAGGTTTATCCCCAGCTGGGGTGGCAGGCCCGGAGTCGCTATCGGACACGGCGTACCTCCCCTTCGTGCACGTCGAACCGGGCACCGTCGCATTGCTCCGGAACATCGGCCGCCACCGCCGCGGTGACCACCACCTGCTCGGCGGCCTGAGCCACCTCGGCCAGCCGGGCCCGGCGAAACGCGTCCAGCTCCGCGAACACGTCGTCGAGCAACAGCACCGGCTCGGCGCCATCGCAGCGCAGCATCTCGTAGCTACCCAACCGTAGCGCCAGTGCCAACGACCAGGACTCACCGTGGCTGGCGTAGCCCTTCGCAGGCATCCCGCCCACACTGAGCTCGAGGTCGTCGCGGTGCGGTCCGACCAGGCACACCCCGCGCTCCACCTCGGTCGGGCGCACCCGCGCCAGCTCGGAGAGCATCGCCGCCTCCAGCAGGTCGACGTCGGCCTGGCCGGCTTCGCACCCCCCGTCCGGCAGCGCCGCACCCAGGCTGCTGCGGTAGTCGAGCTGGACCGCGGCGGATTCTGGGGCCACTCCGCGATAGGCCGCGACGACGTGCGGGGTCAGGTCGACGACGAGATCCAGTCGAGCACCGAGCAGTTCCGCGCCGTGCCGGGCGAGGTGACCGTCCCAGACGTCCAGGGTGCGCAGGTCACCCGTGCCGCCCGAGCGGCGCGCCAGGCCCGCCGACTTGAGTAACGCGGCGCGCTGGCGCAGCACGCGGTCATAGTCCGCGCGCACCCCGGCCAGCCGGGGAGCGCGGGCAACCAGCAGATCGTCGAGGAACCGGCGTCGCTCGCCGGGATCGCCGCGGACCAGCACCAGGTCCTCGGGAGCGAACAGCACGCTGCGCAGTACGCCGAGCACATCCCGAGGCCGGGCCAGGGGCGAGCGGTTGATCCTGGCGCGATTGGTCCGTCCGGGGGAGATCTCCAGCTCGACGGTCAGCTCCCGGCCCGCATGCACCACCACGGTGCGCACGATGGCCCGCTGGGCGCCCCGTCGCACCAGTGGCGCATCGGTGGCGACCCGGTGCGAGCCCAGTGTCGACACATAACCCAGTGCCTCGACCAGATTCGTCTTGCCCTGACCGTTGGCGCCGACCAGCACCGTCACGCCCGGCTCGAAGTCGAGTCGGACGTGCTCCCAGGACCGGAAGTCGGTGACCACAAGCTGGCGGACGTGCATGGGCGCTGGTGTGTGGGTCAGCGCTGGTCAGCGGGGATGTCAGGATTCGCCTGCCGCACGGCGTGCCCACCGAACTGCTGGCGCAGGGCAGCCACCGCGCGCATCGCCGGAGAGTCCGGCTGCCGGGAGGAGAACCGGGCGAACAGCGCCGCGGAGATCACCGGCAGCGGCACCGCGTGGTCGATCGCCTCTTCGATCGTCCAGCGTCCCTCTCCGGAGTCCTGCACCCAGCCGCGCAGCTCCGTCAGCTTCGGGTCGTCCTTCAAGGCCTGCACCAGCAGGTCCAGCAGCCACGAGCGGACCACCGTGCCGCGCCGCCAGGCGTTCATCACCGCGGGCACATCGGTGACCACCTCGGAGGCGTCGAGCAGCTCGAAGCCCTCGGCGTAGGCCTGCATCAGGCCGTACTCGATGCCGTTGTGCACCATCTTCGCGTAATGCCCGGCGCCGACCCCGCCCGCATGGACGAACCCCTCGTCCCGGGGCCCCTCCGGGCGCAGCGCGTCGAACACCGGCATCAGCCGCTCGACGTACTCGGTGTCGCCGCCGGCCATCAGTCCGTAACCGTTGTCCCGGCCCCAGACTCCGCCGGAGACCCCGCAGTCCAGGTACCCGATACCGCGCTGCGCGAGGAGCTCCGCGTGCACCAGGTCGTCGGTGTAGCGCGAGTTGCCCCCGTCGACGACGACGTCGCCCTCGGCCAACAAGCCGGCCAGCTGCCGCACGGTCTCACGGGTGGGGTCCCCGGCCGGCACCATGATCCACACCGCCCGAGGTGAAGGGAGCCGCTCGACGAGCTCGGCCAGCGAGTCGACATCGCGGCCCTGAGGACTGCGCGTGAAACCCACCACCTCGATGCCGGCAACGTGCAGCCGCTCCCGCATGTTGGCGCCCATCTTGCCAAGTCCGATGAGTCCGAGCTTCACAACGAGTCCCTCTCGGTGGTCCGGTGTGCTCAACGGTAGGTCCTGCGCTCCGTCCTGGGTGCCCTGGGTCCATCGGGGTTGAGTTGTCCACCGCCCTGGTGAAAAGAGTGTCTCTTAGAAAGAGAAGACCAGTCGTAGTAGTAGGCCCTGTGGGTGGTGTGGACTGCTGCCATCGGTGCAGCTCCAGCGGCGCGGTCTGCTGTGGACAAGGCCCCGGTGCCCCGGTGGACCGGCGGCGGCCACCGGTGGACACCTGAGGTGTGCGGCGCGGGGTCCACATCCATCCCCACTTGTCCACAGAGTTATCCACAACTGTGGGTGGATCGTTGGGGACCGGGATCGTCAAGACGCCAATCAGGTGCGGGCGCGTTGCTTGATGCGGGAGGTGAGCTCCTGCACCTGGTCGTAGGTGCGGCGACGCTCGGCCATCTCCTTGCGGATCTTCTTGTCCGCATGCATCACCGTGGTGTGGTCACGGCCGCCGAAGGTCTGCCCGATCCGGGGCAGTGACAGGTCGGTGAGCTCCCGGCACAGGTACATCGAGATCTGCCGGGCCTGGGCGAGCTGCTTGGTCTTGCCGGGGCCACACAGGTCCTCAATGGTCAGACCGAAGAACTCGGCGGTCACCGCCATGATCGTGGGCGCGCCGATCTCATGGGCCTGGGCGTCCGGGATGAGGTCGCGCAGCACGATTTCGGCGAGCTGGGTGTCCACCGGCTGTCGGTTCAGCGAGGCGAACGCGGTGACCCGGATCAGCGCACCCTCCAGCTCGCGGATGTTGCGCTCGATCCGGGCCGCGATGAACTCCAGTACCTCGTCCGGCGCGGCCAGCCGGTCCCCCGCCGCCTTCTTACGCAGGATGGCGATGCGGGTCTCCAGCTCGGGCGGCTGGATGTCGGTGATCAGTCCCCACTCGAAGCGGGTGCGCAGCCGGTCCTCCAGAGTGCCGAGCCCCTTGGGTGGCCGGTCGGAGGAGATCACGATCTGTTTGTTCGCGTTGTGCAGCGTGTTGAAGGTGTGGAAGAACTCCTCCTGGGTGCCTTCCTTGCCCTCCAGGAACTGGATGTCGTCCACCAGCAGCACGTCGACGTCGCGATAACGGCGCTGGAAGGCCACCTTACGGTCGTCGCGCAGCGAGTTGATGAAGTCGTTGGTGAACTCCTCGGTGGAGACGTAGCGCACCCGCATGCCGGGGAACAGCCGCTGCGCGTAGTGCCCGACGGCGTGCAGCAGGTGTGTCTTGCCCAGCCCCGACTCGCCCCAGACGAACAACGGGTTGTAGGCCCGCGCGGGTGCCTCGGCCACCGCCACCGCAGCGGCGTGCGAGAACCGGTTGGAGGCGCCGATGACGAAGGTGTCGAAGGTGTACTTCTCGTTGAGCTTGGTCTGGGAGCTCGGCCTGCGGGTCGGCTGCGGAGTGGTCGGACCTGCGAAGGTCGGCCAGATCTCGTGCACGGTGGCTAGTGCGGCCTCCTCCTCGCTCTGCTCACCGTCGTCGGTGCCCTCGTCGGCGGAGTCGCCGTCCCACTGCGGGGTGCCCTGGCCCGGATAACCGGGCCTGCCGACACCGGGCCTGCTGGAAGGGGATGGACCGGCTGCGGTGAACCCCCCACCCGGCGGTGGTAGCTCGGGCGGCACCGGGAGTGGGTGATCCACCTTCACCGCGAGGGAGACCTCCCGACCCAGGTGCCGGGACAGCGCGGCACTGATCGGCGCGCGAAGTGCGCGCTCGATGGCGTCCTTGGCGAAGTCACTCGGGGCGGCCAGCAGCGCGGTGCCGTCCAGCAGGCCGATCGGGCGGGTTACCCGCATCCAGGCGCGCTGCTGTGGTGACAACGTCCCGGAAGAGAGCTCCCGGACGACCTCGCTCCACACCTGACCGAGATCTGTTTGCCGCTCCGACACCCCACTGACTCCCCTCCGGCCGGTGGTGGACACCGCGGCCGCTCGGGCGTCCACAGAGTTATCCACAGCTGTGCATGACAGTCCGCCGGGTCGGAGGGGCACTGGGGCCCCGGACGTACCGGCCGACGGAGCCGGTGTCCTCTCCCTGGGTTTCCGGAACCGCGAAGGAGGCACGCTAACAAGCCTTCGGCGCTGCCACAAGAACTCTTCGAAAGCAAGCACCGACGAGCACCGGCGTGGCGGAAGCCGACGCAACGGTCGGATTGGTTGTGGTATCAGCGGGTGGTCGGTTTTGACGGGGCCGGTACCTGCGCCCTAGTCTCGGAACGGTCTCCCGCCCACCGGCGGGTATTCTTGTGTGCTCTCGCCCACCGGCCCTAGATGTGTCGGTGCGCCGTGCGGGATCGCTCGCGGTAGTGACGCCGGTGCGAGCAGGGGACGCCTCGACTCCTCGCAGTCCCGATGGCTGCGGACGATGAACTCACCGGGAGAACGACCGCCGTGACCAAGGGCAAGCGCACGTTCCAGCCGAACAACCGTCGTCGCGCCAGGACCCACGGGTTCCGGCTGCGGATGCGCACCCGCGCTGGGCGGGCGATCATCGCGGCACGCCGCCGCAGGGGTCGCAGCCAGCTGTCGGCCTGAACCGTCTCGTTCCGGATCCGGACGTGCTGCCCGCGCCTACTCGACTGACCCGCCGCGAGGACTTCTCGACGGCCGTGCGGCGGGGTCGGCGTGCGGCGCGGCGCACACTCGTCGTGCACCTGGACCGATCGGGTGATCCCACTGTCCCGCCGCGGGTGGGGTTCATCGTCGGCCGCACGGTCGGCGGGTCGGTGGTCCGACACCGGGTGCAGCGTCGGCTGCGCCACCTGATGCGGACCCGGTTGAGCGCGCTGCCCTCCGGAGCGCTACTGGTGGTGCGTGCGCTGCCGGCCGCAGCCAGGGCGGGCAGCACGGTTCTGGGCCACGACATCGACGGAGCGCTGCGGCGGCTCGGCGACGCTCCTGCCGACTCCTCCGCTGCTCCACCCCCTACTTCGCCCACCGAGGTGGCCACCGAATCGCCGGCCGACTTCCTCGCTGCGACACAGCACGGCGGCCGGTGATGGCGGTGACTCCGGTGCCTTCCAGGACTCCCGGGACCCGCCGGGTCGGGCCGGTGGTTCGGCTGTTCGTGCTGCCGCTGCGGTTCTACCGCCGATGGATCTCCCCGGCGCTGCCGCCGACGTGCCGCTTCTCCCCCAGCTGCAGTGCGTACGCGATCGAGGCGCTGACCGTGCACGGGGTGCTGCGCGGATCATGGTTGACGGCGCGACGGCTGCTTCGCTGCGCACCCTGGCACCCTGGAGGGGTGGACCCGGTGCCACCACCGAGATCACCCTGCTCCCCCGCCGAGAGTGAGTCGTCTTGCTGAACTTCATCTACTACCCGGTGTCAGCCATCCTGTGGTTCTGGCACAAGGCGTTCGGCTTCGTGCTGGGTCCGAACAACGGCGTGGCGTGGGCGCTGGCCGTGGTGTTCCTGGTGTTCACGCTGCGCGCGTTGTTGTTCAAGCCGTTCATCAGCCAGGTGCGCTCCATGCGCAAGATGCAGGAGTTCGCGCCCGAGGTCCAGAAGCTGAAGAAGAAGTACGGCGACGATCGTCAGAAGTTGAACGCCGAAGTACAGAAGCTGCAGTCCCAGCACGGGGTCAACCCGCTGGGTGGCTGTCTGCCGGTGCTGGTGCAGATCCCGGTGTTCATCGGGCTGTTCCACGTGCTGAGATCGTTCAACCGGCTGAACCTCACCCCCATCCAGAACCGCAACACCGGCAACTACGTGTTCAGCCCGGCCGACGTGCAGTCCTTCCTGGACTCTCGTTTGTTCGGGGTTCCGCTGTCGGCGTACATCACCGAGCCAGTCAAACTGCTGTCCCGATACGGGGACGTCACCCGGTGGGAGATCGCGCTCGTGGCAGTGCCGCTGACCCTCGTGGCCGGCATCCTCACCCACCTTACCGCCCGGCACTCGGTGGCCAGGCAGACCGAGGCGCAGGCGGCCAATCCGCAGGCCGTCATGATGAACAAGGTCATGGTGTACCTCTTCCCGCTCGGTGTGGTCGGCGGTGGCCCGTTCTTCCCGTTGGCGATCCTGCTCTACTGGTTGTCCAACAACCTGTGGACACTCGGCCAGCAGCGCCTGGTCTACAAACGGATCGATGCCGAGGAAGCGGAGAAGAAGGAAGCGGCGGTTGTGCAGCGCCAGGCGCTCGCACCGCGTCCAGGTCAGAAGCCGGTGCGGACGAAGAAGGAGACCAGCAGCAGCTCCGCTTCGCCTGCCGACGCCGGTTCGAGTTCCGGTTCGGCGCCTCAGGCCGCGGCGGGCTCGAATGGTTCCAGCGGCTCGGTTTCAGGTGATTCACCCAACGGAACGAATCCGGAGCGTACGGACGACTCCGCGATCCCGGGCATTATCCAGTCGCGGGCGCGGAAGAAGACCAACCGGAAGCGTCGCTGAGGGCGCGGCCCCTCGGAGAGGAGACAGTTGTGGCCGAGACGCTGGCGACTGAGCAGGTGGTGGCCGACGAGGGCCCGCCGAGCTCACCGTCTGAGCCCTCGCATGGTCTTGGGGACGGCAGTCAAGCAGGTGTGGACGGCGCCACCGACGTGAACACCGGGATTGCTTCCGGTCCAGTGGATGTCGCGGACGACTCCGAACGGCCGGATGTACCAGAACGGACAGAGGTCTCCGGCAGAGTCGAGCGCGGTGGGCGGAGCAGCGAAGATCTGCTCGTGCAAGAGGGTGACGTCGCGGGTGACTACCTGGAACGGCTGCTCGATCTCGTTGACTACGACGGCGACATCGACCTCGACGTCGAGGGTGACCGCGCGGTGGTGAGCATCGACGGTGGAGAGGACCTGGAGAAGCTCGTCGGGTCTCGCGGCGCGGCGCTCGAGGCGTTGCAGGAGTTGACCCGGCTAGCCGTTCAGCAGCAGACCGGTGCGCGGAGCCGGCTGATGCTCGACATCGCCCAGTGGCGGCTGGCTCGACGCAGTGAGCTCAGCGAGCTCGGTCGTTCGACTGCGGAACGAGTGCGAGACGATGGTGAGCCGACTCGGCTGCAGCCGATGACACCGTTCGAGCGGAAGATCGTGCATGACGCGGTGGCGTCGGTGGCGGGGGTATACAGCGAGAGTGAGGGTGAGGAGCCGCGACGTCGTGTCGTGGTGTTCCCTTCGGCTTAACTTCTCGGCTCAACGTCATCTCGCCTGCGGGCCCTGTGGACCTCGGCTTGGTCCGCGGGGCCCGTGGCGTGATGACGGTCGATGTTCCACGTGAAACGGAGACGTGGGTGGAGATTCCAGCGGCGGCGCGTGCTGTGTTCGGGGATCGGTACGCGGCGGCCGAGCGATACGTTGCGATGCTTGCCGGGCCCGGGGTCACCCGGGGGCTCATCGGTCCACGGGAAGCAGAACGGTTATGGGAACGTCATATGCTGAACTCCGCTGTTCTCGGCGAGTTGGTGCCGGATGGCGAACATATATTGGACGTGGGCTCTGGAGCGGGCCTGCCAGGAATACCGCTTGCACTGGCCCGCCCTGACTTGACCGTAGTGCTGCTGGAGTCGATGACCCGGCGAACGGTGTGGCTACAGGAGGTCGTGAGCGAGCTTGAGTTGCCGGTTCGCGTACACCACGGCCGCGTCGAGGACCCTGGGGTGCGGGCGAGACTCGGTGGGTGGGACGTTGTGACGGCCCGCGCGGTCGCGCCGCTGGGTCGCTTGGCAAGCTGGTGTCTACCGTTGCTGAATCCAGCCGGTCGACTGCTCGCGATCAAGGGTGATCGTGCGAGCGAGGAGGTCGCGCGGGACGCTGTTGCGGTGCGGTCGGCAGGTGGAGAAACGATAGAGATCGTGCAGTGTGGTGGAGCGGTCGTCCGGCCACCGACAACAGTGGTAGTGGTGCGGCGAGGTACCGAGCGTGTCACCCGGAGTGTGGGGCCACAAAGGAGGAAGAATCGGTGAGTGTGATCCCCGAGTGGTACGGCGAACGGCTGGACGGGCCTGCCCCGGACCGCACTGTTTCACGTGAAACCGGTTCAGGTGAGTCACCGGTACCCGCGCCGCTGTGCTCGGTCTCCGACCCACGTCAACCACCCGTGGCCGTCCGGACTGTGCAGTTGTCGCACCGGCAGGATGCGTCACCCCCGGACCCCGCCTGGACTCCGATTGCGGATGAGGCGGAACGTGCCACCCGGGTGAAGCACCCCAAGGACCCGTGGCCTCGGCCGACGCGGCGACGAGTGTTCACGGTGGCCAACCAGAAGGGTGGCGTCGGTAAGACCACGAGCACGGTGAATCTCGCGGCAGCGCTGGCACTGCAGGGGCTGCGCACGCTGGTGGTCGACCTCGATCCGCAGGGGAACGCCTCCACCGCGCTGGGTGTCGAGCACCGCTCCGGTACGCCGTCGGTGTACGAGGTACTGATCGGGGAGATCGGGCTCACCGACGCTGTCGTGGTGAGCCCGCAGTCGCCGAACCTGCTGTGCCTCCCAGCCACCATCGATCTCGCCGGTTCCGAGATCGAACTGGTGACGATGGTGGCCAGGGAATCCCGCCTCAAGGATGCCCTGCCGACGTCCGCGCTCGACGAGTTAGACGTCGACTACGTCTTCATCGACTGCCCCCCCTCGCTCGGCCTGCTGACCGTGAACGCTCTCGTCGCCGCGCCCGAGGTACTGATCCCCATCCAGTGCGAGTACTACGCGCTTGAGGGGCTCGGGCAGCTACTGCACAACATCGACCTGGTGCGTTCGCACCTCAATCCAGCACTGACCGTCTCCACGATCCTGCTGACGATGTACGACGGACGCACGAAGCTGGCCGACCAGGTCACCGCAGAGGTCCGCAACCACTTCGGCGATCAGGTGCTGCGCACCGTCATCCCGCGCAGCGTGAAAGTCTCCGAGGCACCGGGTTTCGGGCAGACCGTGCTGATCTATGACCCGGGTTCGCGCGGCGCGATGAGCTATCTGGATGCCGCGAAGGAAATCGCCCTGTCGAATCTTGATCCAGGCGCCAGTAGGGTGCTTCGCTGATGGTCCCCGAAGGTGGACCGCCTCAGCGCAAGGGCGGGCTCGGCCGTGGCCTGGCCGCGCTGATTCCCAGCGGTCCTGCTATCCCCATAGCGGGCGAGCAGGCATCTTCTGAGCACCGAGACGAGCAGGGCGAGCCGTCCGCGGTGGCCGGGGGCAGCGTCGCGGGAGCCGTGTACCAGGAGGTACCCACCGGCGCTATCGTGCCCAACCCTCGTCAGCCCCGGCAGGTTTTCGACGAGGATGCGCTGGCCGAGCTCGAGCACTCGATCCGCGAGTTCGGGCTGATGCAACCCATCGTGGTACGCCTGGTCGACACCGGCTCCTATGAGCTCGTCATGGGTGAGCGGCGCTGGCGGGCGGCGCAGCAGGCTGGGCTGGACCGCATTCCAGCGATCGTGCGCAGCACCGCCGACGACGCGATGCTCCGCGATGCGTTGCTGGAGAACATCCACCGGGTTCAGCTCAATCCGCTCGAGGAGGCTGCCGCCTATCAGCAGCTGCTCCAAGAGTTCGGTGTGACGCACGAGCAGCTTGCCTCCCGGATCGGCCGGAGCCGGCCGGTCATCACCAACACCATCCGACTACTCCGATTGCCCGTGGCGGTGCAGCGCAGGGTCGCTGCCGGGGTGCTCTCCGCCGGGCATGCGCGAGCGTTGCTCGGTCTGGATGAGCCAGTGGCTCAGGAAGATCTGGCAGCTCGCATCGTCGCCGAGGGCATGTCGGTCCGGGCCACCGAGGAAGCGGTCACGTTGTCCCGCAGCGAGCCGTCCCGTCCCGCCCCGAGGGCGGTGCCGCGTCGGACGATGCAGGCACCTGGGCTGCAAGAGCTCGCTGAGAGTCTCTCGGACACTTTCGAAACACGAGTCAAAGTGGAACTCGGCCGTAGGAAAGGTCGAATTGTCGTTGAGTTCGGATCGATCGAGGACCTCGAACGTATCGTCGCGTTGATGGCCCCCGAAGCCCGCGTTGGCCGTCGGAGGCCGACTGAGCAGGTAGCTTCGGTGCAGGGGAACACCCAGACCGGGTTACGTCACGGTGACGGTGCCGGTGCCGGTGACGGTGCTGGCGAGAGCGAGCTGTCCGGCTGACGCGTTCCCCGACGACTTCCAGCGACCTTGCATCAGCTCAGTCGCGGGCGACTGCCCGCTCGATCAGTTCGGCGAAGACGGTGCCCAGATCCGCGCCGTCCGACTCGATCGCCATCGGGAGCAATGAGGTCTCCGTGAGCCCCGGCGCCACGTTGACCTCGAGGAAGTGCGCCGTACCGTCCGGGGCCACCACCGCATCGGTCCGGGACAGGTCACGCAACCCGAGCAACCGATGCGCGCCGAGCGCCAGGTCCGCCACCGCGGCGGCGGCCGCGTCGTCCAGCCGGGCGGGGGCATGGAAGGTGGCGAGTCCTGC
The DNA here is from genome assembly GCA_050699955.1 of Pseudonocardiaceae bacterium. Classification (GTDB taxonomy): domain Bacteria; phylum Actinomycetota; class Actinomycetes; order Mycobacteriales; family Pseudonocardiaceae. Next base: position 96,932 of record JBOHGD010000012.1, on the reverse strand, counting down.
GGTATAACGAGCCGCGTAGTCGTAGAAGCCGGACTGTGCCTCGATCTCCACCGCAGGCAGGGCGCGTGGCCCCCCTGGCCCGTCCAGCACTGCGACCGCGACCTCGACACCTTCGATGTACTTCTCAGCGAGAACGGTGTCCCCGTACGCCAGACAGCCGACCATGGCAGCGGGTAGGTCCTCGAGGTCCCGCACCACCTGGACGCCCAGCGCGGAGCCACCCTGGTCCGGCTTGAGGATCAGGGGCAACGCGAGATGCGCGACAAGGGCGTCGAGCACAGCGCGCGCCCCGAGGTCGCGGAATGTGGAGTGCGGCAAGGCGATCCAGTCCGGGGTGGTCAGACCGGCCCGGGCCAACTCGGCCTTGGCGGTCGGTTTGTCCCAGGCGCGACGGCAAGCGTGCGCGTCGGTGCCCACGTACGGCACCCGCAGCATCTCGAGCACGGACTGCACTGCGCCGTTCTCCCCCACCCCGCCGTGCAGCGCCACCACGACCGCATCTGGCCGATTACCGGTGAGCCGGTCGACCAGATTGGCGTCGACATCCCACTCCTCGACGTGCAGTCCGGTCTCACGCAGCGCGGTGGACAGCCTCCGGCCGGAGCGCAGCGACACGTCGCGCTCGTGCGACAGCCCGCCGGCCAGCACGGCCACGGTGCGATCGGTCACCACGGAACTCCTCAGTGAACTCGCCTGGGAACTCTTCTGGTCGGCACCGTCACTGTCCGGTGATGCCGCCCGGTCATGCGGTGTCTGGAGCAGGCGACTGCGGACCGGACACCGCGCGGGGACTCACGCTACCGAAGGTGCGCTGTAGTTCGAGTTCGGCTTCCAGTACGGCGGCCAGCCGGCGCACGCCCTCGCTGATTCGCTCCGGCGTCGGGTAGCAGAACGACAACCGCATCTGCCTGCTACCGAGGGAGTCGGCGTAGAAGGCGGTGCCTGGTACGTAGGCCACCCGCTGGGTCACCGCGCGGGGCAGCATCGCCTTGGTGTCCAGGCCCTCCGGCACGGTGAGCCAGACGTAGAACCCGCCCGCCGGGTGGGTCCACCGGCAACCCGGTGGCAGATACTGCCGCAGCGCGGCCACCATGGCGTCCCGACGGTCCCGGTAGGTCTCCCGGTAGATCTTGATCTGGCCCTTCCAGTCGTGCTGGCTCAGGTAGCGGGACACCACGGCCTGGGTGAACGCAGGAGGACACAGCGTGGCCGACTCGACAGCCAGCACCAGCTTCTCGCGCACCGCGTGTGGAGCCAGCGCCCAGCCCACCCGCAGGCCGGGGGCGAACGTCTTGGAAAAGGAGCCGAGGTAGATCACGTTATCCGGCTCGGAGGCTCGCATCGCTGGGTAGTGCCGGCCATCGAAGCTCAGCAGCCCGTACGGATTGTCTTCGATGATCAGTAGTCCGGCCTCGGCGCAGAGCGCGAGCACGTCGGCGCGACGCTGCACAGTCAGCGTGACGCCGGCCGGGTTGTGGAAGTTCGGGATGGTGTAGAGGAACTTGGGGGTACGGCCCTCGGCGCGCAACGACCGCAGTGCGATATCCAGTTCTGCTGGTACCAGTCCGTCGTCGTCCATCGGCACGTGCACCACCCGCGCCTGGTAGGAGGCGAAGGTGGTGAGCGCCCCGACGTAGGACGGTGCCTCGGCGAGCACCACGTCTCCCGGATCGCAGAAGATGCGGGTGACCATGTCCAGAGCCATCTGTGACCCGACGGTGACCGTGACGTCGTCGGCGTGCGCCCGGATCCCCTCCAGAGCCATCACCTCGCAGATCTGCTCCCGCAGCTCCGGAATGCCCTGTGCCGAGCCGTACTGCAACGCTGTCATACCGTCGGTGGCCACTACCTGGGCGAGCTCGGCGGCCAGTGAGTCCAGCGGAAGCGCGGACAGATAAGGCATGCCGCCGGCGAGCGAGACGACCTCGGGGCGACTGGCCACCGCGAACAGAGCGCGGATCTCCGATGCGGTCATCCCCGCTGTACGCTGCGCGTAACGGTGCAGATGCGGATCGAGATCACGCTGGCTGGAACGGGCCGGCTGTCGGCCTGGCTGTTGTGGTATCACGGGCGGCGCCTTTGCTGCGGGGGTCACCTGGGAGTGTAAATGCCCAGCATCGTGGCCTAGGTCGCCTTCACGCAGGGTGGTGCCCGGCATATGCTGCCGGAGGCGCGTCTCGCGCTCCGTTGCGGGGGGCCCAGAGCAGCACTGTGCACGTCGGCTCAGGGAGGCCTGTTGTCACGTCGGGTGGTCGGCGTCACCCTGGACAATCTCGACTATCTGCCCAAGAAGTGCCGTCGTTGCGTGTTCTGGGAGCTCGCACCGCATATTCGCGCACAGGCCGAGGACTTCGGCCAGACCGATCTGGAGAAGGAGGCCTGGGTCTCCAGCGTGCTGTTGGAGTGGGGCTCGTGCGGACGAATCGTGCTGGTCGGCGACATGCCAGCCGGCTATGTCCTGTACGCCCCGCCGGCTGCCGTGCCACGGGCTGCGGCGTTCCCCACCTCACCGGTCAGCGCCGATGCCGTGCTACTCACCGCGCTCAAGGTGCTGCCTGAGTTCGAGGGTGGCGGGCTGGGCCGGGTGCTGGTGCAGGCAGTGGCCAAGGACCTGATCCGCCGGGGCGTGCGGGCCGTCGAGGCATTCGGTGACGCTGCGCCGAACGAGGAGTCCAGCTGTGTGGTCCCGGCCGAGTTCTTGCAGCAGGTCGGGTTCAAGACTGTGCACGCGCACCCCCGTTGGCCCAGGCTGCGCCTGGAACTACGGACCGCCCTGACCTGGAAGGAGGACGTCGAGGCGGCGCTGGAACGGTTACTGACGTCGGTCACCATCTCCACGCACCGGGTGGAACCTGCGCTGTGAGTGGCGTTTGAGCGAGATGATCCGCAAATGCCACTCAGCCGTGTCACTCCGCGCGGGCCAGTTCTCTGCGTAGCAGGTCGGCGAAGGTGAAGGTGCCGGTGGGCTGGTCGTTCTCACCGAGCAGGTAGAGCCGCTTGACGGCCACCAGGAAGCCCTCGGCGACCACATCGCGGAACGCCGGGTCGAGTAGCTTGCGGCGGTCCTCCGGGTTGGTCAGGTACCCCAGCTCGATGCGTACCGCCGGCATCCGGGTCATCCGCAGCAGCTCCCAGCTCTTGGGATGGCTACCGCAGTCGATCATCCCTGTGCGGGCGGCGAGCTCGCGCTGAATGAATCCGGCCAGTGCCTCTCCGACCGTGGAGCTGGTGCCGTTGCCGGTTCCGAAGTGGAAGCTCGCCACACCCTGGGCCAGCATGGACGGGTGGCCGTCGGTGTGCAGGGACAGCACCAGGTCGGCGCCCGCGGTATTGGCGAACGAGGCGCGATCGGCCTCGGAGGGACTGTTGCTCGCACCACGGGAGAGCAGTGTCTCCATTCCGGTGGCGGCCATTCGGCCCTCCAGCCGGCGAGCCAGATCCCACATCAGATCCGCCTCGACAGCGCCGTCTTGTACCACGCCGTGGTCGGAACCACCGTGCGAAGGATCGAGCACGATCCGCTTACCGCGCAATGCGGGGCCCGCTCGGCGGACCCGTTCCTGCTCGCGGAGGAACACCGGACGCCCGCCGCGTACCTTGGGTTGCAGCTGGCGAAGACCGAGGTGCGTGGCAGGACCGCACACCCCATCCACAAAGAGGCCGTAGTCACGCTGGAAGCTGCGCAGGGCCGTCTCGGTCTGTGACCCGAAGATGCCATCCGCACGGCCGGCGTCGTAGCCCAGTTCAAGGAGCCGTTCCTGCAAAGTGAAGACATCATCGCCGCGCATCGGACGAGCCACGATATGGGTGAGCATGCGGTCCCCGAGCCGCAGCCGCGCATCGCACAGCGCCTGGAACGTGGCCCGCCCCACGATGCCGTCGATGATGAGTCCGCGCCGTTGCTGGAAAGCCCGAACCGCATGCTCCATGGCTATGTCGAAAATGTTCGATTCTGGTTGCGGTGGAAGCAATCTCTGCGAGGTCAACATCGCACGTACCTCGGCCACCGCCGGTCCGACGTCGCCCCGGCGCAGCAGCTGCATGCACCCCTCACTTCGAATCGAGCGCCAAGCTCCTCAACTCGCCTGGCGCGGGGACGTAGAGCCCATTGTGCCCCGTCCCGTTGGAGCTGGCCCCTCGGGCTGGCCGGTCCGCGCCCCCGACCACGCAGACCGGCCGATCCCTTACGGCAAGGACGGGCGTTCTGGGTCGATCGGTTGCCTGCCCTGGTGAGACGGCTCACGACCGCGGCCACGACCTGGTCCGGCTCAGGCTCGAGGCAGGCCATGATCGGTCGCTGCCCTGGATCGTACCCAGCCAGACCCTCGGGCCTTGTTCGGGAGAATCACCCGGACGCGCCAAGAGGCGGCTCGTTCGGCGAGCCGCCTCCTGCATGCCTGCTTCGTTCCGGGACTGAAGATCAGATGTAGTCGGCCAGGTCTGCGAGCAGCGCGGCCTTGGGCTTGGCGCCGACGATCTGCTTCACCACCTTGCCCTCGGAGAACAGGAGCAGGGTCGGGATCGACATGATCTGGTAGTCACGCGAGGTGCTGGGGTTCTGGTCGACATCCAGCTTCGCGATAGTGATCTTCCCAGCATGCTCGGACGCGATCTCATCGAGCACTGGAGCTACCAGCTTGCAGGGACCGCACCAGGTCGCCCAGAAGTCCACCAGCACCGGCTTGTCGCTACCCAGCACGTCGTCGGCGAACGACTCGTCGGTCACGATCACGGTCGGCTTGTCAGCCATGTCATCTCCTGTCTCATGGATCTGGTGCTCAGGACTTCGGTCCGTGGCCGTAACCGCCGCCGACGAACTCGGCGGCCACGTCGGCGTTGCGGTCTAACGAGTGTTCGGCCAGCCACCGCTCGGCGTCGATCGCGGCCGCGCAGCCGGTGCCTGCGGCGGTGACAGCCTGCCGGTAGATGTGGTCCACCAGGTCACCCGCGGCGAACACGCCGTCGACGCTGGTGGCCGTGCCCGGCGCCTCGACCAGTACGTAGCCGTTCTCGTCGGTATCCGCTTGACCGCGGACCAGCTCGCTGCGCGGGTCGTGCCCGACCGCCACGAACATCCCGGTCACATCCAGCGTCGATCCGTCGGAGAGCGCCAGACTGGAGACGCCGTTCTCGCCGGCCACCCGGTCAACGGTTACCCCGATGCGCCACTGGATCTTCTCGTTCTGCTGAGCCCGCTCCAACATGATCTTGGAAGCGCGGAACTCCTTGCGGCGGTGCACGACCGTCACCGACTTGGCGAAGCGGGTGAGGAAGATGGCCTCCTCCATGGCGGAATCGCCACCGCCGATGACGGCGATGCGCTGATCGCGGAAGAAGAAGCCATCGCAGGTGGCGCATGAGCTCACGCCGCGCCCGAGTAGCTCCTGCTCACCCGGGACACCCAGATAGCGGGGCTGTGCGCCCATCGCGAGAATGACGGACCGCGCGAGATAGGCAGTGCCGTCGACCTCCACCTTCTTGACATCATCGGTCAGATCGACCGAGGTGACATCCCTGGCCTGCAGGTCGGCGCCGAACCGCGCGGCTTGGGCCCGCATGTGCTCCATCAGATCAGGGCCCATGATTCCCTCGGGGAACCCGGGGTAGTTCTCCACGTCCGTGGTGGTCATCAGGGCGCCGCCGTACTGACTGCCCTCGAAGACCAGCGGCTCCAACTGGGCGCGCGCGGCATAGACCGCCGCCGTATAACCGGCAGGCCCCGAGCCGATGATGATGACATCCCGGATCTGTTCGCTCACGTTGGACACAACACGATCCTAGGGATGGCTGTTCCCGTAGCCGTTGGGTGCTCCTGGAGAACATCCGAACCTCAGCGGTGTAACACGTACTCGGCCATCGTGGAGGGATTGCGCGGGCCGCAATCCGGCCCGACCACGAGCAGTTCGACCTGTGCGCTTCGGTCGGTGGGCAGCACCAGCAGCACGCCGTGCTTGCCGTCCAGGGTGACCTTGAGGGCACCCAGTGGCTCGCTGCCGGTCGCCACGTCGTTGGCCCTCAGACAGTTCCGAAGCACCTGTGGTGGCGACAGTGGACCATAGTCGCGGGCCCGGAGCGCCTGACTCAGCGCGTCGTCGAGGTTGCTCCTGGTGAGCGCAAGTGGCTCTGCTGGCTGGACCCCGGTTGCACTGCTGAATGCGTCGCTCGCCCGCGGGGTACCGGTGATTTTCCACTGTATTCCGGACAGCGCCAGCACTCCCACCGCTGCGGCCGCGGCTGCCAGGGTGCCGAGGCCGGCCCAGCCGGTTCTCCGGCGCCTGCGCGCTGCCAGTTCGGCCACCGAGCTGGGCAGAGCTTCCTGAACCGCGGTGACGGCACCGTCATTAGGCCATCCGGGCTGCGCAGGCGGATCCGCGGGACGGTTCATGCGCCGCGCCTCGGCGTCCAGCGCCGCGTCCAGCCGATTCGCTACGTCATCGGGCATCCGAGGAGTGCGCTGTTGCGGTAGCGCGGCCAAACCGGCCACGGTGGCGTCGAGGGCTGCCAGCATCGTGCTGGCCCGCGAATCGGCGGCCACCCGACGACGCAGCTCAGCGGTGACCTGCTCGTCGAACATCCCGGCGTGCAGGTCGGCGAGCAGGTCCAGCGTCAACGGCTCGTCGACCGGGTCACGGGCGGGTGGCTGCCCTTCGGTTCCGGTCATCATCCCTCCCTTCGATGCTGCACCGTCACAGCGTCTGGTGAGACGTTTGCATTTGCATCGGGGTTCCGCAGATGTCCGAGCAGTACTGCCATCCGGGCCCGGCCACGAGCACATCGACTCTTCACGGTCCCCGCGGCGATCCCCAGCAGTGCAGCGCTCTCCGCCACCGAGTACCCCTCGACGTCCACCAGAACGATGGCAGCACGCTGCTCGAAAGGCAGCGAATCCAGCGCGTCGCCGACCGCGAGCTGGGTCTCCCGCGCAGCCATCGCATCCCCCGGGGCCGCCGGTTCGCCCGGGCCGGCCTCGGGCAGCGGGAAGGTGGGGCGGACCTGGCGTCGGCGCAACCGGTCCAAGCAGGCGTTGACCACGATCCGGTGCAACCAGGTGGTTACCTGGGCCTGGCCGCGGAACGAGCCGGCTGAACGGAACGCGGAGACGAAGGCGTCCTGCAGCGCGTCGGCCGCCTCATCAGGGTCGCGCACAGTCCGCAGAGCGACTGCCCACATCCGATCCCGGTGCCGGCGCACCAACTCGGTGAACGCCTGCGGATCCCCAGTGATGTGCGCCGCGATCAGTTCGGCGTCGGAGCTGCCAGCGATCACCCAGCGCAGGATAGTCCCGGTCAGCTAGCCCGCTGCTGCACCCCAACTTCGCTGATCTTGGACCGATTATGATCTCCCCCTCCACTCAGCCCAGTGATCCACAGCAACAGGTATCTCGTCGGCTGTCCGGGCTGCAACTGGATCTGCGTGGTGCCGTCCCGCAGGGTGGCCTTGCCGACCAGGGTGGTGCTCGCCAGTGCCGCGTTCGGGGACGAGGCGGTGCGCACCTCGAGCACGGTGCCTGGGCTGGGCGAGTCGATGCTCACCGAGGACACCGCGATGGGCTGGGCGAAGCGAAGCATGACGCCGAGTCCCGGCTTGTAGGCGGGGAACTGCTGGAAGTACGAATCGGTGGACCAGCCCGTCTTCGGGTTGCCATCGACGAGCAGGCCGACGTCCTGCTGATTGTCCGGGCTGCCGCGACCGGAGGGGTCGTAAACCGAGAGCGAGGCGACCGATATCGGTGCGGGTGGCTGCGCTGGACGTGGTGGTGATGCCGGGGTCGGTGCCTGCGCGGCGACCGAGGGGCCACCGACGATCACAGCAGGAGGTCCGTCGGGGTGGTCGGCGAACACCGAGGCCAGCTGCGTGCCCGCGTAGCCGAGGATTAGCAGGGTGGCGCCGATCAGCGCGGTCAGCGACATGCCGAGCCTGATCCGACGTGTCTTGAGGGCCTGTTCCGGGTCTACCGGAGCGGCCCGCTGGTCGGACATCGCGGGGAGCAGGTCGGTCTCGTCGGGGACGGCCGCGTTGAACTCCAGTACCCGCTGTACGGCGGCACCGGTGTGCACGCCCCCGGCACCCGAACCGACCAGGCAGCGCAGCGCCAGCGCGGACAGTTCAACCGGTACCTCGGGGCGCAGCGTGCGGGGACTCGACGGTGAACCGCCCGGCCCGATCGGAGGGGGCGACAAGCGACCGGACCGGTCGGGCAACGGCCAGTATCCGGTGAGCAGCAGATACAGCACGGCACCCAAGCCGCGGATGTCGTCCTGGGGACTGGAGTCCGGCGGTGGGCCAGGGAAGGCGAGGCGGGCCCGGAGGTCAGGACTGACCCTGATCCGTTGGGCTTGGTCGCAGCCCAAGATCAGCCCCGCGCGGTGCGCGGCATCAACGGCACCGGCGAGTGGGGCGAGCATGCCCGCGGCCACCGATGGCGGCGGCAGTTCCTCGCGTACCAGCTCAACCAGGTCACGACCGGGGGTCCACTCGGCGACCACGGCCGCGATGGTCCGGCCAGATCTGCCGTCGGGTTCCAGTACGTCCAGCACCCGCGCCGCGCCTGCGGCCACCAGGCGAGCTGAGCGCAGCGCACGCTGAATGACGGAGCGCAGTTGAGCCTCTGCGTCGAGGTACTCGGGTTCGGCAATGAACAGGGTCAGCGCTACATCGCGTTCCAGTACCAGGTCGCGGCCCCGCCACAACTGCGCAGCGCAACGGTCGTCGCGTCCCACTTCGGACACCAATCGATAGCGACCCCGCTCGAGAAGAGCTCCGGGGGTCGGCCAGGGGGGTCCGGACCTCCGTACCCCCGTCCCTGTCTGCCCGCTCACCGGTTCGTCATCCTCTCCGCACGCCTTTTCACGCAGCCCCGCCCCCGAGCGACACTGCGGAGAACCATTTCCCAGGGTACGGGCCTCAGCGGCTATTCGGGTGGCGGACGATGGGTGAACCGAGCAAGCACAGGTCTCGCCGCTGCGGTGAGTTCCGGGGTGCGTAGGACAAGCAGGCCGATCCCCATCACCACCACGACGACCACGGTGGTGAGCGTCAGGCCCAGCCAGGCCCCCGCAACACCATCCAGGTCGAGTACCGCGCGTAGCCCGAGCACCAGGAACACGGCGGGCACCGCCGCCAGCAGGCTTTTACCGAGGGTGACCATGGTGCGCGCGGTCTGCACGTTGCCCAGCCGCACCCGCAGCCACACCTGTCCGGCGACGGCCCCCACCACGAACGACAGCGAGTTGACGGTGGTGAGCCCGAGCACCACGTCGGGGCCGTCCAGCAGCAGCGGGCAGGCCAGCAGCAACGGTATCTTGACCGCCACCATCACCGCATTGAGCACGGTGGGGGTACGGGCGTCGGCCATCGCATAGAACACCCGAAGCTGCAGCATCGTGATCGCATAGGGCAGCAGGCCGAAGGCGGAGACGGCCAGTGCGACGCCGAGCCGTTCGGCGTTGCTGCCCCCCTTGCCCAGCGAGAACAGTGCGACGCCGATCTGGTCGCCGGCGAGGGTGAACACGACACTGATCGGCAACAGCAGCACAATGAGATAGCGGCCGCCCAGCGACAGGTCGTCGACCACTCCCCGCAGGTCGCCGTGCGCTGCCGCATGGCTCATCCGCGGCATGATCGCGGTGAGCAGGGAGTAGCCGAACACTCCGAAGGGTAGCTGCAGCAGCAGCCACACCAGGCTGAAGATGACCACACCGCCCGGGTCACCCTGCGCTGCCGACCGGGTGGTGACCAGATAGCCCAGTTGGCCGACCACCACGTAGAGCACGAACCAGGCCGCCATCCCGCCTGCCTGGCTGAGCCTGGAGTCCCATCCCCACCGCCACCCGAAGCGGAAGCCCGCGCGACGCAGCGCGGGCAGCTGGACCAGCGCTTGCGCGATGATGCCCGCCGTGGTGCCCAGGCCGAGCACCAGCAGTTTCGGCTGGCCCATCTGGACCGGGTCAACGCTGATCTGGCCCGGCACCATGACGTAGACCAGAAGCGTGACCAGTACGACGATGTTGTTGAGCACCGGCGCCCAGGCTGGGGGGCCGAAGATGCTGCGGGCGTTGAGGATCGCGCCGAACAGCCCGGAAAGGCCGTAGAACACGATCTGCGGGAGCAGCAGGTAGGCGAACGCGGTGGCCAGCTCCGGGTTGGCGTTCTTGGCGTTGCCGAGGAACAGCCAGGCCAGTAACGGCGCCGCAGCGACGGCGAGCACGGTGGCGATGCCGAGTGCGATGAGGGAAACCGTGATCAGCCGCTGGGTGTAGGCCTCGCCGTGGTCGACGTCCTCCTTCGCGGCTCGCACCAGCAGCGGCACCACGACGCTGGTCAGCACACCGCCGAGGATGATCTCGTAAAGCATCGTCGGCAGCGTGTTTGCCACGGTGTAGGAGTCGTTCAGCACCAGCAGCCCGAGCACCGCGGCGAGTGCGACCTGGCGACCGAATCCGGTGATCCGGCTGACCAGGGTGGCCACCGCCATCGAGCTGGTCGCGCCGACGAGTGATTTCGGTGGCCGTGTCGCGCCCTGTGTGATGTCCACCCTCACCCGGCCTTCCGTGCGCGGCGCATCCGGCGCACGATGCGGCGGGTCACCAATAGGACCAGTACGACTCCAGCGCCCGCGGTGAGCGTAATGGTGACGGCACCGTATGCGGTGGAACGCAGCTGTAGGGTGCTCGGCGAGCCGAGCGGAGTGCCGCTCGGAGTACTCAACCGGGCGACGACGCCGAACTGTCCGGCCCGGCTCACCTCCGCCGGGATGACCAGCTGCCGGGTGCTGTGGGCCGGTATCAACTGCACACCAACCGCCCCGGCGCGCAGTCCGGCGGTCTCGGACAGGTTCAGCTGCACCTGCATGCCGACCGGCAGTTCGTTGCTCACGGTGATCAGCAGTGGGGAGTCCGAGGCGGCCAGCGTATAGACCCCGGCCGGGGGCACGATCCGCACTGACTGGCGCAGCATGTCCAGATAAGCGCGGACGTCGTCGGTCACCTGGGTGGCCCGCTCCGGCCGGCGGTCCCAGGCCGAGGACATCCCACGCAGCAGCCCGAGTCGCAGTGGGTCGAGTAGATCAGCCGGCTCCAGGTTCGTGGCGGCGTCGGGCGCGGTGGCACCCTGCAGATCCCGCAGCATGTCGCGCGCCTGCGCGACATCCGCCCCGACCACAGGCGACACCTCCGTGGCCCGGGCCTGCGAAGGGTAGCTCACTGCGACCGGCGGCCCGGCCGGATGAGCGTCGGCCATTCCGGCCAGCTCCCGTGGGGCGAGGAAGCCGGACTCCACCAGCCCCCGGGCGGTGCGCAGCAACTCGGTCGCTTCCACTCCGCCCGCCTGCCAGCGACGTGGCGGGACCAGCAGAATCGGCTCGCGGTCCGGATCGGCGATGGCTCGGTAGACCAGGGCACCGAGCGCGTCCTGGGCAGCCAGCGGGCCGGCGGTGTCGGAGGGCTGCCGGAGCTCGGGTTCCCCGACCATCGCGTTGGGGTCCAGTGCGCCGCTCAGTAGCGGGTCCATGAGCAGACCGGTGGGATCGGGGCCCGGCGCACCGGCGGCGAGGTTGACGACGTCGCCGGTGCGCGGCTGCGAGGAGACCCCGAGCGGCTCCAGCAGCACCGCATGGGTCTGCAGGGCGGTGAGGTCGGTCAGGGTGCGGCCGTCGAGTACCCCGCCGGGCGGCCAGCTGACCCCGCTGAGCGGCTGGACCCCGAGCAGGTCGCGAACCAGCCGGACGCCGGTACTGCCGGCCATGGCCTCCAGGTCGGTGAGCCCGGCCCGAGACAGCGCCACCAGATCGGGATCTGCGTAGGGCAGCGCCAGCACGCAGCGCCCCTGGACCGCGCTGCGCAGCCGATCCAGCCAGGTCTGAGCGTTCTGCACGCCGGTGCCCGCAGTGACCACCCCGTCGGGGTGCACCACTCCGTAGCCGTGGCTCATCCCGTCGACCGTCTCGAGTAGCAACGGGTCGACCGCGACGCAGACCGCCGCAGCGAGCGGTGACCCGGGCGGCACGACCTGTTCGAGCGCGCCGACCAATCCGTCGAGCCGCCCTCCCGGCGCGATCTGGGTTGCTATCGGATCGTTACCGGAGCTGTCGCCTGCGAGCAGGATCTGTTTGCCGGGAGCGCTGGGCAGCCGTGCCGGTTCTGCGGCCAGCGGCCACACCACGGTCAGCGGGCTGGGCGTCGCAGGCCGAGGCAGCATCGGTTCGGGTGGCGCACCGGGGGCGGACGGCGGCACGCCGAGCACCGGGAGCAGCAGGGGAACGACCGCCAGCCGCGCGGTGCCGCCGTAGTCGGGCTTACCGTTGAGGTTCACCAGCAGCGGGTACACGCCCGGTTCGTCGATCTGCAACGACTCCAGATCGGCTGCGCCGCGCAGTGGTACTTCGAGTTGGAACGGGATGCTCTGCCCGGGAGCAAGGTCGCCCGGCAGCGGACGGAAACGGGTCCAATGCGGCGCGGCGGGCACCCCGCGGATGGCCCGTAATGCTTCCTCGTCGGACGTCACGGGATCACCGCGCTGCAGCCGGACCCCGAGTTCGGTGATGGACCGATCTCCGACGTTGACTATCCGGCCGCTCATCGTGACCACCGGCGGGCTGGCCGCAGTGATCATCCTCGGCGACATGTTCGTCAGCTCGATCCGGGCCAGTGTCTGCGGCTGGTCGGGCTCTTGCGCGATGCGGGCGACCCCGGCGTGCGCGAGGGCGATGCCGGGCAGCAACAGCCCCCCGATGACCGCCACCAGCAGTGCTGCGGCGCCCATCCGGTGGCGTTGTCTCACGCGGGATCCGCGAGCAGATCGGTGGCACGGCGAACCAGGCGGCGTTCGTCGGAGTAGGCCAGCCGCTTTTGCAGGTCAGGCAGGGGCACCCAGGCGACCGCGGCGACCTCCACGTCGGCGTCGGACAGCTCCCCGCCGAGGGCACGCAGCAGGAAGTGGTGCACCGTCTTGTGCACTCGGCGGTCCTCGGCGACGAACCAGTAGTCGATGCTGCCCAAGGTTGCCATGACCACGGCAACGATCCCGGTCTCCTCGGCGACCTCGCGGACCGCCGCCTGCTCGGCAGTCTCGCCGTCCTCGATATGACCCTTGGGTAGCGACCACAGCAGTCGGCCCCGCCGATCCAACCTGCCGATCACGGCGGCCCGGCTGTTCTCGGTATCCACCACCAGTCCGCCTGCAGAGGTCTCGACAACCGTGCGCATCCGGCGAGCCTGACGCCGGCCCCGCCCGGATCCCTGCGCCCCCGCGCCGCGCCCGGTGGTGTCTTGGGCGGGCTCGCCCGGGTTCTTGGTGGGTTTCTTCGCGTGGTCCTTGGGCTGGACCTTCCGTTGCTTGTCGGCCTGGCCGCCGGTCTCGCGGGCGGCCTTGTCACGGCCGGACCTGCCGGACGACGAGGGCATGGGCCGATGGTATCGGCGCGGTCGGGTAGCCCTTGTCCGCCGCGGCCCAGCGGGTCCTGGCCACTGCGGTCCGGCAGGTCCGGGGCGATTACCCTGGTCTCCTGTGTCACCTTCGCCCTCCGCCGTCCGAAACTGCGTTCCCGCCATGAGCACGGCACAGCAGAATGCCGTCGTGGAACTGCTCCGGGTCACCCCGATCGCCGATGAGCTGGCCGCACGGTTCGCTGCGGCTGGTCATTCGCTGTACCTGGTGGGGGGCAGCGTCCGGGATGCCCTGCTCGGCCGGCTGGGCACCGACCTGGACTTCACCACCGACGCGCGCCCGGACGCCACCAGGCGGATTCTGTCCGGGTGGGCGGACGCCGTCTGGGACACCGGGATCGCGTACGGCACCGTCGGCGCCGAGATGTCCGGCACCCACTGCGAGATCACCACCTACCGGGCCGACCGGTATGACCGGGTCTCCCGCAATCCCGAGGTGGTCTTCGGCGACACCCTCGAGGGCGACCTGGTCCGTCGCGACTTCACGGTGAACGCGATGGCCGTGGAACTGCCGGTGCGACACCGGGTCGCCGGGTCGAGCCGGCCTGAGCAGGACCTGACCGGGCCGACTCCGTGGGGCAGCCGCTTCGTCGATCCGTACGGCGGGATGGCCGCGCTGGCCCGCCGGGAGCTGGACACTCCGGCCGCACCGCAGGACTCCTTCGCCGACGATCCGCTTCGGATGCTCCGAGCCGCCCGGTTCGTCTCCCAACTCGGTTTCACGCTGGCACCCCGGGTGCAGGCGGCACTGACCGACATGGCGTCCGAGATCTGCCGGATCACCCCGGAACGGGTGCAGGCGGAGCTGTCCAAGCTGCTGCTCGGGATGCATCCTCGTCGCGGCGTCGAACTGATGGTGAGTACCGGAGTGGCCGAGCATGTACTGCCGGAGCTGCCCGCGATGCGCCTGGAGATCGACGAGCACCACCAGCACAAGGACGTCTACTCCCATTCGCTGACTGTGCTCGATCAGGCGATCGCACTCGAGGACGGCGGGCCCGATCTGGTGCTGCGGCTGGCCGCGTTGCTGCACGACATCGGCAAGCCCGCTACCCGCAGGCACGAGCCTGGCGGCGGGGTGAGCTTCCACCATCACGAGGCCGTCGGGGCGAAGCTGGTTCGACGTCGGCTGCGCGCCCTGCGCTACCCGACGCAGGTGGTCGCGGATGTCGCCCAGCTGGTCTTCCTGCACCTGCGTTTCCATGGCTACGGTCGCGGCGAGTGGACCGACTCCGCGGTGCGCCGCTACGTCACCGACGCCGGGGACTTGCTGCCCCGGCTGCACAAGCTCGTGCGCGCCGACTGCACTACCCGCAACCGCCGCAAGGCCGCCGCGCTGCAGCGCACCTATGACGACCTCGAGGTCCGCATCGAGCGGATCCACGCCGAGGAGGACCTGGCGCGGGTGCGTCCGGACCTGGACGGTAACGCGATCATGGAGTTGCTCGGGCTGCAGCCCGGGCCGCTGGTCGGCCAGGCCTGGCGGCACCTCAAGGAGGTGCGCCTGGACCGCGGGCCGCTCAGCCGCGACGAGGCCGAGGCCGAGCTGCGTCAGTGGGCGCGGGACAACGGCGTGTGCTGAGCTAGCGTGCACGGTGTGCATCCAGACCAGGCCCCCGTCGTCCTGCTCGACGAGCAACTCCAACCGGCAGGTGAGTTGCCCAAGTCCGAGGTCCATCACCACGAGACGCCGCTGCACCTGGCCTTCTCCTGCTATGTCTTCGACGACGCGGGCCGGCTGCTAATGACCCGCCGCGCCACGAGCAAACAGACCTGGCCGGGCGTATGGACCAACTCCTGCTGCGGGCATCCCCTGCCCGGCGAGCCCTCCGCACAGGCAGCGGCGCGGCGGCTGCACGAGGAGCTGGACGTGCGGATGGTGCGCTCGGCGGTGGCGCTGCCCGATTTCCGGTACCGGGCGGTGGCCCCCGACGGGGTGGTGGAGAACGAGTTCTGCCCGGTGCTGGTGGGCGCGGTCGAGGGGCAGCCGCGGCCCGACCCGGTGGAGGTGATGGAGTGGCGCTGGGTCTCGTGGCCGGTAATGGTCGGCTTGGTGTCCGTCGCGCCGTGGGCGGTCAGCCCGTGGGCGGCGCTGCAGATCCCCCAGCTCGCTGGCCTGGGTGACCCGCCCTGGTCCCTGCTCGAGGATACGGTGGCAGACCAGCCGTGACCGATGCCGCGATCAGCGGCCGGTGACCAGGTCGATGGGGTTATTTCCAGACGAACATTCTACCTTTGTATGCTTTTGATCGGACTTCCTCGATACTGACGAAGGCATAATGAGTCTTATTGTTTCCTCGGGTTTGAACACAAAATTCATCACCGAATTCGGGATCGATCAAGATCCTAGCGTCTTTTCGATCCAGACTGTCAAGCCAAGCTCGGCAGTCCCCCCGGACAGGATTGTGGGGAGCCTTCCATAAAGATCGTCCGGATCGCACTACGCTGAAATATCTTTACTGCCGAAGACCGGCTGGGGAAGGTGACCGGTCGATCAGGCCGTGTACCACGGTGGCGACCAGATACCCCGCAGCGGCGATCACCAACAGGTCGGGGGCCCGTCCGTCGGCAGGCACTACTGCTGCGGCGAGGGCGACCGCCAGCACGTACCCCACGTTGAACACCGTGTCGTAGAGCGCGAAGACCCGGCCGCGCACGTCGTCTCCGATGTCACCCTGCACTGCGGCGTCCAGACTCAGCTTGATCACCTGACCGGTCGTGCCCAGCGCGAAGGCAGCGGCCAGCATGGTGGGCATGATCATGGGTAGACCGAGTCCGATGATCACGGCCGCGGCGGCGAGCAGCGCGCCACGGATGGTGCGTCCCCGGCCGAATCTGGCGACCAGCAGCGGAGTGAGCACCGCCGCGAGCAGCACCCCGGCCGCTCCTACGGCGAGGACCTGGCAGACCCCGGTGAGCCCGGCCCGCAGCAGCCCGTCGGAGGTGAAGGTGTTGCGATAGAGCAGCAAGGTCACCAGGGTCGCGACACCGAACGAGAGTCGGTGCGCGGCCAATGCCACCAGTCCCGCGGCCACGCTGCGGGACCGGGCCGCCGCGGCCAGGCCGTCGCGCAGGCCTCTGGCGATCGCGAGGGTGGGCTCAGCGGGCTCGTCGGTGGAGTCCGGGCCGAGCCGCCCGCCGTGGAAGCCTGCCGTGACCACCGCCGCGACCACCGAGCCCAGCACCGCAGCCGAAGTCACCCAGGCCGAGCCGACATCTGCGGGTCCTACCAGGCCACGCAGCCCGATCGCGCACACTCCACCGAGGACCGCGATCGCCGCGCCGAGGGTGGCGGCCAGCGCGTTCGCCTCCACCAGATGCTTACCAGGCACCACATGCGGCAACCCGGCCGACAGCCCGGCCAGCACGAACCGGCTCACGCCGGTCACCAGCAGAGCTCCGATGTACAGCGGCGCTCCGGCCAAGCCGGTGCCGACCGCGACCGCCACCAGTATGATCAGTGCGCCGCGCAGCAGGTTGGCCAGGACCAGCACCCGGCTGCGGTCCCAGCGATCCAGCAGCGCGCCTGCGAACGGTCCCACCAATGAGTACGGCAGCAGCAGCACGGCGAGCCCGGCAGCGATCGCCACCGGGTCGGCCTGTCGCTCCGGGTTGAACAGCACAGCACCGCCCAACCCCGCCTGGAATACCCCGTCCCCCCACTGCGCCGCGAAGCGGGACGCCAGCAGCCGGCGGAAACCGGGGGTGTCCAGCAACCGGCGCACGCCGATCCGCTCGGCTGAGCCGGCGGGTACCGCGCCAAGCAACGCACTCACGACGAGTCAGGCTAAACGTGCCGTGCTCACGTCATCAGCGGCGGGGGCCCCGATGTCACCTTGCCTCTAGGGCTGTTGTGCGCATCGTGACATGCGGAATCATGGTGAGGTGTACGTCGCGGGTGAGGTCGAGGCGGGCTCCGCGCTGATTGCCGCGCCGGGGCTGCGGGACCCCAACTTCCGCCGCACCGTGGTGCTGATCATTGAGCATCGTGACTCCGGAACGCTCGGCGTGGTGCTGAACCGTCCCAGCGACGTGCCGGTGCGCGAGGTGCTGCCGTCGTGGGGTCCGTACGCGACGCTGCCGCAGGCGCTCTACGTCGGTGGCCCGATGGAGCAGCGCGCAGCGCTGTGCGTGGCTGCACTACCCGCTGGGGTGGACGCGAAGCGCACCGCGGGCATGATCAGCGTGCGGGGACCGCTGGCCCTGGTCGACCTCGACGCCGACCCGACTGTGATGGTGCCGCAGCTGCGCGGGCTTCGGGTGTTCGCCGGGTACGCCAGCTGGGACCATGGTCAACTCGATGGTGAGATCGATCGCGGTGACTGGGTCGTGGTGCCCGCTTTGACCGATGACGTGCTCGCCCCGGCGGGTGTCGACCTGTGGGGTCGCACACTGCGCCGTCAGGGCCTGCCACTGGCGTTGCTGGCCACCTACCCCACCGACCCTTCCGAGAACTGAGCGATGGATGAGCTCGGCGGTTCCGCGTCAGGTGGCGGCGCAACCTCCACCGCAGCACGAGCACCCGCTGCAGCCGGTCGGTGGTGGCGGCACGGTGGCGGCCACCCGGTGCCCCAGCAGGCCGCCTGCGATCAAGAGTGCGACGGTGCCCACGCCGGCTACCCCGACGATCACCGTGAGCAATGCGCCGCCCGTCCCCAACGCCAGCGCACCAGCGACAGCGCTGATCGCCCCGGCCGCCAGCACAGGCGGTGCCGCCACCCGGTTGGCGATCGCGAAAGCCGCATCCGAACGCAGCGTCGCAGCGGTGCGGACGCCGGCGAACCGGTTCCGCGGCAGCCGTCCCCGCCAGCCCAGTAGACCTACTGTGCACAGTGCGATGCCGACGGCGAGTAACACCACACCGAGCATCGTCGACGCAGACACGGAGATCAGGGTACGGGGAGCTGGGTCCGGCGTTCCAACCCGCTGGTACCACCCGGTACCGTTGAGGTCATGAGCCCGGCCCGACTGCTCCTTCCCAGGCCGCGCTGACCGGCAGACGAGTCAGCGCGGCAACCCCTCACGGCCTCAGCCTGAGGGGTTTCCTGTTGCCTGGGGGTGCCGATGACAGGGTGTGTCGATGACAGGGTGTGTCGATGACCAGGGCCGAGCCCGGAAGGACGATCATGAGCAGCACCGACTCCGTGGGTGACGTCCCGCCGCATCGCTACACTGCGGCACTGGCCAAGGAGATCGAGCGCCGGTGGCAGGGCCGCTGGACCGAGCAGGGGACGTTCCACGCGCCCAACCCGGTGGGGACCTTGCGTCCCTCGGACGGTACTGAGGTACCGGAGGACAAGCTCTTCGTCCAGGACATGTTTCCCTACCCGTCCGGATCCGGCCTGCATGTCGGGCACCCGCTGGGCTTCATCGGCACCGATGTCTTCGCCCGCTACCACCGGATGACCGGGCGCAACGTGTTGCACACCATGGGCTTCGACGCCTTCGGACTGCCCGCCGAGCAGTACGCGGTGCAGACCGGCACCCACCCGCGCAGCACCACCGAGGCGAACATCGAGCGCTACCTGGCCCAGATCCGCCGCCTCGGGCTGGGGCACGACGAGCGACGCCGGGTCGCCACCACCGACGTCGAATACTACCGCTGGACCCAGTGGATCTTCCTGCAGATCTACAACGCCTGGTACGACACCGACCGGTGCAGGGCTCGCCCCATCGTTGAGCTGGAGACCGAGTACGCGCAGGGCAAGCGGTCCACACCGGACGGCCGAGGCTGGTGTGAGCTGACCGGTGCCGAGCAGCGCGCGATCATCGACTCGCACCGGCTCGTGTACCTGTCCCAGGCCCCGGTCAACTGGTGTCCGGGGCTGGGCACCGTGCTGGCCAACGAGGAGGTCACCGCCGAGGGTCGCAGCGATCGGGGCAACTTCCCGGTGTTCCGCCGCAACCTGCGGCAATGGATGATGCGGATCACCGCCTACGCCGACCGGCTGGTCGACGACCTGGACCGGCTGGACTGGCCGGAGAAGGTCAAGACCATGCAGCGCAACTGGATCGGCCGCTCCCACGGTGCGCGGATCCGGTTCCCGGTCGGGGGCTCCTCGAGTACTACCAACCCCGGATCCGGGGGTACGGGGAGAGCTACCGCCATCGAGGTCTTCACCACGCGCCCGGACACGCTTTTCGGTGCGACCTACCTGGTGCTGGCCCCGGAGCACCCGCTGGTGTCCGCGATAGCCGCTGAACAGTGGCCCTCCGATGTGGACCAGCGCTGGGCGGGTGAGGCGGTCACTCCGGCAGCGGCGATCGCCGGGTATCGGCACGTCGTCGCGCAGCGCTCCGATCTGGACCGCCAGGAGAGCCGGGACAAGACCGGTGTCTTCACCGGCTCCTACGCGACCAACCCAGCCACCGGCGCACAGATCCCGGTGTTCATCGCCGACTACGTCCTGATGGGCTACGGCACCGGCGCGATCATGGCCGTGCCCGGTCAGGACCAGCGTGACTGGGACTTCGCCGAGGCCTTCGGGCTGCCGATCGTGCGCACCGTAGCCCCGCCGGAGGATTTCGAGGGCCAGGCCTACGTCGGAGCGGGACCGGCGATCAACTCCTCGTTCCTGGACGGACTGGGCATCGAGGAGGCGAAGAAGGCGATCACCGCCTGGCTGGAGGTCAACGGCATCGGTGAGGGCACCGTCCAGTACAAGCTGCGCGACTGGCTGTTCGCGCGCCAGCGGTACTGGGGCGAACCTTTCCCGATCGTGTACTCCGTCGAAGGGGATGACGCCGGCCAGCCGTATCCGCTGCCCGAGTCGGCGCTGCCCGTCGAGTTGCCCGACGTCGCGGACTACTCGCCGGCCACGTTCGATCCGGAGGACGCGGACTCCGAGCCGGCTCCGCCACTGGCCAAGGCCACCGACTGGGTCGAGGTGCGGCTGGACCTCGGCCCTGCTGGTGGGCCTCGGGGACTGCGGACCTACCGTCGCGACGTCAACGTGATGCCGCAGTGGGCGGGATCCTGCTGGTATCAGCTGCGCTACATCGACCCGATGAACTCCGACGCGATGTGCGATCCGGCCAACGAGCGGTACTGGATGGGCCCGCGGCCGCAGCTGCACGGTCCGGATGACCCCGGCGGGCTGGACCTGTACGTCGGCGGCGTCGAGCATGCGGTCCTGCACCTGCTGTACTCCCGGTTCTGGCACAAGGTGCTCTACGACCTGGGGCACGTCTCCTCGGAGGAGCCCTACCGGCGGCTGTACAACCAGGGCTACATCCAGGCCTACGCCTACACCGACGCCCGCGGCGTGTACGTCCCCGCCGAGGAGGTGGTCGAGGAGCCCGATGGCCACTACACCTGGCAGGGCCAGGATGTCCGGCGCGAGTACGGCAAGATGGGCAAGAGCCTGCGTAACTCCGTCTCCCCGGACGAGATGAGTGACGTCTACGGGGCGGACACGCTGCGGGTGTACGAGATGTCGATGGGGCCGCTGGACGTCTCGCGGCCGTGGGCGACCAAGGATGTCGTCGGGGCACACCGGTTCCTGCAACGGCTGTGGCGAAACCTGGTCGACGAGACCACCGGCGAGTTGCGGCTGGTGGACACCGAGCCCGGCCCGGAGACCCTGCGAGCCCTGCATCGCGCTATCGCCGGGGTCCGCGAGGACTACGCCTCGCTGCGGATGAACACTGCGATCGCCAAGCTGACCGAGCTGAACAACCACGTGACCAAGCTCTACGGCGCAAGCCCGGGAACCCCCCGGGCAGTGGCCGAGCCGCTGGTGCTGCTGCTGGCGCCGGTGGCCCCGCATATCGCCGAGGAGCTGTGGTCGAGGCTGGGGCACGGTGAGTCGCTGGCACACGGACCGATCCCGGAGGCGGACGAGCGCTATCTGGTCGAGGACACCGTCGAGTACCCCATCCAGGTCAACGGCAAGGTCCGCTCCCGTGTCGTGGTGCCGGCTTCGGCGGGTCCGGACGAGGTGCGGGCCGCGGCGTTGGCTGAGGAACGCATCGCCACGCTGGTTGACCGCGGAGAGCCGCGCAAGGTGATCGTCGTACCCGGCCGACTGGTGAACGTCGTCCTCTAGCCCCCGGCGTGTCAGGCTCTCGTGTACGGCGTGTCGGGCTCCCGTGTACCGCATGTCAGGCTTGCACACCCGGGCTGGGTGCACGCAGCACATCGAGGCGCTCGATGCCCTGGGTCGCGGTGGCAACGGCTTCCGGCGAGCTGAGTTCCACCCGGCCAGGAACACGGAGCCCGGCGGTGTGCCGCTGAACCAGGTCAGTGCACTGATATCCCGAACGTCCAAGCAGGACGTGAGTAGCGGCTGACGATGCCGTGATAGCGGCTCCGACACCCCGCGATGCGCAGGTGACCAGCGGTTGGACGAGCGGAGATGCTCACGGACTCGAACCATGACCCGAAACCATGAGGAGCCACTGTGGCCGTCATTTCGTGCACACGAGCCCGACACGACGTACACGGGAGCCCGACACGCCGTACATGGAAGCCTGACACGCCCCTACACAGGAGCCCCGACACTCGAACACGCGGGGCACAGGGGCCTGACACGCTGGATTAGACGGAGTGAGGTGAGATCATCGGTCTACGTCGCCGCGGATGAAGGCCTCGACTGCCTGGTACGCGTCGGAGTCGGAGTACTGCTCCGGTGGTGACTTCATGAAGTAGGAAGATGCAGAGATGATCGGGCCGCCGATGCCGCGATCCTTGGCGATCTTCACCGCCCGAATTGCGTCGATGATCACGCCGGCGGAATTCGGCGAATCCCAGACCTCGAGCTTGTACTCCATGTTCAGGGGTACGTCGCCGAACGCCCGCCCCTCCAACCGCACATAAGCCCACTTGCGGTCATCCAGCCACGGTACGTAGTCGGACGGCCCGATATGGACCGACGCGTTCTCCATCTCGTGTGGTACTTGCGAGGTCACCGACTGTGTCTTGGAGATCTTCTTCGACAGGAGCCGCTTGCGCTCCAGCATGTTCATGAAGTCCATGTTGCCGCCGAAGTTGAGCTGGTAGGTGCGTAGCAGCTCCACCCCGCGATCCTCGAACAGCTTGGCGAGCACCCGGTGCGTGATGGTCGCCCCGACCTGGGACTTGATGTCGTCACCGACGATCGGTACCCCGGCGTCGGTGAACTTGCGTGCCCAGGTCGGATCGGAGGCGATGAACACCGGCAATGCGTTGACGAACCCGACCCCGGAGTCCAGCGCGCACTGCGCGTAGAAGCGGTCCGCGTCCTCCGAGCCGACCGGCAGGTAGGACACCAGCACATCCGCGCCGGCCTCGCGCAATGCGCCGGCTACGTCCACCGGCTGTTCATCGGACTCGGTGATGATCTCCCGGTAGTACTCGCCGAGGCCATCCATCGTGTACCCGCGCTGCACGGTGACGCCCAGCGGCGGCACGTCGCAGATGGAGATGGTGTTGTTCTCGCTGGCCACGATGGCCTCGGACAGGTCGCGCCCGACCTTCTTGGCGTCGACGTCGAATGCGGCGACGATCTCGATGTCACCGACGTGGTATTCGCCGAACTGCACGTGCATCAGACCGGGCACGCGGGTGCTGGGGTCGGCGTCGCGATAGTAGTGAACGCCCTGTATCAGCGAGGCGGCACAGTTGCCGACCCCCACGATAGCGACCCGGATACCGGGACCCCTTACGTGACGCTCCCGCTCGTCGCGGCCTTCAGTCATGGTGCGGCCCTTCTGTGTCGTCGGGTGATGTGGTCGCTGACTGCGAAGGTGCCCGGTGCTTCTGCTCATGGGCGATCAGCTCGTTGAGCCAGCGCACCTCACGCTCGCTGGTGTCCAGACCCATTCGGTGGAGTTCGAGGGTGTAGCGGTCGATCTGGTCGCCGGTCCGCGCGAGCGCGGCGCGCAGCCCTTCCCTTCGTTCTTCGACCCGGCGCCGCCTCCCCTCCAGGATGCGCATCCTGACTTCGGCCGGTGTCCGGGAGAAGAACGCCAGGTGCACTCCGAACCCGTCGTCCTCCCAGGTCTGCGGACCGGCGTCGGCGAGCAGAGCGGCGAAGCGCTCCTTGCCGTCCGCGGTGAGCTTGTACACCCGCCGTCCGCGGCGGCCCCACGCCTTGCCCAGGCTGGCGCGCTGCTCCTCCGCACCCTCCAAGCCTTCGTCCTCCTCGACGATGTAGCCCGAGCGCTGCAGCCGGCGAAGAGTCGGGTACAGCGAGCCGAACGAGAAGGCGCGGAACGCCCCGAGTAGACCGGTAAGACGTTTGCGCAGTTCATAGCCGTGCATTGGCGAGTCGTGCAACAGCCCAAGTACCGCCAGTTCTAACATGCGGCACCTCCTCCCTGGGCCTCGATGTATGAGGACACCATATCGCACCGATACATCAACGACGAGTACAGACATCGACGTCACGATGGGACCCGGCCGACCGACCCGCCGCGTGCGGCCGAGCCCGCCCGAACGTCCGAGCGTTGATCACAGAACGGTTGCGTACGCTGTCCAGCGTGCGGACCCAACGGCAAGTGGTCGACTACGCGTTGCGGCGGCGTGCGCAGCTCGCGGAGGTCTATGCCGGCCGGGTCGGGGTGATGGAGGTCTGTGACGCCAACCCGTATCTGTTGCGGGCGGCGAAGTTCCACGGCGAGCCCAGTTCGGTCACCTGCCCGGTATGTCGCAAGGAGCCCCTGACCTTGGTGTCGTGGGTGTACGGCGACGAACTCAAGCATGCGGCGGGTTCGGCTCGGACAGTCGAGGAGCTGAGCCGGATGGCGACGCTGTTCGAGGAGTTCACCGTGCATGTCGTCGAGGTATGTCGCACATGCAGTTGGAACCACCTTGTGCAGTCATACGTCTTGGGGACGAGAGGCGTGGGGAGCAGGCGGTCTCGCCGGAGGACCGCGGCGGAGTGACCTCCGCGCCGGTACCTGGGCATATCCCCAGGTACGAACCCTTCACGACCCGAGCACCGGTCCGGGAGGCCATCGCGTGAGCGACCAGCGAGGAGACGACGGCCGGCACTCGTGGGATCCGAGTGAGGACCGCCCACCGCGGCCGCCTGGCCAGGAACCCCCCCAGAATCTGGAGTACCGGCCCGAGGCAGGCCCGCCCCACCCCGGTCTGCCACCCCCCGGGCACCCATCCCCCGGCAACCCACCGCCTGGACGTCCACCTCAAGGGAGCGCACCACACGGCGGTCCGGCCCCGGGCTGGCCGCCGCAAGGACCACCGCCGCAAGGACCACCGCCGCGGGGTCGCCCGCCCCGCGGTGGGCCACCGCAGGGTGGCCCACCGCCGTCCGATCGGGGTGCTCGCCCCGCGGACTGGCAACCCGGAGCCCCGCCACCGGTCCACGGTTATGGTCCACCGCCCCGAGCCCCGGGGACG
Organism: Pseudonocardiaceae bacterium; assembly: GCA_050699955.1. Taxonomy (GTDB): domain Bacteria; phylum Actinomycetota; class Actinomycetes; order Mycobacteriales; family Pseudonocardiaceae. Next base: position 72,149 of record JBOHGD010000012.1, on the reverse strand, counting down.
GAGGGGCCACCCGGATGGAACCGGCGCTCGTCCGAGTCGGAGTCGACGCAGGCTTGGACGCCGCATGTCCCCGGTGACGGCCGCCCGCGCCGTGACGCCGCTGGGGACCCCGAGCGGACCGGCTACTTCGTACCCGGCTTCGACGACGGGCCCGATGAACCGGGTCCAGCACGCTCGGGTCCACCCTGGGCGACCGGGCCACGCCGGCGTGACCCCGAACTACTCACGCACCCCGCTGCCGGCCCCCCGACCGACTACCGAGCCGACGACCCGGCCGACGAGGACGGCTACGGCGGCTATCAAGACGACGGATATGACGGGTACGACGCCGACGGCACGGAGGACCGCTCCACCCGCCGGCGCAATGTACGGCGAATCGCGCTGGTAGGGGCACTGCTCATGGTGCTGGCCCCGGTGCTGGCCTTTTTCGTCGGCTGGTTCTTCCTCGACGTGCCGTCCCCGACAGCGCTGGCCGCCGAGCGTAAGCAGACCACCACGATCATGGCCAGCGACGGGAAGACCGAGCTGGGCCGTTATGTGCCCGAGGACGGCAACCGGATCGACGTCAGTCTCGATCAGGTTCCTGCGCAGGTACAGAACGCAGTGCTCGCTGCCGAGGACCGCAGCTTCCGTTCCAACCCGGGTTTCGACGTCATGGGCATCGGCCGAGCGGTGTACAACCAGCTGACCGGTGGTACCGGAGGCGGCTCCACGGTCACCCAGCAATACGTGAAGGTGGCCACCGGGGATGACAACCACACCCTGACCCGCAAGTTCCGCGAAGTGATCATCGCGGCCAAGATGACCAAGCAGAACTCCAAGGACCAGATCCTGGAGGACTATCTCAACACGATCTACTTCGGTCGTGGCGCCTACGGCATCCAGGCCGCCAGCCACGCCTATTTCGGCAAGGACGTACAGAACCTCACGGTCTCCGACGGAGCGGTGCTGGCCGGGGCGATCCAGGCCCCTTCGTTGTGGGATCCGGCCAAGAACCTGCAGCAGTCCCAGCTTCGGTGGAACTACGTGCTGGACGGTATGGTCGCCAAGGGCTGGCTGTCCAAGGCTGATCGGGCGGCGGCGCGGTACCCGGTGACCATTCCTCCGCATCAGGTGTCCGGCTTACCGACCGACGACCGCGCCCATATCGTCAAGCGGGTGCTCGACGAGCTGGAGGCGCAGGGCATCAGCCGCGAGCAGCTGGCCAGCAAGGGCGGCCACATCACCACCACGATCGATCCCCGGGCACAGGAGCTGGCTCGCAACGCCGTGCGCACCGAGCTGAGCCCGCAGCCGAAGAACCTGCACTCCGCGCTGGTCGCCGTCGATCCACGCACCGGAGCGGTGATCGCCTACTACGGCGGTCAGGACGGGACCGGCTTCGACCTGGCCGGTGGCCCGGCCTGGAGCCCGGGCTCGGCGTTCAAGCCGTTCACCATGCTGGCCGCGCTCAAGCGGAACATCGGCATCAACTCGGTGTATCCCGGGAAATCCCCAGTAGTCGTCGACGGTGTTTCCTTCGCCAACTCCGAGAGCGAAAGCTACAGCGCGCTGACCCTGCACGACGCGATGACTCATTCGGTGAACACCACGTTCGTAGAGCTGGCCAAGGACGTAGGGCCCCGCTCGGTCCGGGACGCCGCGATCGAGGCAGGTATCCCGGATCAGATCGATGGGAAGACCTCGATGGCCGAGTCGGACAGTGGCCAGCCTGCGGTAGGCATCACGCTGGGCCAGTACCCCGTGCACACCATAGACATGGCCAGCGCCTACGCCACCTTCGCCGCGGACGGGATTCGGCGAGCGCCGTTCTTCGTCCGCGATTACACCGATTCCAGCGGCAACGTCGACTACGCACACGTCGGCAAGCCGACACCCGCCTTCGACCCGGCAGACCCCCAGCACAACACCCAACTCGCCCGCAACGTCACCGCGACGATGATGGATGTCGCCCAGAGTTCGCGGATCCCGCTGGACAACGGCCGCCAGGTTGCCGCGAAGACGGGCACTCACCAGCTCGGTGAGACCGGCCACAACGCCGCCGCCTGGACCGTGGGATACACCCCGTCGATCTCCACGGCGGTGTGGGTGGGTGATCCGGCCAATTCGGCGATCGAGGACAAGAACGGCAACGACATCTTCGGACGGGGTGTGCCGGGCTCGATCTGGCAGCGCTTCATGGATGGCTACCTCGCCAACACCCCCGAGGAGACGTTCCCTCCGTACAAGCTGATCGTGGGCAAGGACGCGGGACCTGCCGCGGCCCAACTGGCGGCCCCGGCAACGTCGCAACGGCGAGAGCCCACGGCACCAACCCGTACGGCCGAGCCCACCGACACCGCCGAGCCCACACCGACACCGACGCCCACGAAGGTGAAGGTCACCCCGACCGAAGAGCCCCCTTCTCAGGGATGTTTCCCGTTCGGCTGCGATTCGACCCCCTCTCGTGAACCGGGCTTCGGCGGGGGACTCGGCGGCGGGCCAGGGGCGGGCGGTCCATAGGCCTGACCGGGAGCTGACCCCGGCTCCGTAACATCACCGGCGTGTCCCGTGCGGCGGGTGAGCTACCCGGGGGCGCCCGCTGGTTCGACGGGCGCTCTCTGACGTCGGCTGAACGGGTCGTGCCCAGCTGGACCGATCCGGTGCCGCGGCGAGCCAGCGGCATTGTGGGTGGCCCGCTGGGGCGGCACGCTGTGCTCGGCAGGCACTGGTTCTGGACTCCGCTGCGGGTAGTGGTCCTACTCGCCACGATCACCCTGGCGCTGGGCTGGCTCGCCAAGGCACCCTGCCTGCAGACCTACCGGAACAGTTCAGGCGTGCTGCAGCTGGACTGGCGCAATGGCCACCAGTACAAGGCGATGTGCTATTCGGACACCGTTCCGCTCTACAGCGCTGAGCGGCTGAACCGGCCCGGGCTTGAGGGCTTCCCGTACGCCACCTCGTGGATCGAGAACGAGGGCAAACCGGATGAGCAGATCCGGTATATGGAATACCCGGTGCTCACCGGTCTGTACCAGTGGGTTGTCGCCAAGCTCGCCCAGACCTGGGTGGCCGGCGCGGAAGCAGGTTGGCTGCCCGGGTCGGTGCCTGCCGTCGTGTACTTCGACATCAGTGCGATGTGGCTGACCGCGGCGTGGGTGGTGACCGTATGGGCACTGGTTCTGCTGTCGCCACGCCGGCCGTGGGACGGGGCGCTCGCTGCGCTGTCGCCTTTGGTCGTGGTGCACGCGTTCACCAACTTCGACGTGTTGGCCACCGCTCTGGCCACCACCGGGCTGCTGGCGTGGGCTCGCCGCAGGCCGGTACTGGCCGGAGTGCTCATCGGCCTGGGCGGGGCCGCCAAGCTCTACCCGCTGTTTCTACTCATCCCGATTCTGCTGCTGTGCCTGCGTGCCGGGCGACTGCGCGACGGACTGCGGGCCACCGCCGCGGCCGGGTTGACGTGGCTGGTCGTCAACGCGCCGATCGCGGCGTTGTTCCCGGCTGGGTGGGGAGAGTTCTTTCGGCTCAACGGTGGACGCGGGGCCGACCCGGACTCCCTGTACACCGTGGTGTCCACTTTCACCGGCTGGCCCGGTTTCGACGCGGGGCTGCAACCCGGCCAGTACCCCATCACGCTCAATCTGGTCGCCGCCGGCTTGTTCGTGCTGGCGTGCTCGGCGATCGGCTGGGTCGCGCTGGCGGCGCCGCGCCGGCCGCGGCTGGCCCAGCTGTGCTTTCTGGTGGTGTGCGCTTTCCTGCTCACCAACAAGGTGTGGAGTCCGCAGTACTCGCTGTGGCTGGTGCCGCTGGCGGTGCTGGCCATCCCCCGGTGGAAGCCGGTGTTGGCCTGGATGGTGCTTGACGCGTTGGTCTGGGCCCCGCGGATGGCCTTCTACCTGGGCCCCGAGCGCGATGGCCTGCCCATCGAGCCGTTCCTGGGTGCGGTGCTGGTGCGAGACGTCGCAGTGCTGGCGTTGTGCGTGCTGGTGCTGCGCGAGATCTGGCGTCCGGAGCGCGATGCCGTCCGGCTCGCCGGAGACGACGACCCGCACGGTGGCGTGCTCGACGACGCCCCTGACGCCGTCGTGCTCCGCAGCCCCGTTGCTCGCACCGGCGTCAGCTGGGCGGTGATCCGGGGCGTCGGTTACCGCCCATCGGCTCGCCGTCCCGAATGACAATCACAAAATATGTAGTCCGGTGTTGGTTGCTCGGGGCCGGAGGGGGTGGGCGGCGACGGCGTTCGAGGTGGCGCTGGCCGCGGCCCGCGCTGACGTGTGACTCATCAGCATGCGGGCCGCGGGCCGTTTCTGCGTTCTCGCGGAGATAAACTGGTCATAGTTTACCGCGAAGGGGGCAGAACGTCAGGACCACTTCTGGTAGCTGCCACCGTTGCATCCGAGGGTGTAGACGTCTCGGTTGGCGTTGCTGTCCAGGCAGAAGCCGGTCGCCAAGTTCTTGAAGGTGGTTCCAGGACCCGAACGGCTGACCACCCATTTCTGGTAGCTGCCACCGTTGCATCCGAGGGTGTAGACGTTCCGGTTGGCGTTGCTGTCCAGGCAGAAGCCGGTCGCCAGATCTTTGAGGACGACTGAGCCACCCGAACTGCTGACCACCCACTTCTGGTAGCTGCCACCGTTGCATCCGAGGGTGTAGACGTCTCGGTTGGCGTTGCTGTCCAGGCAGAAGCCGGTCGCCACATTCTTGAAGGTCTGCGTTGATGCCGCTTCGGTGGCGGCATTCGCGGTGGCTGGCATTGCCAGAGTGGCTGCGGAGGCGCAGGCAGCGAGCAAGCCGACGGTAGCGGACGTGATTTTGCTCAGCATAGACTCTCCTCGTGTCAGTGTTTGAGCGGTCAACGGTTTAAGGCCGAGACCGGCAGGTCGCGCGATCCGGCCTTGACCGCCACCTTGATGATGCTTTGGTGCGGTGCCCTGATACATGACCAGTGAGGTGTCGTCTCGAATCGCTGGGGTGACGAGGGAAGATAGGTGGCGACTGGTCAGGTCATCGAGTGTGGGGGCATCCAGGTGCGCAGGGTTGTCCGGCGTACCGAAGACGCCGGAATGAAGGCGATCAAATGGGGTCGTGCTGCATTCTGGCTGCGGCCCGCAGCACGTCCCTGTTATGCAGGAACACCCAGAAAAGCGCAACCAGGAGGGCCGCCCGTCCCCACACCCCGGCCATGACGGCCTGCGCGGCCAGCCCGTCGGTGATCCCGGCCGGCAGTCCATGGTTGACCTGGTAATACCAGGGGAAGAATCCGACTCCCATCGCCAGGTCCGCGGCGAGATAACCGACGACCCAGCCCCAGTCCACCCGCAGCAGCACCAGGAACGGCAGCAACCACAAGATGTACTGCGGCGAGTGCACCTTGTGCAGCAGCAGGAACCCGCACAGCATCGCTGCGGACACGGCGATCCATGGGTAGCCGCCGTGCCTGCGGTAGTGCCGCCAGCCCAGCCCCAGCGCGAGCGCGAACGAGGCCAGCACGGCCGCCGGTGACACCCAGTTCATGGCCGATTGGAAGCTCGCGGAGTCCGAAGCGGGCCGGAATCCCCAGTACCAGATGGAGTTCGTGGTCATGTCCACGAGGCGGTGCTGCTGGAAGGTGAACGAGGCGTGCCAGCCGGCGTACCCGAGCACCGCGAACGGCAGGTTCACCAGCAGCGCCGTGCCCGCCGCCGCAGCGCATACCCGCACCGCGCCCGCGACGTTCCACCGGCCGCCCGGCCCCTTGGTCAGCACGTACAGCGCCAGCGGCGCTACGAATGCCGCGGGGTAGAGCTTGAAGGCGAAACCGATCCCGAGCAGCACGCTCGCCAGCACCGCTCGGGTGGCCAGCGGGCGGTTCGTTCGCCAGCCATGCATCACCCACACCGCAGCCACGGTGCAGGCCACCACCGGAAGATCCCAGTTGTGGAAGGCGTAGAGCACCAGCGGGGGGCCGAGTGCCCAGAGCAACGCTCGCCAGCCCGCCAATCGGCCCAGTAGCGCCGCGGTGAGCAGGCCGAACGGCGCCAGCATCAGCGCCGAGGAGAGCAGGAACTCCGCATCGGTGTGCGCGGGCAGACCCGATATCCAGATCTGCAACCCGGTCAGCACCGGGTACTCCACGGTGCCCCCGTACAGCTGTCCCTGCTCGCTGATTCCCCCGGACAGGTACGGGAAGGTGTGCTGGTTCAGCCCACGGGTCACCCAGAGTTGCTGGATGTCGGAATAGCACAGGTCGAGGTCTTTGCGAATGTCGTAGTCAGGGCTGCTGCGACCGTCTGCGTTGAACTCCGGTCCGGTGCAGCGGGCCTTGTTCGCATAGCCGAGCAGCAGGGTGAGCCCGCACAGCAGCACCAGAACGGCCAGGCCGGCTCCAGTTAACCTGCCCACGCCGACCCGCCCGGACGACAGCACCGGGGCCGTTTGCGTCGTGATCACGAGTCCAACTGCTCCCGCAACCAGGCGATCTCCTTGGCTTGGGAGTCGGGACGGGTCTCCAGCACGACGGGGGCGTCCGCCGCGGCGCAGACCGCGACCAGCTGCTGCGCCGCGATGGTGCCCTCGAGCAACGGGGCGTGCCGATCCCGGGCCGATCCGAACTCGTCGCGCGAGTTGTTGCAGTGCAGCAGGTCGATCCGGCCGGTGATGGCGGTAGCCCGGTCGACCAGATCGGCGAGGTCCTCCCCCGCCGCGAACGCGTGGCAGGTGTCCAGGCAGAAGCCGACGTCGTAGTCGCCGATCACGTCCCACAACCGGGCCAGCGCGTCGAACCGCCGCGCGATGGCGCCGTCTCCGGCCGCTGTGTTCTCCACCAGAATCCGGGTGGAGAAACCACCGGCGTCGGCTTGCCGGGCGAACATCTTGCGCCAATTCTCGACGCCCTCGGCCAGGCCCTCACCCTTGGTGACATGACCGCCGTGCACGACCAGCCCTCGCGCACCGACCGTAGCCGCCGCGGCGGCGTGCTGGGCCACCAGCTTGCGGGACGGGATGCGGATCCGGTTGTTCAGCGAAGCCACATTGACCACATAGGGAGCGTGAACGTAGACGTCCAGGTCAGCGGTACGCAGCCGCTCCGCCTGGGGATGCGGGCGCGGTGCCTTCCAGCTCTGCGGATCGGCCAGGAAGAACTGCACCACCGTCGCGTCACGCTCCGTGGCCGCATCCACCGGGTCGTCGTCGCGAACGTGGGCCCCGATGCGCATGGTTCGACAGCCTAGACCGGCCGTCAGGGGCCTAAACGAACCGTCCAGGGGGCCCCTGGGCCTACCCGCATGGCGTAGTCGGGTGCGCAGCGTCATGTCGATCTGGGAAAATGCTGGTCAACATCACGGAGAGGAAGTATGGTCGTTACCCTCACGACACAGCCGGGCACTGAACGACGCGGAGGAACCTATGGGCACACGGGCGAGGGTGACCACGGTTGCAGGTGCAGCCACGTTACTGTGCGCCGCTAGCGTATTCGGAGCAGGATCATCGTTCGCTTCTCCCATGCCCGTTCAGGCAGCTGCGCCGCAGTCGCTCGTCGGTGGTTGTGGAGATACCGTGCGAGGAGCTCCGGGGCAGCCAGTGGGCTTGCGGGTGGCCGGTCTTTCTGTGATCAACCTCGGACAGGTGCCCTCCAGCGGGGCGACCACCTTCGATGCCACATCGATCGTGCAGGGCCTGTTGGGGCCGGTAGCCCCGCTCTGTTCGCTCACTGCCGAGGCACTTCCGCTCCCGGATGTGCTCGCTCCGGTTCAACAAGCGGTACAACCGGTACTCGGTGCTGTTCAGGGCATAGTTCCCGCCGCCCAGCAGCCTGCGCCGGGCGCTCCGGCGACTCCCCCTCCGGCGACCGTTGGTGCGCCGCAGGCGGCCGCCGCGCCGCTGGCACCTGCAGCCGCCCCGATGTTCGGCCCCATGCTGCCTGACTTCACTCCGTTCTCGCTGGGTCGCTTCCACAGCTCGCTGCCGCTCTACAACTATGCAGAGCTGCTGGTCGGTCGGCCCGGCACCATCGGTCGGCTTCAGGCGGGCATGCTGAACACGAACCTGTTCGATACGGCGACGTCGGGTGTCGGGGGTTTGGGAGCGGTGAAGCAGCAGGACCCGGCGGCCCAGGATGTCGCCGCTGCGGGTCAGGCTTCCGCATTGCCCGCCAGCAGCACTGACCGGATCGCCCTACCGGCGCTGGTGGCGGTGCTGATGCTCGCTGCGGTTAGCGCCGCGCTGATCCGCAGCTGGGTGGTCGTCACGCGACGCTGACCAGTTCGGGCTTTGCGCCCACGCTGCACGCAAGCCGCCGCCCCGCGAGATGATCGCGGGGCGGTGGCTTGCTATCCTGCTACACGTCCCCGCGCCGGTAGACACCCGCGTGGTGACAAGACCCTCCTGCCGCGGAGAGTCCGCGGCCGACCAGTCCACAGGAGGTGAGTGGTCTTCATGCGTCATTACGAGATGATGGTCATCCTCGACCCACAGCTCGACGATCGCACCGTGGCCCCGTCGCTTGATCAGTTCCTCGGCGTCGTGAAGACGCAGGGCGGCAGCATCGAGAAGGTCGACGTCTGGGGCAAGCGCCGACTGTCGTACGAGATCGACAAGCGCACCGAGGGTATCTACGCGGTGGTCGACGTCTCCTGCGAACCGGCCACCGTGGCCGAGCTCGACCGGCAGCTGTCGCTGAACGAATCGGTGCTGCGCACCAAGGTGCTACGGCGTGACCCGAGTGTGGCCACCCGCCGGGGTAGGAGCTGAGGTGGCCGGAGAGACAGTCATCACGGTGGTCGGTAACCTGACCGCCGACCCGGAGCTGCGTTTCACCCCCTCCGGTGCGGCGGTAGCGAACTTCACCGTGGCCTCGACGCCGCGTACCTTCGACCGCCAGACCGGCGAGTGGAAAGACGGCGAGGCACTGTTCCTGCGATGCAACATCTGGCGGCAGGCGGCTGAGAACACCGCCGAGTCGCTCACCCGGGGTATGAGGGTGATCGTCAGCGGGCGGCTGCGGCAACGCTCCTTCGAGACCAGGGAAGGCGAGAAGCGCACCGTTGTCGAGATGGAGGTCGACGAGGTCGGCCCCTCACTGCGGTACGCCACGGCCAAGGTCAACAAGGTCAGCCGGCAGGGCGGCGGCTCGACGGGTGGGGGCTACGGCGCATCCGGCGCGCCCTCGGACGACCCGTGGAGCTCGGCTCCGCAAGCCGGTGTGCCCGCCGGGTCCGGCGGTACCAGCGCCGGTTACGACGACGAGCCTCCATTCTGAGCGCACCGCTCACCCTCATTCTGATCCCTCTGGGCGCGAACCCTTCAGGAGTACCTCAGCCATGGCCAAGCCACCGGTGCGTAAGCCGAAGAAGAAGATCTGCATCTTCTGCAAGGACAAGGACACCCTCATCGACTACAAGGACACGGCGCTGCTTCGGAAGTACATCTCCGACCGCGGCAAGATCCGTGCCCGCCGGGTCACCGGCAACTGCAGCCAGCACCAGCGGGACGTCGCGGTCGCGGTGAAGAATGCCCGCGAGGTCGCGCTGCTGCCCTACACCTCGACCGCACGCTGAGCCGGGGAAGGAGCGACACGTGAAGATCATCCTCACCACCGACGTCCCCAACCTCGGTGGGCCTGCCGATCTGGTGGAGGTCAAGGACGGTTACGCCCGCAACTATCTGTTGCCCCGTGGTCTGGCCATCGTGGCTACTAAGGGAGCCGAGAGGCAGGTGGCCACGATCCGCCGGGCCCAGCAGACCCGTCAGATCCGCGACCTCGACCATGCCCGAGAGGTGGCAGGCATGCTGTCCGGGCTGGGTTCCGTGCCGGTGAAGGCCAAGGCTGGCAGGTCCGGCGGGAAGCTGTTCGGCTCGGTGACCACGGCCGATGTGGTCGATGCCGTGCGCTCGGCGGGCGGCCCGGTGCTGGACAAGCGCACGGTCGACCTCGGCGGGCACATCAAATCCACTGGCTCCTATGCGGTGACCGTGCGGCTGCACCCCGAGGTCTCGGTGGCCGTCCCCGTCGAGGTCACTGCCGCCGGCTGAGTCGGCAGTCAGACCCGGCCGGCTGAGTCGGCAGTCAGACCCCGGCCCGCCGGGTGTATCGGTACTTCGAAGGCCCCTTCGCCCTGCTCGGCGGAGGGGCCTTCGACACGGCTAGGCAGGTCAGTCGGCCCGGTAGGCGACCGGAACACGAAGAGCCCGCAGTCAGAGTCGTCGGCGAGGATGTACATGTCACCCTGCCTCGTACGACACGCCACTGCGGCCGACGGCTGGGACACGCCGAGCCGTGGTCCGAAAGTTTTATCCACAATCGTGCACAGGCGTTTGACCAGGTGAAACAGGTTTATTCCCAGCTGTTGTCCACAGGTTGTCCCTAGTTGTCCACAGCTGTGCCAGCAGGTTCGGTCCTCCCCTCCGGAGGGTGTCCACAGGTTGTCCCCAGGGACGGCTTGCTCGTCCTTTTGCGTCACCCCTAGCCTCGCCCGGCGCCTACTTAGTCCGGACGAACGGATACTGTCGTCGCCATCGGGTAGAACGTATGTTCGATAGACGTTTTCGTGCGCTAGTGGGAGGAGAGGTGCCCAGGGGTGGCGCTGGTGGACGACCGCGGTACCCGGATCGAGGAGAGTGGACCGTCCTTCGACCGGCAGCCGCCGCAGGACATCACGGCTGAGCAGTCAGTGCTCGGCGGGATGCTGCTGTCCAAGGACGCCATCGCGGATGTGGTGGAGGTACTGCGGCCCGGGGACTTCTACCGGCCTGCTCACCAAGCCCTCTACGACTGTGTGCTCGATCTGTACGGGCGCGGCGAGCCGGCCGACCCGGTCACCGTCTCCGCGGAGTTGGAACGCCGCGGCGAGCTACTCCGGGTGGGCGGGGCGCCGTACCTGCACACGCTGATCTCGATCGTGCCGACCGCGGCGAACGCCGGATACTACGCCGAGATCGTCGCGGAGAAGGCGGTGCTACGCCGCCTGGTCGAGGCAGGCACTCGGATCGTGCAGTTGGGATACCACGGCTCCGACGGCGCCGACGTGGACGAGGTTGTGGACCGGGCGCAGGCGGCGATCTACGACGTCACCGAGCGGCGGATGAGCGAGGACTACATCGCGCTCGAGGAACTGCTGCAGCCCACCATGGACGAGATCGACGCGATTGCGTCCCGTGGCGGAGCCTCGGCCGGGGTCCCTACCGGCTTCGCCGATCTCGACGCGGTGACCAACGGCTTGCATCCGGGCCAGATGGTGATCATCGCGGCGCGTCCGGGTATCGGGAAGGCACTCGCGCTGGATACCCCGCTGCCCACGCCGACCGGCTGGACGACGATGCGCGAGGTGGTCGTGGGCGATCGGCTGCTCGGCGCGGACGGGCGACCGACGACGGCGGTGGCCGTGACCGACGTGATGCGCGAGCGCCCCTGCTACGAGGTCGAGTTCTCGGACGGCTCGATCATCGTTGCCGACGGGCAGCACCAATGGTTCACCGAGACTCGCGCGGCGCGGCACGCCGCAACCGGCGCCAACCGGAGCACGCTCGCCGAGGTGCGCACTACCGAGGAGATCGCGGTGACACTTCGGTGCCGCACCGCGGACCGGCGACCCAATCACGCGGTGGTCAATTCCCGACCGCTTGACCTGCCGGAGCAGGATCTCCTTGTTCCCCCCTATTCCCTTGGTGTGTGGCTTGGCGACGGCTTCAGCCACGCCGCAGAGCTCATCAGCGCCGACGCCGAGATCGCGATACATGTCGAGGCCGAGGGATCGTGTGCCCAGTCCGTCCAGGCGAGGCTGCGTACGCTCAATCTGTTGGGGAACACCCACATCCCGGCCGTCTATCTGCGGGCTTCGCAGACGCAACGTCGTGCCCTGCTCGCCGGACTGCTCGACACCAACGGCACGGTGACCTCCGACGGATCTGCGCAGCTCTGTGTCACCTCTGCTCCGCTCGCGCGCGATGTTCACGAGTTGGTGGTCAGCCTCGGCTACCGGTGTGGGATCTCCCCGAAGCAGGTGCGTGGCCGAACCGAGAAGTCCGCGACGGCTTACACGATCACGTTCAGTTCCGAGGATGAGGTGTTCCGGCTGGAGCGCAAGCGGCTGGCTCACCGACAACGTCAGCGGTATTCGCAGGTGAGGTCGGGTGCGCGCTACATCATCGACGTGCGGCCGGTGCCCTGCATGCCGGTCCGCTGCGTACAGGTGGACAGCACCGATCACCTTTACCTAGCCGGTAGGTCGATGATTCCCACCCACAATTCGACGCTCGGGCTCGACTTCGTGCGATCCTGCTCGGTCACGCATGGGATGGCCAGCGTGATCTTCTCATTGGAGATGAGCCGCACCGAGATCGTGATGCGGCTGCTGTCCGCCGAGGCCAGGATCAGGCTGTCGGACATGCGCTCCGGACGGATGAGCGACGATGACTGGACGCGGCTGGCCCGGCGGATGGGCGAGATCAGCGAGGCACCGCTGTTCATCGATGACTCGCCGAACATGACGATGATGGAGATTCGGGCCAAGGCGCGGCGACTCAAGCAGCGCAATGACCTGCGACTGATTGTCGTGGACTACATGCAGCTGATGACATCGGGTAAGAAGGTCGAGTCCCGCCAGCAGGAGGTCAGCGAGTTCTCCCGGCACCTCAAGCTGCTGGCCAAGGAGCTCGAGGTCCCCGTCGTGACGATCTCCCAGCTCAACCGCGGTCCCGAGCAGCGCACCGACAAGAAGCCCATGCTGGCCGACCTTCGCGAGTCCGGCAGTCTGGAACAGGACGCCGACATGGTGATGTTGATCCACCGGCCGGACGCCTGGGAACGCGACGACCCCCGTGCCGGTGAGGCCGACCTGATCCTGGCCAAGCACCGCAACGGCCCGACCACGACGGTCACGGTCGCGCATCAGCTGCACTACAGCCGATTCTGCGATATGGCCCAGGGCTGAATGGCCCGATGCGCCACCAGAATCCGGCAGACTCGGTGTGCGGACCGAACCCGGTCGCCGGACTGCTTCGATCCTGGGTGTCCGCCCTGATGCGGGAGTGGGCCCCGCGGTCGTGGGAGTCGGCGTTGTTGGGGGTCTTCGCGGTTTTCGCGACCCTGTATGTACTGATCACGCACAACCTCGCACACCAGCTGTGGGCGATGTACGCAGCGGTGGGCTACCTGGTTGGTGCGGTGGTCCTGCTGGCGCTACCGGTCCGCCGGTCGCTGCCGGTGCTCGCCCATCGCCGGTGGGTGGTGGGCGTGTTGCTGGTGGCGGGCACCGTGATGATCCCGCTGATGAGTCAGGTCATCCACGGCATCGCGAATCCGGAGATCCCGATCCTGCGTGAGACCGCGGATCGTTGGCTGAGTGTCGGCACCCCGTTCCCGAGCGACGCCGAGCTGGCCAGTCAGGGCAGAGACGTCAACGCCTACAACGTCTACCTGCCGTTGCTCACGATGTTCGGCATGCCATCGGCGGTGTTCGGCTCATCGCCGATCACCGATCCCAGGATCTACCTCCTGGTGGTCTCCTTTGTGATCTTTCTGTGGCTCGGCCGGCGGTCCAGCTGGCCAGTCACGCTGTTCGTGATCAGTCCAGGGATAGCGTTGCAGCTGGTCAGCGGTGGAACGGATGTGCCCGTGCTGGGGTTTGTCCTGATCGGTCTGGTGCTTGTCGACCGGGACCGGTTCGGGTGGGCCGGCGTAGCGATGGGGATCTCCGCCGGTTTCAAGGTGCTGGCCTGGCCGGCCGTCGCAATCGTGCTGCTCCTGGTACGGGCCCGTGGCGGGTGGCGGGCGTTCGCGAGTTTCACGGGGCTCCTGGTGCTGGTGCTGATGCCCGTGCTCGGGTTGCCGGTGCTGGCCGACCCGGCGGCGTTCGTGGTCAACGCGCTCGAGCTACCGCTCGGCGTCCTGCCGGTCAAACTGACTGCGGACAGCCCGCTACCCGGACATCTGCTGTCCCAGGCAGGTCCGGTCGGGCAGGTCGTCGCGTTGGTGCTGCTGAGCTGTGCCGCGCTGGCCATCGGTGGGTGCGCACTGCGTCGACCACCTCAGGATGCCGCCACCGCAGCCCGCTGGATCGCACTGGGGATCCTGGTTGCGGTGCTGCTCGCACCGTCGACCCGATACGGCTACCTCATCTACTCCATCGGGTTGCTGCTGTTTCCAGTGCTGGTTGGTGATGTCGTGGTCAGGGCGCGGAACATCGAGCAGCCCCGCCAGGACACACCGGGCATGGGCGACGGACCCGCGGGGCTACGCGCCGGGCAGGTCGACCAGGGTGGAGAGCGTGGCGCGGTGTCGATCGGGAGTGCCCAGCGCGATCTGCGAGGTCTTCGCCCGGGCCAGATACAGGTGCACGGGGTGCTCCCAGGTCATCCCGATCCCGCCGTGTAATTGCAGGCACTCCTCGGCAGCGTGTACGGCGACATCCGAGCAGTGCGCGCCGGCGACCGCGACGAGCAGTGGGGCGTCCTCGTCGCCGGTGGCCAGTGCGTCAGCCGCGGCCCGGGCCACGGCTCGGGCGCTGGTGACTTCCGCCCACACATCGGCCATCCGGTGCTTGAGTGCCTGGAACGAGCCGATCGGGCGACCGAACTGGTAGCGGGTGCGAGTGAAGTCCACCGAGGTCTCCAGACACCACTGGGCCAGCCCGAGCTGTTCGGAGGCAAGCACGCCTGCTCCGACGGTCAGCGCCGTTCGCAGCGCGGCCACCGCATCGGGGCCGGCCGCGACCCGCCGGGCCGGCACGCCATCCAGGGTCAGATCAGTGATTCGCCTGGTCAGGTCCAGGGGGATCACCGGATCCAGCCGCGCACCGCCGGTCGGCAGCTGCACCGCATAAAGCGCGGGGCCTTCGCCGTCCTGCGCGGGTACCAGCACCGCGTCGGCGACATCGAGATCGACCACGCTGGTCACCCGCCCGTGTAGCGCCCCATCCTGGGCGCGCACCAGCGCGGGGAAAGCGGCGTCCGGCGCGGTGCAGAGCGGGACGGCCAGCGTCGCGGTGCGGGCGCCCGCGGCCAGCGCCGGGAGCAGGGGGCCCGGCTCGGGGCAGGCCAGCAAGGCGGAGGTGGCCAGCACCGCGCTGCCCAAGAACGGCACCGGTGCCACCGAGCGACCCAGCTCCTCGGCCACCACCGCCGTTTCGCGGGTGCCGGCACCGGCACCGCCGAGCCTCTCGGGCACCAGTAGCCCGGCCAACCCCAGCTCGACGACCATCCGTTGCCAAAGTCGCAGGTCGTAGGGCTCGGCGGACTCGCACCGGGCCAGCACGGCCGCCGGCCCGCTGTGGTCGCTGAGTAGTTTGCGGACGCTGCCGCGCAGGTCCTCCTCGACGCCGCTGTAGAGCAGGTCTCGCTGGGTCGTCGGCCGGTTCATCGGGGCAGTTCCTTCCACGGCAGGTCCTTGTCGGCCCGAGGTTCGAGGGGTAGCCCGAGGACCCGTTCGGCGATGATGTTGCGTAGCACCTCTGAGGTGCCACCCTCGATGGAGTTTCCCTTGGCCCGCAGGTAGCGGTAGCCGGGGCCGCGGCCGAGGAAGTCCGCCTCAGCTGGGCGGCGCGCCGTCCAGTCGTCGTAGCGCAGGGCCTGTTCGCCGAGCAGTTCCATCTCCAGCCCCGAGACGGCCTGGTTCAGGCTGGCAAAAGCCAGCTTGGACGCTGAGCCCTCCGGTCCCGGGCTACCGACCGCCAGTTGCTGGCGAGACCGTTCCGCGGTGAGCCGGGCCCCTTCCGCGGCCACCCACAGCCGGAGCAGCCGGTCGTGCAGGCCCGGGCTGCGCAGCTCAGGGTGTTCCCGCCAGGTGCGGGCGACCAGCCCCAGCACGCCCGACTCCCGGGGGACGGCCGCGCCACCGATGGCCACCCGCTCGTTCATCAGTGTGGTGAGCGCGACCCGCCAGCCGTCTCCCACGTCGCCCAGCCGATCGGAATCGGGAATCCGGGCGCCGGTGAGGAAGACCTCGTTGAACTCGGCCTCACCGGTGATCTGCCGCAGCGGGCGCACCTCGACACCGGGCTGATCCATATCGAGGATGAAGTAGGTCAGCCCGCTGTGCTTGGGCACGTTCGGATCGGTGCGGGCGACCAGCAGGCCCCAGCGGGCCCGATGCGCCATCGAGGTCCATACCTTCTGCCCATCCACCACCCAGCAGTCCCCGTCGCGCACCGCACGGGTGGACAGTGCCGCGAGATCGGAACCCGCACCGGGTTCACTGAACAGCTGGCACCAGATCTCCTCCCCCGTCCACAGCGGGCGCAGGAGGCGCTGCTGTTGTTCGGGGGTTCCGAACCGCAGAATCGTCGGTCCGGCCATCCCGAGGCCGATGAGGTTCAACCGAGGGTTGTTGTCCGGGGCGCCTGATTGAGCCAGCTCGTCGTCCACGACCTGCTGCAGTGCCCGGGGCGCATCCAACCCGCCCAGCCCCGCGGGGTAGTGCACCCAGGCGAGGCCGGCGTCGAATCGCACTCGCAGGAACTTCTCCCGGTCGACCTTGGCCGGGTCGTGCGCCGCTAGTAGGTCGGCGACCCGACTGTGCAGGTCGTCGGCCGTCACGGTGCCACTCATCGACTCCTCCTCGGGCGTGCGCTCCAATCGTTCGTCAGCGTAGGCACGCGAGACCGTGTGCGTGGGTTTTCCACCCAATGTCCTGATCGGTGGAGTGTTGCGGTCGACGGGAATGTCGGGGTGCGGTCCCATACTGCGGACGATGCAGGCGACCAGGTGAGAGGACGGTGTGATGGCACAGCGGAAACCGGATCGACGACGAGCTGCCGCGGCGGTGCGAAGGCGGGCGCGTCGCCGCAGCTTCACCGGCCCGGGTTCGGGTGGATCGGGTCCGGGTGGATCGGGTTCGGGTGGATCGGCCGGTGAGCCGCGCTGCTCACCAGACATGATCTCGACCGTGCTGCTCAACGCTGCCCGGGAGCACCGCAGCGGCGATCCGGACGTCGCTGCGCGCACCGGCGCCGTGCTGGCGGAGCGATTCGCCGACCGGCCCGCATTGATCGAGGCGGCGGCCCAGGGTGCCGTGGCTCCGCTGGTCGAGGCGGCCTGGATGCACGGCTGGTCGCCCGATGACCTGCACCAGATAGCTCGCAGGCGGCTGGACGCGCTGGAGTCCGGCTACCTGGTCGACGCGATCGCCTACGAGTCGCAGCGGCACACGGCGGGGGTGCACGAGCGCTGGCGCACCCAGCTACATCAGATCGGGGCCGTACCGTGGTGGGAGCCAGGTCGGGGACATCTGGCGCAGTGGGCCCGCCGCCACCGGCGTGGTCGGGCTGACGCTCTGGCGACGGTGATCACGGTGCTGGCCCTGCTGCTGGCGCTGCCCCGGTTGCCGACGATCGTGCCGCCACCGGGGTCTGCGGCCGGCTGGTCCTCGCGCCGCGGCGTCGATCAGAAGATGCTGGCCAGGGTGCGGGGGCTGCTGGCGAAGGCGGAGTCGACGACCTTCCCCGACGAGGCCGAGGCGCTGTCGGCGAAGGCACAGGAGCTGATGAGCCGTTACTGCCTGGAGCGGATCGTCGCGGAGACCGATCTCGGGTCAGGGCCGCCTCCCGCCGCGGCCCGCAGGCTGTGGCTGGACAGTCCCTACGTGGCGGCCAAGGCGCTGCTGGTGGACGCGGTGGCCGAGGCGAACCGATGCCGCACGGTGCTCGCGGAGAAGCTCGGGTTCACCACCGTGCTCGGTGACGAGGTCGACCTGGACGTCGTCGAGTTGCTCACCACATCGCTGCTGGTGCAGGCGACCAGGGCACTGGTGGCCGCCGGTCCCCGGACCAGCCGCTCCGGGCAATCTCGTACCCGCTCGTTTCGCCAGTCGTTCCTGGTCGCCTACGCGACCCGGATCCGGGAACGGCTGACCACCGCGCGGGACGTGGGTGCTGCCGCGGTGTCCGATCCGGCCCGGCTGTTGCCGGTGCTGGCGGCCCGGGAGCGAGTGGTGGACGAACTGCTCGAGTCGATGTTCCCGGGATCGGTGTCCCGCTCGTTCAGCGTCGGAAACGCCGCCGGCTGGCACGCCGGTCGGGCAGCCGCCGACCTCGCGGTCCTGGAGACCAGCCGCGCGGTGGACTCGGGGTAGGACGGCGGCTCGGCGGATAGGACTCAGACCCCCGCCCCTGCGCCTCCAGCCGGCGGACGGGTGCCGATGTAGGTCTCGGCTTCCCCTCAGCTTGACTTGCGCCTTCCCCTACCGGTCAGCTCAGCGGACCGGTAGGCGGGCAGCCATCGGGATCGGCTGGCGGGCAGCCATCGATCTGGGCGAGGTCGTTGTGGTCGGGTGGGGTAGCCCGGCTGCAATGCTCGGTGGGGTTTCGCGCCGTTCATCTCCGCCTCACCACTGACTCTGCCGGCGGATGCTCTTGCGGAGTCGGTGCGTGACTCGGCTGTGGCGAGCAGCCAGACCCCGGCCAGGGTCAGCGCTAAACCGGCGGCCTGCACCACGGCAAGGGGCCCGGTGGAGAACGGCTCGCCGTACACGGCGACGCCGAGGCTGACGCCGACGACGGGGTCGGTGACCATCATCGCCGCGAGCGGGAGGCCGAGTGACCCGGCCTGGAACGCCGCCTGGCTCAGCAGGGCCCCCAGCAGTCCGCAGCCCAGCGCCGCCCACAGCTGCCAGCTCACTGCCAGCCCGGTGAGGCCGCCGGCGGCCAGCAGCGAGCCCCAGGTCTTGACCAGGGCGGCGGACAAGGCGAAGAGCGCCCCGGCCGCCGCACCGAGGCCGAAGGCCCGCACCCGGCCGTGTCGGGTGAGCGCGACACCCGCTGCGACCAGAGCCACCGCCCCGACCAGCACCAACGCAGGCACCCAGTCGTGGAAGGTATGGGGGCCCACGGCTACCGCCGCCGGCCGGACCGCCAGGAAGACGGCCAGCCCGAGCACGATCAGCACGGCAGCCAGCAACGACCTGCGGCTCGGCGGGCGGCCGAGGAAGGCCTGCAGCGGCAGCGCGACCACCAAGCCCACCGTGAGCAGGGGCTGCACTACCGACAGCTCCCCGACGTTGACTGCCACCAGGTGCAGCGACACCCCGGCGATATCGGCGACGATGCCCACGAGCCACAACGGCTGGCGTGCGAGGTCGACGAGCAGCCCGGGATGCAGTGGGAAGCGGCGGCGCACCCGATTCGCACCGTGATGCTGAAGCACCGAGGAGACCCCGAAGCACACCGCAGCCAGCAGTGTCAACAGCATGGAAAAAGTCACAACATAGGAAACCCTACAGGTTGTAGGTGAATCTTCGTGAGGTGGCAGACTCCCCACTCGTGATGATCGGACGAACTATGGCGCTCGGATTGGCCGGGAGCGCGACCGCAGTCGCCGGTTGGGCAGCTCCGTCGCTCATGCGGGCCCGGGTCCTGCGTAGCGCGGTCGGTCCGCACTTGGCAGGCCATGGCAGGCCGGCCAGCGTGGCATTGACTTTCGACGACGGCCCCGACCCCGAGGGCACGCCTCGGGTGCTCGATGCGCTCGATCGACTGGGCTGGACCGCGACGTTCTTCATGCTCGGCGCGCAGGTGCGGCAGTATCCCGAGGTCGCGACCAGTGTGGTGGCCGCCGGGCACGAGGTGGCGGTGCACGGGTTCACCCACCGCAATCACATCACCCGGCGACCCGGTGAGGTGTGCCAGGACGTGGTGCGGGCCGCAGCGGTGATCACGGCCGCGACCGGGGCCCGACCGACGTGGTTCCGGCCGCCTTACGGAGTGCTCACCATGGGCTCGTTGGCCGCCGCTCGGCGGGCCGGGCTACGACCGGTGCTGTGGACGGCGTGGGGCCGGGACTGGGTGGCCAGCAGCCCGGCCCAGGTGGCCGAGGTCGTCGGACGTCAACTCCGCCCGGGTGGCACCGTGCTGCTGCACGACTCGGACTGCACCGCCCGCGTGGTCCGCAGCTGGCAAGCCACTGTGGGGGTGCTACCCCGGCTGGCCGAGCTGACCGACCGGTTGGGCTGCGCCGTCGGTCCGCTGCGCGACCACCTGCCGGTGAATGCGTCCGGCTGATCAGGCCGGTCGGGAGTCGCGGTCGGCCACGGTGTGCTGGCCCCGCTCCGCGAGCAGCTCCAACACCATGGACGCGGTGTCCCGGCTGCGCGTCACGGCGGCCGGATCGGTTCGGATGGCGGCGTGGTCGCGTACCACGGCGATCAACTCGGACTCGTCCTTCGGCCACGGCGCCAGCCCGGCGTCCGCGAGGACCTCGGCGTTGGCCACACCGTGCCCGGGGATCGGACGGAACGTCACCGTGGGCAGCCCGACGGTGAGCGCCTCGGTCACCGAAAGACCGCCGGCGTTGTGCACCAGCACGTCGGCAGCCGCCATCAGATCTGGGATGTCGTCGCGCCAGCCAAGGGCGATCACCCCGTCCTCTCCCGACAACTTCTTGTGCAGGTGCTTGTTACGCCCGCAGAGGACCACCACCTGAGCGACCCCGGATGAGCTGATCGTGCGCACGGTGTGCGGCACATCCCCCGTCCCGAGCGACCCGGCCACCACCAGCGCCACTGTGCCGTCCGGGGACAACCCGAGCTCGGCGCGCATCTTGTCGCGGCGGGTGGCGTCGGATCGATGGGTGAAGTGGGTGGACACCAGCCCCCCGACGGCCGTCATAGGCGTGCGGTACACCATGCGTCCCATTCGCGCGGTGGCCTCGGTCACCGTCACGTGGTGGTCGATGGCCGGGTGCACCCACATCCGGTGCACGGCCGGGTCGGTCAGGAACGTCACCAGGTCGGCGTCCAGCTCCCCGGCCTCTTTGAGCAGGCCGAGCGTCTGGCTGGCCAGCATGTAGGTGGACACCACGACGTCGTGGTCGCGAACCCACCGCTGCACGTGACGCCGCGCGATCCGGCACATCCAGAAGGTCACCCGCTGCACGAAGCTGTGGTACTCCAGACTGTCGAACACCCAGCCGAACAACTGGGGAATGAGCACGAGGCTGTTCCGGTAGCCGTCCCGCAGCACGTACTGGCACACTCGCGGCAGGGCGTCCAGGTAGTCCCGCCGGTCGGTGGCGACTCCCAGGTCGTGAAGTCGACGGACCAACTCATCGGCAGCGCCGTCGTGGCCTGCGCCCACGCTGCCCGAGATCACACATACCCGTGCGGTCGTGCCCTCTGACCCTCGACGCATTGGTCTCACCTATCCCAGGTGCGCTTGGCTGGAGTCCGAACTAGCTACTACAGCGTGTAGGAGATGCTGTGGCGCGTAGGAGACTAGCGGATCTTTAGCGAGCCACGATCCAGGGGGGCATCGGCACCACTTCGGGGGCGGTGAACTAGCCGGTCAGGTCGGCCACAACCAGTAGATGAGCTGGAGGAACGCGACGGTGGCCTGTACCGCGGCCACTGTGGTGGCGATCCCGAGGGCCAACACGCCGCCCGGCACCAACGGGTCGGTGCGTGGTGGCTCGGCACGTAGGGCCGCGACCCGAGCCGGCACCCCGCAGTCGAGGAAGGCCAGTGCCCCGGGTGGGGCCGTGCCCACCCCGGCCAACGCCACCTTGGCCAGCGCGCGCGCAACCAGTTCGCGGCTGCCGGTCACCGCTGCGGCGTACTCGTCGGCGTTGCGTTCGATCAGGAACGACACCGCCTCGCGCACCGGGACCAGCACCGGGTTGGCGGCGGCGCAGATCTCCGTCGCCGCCCGAAGCAAGTGATGCCGCCGCATCAGGTGGGCGCGCTCGTGGGCCAGAACGGCTCGTCGTTCGTCGCCGTCCAGCACCGCCAGCAGGCCACGGGTGAGCAGGATCCGGCCGGGTCGGCCCGGTACCGCGAGGGCGTGCGGCGCGTCGAGAGCCACCACGGCCAGCTCGGCGTCTCCACACGAGTGGCACACCGCCCGCAGCTCGCGGCTGGTGGCGCGGCGCACCCGCACCACCCTGATCACCCGGATCGCGCCGAAGGTCAGCAAGATCGCGGCGGTCACGCCGATGAGCTCCGGCACCGGATCATAGATCTGTACCCGGTGCTCGCTGGCTTCCCTGGCCGCCATCGCAGTACCGCTCAGCAGGGTGGCGGTCAACAAGATCAGACCCCAGGTGGCCGCCGCGGCGCACAGTATCGCGGCGACCACGACTGCAGCGGTACGTGTCGGCGCCGTCCGGGCCGCTATCACCCGGCTGACCGCCGCCAGCAGGAGCGACAGCACGGCAGGCACGTACACGCTGACCGTCATCGCCGGCGTCTCAGCATCGCCCGCAGTACCCGGGCATCCTCCGAGGAGAGCGCGGTGGCGAACCGCTGCAGCACGGCTTGACGATCCCGGCCCCGGCTCAGCAGCGCCTGCATCTGCTCGGCCGCAAGATCCTCGGCACCCTTCACCGGGAAGTAGGCGTGCCTGCGGCCGTCGGCCACCCGGTTGGCCAGCCCCTTCTCATACAACCGCACCAGAATGGTCTGGACCGTGTTGTAGGCCAGTCCACCACCGACGGCCTCCCGTACGTGGGCCGCCGTCAAGGCCCTGTCGGTGGCCCACAAGGCCGCCAACACCTCGGCCTCCAGCTCGCCGGAGGCCCGCCGCGACGGCTTCCGGTCAGAACCCTGGACTCGATCAGCCAACCTGTCTCCCTGGACTCGTGGCCGTTCAGACTGATGCTTTCGTGTCGGTCAGAAAGGCGGTCCTACGCTACGCGCCATGACGTGGATGCTGACCGGCGGTGCCGGGTACATCGGTGGGCACGTTGCGCGCGCCCTGCAAGCCACTGGCCGGGACCTCGTCGTCCTGGACGATCTTTCGACGGGTCTGGCCGGGAGGCTGGACGGTGTGCGTCTGGTGGAGGCCAGCCTGCTGTCCCCCACGGACCGGCTTGAGTCGATAATGGTCGAGCATGGCGTCACAGGTATCGTGCATCTGGCCGCCAAGAAGGCGATACCCGAATCCGTTGAACACCCACTGTTCTACTACGAGCACAACGTCGCGGGCACAATCGCTCTGCTGCGCGCCGCCGTGCGTATCGGTGTAGAGCACATAGTGTATTCCTCCAGCGCTGCCGTCTACGGCGAGACGCGTGCTGACCTGGTTGAGGAGTCGCATTCCACGGCCCCGGCGAGCCCCTATGGTGAGACCAAGCTCGCTGCGGAGTGGTTGATCCGCCGGGCCGCCGAAGCACACGGGCTGAGCTGGACAGTGTTGCGTTACTTCAACGTCGCAGGCGCCGCCGATGCCCGGCTGGCCGACCGGGGTACCTTCAATCTGCTGCCGATCGTGTTCCGCTGTGTGGATGCCGGGCAGCCGGTCAGCATCTTCGGATGTGACTGGCCTACGCCAGACGGTTCCTGCGTCCGCGACTACATTCACGTCGAGGATCTCGCCGACGCCCACCTGGCGGCCGCCGAAGCGCTGGAGAGCGGCCGACTGAAAGCGGGAGTCTTCAACGTCGGCCGCGGCGCAGGGGTGAGCGTGCTGGAAATGCTGGCGATCGTCGAGCAGGCGCTCGGTCACCCCGTGTCGCGCCGGGTGGCCCCACGGCGTCCCGGGGATCCGGCGAGTGTGGTGGCGGACGTATCGAAGATCGCCGCCCAGCTCGGATGGCGGGCCGAGCGCGGAATCGAGGACATCGCAACCAGCGCCTGGCGTGCCTGGGTTCAGCGCGTGGGTCACGCGGCACCCACCACACCCCGCGGGTCGGAGTTGTTGACGTGACCGGCTACCCGACCGGATTCTGGGAGCCGCCGGCCTGACCAGGGGTGCGCCAGCACACAACGCCACTCCCTCGCGCTTACGTTACAGTGATGCTGTCACGACAGTTCCACTGTCACATAAGGTCGCGCAGCGGAAGGACAGCCCGTGGCGGAGCAGCTCACCATCGTCGAGCTTGCCACCCGTACCGGCATCAGCGTGCGCACCATCCGCTTCTACACCGGTCTGGCCCTCATCCCGCCGCCGCAGGTACGCGGCCGCTTGGGGCTTTACGACGAGCGGCATGTGGCCCGACTCGAACTGGTCCGAGACCTGCAGGGCCTCGGCTTCACACTCGCCGCGATCGAGGGCTATCTCGCCCGGATCCCGTTGGACCGCTCCCCCGAGGACCTCGCGCTGCACCGTGCGCTGCTCGCCCCGTGGCTGCCCGAGGAGCCCGAGACGGTGAACCGTGCCGGATTGGACGCCCGCGCGGGCAGGCCACTGTCCGACGACGAGCTGCAGCGGCTGGTCGAGCTCGGCGTCATCCGCGAGCAGCGCACCGATACGGTGCAGATCACCAGCTCGGACATGCTCGGCTACGGCCTGAGCCTGCTCGACGCCGACCTGGACTTCGCGGTGCAGCTGGCCTCCAAGCAGATCATCGAGCGGCACACCACAGTGCTGGCGACCGAGCTGGTGGCGCTGTTCCACGACACAGTGCTGCGCGAGTACCGCGAACGCGGGCGTCCGCCCGAGCTGCGGGCCCGGATGATCGCCCTGCTCGAACGACTCAAGCCGATCACCGTGGACGGCGTCGTGACGAACTTCCAGCTCGCCGTCAACCGCGCGATCCGCGAATCGGTTCCGGCCGATCTGCCTGACGTACCTGACGTGCCTGTCGACACCACAGTTCCGAAAACAGGGAGCCCGTCATGACAGTGTCCGGCCGCGAGGCCTATCTCTACGAAGCGCTGCGTACGCCCCGAGGTAAGGGCAAGCCGACCGGAGCGCTGCACGGCGTCAAGCCGATCTCCCTGGTCACCGGCCTGATCGACGAGCTGCGCAGCCGCCACCCCAACCTCGACCCGGCGCGGATCGACGACATCGTGCTCGGGGTGGTCACCCCGATCGGCGACCAGGGCGGGGACATCCCACGGGCCGCCGCGTTGGCCGCCGGGCTGCCCGACTCCGTCGCCGGTCTGCAGATCAACCGGTTCTGCGCCTCGGGCCTCGAGGCGGTCAACCTCGGCGCCATGAAGGTCCGCTCCGGATGGGAGGATCTGGTTCTCACCGGTGGCGTCGAGTCGATGTCGCGGGTGCCGATGGGCTCCGACGGCGGCGCCTGGGCGATGGACCCGGAGACCGCCTACAACGTCCGCTTCGTCCCGCAGGGCATCAGCGCCGACCTGATCGCCACCATCGAGGGCTTCACCCGCGAGGACGTCGACTCCTACGCTCTGGAGTCACAGCACCGCACCGCGAAGGCCTGGAACAACGGCTACTTCCAGCGCTCGGTGGTCCCGGTGCGGGACCGCAACGGGTTCGTCGTGCTGGACCGCGACGAGCACATGCGCCCGGACGCCACGATGGAGGGCCTGGCCGCGCTCAAGCCGTCCTTCGCCGACATCGGCGAGCACGCCGGTTTCGACGCCGTCGCGCTGCAGCGCTACCACTGGGTGGAGCGCATCGAGCATGTGCACCACGCGGGCAACGCCTCGGGCATCGTCGACGGCGCCGCGCTGGTGGCGGTCGGCTCCGAACAGCTCGGCAAGGACCTCGGGCTGACCCCGCGGGCCCGGATCGTGGCAGGCGCGGTCACCGGCGAGGAGCCCACGATCATGCTCACCGGCCCGGCCCCGGCCACCCGCAAGGCGCTGGCCAAGGCGGGGATGACCATGGACCAGATCGACCTGGTCGAGGTCAACGAGGCGTTCGCCGCGGTGGTGCTGCGCTTCATGCGCGAGATGGACGTGCCGCACGACAAGGTCAACGTCAACGGCGGGGCGATCGCGATGGGCCACCCGCTGGGCGCCACCGGCGCGATGATCCTGGGCACGCTGGTCGACGAGCTGGAGCGCCGCGACCTGCGCTATGGGCTGGCCACATTGTGCGTCGGTGGCGGCATGGGCATCGCCACCATCATCGAGCGGCTCTGAGGGGGCAACCATGACTGAGCAGATGAACAAGCAGAGCACCATCCGGTGGGAGCAGGACCCCGACGGCGTGGTCACCCTGACCCTGGACGACCCGGGACAGTCCACCAACACCATGAACGAGCCCTACGTGCGGTCGATGGGCGAGACGGTGGACCGCCTGGAGTCCGAGCGTGACTCGATCACCGGGGTCATCGTCACCTCGGGGAAGAAGACCTTCTTCGCGGGTGGTGACCTCAACAACCTGATCGCCGTCACCCCGGACAACGCAGCGGAGTTCGCCCGGCACATCGCGGTGGTGAAGAGCCAGCTCCGCCGGTTGGAGAAGCTGGGCAAGCCGGTGGTCGCCGCGATCAACGGGGCGGCGCTCGGCGGCGGTCTGGAGATCGCGCTGGCCTGCCACCACCGCATCGCCCTGGACGTGCCGGGGTCGAAGATCGGCTTCCCCGAGGTCACCCTCGGGCTGCTGCCCGGAGCAGGTGGCGTGGTTCGCGCCGTGCGGATGCTGGGCATCGCCGATGCGTTGATGAAGCTGCTGCTCAAGGGTCAGCAGGTACCCCCGGCAGAGGCCAAGGAGATCGGCATCGTCGACGAGGTGGTGACCTCGCCGCAGGACATGCTGGACCGGGCCCGGGAGTGGATCAAGGCGAACCCGGAGCCCGTCCAGCCGTGGGACGTGAAGGGCTACAAGATCCCCGGCGGCACCCCGTCGAACCCGAAGCTCGCGCAGATCCTGCCCGCGTTCCCCGCGACGCTGCGCAAGCAGCTCAAGGGCGCACCGATGCCCGCGCCGCACCACATCCTGTGTGTCGCGGTCGAGGGCGCACAGGTGGATGTGGACACCGCGTTGCAGATCGAGGGCCGCTACTTCGTGGATCTCGCCACCGGCCAGGTCGCCAAGAACATGATCCAGGCGTTCTTCTTCGACCTACAGCACATCAACAAGGGCGGCAGCCGGCCGGACGGCCATGAACAGCGCCGGTTCCGCAAGGTCGGCGTGCTCGGGGCCGGGATGATGGGCGCGGGTATCGCCTACTCCTGCGCCCGATCGGGGATGGAGGTCGTGCTCAAGGACGTCTCGATCGAAGCCGCCGAAAAGGGCGGGAACTACTCGGCGGGTGTGCTGGACAAGGCGATCTCCCGAGGGAAGAGCACCCCGGACAAGCGCGACGAGGTACTCGCCCGGATCACCCCGACCGCCGACCCGGCTGACCTCGCGGGCTGCGATCTGGTGATCGAGGCGGTGTTCGAGGACCCGGCGCTGAAGAAGCAGGTCTTCGCCGAGATCCTGGACGTGGTCGACGCCGACGCGCTGCTGTGCTCGAACACCTCGACGTTGCCGATCACCGATCTCGCCTCGGCGGTCTCCCGCCCGGCCGACTTCATCGGTCTACACTTCTTCTCCCCCGTGGACAAGATGCCGCTGGTCGAGATCATCCGCGGTGAGCAGACGTCGGACGCGACCCTGGCGGGGGCGATCGACGTGGTGCAGCAGATCCGCAAGACCCCGATCGTGGTCAACGACAGCCGGGGCTTCTTCACCAGCCGGGTGATCAGCACCTTCATCAACGAGGGCCTCGCGATGCTCGCCGAGGGTGCCGCGCCGTCGTCCATCGAGCAGGCCAGCTCCCAGGCCGGCTATCCGGCCCCGGTGCTGCAACTGATGGATGAGCTGTCCCTCAAGCTGATGCGCAAGATCCGCGAGGAAACCAGGCGCGGGGTCGAGGCGGACGGGGGAACCTGGACCCCGCACCCGGCGGACGCGATCGTCGACCGGATGGTGCTCGAGTTCTCCCGGTCCGGGCGTTCCGGCGGTGCCGGGTTCTACGAGTACGCCGATGGCAGGCGAACCAGGCTGTGGCCGGGGCTGGCGGAGCACTTCGGGCCGCTGTGTCCGGATGCCGTCCCGTTCCAGGACATGATCGAACGGATGCTGTTCATCGAGGCGCTCGAGACTGTGAAGTGCTTCGACGAGGGCGTCATCACCTCGGTACCGGACGCCAACATCGGCTCGATCATGGGCATCGGGTTCCCGCCGTGGACCGGTGGCGTCGTGCAGTACATGAACGGCTACCCCGGTGGCCTGACCGGCTTCGTCGCCCGCGCCAAGGAGCTCACGGACCGCTACGGCGAGCGGTTCACCCCACCCGCCTCACTGATCGCCAGAGCCGGGCTTGGCTGACGCCCCGTGAGTGGCGATACGAGCTATGACTCGCATCGCCACTCACGGGGCGTCGGGTCGAATTCGTCGTCGCGGACTCCGGCGGTGAATGCGGCCCATACGGCCGGGGTGAACCGAAGTGCGGGTCCGGCCGGGTTCTTACTGTCCCGGACCGCGTGACCACCATCGGCCAATTCAGCGACCTCCACGCATTCGGCCCCGGGGCCGCTGCGGCTGGACTTGTGCCATACCGCGTGGGTCAGGTCATCCATGATGCCTCTTCTCTGCCGATCACCCAGTCGCAATCAGCAGCTCCGAGATCATGGCCACGCTCTCCTCAGCACCGAGGGCCTGGTCTCGGAGTGCCGCGAACAGTCTATTCAGCCGGGCCACGATCACCTGATCGTCGATGACGTGTCCGCCCACTGCGTACTCCTGGTAGGCGGCATCAGGCAGCGCCTCGCCCGGGAAGCTCAGCAGCGAGATCGTTCCCACCATGCTCGGGTGCAGACCGGCTGAGAACGGCAGTACATGCAAGTCGACGTTGGGCAGGTCGGCCTGTTTGATCAGGTGCTTGAGCTGCCCGCTGGCCACCGCCGGGTGGCCCGCGCAGCGCCGCAGCGCCGCTTCGGACACCACCGCGGAGAACCGTAGAGGTTGCGAGCCGGTCAGCCGGTGCTGGCGGCGCATGCGCGCGGCGACCCACCGGTCAGCCTGGTCTTGCGCCACCGTGTCCACGGCAACGCGGTGGATCTCGCGGGCGTAGTCTTCGGTTTGCAGCAGGCCCGGGACCAGCTCCAGCGCGACCGCCTGCAGCGAGGTCGCGTCGTCTTCCAGACCGACGTAGGCGGCCAGCCACTCGGGTAGCTTGGCGGTGGACCACCAGCCGCGCTCGCTGGCTTCCAGCCGCAGCTCCTCCCATGCGATGTGCTCCTCGGCGCCGGCTCCGTAGAGCTGCAGGAGCACCTTCAACTCAGCTTTGCGCGGCGAGTTCCGCCCCGACTCCAGGTGGGTGATCTTCGTCGGGGAACAGGCGATCTCGGCGGCGGCATCTTCCCTGGTGAGGCCTGCGGCATCGCGCAGTCGGCGCAGGTCCATGCCGAGCTGGCGCTTTCGGAGGGTGGGACCGGCCATAGTCACGGCAGCATAACCCTTTGCGCGGTTGATACGTGTAATACGTAACGTTACTTAACTAGACCTGGACCGCGAGCTGGCGGGTCTCGTCGAGCAGGTCCCGCAGCTGAGTGGTGACCAGGTCCGGACTAGCCGGTGTCACGGTGACGAAGGTCCCGCCGCGGCCGGGGCGGCGCAGCTGGCTGTACCAGCCGTCCGGGGTGGCATGTAGTCCGACCACGCGAGGGCCGGGGTTCTGCCGGCCGAGGTGGTCGCGGACCAGCACGCCGAACTGGCCGAGCCGACTGTGCCGCGCGCACATCCGAGCCAGTGCTCGGGCATTGTCATGGCGTTCGCCTCGGCGGGTGAGCTCCTTGGCCAGCCGCTGCATGTCCCGGCCCGCTACTCGGTCGGCGGCGTCCAGATTCTCCGCTCGGACGGTGGCTGAGCGGCCCGGACCGGCGGTCGGCCGGACAAGCCGGACCATCTCGTCGAGCAGGGAGTGCGGCGGGCAGGATGCCAACCGCACTCGATCCCGTTCGAGGATGGCCACTGCACCGAACCGGCCACGGCAGGCGCCCAGCGCACGTACCGGGCGATCCAGCAGCAACCATGCCTCGATCGCCCATCGGGGCCGGGCCAGCGTGAGCAGGACGCCGGCCAGGTCGACGTCGACACCGCGCGCACCGAAGAGGTGGCGCGCGCGCAACCCGTCGAGGGTGCTCGCGACGAGCCGCCGCCGTTCGGTGTCGGTGCGCCCGAGCGGCGGCCCATCGATCACGACCGGCATGTCGTCGAGCTGTAGCTGTTTCCAGCAGACCTCGATCTCGGCCGCGGAGAGCTCGATGTTCACCGCCCGCCCCGTGAGCGACGCAGACGGAGGTCTTCCTCGGCCGGCAGGTCCCACCCCTCGAAGTGGTGATACCCGACTTCCGGTGCCGATCCCATCACCGAATCTCCCCTCGACCGGACCCGACCAGCCTTGGGCGGCACCTTACCTGGGGCTGGCTGCCACCCGGTGCGGTTCCCCCTTGCAGTAGAACTGGACAGCAATCCTGGCGGCACATTCCATTCCCATTTCCGACCCGATCCGGCGGGACGCCGTGGTTCCCACCATCGGGTTGTCCGGGTCGCGGCGACGTCGCGGCGGTACCGGCGAAGGGCGGACCGACCGGATAGCGTGACGGATGTGAGTGACCACAGTCGGCGGCCTCGTGATCCGAAGGCCGCCGTGCCCTACCCGTTGCGGGTTGCGGCTGCGGTGTCCTGGCGGCTGCTGGCGGTGGCCGGGCTGGTAGTGGTGCTGGGCTACGTGCTGATCATTCTGCGGGTGGTGGTCATCCCGGTTGCCGTGGCACTGTTGCTCACCGCGCTGCTCGGGCCGGTGGTGAACTGGATGACCCGGCGCCGGATACCGAGGGGGGCGGCCACCGCGGTGGTGCTGGTCTCCGGGTTGGCACTGATCGGCGGGCTATTGGCCTTCGTCATCCAGGCCTTCGTGGCGGGACTGCCGGAATTGCGCACTCAGATCGAGGGCAGCTTTCGGGAGATCCAGGACTGGCTGCGGCATCCTCCGTTCGGTCTGCCTCCGGTGAACTTGGGGAATCTGCTCAACTCGGTGGGCCAGTCGATTTCCGGCACCGACGGCAGCTCGATCACCTCGGGTGCCTTGTCCACTGCGGCCACGCTGACGGAGGTCCTGACCGGTATCGCGCTGGCGCTGTTCTCCCTGATCTACTTTCTCTACGGTGGCCGGTCGATGTGGCTGTTTCTGGTCCGGCTCGCGCCGCAGCCGGTCCGGGGCCGGATCGATGTCGCTGGGCGGCGGGCGTTCGCCTCGCTGGTCGGTTTCGTCCGGGCCACCGTGCTGGTGGCGTTCGTCGACGCGGTCGGCATCGGGATCGGACTGTTCGCGGTCAAGGCTCCGCTGGTAGTGCCGCTGATGGCGCTGGTGTTCCTCTCCGCGTTCGTACCCGTGGTCGGTGCGGTGATCTCCGGTGCGGTCGCGGTCCTCGTGGTGCTGGTGGCCAACGGCCTGGTGTCGGCACTGGTCGTGCTCGGGGTAGTGATCGCCGTGCAGCAGCTGGAGGGCAACGTGATGCAGCCGTTCTTGCTGGGCAGGGCTGTCGAGCTGAACGGGATAGCGGTGGTACTGGCCGTCGCGGTGGGCTCGGTGACCGCGGGTATCCCCGGTGCGCTGCTGTCGGTGCCACTACTCGCGGTGCTCAACGCCGGTATCCGCTCGCTGGTCAGCGGGGACGAGGCCGGCGAGGATGACAAGAAGGACAAGGCCGGCAGAAAGAACGATCCCGGCCGTGGTCTGCACCCGGGCGGCTCCGCACTACCGCCTGCCGACCTTCCCGTTAACCCGGATCCCGACCCCCTGGTTCGGGTACACGGCCCCTCGGACCACGAGTGAGGACTGCGTTCGCGGGCGGCTCAGCCGAGGCCCCACCTTCGCCGCGCTGGACTTCGTTCGGTTCGGCGTTGTTGTTGGTGGGTTCTGTTGCCTTGGCGGGTGAGGTGGCGGTTCAGTCCGTGTATTCGTGGGGTGTTTTGGTGCGGTTGGTGGTGTTGGTGGGGGTGGTGTTGGTTGGTTTGGTGTTGGGTGGGGCTGGGTGTCGTCCGCCGGTGTGGGCGATTGTGGTGAGTGCGTTGGTGGCGGTGCGGGCATTGGCGGTGGCGCCACCGTTGGCCAATGTGGTGTCTAACGGTCGGTTGCTGACCGGGGTGTTGATCGTGGTGGCTGTGACTGGGGTGCCTGCGGTGTTGCCGTTGGTGCGGGTGGGGTATGCGGAGCGGGTTGCGGGTGTCGGGTTGGGGGTGGGGGCGGCGGGGTATGCGTTGGTGGTGTTGGGGGGTGTTCCGGTGATTGATGTGTGGGTGTTGTTGCAGGGTGCGGGTGAGGGTCTCGCGGCGGGGCGGAATCCTTATGAGTTGGGGTTTCCGGGTTCGCCTGTTGGGCAGACTCATGATTGTTTCACGTATTTGCCTGCGACGATGTTGTTGACCGCGCCGGGGGTCTGGCTGGGTGATGCGCGGTGGGCTGAGTTGGTGGGGTTGCTGGTCGCGGGTGGGGTGCTGGTCTGGTGCGTGCGGGGTCGTGGTGGGGCTCGGCTGGGTGTGGCGGTGCTGATGGTCCTGTTGCCCGGGACGGCCCGGATGGTGCAGCAGGCCTGGACGGAGACGTTGTTGTTGCCCGCGCTGGTGGCGACCGCGGTGCTGGCTGATCGGGGCCGCAGGGGATGGGCGGCGGTGGCCTTCGGGGTGGCGCTGGCCACCAAGCAGCATGTGGTGTTGCTGGTGCCGTTGTTGCTGTTGTGTCGGTTCCGGTTCCGTGAGTTGGCCGTGGCCGCGGGCACTGCGATGGTGTTGGTACTGCCGTGGATGCTGGCTGATCCGGCCCGGTTCTATGCGTGTACCACGGACTTCTTTCTCCGTGCGCCGGCACCGTCGACATCGTTGTCGTTGTGGTTGCATGTGCCCGAGTCGTGGCGTCTGCCGTTGCTCGTGGTGGCATTGGTGGCTGGTTATCTGCTGGTGTGGTGGTATTGCCCCCGCTCGGGCAGTGGGTTGCTGGTGGGTGCGGCGGTGGTATTCACCACCTTCGGGCTGGTCAACAAACAGACCTTCCTCAACCAGTGGTGGCTGGTCGGCGCACTGATGGTCGCCGGCCTCGCCCTCGCAGGCAAGACCCGGGCCCCGGCCGCGGTCCCAATCCCGGTGGCAGGCGACCAGGAGCCGTGCGGCGCACCGCAGCGGTAGCTGGGTGGACATCTCCGCACCGCAGTTAGTTAGGCAAGGCAAGCCATGCTAGATCGTCCAAGGGGCTGCCAGGTGGGCGGTGATGGCCACCGAGTTCGCCCGCTTGCGGCTGTTCGCCGCCGCACCTGCGCAGAATGATTGAGGGCTGGCGACGGCAGGAAGAGGTGAGCCGACGATGACGGTGACCGAAGTGCAGCGCAGGGAACTGACCGAGCGGCGCGACCGGGTCCGGGCCGAGAAGATGCTGCCCAGGCAGGATCGGCCGGCCAGTAGCGCGTGCGGTATCCACCACGCCGCGCTGATCTCCTCCGACGTGGCCCGGACCATTGATTTCTACCAGGGTCTGCTGGGCTTCCCGCTCACCGGAATGTCCGAGAACCGGGACCTGCCGGGCTCCACCCGCTTCCTCTTCGACGTCGGCAACGGCAACACCATCGCGTTCTTCGATCTGCCGGGGGTGGACGTCGGCCCGTACGCCGAGGTGCTCGGCGGGCTGCACCACCTGGCCATCTCGATGGAGCCGCAGCACTGGCAGCAGGTGCGGAACCGGCTGGACGCCCACGGGGTGGAGTACCTGGTGAGAGGCCGGACGTCACTCTATCTCCAGGACCCCGACGGGGGGCGGGTTGAGCTGGCCGGTGGCCCACTCGGCGAGGCCCACGGGTAACCGGCCGTTCAGCCGGGACCTGCTTCAGGCGAGCGCTGGTTAAGCTCGCTGTGTGAAGTCGGCCGAACTCGCAGCGGCACGTGGCCGCACGATCCCCGACGTGCTGCCCGGGCCCGCGGACCCGCCGCTGCGAGTGCTGTTCTGCGGGATCAACCCGGGCCTGGTCTCAGCAGCCACCGGGCACCATTTCGCCCGGCCCGGCAACCGCTTCTGGCCAGTCCTGCACGGGGCCGGATTCACCCCGCGCCGGCTGCGGCCTGACGAGCAGCACCAGCTGCCCGCACTCGGGTTGGGGATCACCAACGTGGTGCCCTTGGCCACTGCGCGGGCCGACGAGCTGACCACGGCGGAGCTGGTGGCGGGCGGCGAGCGGCTGCGTGATCTGGTGCACGAGCTGCGCCCGCGCTGGCTGGGCGTGGTCGGTATCACCGCCTACCGGGTCGCGTTCGCCGCGCCGCGCGCCGTCGTCGGACGCCAGCCCGTCGCCGTGGACGTCACCCGGGTCTGGGTACTGCCCAATCCGAGTGGCCTCAACGCACAGTGGTCGAAAGCGGCGATGGTCGCCGAGTTCGCGCGCTTCGCACTGGCCGCCGCAGTGCCCTCGTAGAAGCAGTGCCCTCGCAGAAGCAGTGCCCTCGCAGAAGCAGTGCCTCGCAGAACGAGTCGAAGGGTGGATGAGCAACGATGACCGTGACCGGGGACCAGCGCACGGAACTGACCGAGCGGCGCGACCGCATCCGGGCCGAGAAGATGCTGCCCAGGCAGGATCGGCCGGCCAGTAGCGCGCGTGGTATCCACCACGCCGCGCTGATCTCCTCCGACGTGGCCCGGACCGTCGACTTCTACCAGGGTCTGCTGGGCTTCCCGCTCATCGACATGTTCGAGAATCGGGACCTGCCGGGCTCCACGCACTTCTTCTTCGACGTCGGCAACGGCAACACCATCGCGTTCTTCGATCTGCCGGGGGTGGACGTCGGTCCGTACGCCGAGGTGCTCGGCGGGCTGCACCACCTGGCCATCTCGATGGAGCCGCAGCACTGGCAGCAGGTGCGCGAGCAGATGGACGCCCAGGGGATCGAATACCTCCTGGAGAGTGGGACCTCGATCTACTTCCGGGACCCCGACGGCGCCCGGGTGGAGCTGATCGCCGATCCGCTCGGCGAGATGTACGGACGGAGTGTTTTCTGATCTGCCGGCGGACACCGTCGATCTGTCGCCCCGCTCCCGGGCTGAGGCCGGACCGGGCAACCACCCACAGCCTTGCGTTCCCGGTGCCGGAGTTCGGGTAGCTCAACGTGATGCCGGGCCGAGCCGTACCGGTCCCCGGCTCTGGCGGGTGCGGGCCGCGACAGGCAACACGATCACGAGTAGCGCGGCGGACACGCCGAACGCCGCCGCGAAACTCAGCGACTGCGTCACCGCCCCCAGCGCGACCGCGCCGCACCCGGTCCCGGCGTCGTAGGCGATGTTCCACGCCGCGCTCGCGGCACCGTATCCGGGCGCCCCGGCGGCCGCGAACATCACCACGAGAGCGTCGTTCTGCACGATGCCGAACCCGGCCCCGATCAGCCCCGCTCCGATGATGGCCAGCCCGGCGCCCGAGCTCTGCACCGCCAGTACCTCGGCGGTCATTCCGCCTGCGGCCAGCACCATGCCCACCACGAGCAAGCGACCCGCCAGGCCGTACCGGTCGGCGAGCTCACCGGCGAGCAGCCTGCCCAGCAGTGCGCCTGCCGAGGTGGCCAGCAACGCGACCGGCACCAGCACCCCCGAACGGGGGTGCGCGAGAGGCAAGAAGGTGATCACCCCGCCCTGGGCGATCGAGCAGGTGAGCATCGCCAGCCAGGGACCGAGCGAGGTGCGCACCGCACGCCAGTCCTGGGCGGCACCCGGATTCGCGGTCATCTCGTGGCGGGGTACCCGGATTCCGAGGACGACCGCCGCTCCGGCCACCGGCAGCGCCCCGGCCAGCATGAACAGCGGTCCGAATCCGACCTGCTGCGCCATCAGCACGCCGGCCGGCAGCAACAGCAGCTGTGGCACCCCCACCGCGATGCCGTAGCGCGCCGAGGCACGGCCGTGCTCGGCCGGCGGGGCCAGCTCGGCGATCAGCGCGCTGCCCGCGACCGTCACCAGTCCGAAGCCGATCCCGCGCAGCAATGAGACGCCGAGCAGTAGCGGCAGATCCGCAGACACCGCGAAGAGCGGGGCGGGCCCGCCGAGCAGCACCATGCCCAGGGCCAGCACCGTGCGATGGCCGACCCTGCGCAGTAGCGCCGGCACGGCGAACTGGGTACCGACCGTGGCCAGCATGAGAACGCCGGTTGTCGCGCCTGCGCCGAACTCGCCCGCTCCACCCAGAGCGGCCCACAGCGGAACCACCGGCAGCAGCAGTGCGTACCCGCCGAACCCCAAGAACGACGCCGCCAGCATCAACTGGAACGAACGGCCGTGCAGCGGCGGGCGGGCCACGCCCTGTGACGCTACGCCCGCTCACCCCCGTCCACGCCCGGTGTGTCAGGCCACCATGCCCGGTGTGTCAGGCCACCATGCCCGGCATACCGGTGGGCCCCGAGGTGGGTAGCAGGCAGGGCACCTGGCATGATCCGCGGACATGCCGGCCGCCACCGACATCATGACGCCACTGTGGCGGGGCGTGGTGGTATTGCGGATCGTCACCGGTGCCTTCGCGATCAGCTCGATCATCGTGCACCACGACGGCTTCGCCCGGCCTGGTCTGGGGTGGGTGGTACTGGCCGGGATCGCGGGGTGGACCGCGGTGACCAGCGTGGCCTACAGCTACGACGTCACCCGCCGTATCCACGTCATCGTGCTCGACCTCCTGGTGACCCTGGCGCTGATGGCATCCTCGGTCCTGGTGCTCTCCGCCGATCAGCTCACCGAGGTCACCCAGCGCACCCCGCTGCTCACCACGGTCTGGGCCAGCGGCCCGGTGGTCGCCGCCGCGGTCCATGCCGGACGGACCGCCGGGGTGCTGTTCGGTGCCGCGGTCTCCGTGGTCAACGTCTGGGCCCGCGGTTTCTTCACCACCGACATCGCCCGCGACACGGTGCTGCTGGTCGGGACCGGGTTCGTACTCGGACTGGCCGCCACGACGGCTCGCCGGGCTGCCGAGCAGCTGCGCAGAGCTGCTCGCGCGGAGGCGGCCACCGCCGAGCGGGAGCGGCTGGCCCGGTCCATCCATGACGGCGTCCTGCAGGTGCTGACCAGAATCCGAGCCCGTGGCAGTCACCTTGACGGAGAGGCCGCCGAGCTGACCCGGCTGGCCGGAGAGCAGGAGATCGTGCTACGCGCGCTGATCTCCGCTGCGCCGCCCGGTGCCGCTGGCGCCGGGGAGCAGGATCTGGCTGCTGCGCTGCGATCGCTGGCCAGCTCCCGGGTCGATGTCGCGGTGCCTGCCACCGAGGTGCTGCTGCCGGCTGTCGACGTCGAGGAGCTGGTCGCGGTCACCCGCGAAGCGCTGGCCAACACCACCCGGCACGCCGGGCCGCGGGCCAAGGCGTGGGTGCTGGTGGAGGATCTGGGCGAGGAGGTGGTGCTCAGCGTCCGCGACGATGGTCCCGGCCTCGATGCTGGGCAGCTCGCCGATGCCGAGGGTCACGGGCGAATGGGGGTGTCGCATTCCATCCGCGGTCGAGTGGCCGATCTGGGCGGCACCCTGACCCTGGATACCGCACGCGGGCAGGGCACGGAATGGGAGGTGCGGCTGACCCGCACCCGGCGTGAGCTGCTGCCGTGACCGTCCGGGTGATGGTGGTCGACGATCACCCGATCTGGCGGGACGGCGTTGCCCGTGACCTCGGCGAGCGGGGCTTCGATGTGGTCGCCACCGCGCGGGACGGCTCGGCGGCGTTACGCATCGCCCCGGCGGCCCGCCCGGACGTGGTGCTCATGGACCTGTGCTTCGCTGCGGGCGGACCCTCCGGCGCGGAGGCCACCCGGCGGATCATCGAGTTGCTGCCCGATATCCGGGTGCTGGTGCTGTCCGCCTCCGGAGCGCACGCCGACGTGCTGGCCGCGGTGAAGGCGGGTGCCTGTGGCTACCTGCTCAAGTCGGCGCCGGTGGACGAGTTGGCCGAGGCGGTCCGCCGTATCGCCGCAGGAGACGCCGTGTTCACCGCTGGCCTGGCCGGTCTGGTGCTCGGCGAGTACCGCCGGATGGCCACCGGCCCGCGGCCCGATTCACCGCAGCTCACCGAGCGGGAGACCGAGGTGCTGCGCTGGGTGGCCAAGGGGCTCACTGCCCGGCAGATCGCCGACCGGCTGGTGCTCAGCCACCGCACTGTGGAGAACCACGTGCAGTCCACGTTGCGCAAGCTGCAGCTGCACAACCGGGTCGAACTGACTCGGTACGCGATCGAGCACGGCCTCGACGAGCAGTAGGCCGATCTTCAAGGCCCAGCCGTGCCGCCGGAGGTCTTGAAGAGCTACCGACCTCCGGCGGCGCTACCGTGGCATCGTGACCGGCGAGGTGGAGCCACGCGACCTGCGGGTGTCCGATGCGGAACGCGAGCACGTCGGAGAGCTCCTGCAGCGCGCGGTCGGGCAGGGCAGGCTCACGGTGGCCGAGTTCAGCGAGCGGATGGACGCCGCGATGGCTGCCCGCACCCGCGGGGAGCTCAACGCGGTACTGGTCGACCTGCCCGGCTTCACCCTCACCCGTCCATCGACCCACGACGTGCTCGAGCTGTCTCACCATCTCGGGGAGCTGAGCCGCCGTGGGCCCTGGCGAGTGCCATCGAGGGTGCGCCTGGTCGGGCACTTCGGTTCCTCGCTGCTGGATTTCACCGAGGCCGTCTTCAGCGGTCCAGTGGTGGCCTTGGAGCTGGACAAGACGGCCGGCTCGACCACGATCATCGTGCCTGAGGGAGCCACCGTGGACACCGACGGTCTGCGCGTCGCGGTCGGCAGTATCAAGGACTCCACGGTCCGCCGGATCGTGCCGGGGCCGCTGCATTTCGTGATCACTGGCCGGTCCACGATGGGCGAGGTCCGCATCACTCACCCCCGGAAGTGGCGCTTGGGGCCGCTCACCGTGCACCGCCCGTTCCGGCTCAGCTGGGGCCACCGCAGACGGGTCAGCTGAGCTGTGCCACCCTCAGCAGCTTCCCAGGTGCCTGCGGTAACCGGGTGTCCCCCAGTTGTTTGCACTTGTGTCCGGATGCCCTGACGAATCTGGACATCGGGTAGCCGCCCGGGGAAAGCTTCAGGAGCTCCACTGCCGATCAGGAGAACGAGCATGCGTTTCGGATCTGATCAGGGTTTGGCGTGGATGGATGTGGTGGACGCGCGAGTGGCCGCCGTCGTCGAACCGGTGGCGCAGCAGTGCGCAGGCTGGGAAACACAGTCACTCAAGCCGATTCTTCGCCGGGAATGGCGGGGTGCGTTCCAGTGCGAGCTCACCGAGCCGGCGTTGACCTGGTGCGCTGACGCGATACATGCCGGGACGCCGTGGCGCGTGGCGCTGTGGGGGGATGGGCCCGCAAGCTGATCTTCAACGCTATGCCGTCCCCGGCCGGGGCCGCGCATCGGTCCGCCGGTCCGTGCTGCGAACTGGGCTGGTCCGGCGAGCCCGCCCCCGAGAGTTGGCTGAGACGCCGCCCACCCTGCGCACCCGAGAATCACCAGGTGTCACCCGGATAGCAGGCATAGATGGTCGCGCAACGGGTACCCAGGGGACATTCCCGGCACGGACAGTGCTGCTACCGGCTGGGTGGCCAGAGAAGATCAGTGAAGGGGTTCGCGGTGGCCTGGGATGTCGTTGTCGCTAGCTCCTCCGGAGCCGGTGTCGAAGAGTGTCGCCTGTCGCCGGGGGCGGAAGCTCCCCACCGGGGCCCCACCATGACGGCGGCGTTCCGGGTGGACAGCTACTCCGGACTCGGCACGGTGGTGTTGCGGCCGGTCGGGGACCTGACCGAGGACACCTACGCGGAACTACGGGACGAGCTGCTCAGGTGCGCGGCGCAGGCGCCTTCGGCAATCGTGGTGGACCTGGACAGCATGCGGGTGACCGAACCCAGGCCGCTGACGGTGTTCCCCTCTGTGTGGACGCTGATCGACGACTGGCCGGGGGTGCCGATGGTGCTGGCGGCAGCCCGCGAACCGCTGCGCACCCTGCTCGACACCAGCGTCGTGCCCTGGCTCGTCCCGATCTACCGCAGCGTGGCCGAAGCACTCGAGGCGCTCGAAGCCAGGCCACCCCGCCGCAGACGTCTCACGTCGCTGCCCTACGAGATGGCCGCCGGACGACGGGTGCGGCGGGTGGTCGAGAAGACCTGCCAGGAGTGGGGAGTGCCCGGGATCGCTGCCGACGCCGTGCTGGTGGCCTCGGAGCTGACCGAGAACGTCATCCGGCATGCTCGCTGCGAGGGAGTGCTGCGCCTGGAGCTGCGCGACACGGTGTTCACCGTGGCAGTGGCTGACGCGGACTCGCGGCTACCCCGGCTGTGCCCGGCACACGAGCGTGCGGACGGCGGCCGCGGCCTGGTGCTCGTCGCCGAGTTGAGCAGGGCGTGGGGATACGCCTCTCGAGCCCACGGCGGCAAGGTGGTCTGGGCGGTACTCACCGTTCCCGTTCGGTAGCGACCTGGTTTGGTGAGAACCCGCGGAGCGCCCGACAAACCTGATTGCGGCACCGCCAAGTCGGTGATGGCGCGAGTACCGTTTCGGGGGAACGGTTCGGAACCTCGACCATCTCCAGGTGCGGTCGGAGGAGTTCACCGACCTCTTTAATACGATTCTGAGCCATTTCTCACCAGCTTGCACGCCGGTGTCACGGGACGATCACCACACGCTGGCTGAGGACGGCTCGGAGCCCTGACCTGAACGGGTCATCGAGCGGGGTCCGTGACCCGACCGGCACGTGAGGCCGCGTTGCGGTGGCCGAAACGCTCATGCGCGGCTTGCTTGCTGACGTGCAGTGTCGCGGCGATTTCGGACCATGATGCACCCTGCTCGCGGCAGACCTGCACCACCTCGGCGATGCGCTGGGCCACCGTCACCTCCAAGGCGTTGAGCCCCCCGAGAACATGCAGTTCCCGAACCCGGCGGTTGATCGGAGCGTCTGCGGCGACATCCAGCTCGAACCGCCGGACCGCATCGGTCGCTGAGCGTGTCACGGTTGGGGATACTACTCGCCGCGAACCGGTACACATCGCCTGTCAGGGTCTCCTGACGGGTGGTTCACCGCCGATCCGATCGGCGTCCGCTGCTCCGACCAACCCACTGCCCACGGCTCCTCCGGCCTCCCCGGTACGCTGTCGCATCCGGTGCACCGGGGAACTCGGGAGGGTGGGAGCACGTGGAGTTCGAGCTCGAGCGGGATGCATTCGCCGACGCCATCGCGTGGACGGCCCGTAGCCTGCCGACGCGACCTGTTGTCCCGGTCACTGCGGGCCTCATGCTCGAGGTGAGTGACGGCGCCCTGATCGTGTCGGGTTTTGACTTCGACGTGCTCAACCGCATCGAAGTGCCGGTCACCGACAAGTCCGTCGGACGGGTACTGGTGTCCGGCCGGCTGCTGGCCGAGATCGCTCGCGCGCTGCCCCCCAAGGACGTCCGGGTCGCCGTTGAGGGCAACCGGCTGTCGGTGCGCTGCGGTTCGGCCCGATTCAACCTGCCACTTATGCAGGTGGAGGACTATCCGGCAGTTCCGGAGCTGCCCGCCACCTCTGGTGTCGTGCGGGGGGACGTGTTCGCCACCGCCGTCTCCCAGGTGACCGCGGCGGCGAGCCGGGACGAAACGCTGCCGATGTTGACCGGCGTGCGGATGGAGATCGGTTCTGATCGGCTCACCTTCGCCGCGACCGACCGGTACCGCCTCGCCGAGCGATACGTGCCGTGGACACCGACCGGCCCGACGCTCGACCCTGCAAGCAGGTCTTCTGGATCAATGCTCGACCCTGCAAGCGGGTCTTCGGTCATCATTCCGGCGAAGACGCTCGCCGAGGCCGCCAAGTCGCTCGGCTCAGCCAGCGAAGTGGTGCTGTCGATGGGCGACGCCACCGATACCGGTTTCCTCGGGTTCTCCGCGGCAGGCAGGCAGACCCTGACCCGGCTGCTCGACGGCGAGTTCGTCAAGTTCGCTTCGCTGTGGCCCACCGAGGTGACCACCACAGCAGATGTGGAGGTCGGCCCGTTCGTGGAGGCGATCAAGCGGGTGTCGCTGGTGGCTCAGCGGTTCGCACCGATCCGGCTCGCCTTCTCCGACGCCGCCGTACAACTGTCCGCGGAGGCCGAGGACGAGTCCAGCGCCGAGGAAGGGCTCGAGGTCGGCGTGACCGGCGAGCCGCTGACCATCGGGTTCAACGCCGGGTACCTGCTCGACGGGCTCGCCGCGGTGACCACCCCGCGGGCGACACTGTCGTTCACCACACCCACCCGCCCCACCGTCATCACCTCGGTCACAGGTCTGGAGGGGGACGCGCCGGACGACGGCGCGGCGTCCTTCCGCTATCTCGTCATGTCCATGCGCCTGCGCGGTTAACGGCCACCACGCGCCCAGCAGGGCGGCTTGGGTGCTACCTCACTGTGGTGCGCTGTTCGTCGATGGCACC
The DNA here is from genome assembly GCA_050699955.1 of Pseudonocardiaceae bacterium. Lineage (GTDB taxonomy): Bacteria > Actinomycetota > Actinomycetes > Mycobacteriales > Pseudonocardiaceae. The sequence goes on along the minus strand of JBOHGD010000012.1, from coordinate 30,147 downwards.
GCGCAGGTCGAGCACGGCGCAGCCGGACCGGGTCCGCGGCACCGGCAGCCGGGCGAGCCGTGCCGTGCTGTAGGTCTTCACCACGAGCACGGCGGCAGCGAGCGCCGTCGCCGCCACGATCGAGCCGGTGAACAGCACCACTAGTACCACGGCGCCGGTGTTGGCGGCCTTCGCGGGCGGAGACCAGTTCAGGCGGTACAGCGTGGTGTCCACCAGGCCGACGTAGTTCGGGGACAGTAGTGACCAGCGGGTGAATCCCAACGTGAGGTAGGCGTCGAGCACCACGAACTGCAGCAGGAACACGCAGGCGGGCAGCGCGTCCTGCGGATGCAGGGTCACGTAGCCGATCACCACCAGGCACACGCTCAGCCGGTCGGCGAGCATGTCGAGCACTGCCCCGGTGCGCGTCTCACGGTGGGTCAGCCGCGCCACCAGCCCGTCTGCGATGTCCCCGATCCAGTAGCAGAGCAGCGCAGCGAGCAACCAGCCCGGCTCCCCGGTCGTCACCGCGACACCCCACAGTGCCACCGTCCCGACGGTGCGCACGGCCGTCACCAGGTTAGGAACCGTGCCCCATTGCTCTGCGAAGACGGACGTGCAGCCGCGGTGCCCGCACGGTGCCCCGCCGGACCGGTCGTGACCTTGAAGTGTCTGCGCGGGCCCGATCGCCGCCCACCACCGGCTTGTCACAATTCGTAGCAGCCTACGCGGCGCCGAGCGCCTGGTCGTGACTTTCGGTGGAAGCCGTCAGCTCAGCAGAGGACGGGTTCGGGTCATCGGGTGTCCGACCGGAACGACCAGCCTGACCGAGGCCGATCCGATGCGGGTACGACCGAGCCGGGGCGGGCCATCCACCCGGCGAGCTGCTCGACCGCTTCATCGGGCCGCAGTACTGAGATACCGAGACTGGCCGCTGCACTCATGGTGGGATGGTCGGCGGGTACCGAAGGGTCAGCCACCACGGCGTCGACGGCAGGGGTGAGCCGGGTGCGGGTCACCGCGCCGTGTGCCTCCATCGACCGGCGCAGCGCACCCAGCGCGGCCGAATTGCCCAGGTACAGCAACTGCAGCTGTCTCTGAGTGCCCTCATGACGACCCACTACGCCTCCTGCCTCCTCGACAGATTTGCGCAGACTATGCCCTGACCACCCGAATGCGCAGCATCCTGAGGCGATACTGCTCACGTCAAGCAACTTATCCGGTATCTATTGGACTACCTGTGGTCAACGATCGACGAACCGCTTCGCCCTTGCTCGTAACGCGACGTGTGCTTCGACAGCGTCGATCCGGGTCGGGGCACCGTCCTCCAGGACCTGATCTCCGGCCACCCACACGTCCCGCACTGCGCGGGACCCGGCACTCCAGACCAAGTTAGCCAACAGTTGGCCATCCGGGACGTCCAGTCCAGCCGCGAATGCCGAGTCGTCGGCGTCGATGTGCACCAGGTCCGCCCATCCGCCCGCGCGCAGGGTGCCGAGATCGTCACGGCCGATCGCCGCCGCGCCGCCACGGGTCGCCAGCAGCAGCGCCTGCGCGGCGGTGAGTGCGGCGGCGTCCTGAGCGGCCAGCCTGGCCAGCCGCGCGGCCAGCCTCGCGTCCTCCCAGAGGTCGAGGCCGTCGTGCGAGGCGGGACCGTCGGTGCCCAGGCCGACGGCGATCCCGGCAGCGCGCAGGGCGCCCAGTCGCGCGGTGCCGGAGGCGAGCTTGCTGTTCGAGCCGGGACAGTGCACGACCCCGGCTCGGTGCCGGGAGAGCACTGCGATGTCGGTGTCGGACAGGTGCACGGCGTGCGCCGTCAGCACCCGCGCGCCGCGGCCCGCGGCATCTCTGCCGAGTACCCCGAGATGTTCCAGCAGCAGTGGTACCGACCCGTGCCGGGCGCGGATCGCGGTGTCCTCGCCTGCGGTCTCGGCGACGTGGATGTGCAGCAGTGCGCCGCGCTCCCGGGCGGCCGCACCCGCGGCGGCCAGCGCTTCGGGGGGAAGGGTGTAGGCGGCGTGCGGTCCGTAGCCCAGTTCGATGCGCTCACCGGGCCCGAACCGGATGCCGTCGGTGTCGATCCAGCGGCTGATCGCGTCGAGCATCTGCTCCCAGCTGCCCAGCCGGTCCCAGCCGGGGACCGCGATGATGCCCGGCGTCACCACTGCGCGGCTGCCCACCGCGAGCACCGCGTCCACCACCGCGTGGTTGTAGAAGTACATCTCCACGCTGGTGGTGATGCCTGCGGCGAGCATCTCGCACGCACCCACCATCATGCCCGCCCGCACGTCGTCGGCGTTCAGCCGCGCCTCGGCGGGCCAGATCACCTCGGTCAGCCAGCGCATCAGCGGCAGATCCCCGCCCAGCCCGCGCAGGGCCGTCATCGCGGTGTGCGCATGGGCGTTGACCAGCCCGGGGAGCAGGATTCCGGAGAGCGAGCGCACCGGGCCAGGTGGTGCAGGCGCCCCTGCCCGAGGCCCGACGTGACTTATCCGGCCGGTCTCGTCGACGTCCAGCACCGCGTCGCGCAGCACGGTGCACCTCTCGTCGCACAGCAGTACGACTGGTGCGGTGAACCGCATCATGGGGTTGAAGGGACAGCCGGCGTGGGGGCAGCGCTGTTGTGCCGCAGCAGGGCCGTGAGCGGGCGCAGCGGAGCCAGCCAGGCTCCCTCCGGGGGCAGCGTCTCGAGGGTGATCCGAGGCAGCGGCTGCAGGAACAGCTCCGGGATGTCCTCCAGGTCCTCGAAGCCCAGCACCCCGGAGTTGACCGCGAACGAGGCGTGCTCCCGAAAGCCGAGCACGGTGACCTGCACACCATCGGCCACCAGGTCCTCGAGCGGCTCCCGGAAGGCCCGGCTGTCCCCGGAGGCCACCAGCAGCTGGTGCAGCACGCCCTGTTCGTGGCGGGCCCGGATGTGGGTCAGCATGTCCTCGTCGATGTCCGAGTCGTCGACCTTGGGCTTGGCGAACACCGCGAACCCGGTGTTGCGCAGCGCCTCCACCCAGGGCCGCACGAAGTCCGTGCTCCCCGGCGCCACGTTGGTGAACACCGTGGCCTCGGGCTCGGTCTCGGGTCCGGCGCGGGAGATCAGCCAGCGTCCGAGCGCGTCGAACCTCGGCCGGGACGCGGAGCTGGGGCGCCCGCCGAGGATCGTGCCGAGACTCATGTCGATGTTGGGCGCGTCCCAGATGAGAAGGGTTGTCGGGGCGGTGGGTGTCTGCGCCGGGTTCATGCTCACCGATCCTGCCGCATAGGCGTGCCCGGCGATGCCCCCCCGGGCGCGGGCGGCGGGACACCGGGCATGGGCGGCGGACCCACCGAGCGGGTCAGGCCAGGGCGATCGGTTCACCTGTGGTGGCGCGCCGTGCCGCGTCGGCGTCGAGGAGATAGGCGGGGCGTTGCTCGGTGGTGTCGTAGTAGCGGTGGAACACCGGGGTCTGCGAACCGGACATCGGTGGCACGATCCAGGACCAGTCCGCCGAGCAGGTGCGCCCGAACCGCTCCTCGCGGGTGAGGTGGGTGAGAAAACGCTCGGACTCGGTGTGGTGGTCGGTGAGGGTGACCCCATCGGTATCGAAGGAGTGCAGTACCGCACGGTTCACCTCGACCAGCGCCCGGTCTCGCCACAGCGAGCGTGGGGTGGAGATGTCCAGGCCGAGCCGGTCGGCGACCTCGGGCAGCAGGTCGTAGCGGTCGATGTCGGCCAGGTTGCGGGCACCGATCTCGGTACCCAGGTACCAGCCGTTGAACGGGGCGCCCGGATAGTCCACCCCGCCGATCCGCAGCCGCATGTGCGAGATCGCGGGCACGGCGTGCCAGCGCAACCCCAGCTCCTCGAACCAGGGCAGCTCGGGATGGCGCAGCGCCACCTCGAGGATCGCGTCCCTGGGCACCTCGGTCATCCGCGGCCCGTCCTGCGCGGTGTCCACCACCAGGGGCAGCGGGTCGAAGCGACCGCGTTGCCGCGGTGGCTGCCACCCGCGCTGGATCAGTGCTTCGGTGAAGTCCACGTACCGTGGGTCGCCCAGCACGTCGCCCTGGGGCCGGCGGTAGCCGGCGTAGCGGATCAACTGCTCGTTGTGGATCCGGGGGCCGGGCTTGCCCGGGGCGTCCGGCGCGAACACCGAGATCAGCGGGCGGATCTTGCCGTGACCGGTGGCCAGCCGCAGGTGCGCGACGCACTCGGCCGCCACGACCGCGGCGTCGGTGACGTGTCGCAGATCGCGCACTCGCAGGCTGCGCCAGTAGAGCCGGCCGATACACCGTGCGGAGTTGCGCCAGGCCACCCGTGCGCCGAAGGCGAGCTCCAGGGGGGTGTGCCGGTAGGTGCCACTCAGAGCGACCTCCGCGCGCACCTGTGCCAGCCGGGAGCGCACCGGGCCGGCCTGCGGATGCTCGGTGTGGAAGAGCTGGAGGAACTCCGCCGCCTCGTCGAGGTCGCACTCCTGGTGCGCGGCCCGGGCGGGGGCCTCCTGGCGCGGGGCGGGGACCTGATGACCCACCGGACAACCGCCCGGTGCGGGATGCGCGGCGAGTGGATGATCATGGACGCTGGTCACGGGGGGGAACGCTAACGATCAGGAACGTGAGCGGGCACCACCATGCAGACCAATCCGCAAGCCCCTCATTGCAGCGCCGAGCTCGACCCATTCGACGCCCCCCATATCCCGACCGCAACCGGCCGACCCCAGAATGGCACGAGGACCTGCCTGTTCACTGACCGTTAACGCGGTGTCATCGTCGGCGGCATCGTGACGCTCACGACGGTGTTCACCAAGATCGCGTCGACGCTCGAGCGAGCGAAGGGACGGCGAATGCAAGGGGCCATCACCGTAGCCGCGTCCGGTCACATCGTGCGGTCAGGAACGCTGAGCGACGAGCGCGGGGATGTCGATGCGCAGGCTGAACGGGGCGGTGGTGACGAGTTCACCGGTGCTCGCCGGAGCCTCCACGTAGCCGATCTCCGGGGTGCCCAGGTGACAGACCGTGATCGACGGGGCGGGCGGGTCGAGGTCGACGATCCAGTAGTGCGGGATGCCGGCCTCGGCGTACTCGCACGGTTTGAGGTGCAGGTCGAGGTTGCGTGAACCCGGCGAGATGATCTCCACGGCCAGCAGCACATCCGCCGCCGTCAGCCGGTCCTCGGGCCCGCCGACCCGGGTGACCACCACGTCGGGTACCCGCACGGTCGGTGGATGCGCGGCGTGGACCACGACCTCCATGTCCAGGACGCTCTCCCACTCCACGGGCAGCTGCGCATCAAGCTGCTGCGCCAGGCGCTGGGCGGCGAGTTGGTGACGGCGAGCAGCCCGGGGAGACACCAGCAGCACGCCTTCCTGCAGCTCGTACCGGGAGGCGTTGTCCTCCGGCAGGGCGATCCAGTCGTTCAGGGTCAGCAACGACCCCGGACGATTCACGGGCATGGCCACGGCGGCTCCTCAGCGGTCTCGGTGAGCACGGGCCGGTTGGTGCCTCAGTATGCCAAGCCGTACCGACGACCGGGCCGATACCACGTCAGGACCGAGGGAGCCAGCATCGACCTCGATACCTGATCACGGACCCGCGCCGGGCACGGGCGCCCGGTGTGATCAACACCAAGCTCGTGACGCGGCGGTGTGGCTCTCCTGCCGCGCCACGAGCCGGCCACCGAACAGGGAGGTTGTGCGCGGAGCCGCGTGCCTCGCGCCCAGGTCAGGGGGACGACGTGATGGAGTTGCACAGCGAAGCCGAGTCCTATCGGCGGGTGCTGCCGTTGCGCACTCCGGAAGGCCAGGCCGCCAGCCTGATCGTCATGCGGCGGAACTCCGCGGTGTGGCTGACCTTCGACGGCGCGATGCGGACCACCGTGGTGATGAAGACCCAGGAATCCGGCGAGCTGATCGAGGCGGTCACCGAGGCGTCCAGCGGTCCGCGGTGACCCGCGGCGCCGCGCTGGTGGCGGGCTACGCGGCCAGTGCGAGCCGCTCGCGCAGTTCGGCGACGCCGGGGCTGGTGCGCATCGGCTCCAGCACGCCGCCCAGGACGCGCAGCCGGTCGTAGGTGCGCCGCGACGAGATCCCGGTGGCCGTGTCGACGGCCTGGTGCCCGACGGCCACGGCGGTGCCGACGTCCCCGGCCAGCGCGTGCGCCCCCGCGAGATCGGGCAGGTACAGCGCCCGGGACATCGGTCGGGGGTTGTCGACGACCTGCCCCAGCAGCTCCACCGCGCGTGTCGCGCAGCGCTGGTCACCACCGATGCGGGCCACCTCGTAGGAGGCGTGCCCCTGCCAGGTGGCGATCTTGACGGGTCCGTCGACGCAGGCCCACGGGGTCGCGGCCGCAGGGTCGACGCGGGTGAACGCCTCCTCTGACGCGCCGAGCGCACGCTCACACTGCGCCCGGTCGCCACGAGCGGCATGCGCGAAGGCGGCGTTCGCGGCCATGGCGGTACTGGTGGACGGCGACACCGGTTCCGAGCCGATGCCGGCCGTGTGGCCGAGCTGGATCAGCCGCTGCGCCTCGTCGGGCCGACGCAGATACAGTGCCTGCTGCGCCATGCAGAACAGCAGGTGCGAGGTGAGGTCAGTGGACAACGGATGGTCGGTGGCACGGGCGGTCTCCAGGCCCACGGTCCACAGTCGCCGTGCCGCGTGAATCGAGCTCACACCCGAGTGAACAGCAGATCGCGAACCGGGCGGCCCTCGTCGACGGCGCGCTGCTCGAATTTGGTGACCGGCCGCCAGGCCGGTCGTGGCGCGAAGCCTTCGACGTCGGAGCGCAGTGCCGGATCGCCCGTACAGGCCGCGAGCATGTCCCAGGCGTAGGGCTCCCAGTCGGTGGCCAGGTGCAGCGCAGCGCCGGGGCGCAGCCGGGAGGCCACCAGTCCGACGAACTCGGGGCGCACCAGGCGGCGCTTGTGATGCCGCCGTTTGGGCCAGGGGTCGGGGAAGTAGATCCGCACACCGTGCAGGCTGTCCGGGGTGATGTGCTCGGTGAGCAGTTCCAGCGCGTCACCACGCAGCAGCCGCAGGTTGGTGAGGCCGGCGTGCTCGGCCCGCAGCAGCAACTGGGCCAGCCCCGGCTGGTAGACCTCGACGGCGAGGTGATCGACGTCGGGAGCCTCGGCGGCCATCCTCGCGGTGGACTCGCCCATCCCGGGGCCGATCTCCAGCACCACCGGGGCAGCGCGGCCGAACCACGCGGCGGTGTCCAGCGGTCCCTCGGGCAGCTCGGTGATATTCCTGCCCAGGTGCTGCCAGCTCCGCTCCCAGGCGCGCTGCTGACCGCGGGTCATCCGCCCGGCCCGCTGGGCGTAGCTCACCGTGCGGCGATGCGTCGGGTGCTGGCTGGTTGGTGGCACGCAACCAGCTTGGTCAGGACCCTCCCTCGGGTGCACACCGGGTCCGTCCCCGCGTGGTGGTCCCGGCGTGGTGGTGGTCCCGGCGTTGTGGTGGCACAGTGCGTCGTGGACCCGATTGCCGGAGGTGGCTGGTGAACACGCTGGAGGAGTGGGTCAGCGCGGTGTGTCGTGAGCTGGGTATCGCCGACGCCGTGCAGCCGGCCGCCATGCAGACCCGGGTGCTGGACGTCTCCAAGGATGTCGCCCACAACGTGGCCCGCCCCGCTGCTCCGCTGACCGCCTACCTGCTCGGGCTCGCCGCCGGACGCACCGGCAACCCGGAGGCCGCGGCCGACGAGCTCACCGAGCGGGTGCGCCTGCTCGCCCAGCGTTGGGCGGCCGACCGGGACGCCTGAACCGCCGGGGACTGACGGGAACCGGCGCGGGTGGCACGGGGCGGCGCTGTGGGTCTGCTGGGCGTACTCCACCCGCGACGGGCAGGCGCACGCCTTCCCACTCGTGGAAGGTCCGCTGGACCGCGACCGTGAGGCGGTGTGCTCGCACATCGCCCCGCCTACTGAACTGGATTCGCGCGTCGATAGCCCGAAATGCTCGTCATGCGCGCTGGCCGTCCGCATGCCGGGAGCCGCACACCCACCATGCCACAGGGACCAACCGATGCGCTGACCGGACTGGATGCCAGACTACCCACCCCCGCAGCCCGTGTGCCGCCTGACCTGGTTCACCTGTGCGATATCGGCCAATAACCTGGGTGCAACTCCCGAGGTACCTGCTGGCTGCGGGTGGTCTCCCAGGAACCACACTGGGCCTAGGGTGACTCCTGGTCCGGAACCGTGGATGCCAACGCCATCGTGGACGTACCGAAACCACGGGTCCTCGACGTGTTCGAATGGGACGACGGCCGCAAGCGGCGCGCCGAAGTCATGACTCTCATGCCCGGAGGGGTCTGTTCACCGACTGACACGCTCCGCGCACACGAGCACCGACCGGACCAACACCGACCAGGACCAGGTCTCCCGGCGAATCCGCGAACGCTTCGGTCCTAGCGTCGACACCATCGTCGCCCGGTGGGAGACAGTGCACGGCGATCTGCACTGGTCGCGTACTCGACACACCGACCGGCCGCATCGCCCAACTGCACGTCATCGCGCGGCTGCTGCGCCGCATCGACGACGGCGACTAACCCCGACCTCGCTGAGCCACTGGCCCGGTACGCACGCAGGTTGCTCGGCTGACCCGCCTGGTGTCCGATCCATCCGGCGCTCAGTGCCGGGTGTGTGCGGTGCAAGGTGTCTCGGATCGCGATCATGGTGCTCCCCGGTACTTCGGTTCGACCGCACTCGGCCGTTGCGGTGACAAACCCGGCACGCGTGGTGACAGGGTCATCATGTCTCCTTAGGGTGAGTGAGGGGCCGAGAAAATTCATCATCCAGGGGGTCAACTGTCACAATGCGTGCTCGCTCGGTTACATCTGGATCGAGTGATCGGCGCCGCAGGCTCCTGCCGGGAGCCTGGTCACTGTGGAAGCAGCCCCGTGCTGTCGTCTGCTACGTCCTCACCGTCGACCTGGTTGCGCTCACGCTCGTTGCCCGCAGCCCGTGGCTGGCCCCGGTGCACCTCACCGATCTGGGTCGGCTCGTGATCCTGGTGCTGGTCTCGGTGGTCAACATCGAGTGTGGGCGCAGCATCGAGCGGGCCCGGGAGATCGCCTCGGAGGGCGTGCCGTACGTCAACCTCCAGGCGGTGTGGATCTTCGCCGGGTTGCTGCTGCTGCCGCCTGCGCTGCTGGCGGCCCTGATCGTGGTGACCTACACCCATATGTGGTTCCGAGTCTCTCGCCGGATCGTGATACATCGCTGGGTGTTCTCGGCGGCGACCATGGTGCTGGCCTGTGCCATCGCTGCGGCGATTCTGGCCGCCTCGATCGGCTACCCCGGCCTGCCGATGGGCGGGCCGCTGGGCCTGCTCACCATCGTGGCTGCCGCGTTGGCCTACTGGCTGGTCAACTATTCGCTGGTGGTCGGCGCCATCCTGCTGTCCGCACCGGACGCGCCTGCCCGCACCGCGTTGGGCGATCCCGGTGAGCAGCTGAGCATGGCCGCCACCATCGGGCTGGGTGTCGCGATGGCCGCGCTGCTGGCCTTCCTACCCTGGCTGGTGATCGTCCTGACGGCGACCGTGCTCGCGCTGCACCGCGGGTTGTTGATCCACCAGTTGCAGGCCGCGGCCAGGGCGGACGCCAAGACCGGGCTGGCCAACTCCGTGTACTGGTTCGACATCGCACACAAGGAGCTGGCCAGGGCGCAGCGGCTGGACAGTGCGCTGGGTGTGCTGATCGTCGATCTCGACCACTTCAAGCGGGTCAACGACGTGCATGGGCACCTGGTGGGTGATGCCGTCGTCGTCGCGGTGTCGCGGGTGCTCAAACGCGAGGTGCGAACCTACGATCTGGTCGGGCGTTTCGGCGGTGACGAGTTCGCCGTGCTGCTGCCCACGGTCGAGGGCCAGACCGAGCTGCTCCGGATCGCCGACCGGATCCGGGAACGGGTGGCCGAGCTGGAGGTACCGGTGCCGCCCGAGCTGGATCGGGCCGGTCAACGGGTCGTGCGAGGCCTGACCGCATCGGTGGGCGTGGCAGTACATCCCGCCCACGGCCGGTCCATCGAGCGGCTGGTGCTCGCCGCTGACTCTGCCTGCTACGCCGCCAAGAACGCCGGGCGCAACCGGGTACGCCTTACGGCGCCCGGGGATGCGGTGGCCGCCACTCCGGTGCTGCCGCCCACCACCCAGCGGCTCTCCTCGATCGACGGTGTGGCCTGAGCGACCGCGTCGGTGGATACCGGGGAGAGCCCGAGCCGCCCCCGAATGGCGGCCCGGGCCCCTTCCCCCAGTCACCCCGTCACCCGCCCCCGAATGGCGCGCGACGGGCGTCGGTCGACTAGACGTCCTGGCGAGTCCGTCTAGGCGTCCCGACGTTGAGCGACGACGATTCCGATCACCAGCACGCCCACCGCGATGGCCATGAAGTAGCCGAGGCTTCCCCACGGCCCGCCGAACGGATAGTCGATCACAGGGGCGCCACTGGCCTGGCCGGTTGCTGCGGCGTCCCCTGCGGTGATGAAGTTTCCCGCGTTGGCGAACGGCAGCCAGCGCGACATGTTCAGCTTAAGCGTGCCATCCAGGATCGGCACGACGATGTTCTCCACGACCAGGGCCCATACCAACAGCAGGGCGACCGCACCTGCCGTCTGCCGGACCAACAGCCCTACCCCGATCCCGACGATCGCGTACCCCGCGTAGAGCAGGCCCTCCCCCGCGACCGCACGCCATTCGCCCGCGGTGTCGATGGCCAGGGCCGAGCTGCCGTCGATGAGGTAGGCCACCCCCCATGCCGCGAAGGCCGTCACCAGTCCGGCCAGCCCCAACAGCACGGCGACCACCACCGTCTTGGCGAGCAGTACCGCCGTGCGGTTCGGCACCGCGGCGAAGGTGGCCCGGATGGTTCCGAAGCGGTACTCGCTGGTGATCGCGATCGCGGCCAGCACCAGTGCGATGAAGCTGCCCAGCCCCAGGCCCGCCTGGGTGAGCGCGACCGAGACCGGGAAGTTCGTGCCGGCGAAGGACGAGATCGTGGCGGCGAGACCGACCCCGGCAACCAGCATCAGCGCCAGGCACCACCAGGGTGAGCGGGTGGAGAAGAGCTTGATGCGTTCGACGGCGAGCAGGCTCATGGCTGGGTCCTTCCCGGTCCGCCCTGCATCGTGGCCATGGCGTCCAGCTGCTGCTGTGCTGCTTCGGACGGCGGCGCGGCGGCAGCGGCGTGAAACTCGACGGCCTGCCCGGTCATCTGCATGAAGGCCTGCTCCAGCGAGCCGCGCTGCATGGTCAGCTCGTGCAGCACGAACCCGTGCTTGGCGGCCAGCTCACCGATCTCCTGGCTGGTGGCGCCGACGACGACCAGCCCGCCGTCCACTTCTGTCACCGTCCTGCCCTGCGAGGTCAGCGCGGCCCGCAGCCGATCGGCCTGTGGGCTGCGCACCCGGACGGTGGCCTCGGTGGCGTTCTCCACGAACTCCGCCGTGGAGCACTGGGTGATCAGCCGGCCGCGGCCGATCACCACCAGCTCGGTGGCCGTGATCGCCATCTCGGAGAGCAGATGGCTGGAGACGAACACCGTTCGGCCCTGCGCGGCCAGCGACTGCATGAAGGTCCGGATCCACGCGATGCCCTCTGGGTCCAGACCGTTGACCGGTTCGTCGAACAGCAGCACCTGTGGATCACCGAGCAGCGCGGCCGCGATGCCGAGGCGCTGCGACATGCCCAGCGAGTACCCGCCGGCCCGCTTGTCGGCCACCTCGGTGAGCCCGACCAGCTCCAGTACCTCGTCCACCCGCTTGAGGGAGATCTTGTTCGACCGGGCCAGCCAGCGCAGGTGCGCCCTGGCCGACCGGTTGGGGTGGGTCCACTTCGCGTCCAGCAGTGCGCCGACGGTGTGCAGCGGTCGTTTGAGCTCGGCGTAGTGCTGCCCCCCGATCCGGACGTCCCCGGAGTTCGGCCGATCCAGCCCGAGCATCATCCGCATGGTGGTCGACTTCCCGGCCCCGTTGGGCCCCAGGAAGCCGGTCACCCGACCCGGCGCCACGGTGAACGACAGATCGTCGACGGCCAGCGTCCTGCCATACCTTTTAGTGAGGCCGCTCGCCTCGATCATGAATCCTCCCTCGTCACGGAGCTCATCCCGCACCCCGGCGCCAGCACGGTGCTCCTGCTGCTCACGCATCCGCATCGGCCGCAGGTTCGGACTCTTCTGACTGAAGAGGAACTCTGGTCGACCTGACGTACGGCGACAGTCGTACCATCCCGTACCGGGTGGCGGGGCACACGGGGGTTTTCCCCCAGTCGTGACCTACTTTCACCGGGGATACCCCTGATGGGGCGGCGCCGCCGGCGGCGTGGTGGCCGCTCCGGGCGGTGGAGCAGGGATAAGGGATAGGGTCGGCGAACGTGAACCCAGTCACGATCGATCCGGACTTCCTCGCCCTGCCGTTGCGGGAGGTGGCCGACGCCGCCGTGGCACGCGCCCTGGATCTGGGTGCCGACCACGCCGACGTCCGAGTCGAGCGGATCACCGGAGAGCTGTTGCGGTTGCGCGACGGAGCGGTCGTCACGACGCAGGACTCGACCACCATCGGGCTGGCCGTGCGGGTGATCGTCGACGGCACCTGGGGGTTCGCCGCACACGTCGAGCTGACCCGGCAGTCCGCGGTCGCCACTGCCGTGCGGGCCGTGCAGGTGGCCCGCACGCTGCGGCCGCTCAACGCCGAGCGGGTGGAGTTGGCCCCCGAGCCGGTGTACCCCGATGCGGTGTGGGCGGGCGACCACCAGATCGACCCGTTCACGGTGCCCCTTCAGGAGAAGGTGGGGCTGCTGTCGGAGTGGTCGGGCCGCTTGCTGGCGGCCGATGGGGTGGAGCACACCGATGTGATCTTCCTGGCGCAGAAGGAGACCAAGTTCTACGCCGACTCCGCCGGTACCAGCACCACCCAGCAGCGAGTGCGGATGCATCCCGCGGTGACCGCGATCGCGGTGGACCGGACGGCGGGTTCGTTCGAGAGCATGCGGACCTGCGGGCCGCCGACCGCCCGGGGCTGGGAGTACCTCACTGGTAACACCGTCTGGGACTGGGACGCTGAGCTCGCCCGGTTGCCGGAGTGGCTGGCGGAGAAGACGGCGGCGCCCAGCGTGCAGCCCGGCCAGTACGACCTGGTGATCGACCCGACCAACCTGTGGCTGACCATCCACGAGTCGGTGGGGCACGCCACCGAGTACGACCGGGCGATCGGCTACGAGGCCGCCTACGCCGGGTCCTCCTTCGCCACTCCCGACAAGCTCGGCATGTTGCGCTACGGCTCGTCGATCATGAACGTCACCGGCGACCGCGTCCAGCCGCACGCGCTGGCCACCGTCGGCTACGACGACGACGGGGTCGCCACCTCGCGGTTCGACCTGGTGCGAGAGGGGATTCTGGTCGGCTACCAGACCGATCGGGTTTTCGCCCGCAGGCTGGGACTGGAGCGTTCGGCGGGCTGCGCCTTCGCCGACTCGCCACATCACGTGCCCATCCAGCGAATGGCCAACGTCTCGCTGCAGCCCGACCCCGATACCGACACCACGACCGCGGACCTGATCTCCGGGGTGGAGCGGGGGATCTACATCGTCGGCGACCGGTCGTGGTCGATCGACATGCAGCGCTACAACTTCCAGTTCACCGGGCAGCGCTTCTACCGCATCGAGGGCGGCAAGCTGGCCGGCCAGCTACGGGATGTCGCCTATCAGTCCACCACCACCGACTTCTGGGGTGCCATGGAAGCCGTCGGCGGCCGATCCTCCTGGCTGCTGGCAGGTGCGATGAACTGCGGTAAGGCCCAGCCCGGTCAGGTCGCCGCGGTGGGCCACGGATGCCCGCCCGCACTGTTCCGCGGCATCAGCGTGCTCAACACCCGCGAGGAGGCCGGCCAGTGATCGGACCGGACGAGCTCACCGAAGCCGCCCTCGGCGCGTCGAAGGCCGACGGGTGCATCGTGCTGCTCAGCGAGACCAGCGAGGCCAACCTGCGCTGGGCGAACAGCACCATGACCACCAATGGGCACAGCACCAGCCGGTCGTTCTCGGTGATCTCGGTAGTGCGGGGATCGGACGGGTCCGCGGTCGGCACGGTCAGCGGCAACGGCATCGACCTCGACGAGGTGTACGCGGTGGTGGCGGCCAGCGAGGAAGCCGCCCGGCAGTCCGGGGTGGCGCAGGATGTCGCGCCGCTGGTCGAGGGCCCGGCCGACGACGACTTCGCCGCGCCGGGCGCGGCGACCGAGATCGGGGTGTTCGCCCGGCTGGCCGACGAGCTGACCGAGGTGTTCCGCGCTTCCCGGTCCAGCGGCTCGGGAGGTGGTCACCTGCTCTACGGCTTCGCCGAGCATCGGATGGAGACCACCTGGCTGGCGTCCTCGACCGGGCTGCGCCGCCGCTGGACGCAGCCGACCGGCACCGTCGAGCTCAACGCCAAGGTCACTGGCGATCTCGCCCGCAGCGCCTGGGCCGGCGCCTACACCGCCGATTTCACCGATGTCGACCTCACCGCGATCGCCGCCGAGGCCCGCCGACGGCTGGGCTGGTCGCAGCGCCGGGTGGAGCTGCCCGCCGGCCGCTACGAGACGATCCTGCCGCCCTCGGCGGTGGCTGATCTGATGACCTACATGGCCTGGGAGATGGAAGGCCGTCCCGCGCACGAAGGCCGCTCGGCCTTCTCCGCGCCCGGCGGTGGCACCCGCATCGGTGAGCGGCTCACCCGCCTGCCGCTCGCGCTGTACAGCGACCCGAGCGCACCGCACCTGCAGACTTCACCGTTTCTCGCAACTACCGCATCGAGTGACTTGGTGAGCGCCTTCGACAACGGCGCTCCGGTACGCCGGGTGGACTGGCTGGCCGACGGCACGATCAACGCGTTGGCCTACCCTCGCGCGGCCGCCGAGGAGCATGGTGCCCAGTTCACCCCACCGCCGGAGAACCTACTGCTGACCGGCGGTTCGGCGGCGTCGGTCGACGACTTGGTGACGCGCACCGAGCACGGGTTGTTGCTGACCTGCCTGTGGTACATCCGTGCGGTCGATCCCACATCACTGCTGCTCACCGGGTTGACCCGGGACGGGGTGTACCTCGTCGAGGGTGGTGAGGTGGTCGGGCAGGTGAACAACTTCCGGTTCAACGAGAGCCCGATCGACCTGATCCGCCGGGCCGGTGAGGTCGGGGTCACCGAGCGCACCCTGTGCCGGGAGTGGAAGGACTGGTTCCCGCGCACCGCGATGCCGCCGATCCGGGTGCCGGACTTCAACATGTCCTCGGTCAGCCAGGCGAGCTAGAACTCCGGATTGTTACAGAAAACTTCTGGACCGATCCCGGAATCGGTCTTGTGAGGGAACTCTCAAGCTCCCTTCACTGCGCTGCGTGTTCTTCGCGTTAGCCTCCTAGGCATACCTCACCTTGGACCGTCCGTGAACATCACGGGCGGGACCCGGCGTTCCCTCCGAACGCCGTTCGGGTCGGCATTCGGGCCGGTGGCCCAGGCAAGGAGATGAGCAGTGACCGCAGCGACCATTCCCGGTCTCGACGATGCCCGTACCAGCCACTCACGGCTGCTGAACTGGGTGCGTGACGTCGCGGAGCTGACCATGCCCGACCGCATCGTGTGGTGCGACGGATCCCAGGAGGAGTGGAACCGGCTCACCGCACAGCTGGTCGCGGACGGGACGTTCACCCGGCTGGCCCGCAGCCCGAACTCGTTCTGGGCCGTCTCCGACCCTTCCGACGTCGCTCGCGTCGAAGAGCGCACCTTCATCTGCTCGCGCGCGGAGCGCGACTGCGGTCCCACCAACAACTGGATGCAGCCGGACGAGATGAAGCGGATCATGACCGAGCTGTACCGGGGGTGCATGCGCGGTCGAACGATGTACGTGGTGCCCTTCTGCATGGGACCGCTGGAGGACCCGAAGCCCAAGCTGGGTGTCGAGATCACCGATTCCGCGTACGTGGTGTGCTCGATGAAGATCATGACCCGGATGGGCGACCGCGCGCTGCGTAAGTTCACCCGGCCCGACGGTAGCGACGCCGACTTCGTGCCCTGCCTGCACTCGGTGGGCGCTCCATTGGAGCCCGGTCAGGTCGATGTGCCCTGGCCCTGCAACGACACCAAGTACATCGTGCACTTCCCTGAGGAGCGGCTGATCTGGAGCTTCGGCTCCGGATACGGCGGCAACGCCCTGCTGGGCAAGAAGTGCTACTCGCTGCGGATCGCCTCGGCGATGGCCCGGGACGAGGGCTGGCTCGCCGAACACATGCTGATCCTCAAGCTGACCAGTCCGGAGAACCGGACCTACTTCGTCGCGGCGGCCTTCCCTTCGGCCTGCGGCAAGACCAACCTGGCGATGCTCGAGCCGACCATCCCGGGCTGGAAGGTCGAGACGCTGGGCGATGACATCGCCTGGATGCGCTTCGGTGATGACGGCAGGCTCTACGCGGTGAACCCGGAGAACGGGTTCTTCGGCGTGGCCCCGGGGACGAACTGGAAGACCAACCCCAACGCCATGCGCACGCTGCAATACGGCAACTCGATCTTCACCAACGTCGCCCGCACCGATGACGGCGACATCTGGTGGGAGGGTATGGGGGATCCGCCCGAGCACCTCACCTCGTGGATCCGCCATGACTGGACCCCTGAGGACGGTGCGGCGGGTGAGAAGGCCGCGCACCCGAACTCCCGGTACTGCACCCCGATGGCGCAGTGCCCGGTGCTCGCCGACGAGTGGGACGACCCCGAGGGTGTGCCGATCTCGGCGATCCTGTTCGGCGGGCGGCGTGCTGACACGATCCCGCTGGTCAACGAGGCCTTCGACTGGCAGCACGGGGTCTTCCTGGGTGCCACGCTGTCCAGCGAGAAGACCGCCGCCGCGGTCGGCGGGCTCGGCCAGGTGCGCCGGGACCCGATGGCGATGTTGCCGTTCATCGGCTACAACGCGGGCGACTACTTCCAGCACTGGATCAACATCGGCAAGGGCGCCGACACCGCCAGGCTCCCGAAGATCTTCTACGTGAACTGGTTTCGCCGCGGCGAGGACAAGCGCTTCCTGTGGCCGGGTTTCGGGGAGAACAGCCGCGTGCTGAAGTGGGTCATCGAGCGGATCGAGGGCACGGCCACAGCGGCCGAGACCGCAATCGGCCGGGTGCCCGCCCCGGACCAGATCGACCTGTCCGGACTGGACACGCCGCCCGAGGACGTCGGCGCGTCGCTCGAAGTGAACCTGGACGAGTGGCGGCGGGAGATCCCGCTGATCGAGACATGGTTCGACAAGATCGGCGAGGCACTGCCCGGCTCGATGCGCGCCGAACTGGATGCCCTGAAGGTGCGCCTGCGCCACTTGTGAGTGGCGATGCGAGTCATAAGCTCGCATCGCCCACTCACAAGCCCTCAGGCCATCGCGATGATGCTGAAGATCGCGTCGTGCGGGTCCCGGAGCACCGCGAACCGTCCGGGTGGGATGTCGGTGGGCGGGACGGTCACCGTCCCGCCCAGCTCCTCGGCCCGCGCGGCGGCGGCGTCGGTGTCCGCCACCGCGAAGTACACCATCCAGCGCGAAGGGATCTCGGCGGGCCAGCGGTCGTCCATCGGCATCATCCCGGCGACCGTGCGGTCCCCGAGCTTCCATTCGGTGTAGTCCACCCCGTCGATCTGCTGGTCGGCCGCCGACCAGCCCAGCGTCGCCGGATAGAACACCTTCGCCGCGGCAGGATCCCGGGTGTCCAGCTCGGTCCAGCACATCGCACCCGGCTCGTTCACCAGCCCGGCGCCGATATGGGACCGCGGCTGCCAGACCGCGAACGAGGCCCGGGTGGGGTCGGCGAACACGGCCATCCGGCCCACGTCGAACACGTCCGTCGGTTCCATGTACACGTGCCCACCGGCCGCCCGGACCCCTTTGGCCATCGAGTCGACGTCGGACACAGTGATGTACGTGGTCCAGTACGGCGGCTGGTCCGGCTGCTGCTGTGGGCCGATCCCGGCGACCGGTCGATCACGCAGGTAGGCCATCCGGTACCCGCCGGCCTCGGGACCCTGGTCGACGAGACTCCAGCCGAACAGACCCGAGTAGAAGGCTGCGGCGGTGGCCGGATCCGGGCTGCCCAGGTCCACCCAGGACGGGGTACCCGGCTCATATGAGTCGATCTGCATGCATTCGCTCCTCTCGTGTGCGAACCCATCCTGGGCCCGGCCCGGGGGCCGGTGATAGAGCGATCCTGGTGGCCATCTGATGACCCTAGGTGACAGATGGCTCAGTGGTCGCGCAGCGATCCGGTGACAGGAACCTCGGTTTCGGCGTAACAGACCACCGATGTGTATCCGTTGGTCCACGATCGGGGGAGTGGGTAGCGCCAAGAGTAGTGCACGCCGGGCTGTCCGCCCGGCGCCTTCAGGAACGCGTCGATGCTGCGCTTGCAGTGCGGCTCGGCCACGGCGTTGGCCTGCTCCGCGGTGAACGGCGGGTCGGTCGGAGCGCCGAGCACGAGGACTCCCGGTACCGCCTCGCCCCGATGCGGTTCGTCGCAGGGCACCACGCGCAGCGTGCCCTCCGACGGTGGCTCCTCGGTGCAGGACTGGAACTGGCCAAGACCGCCCCGCAAGGCTCCGTTGAGTGCTCCGGTGCGCCGCAGCGGCCGGTCGTCGGGCCCGATCTCCACCGCCGCGCACAGGGTCCAGCGCTGGCCTGCGTTCCAGCTCTGGGCGGAGGGCCAGTAGACGAACTCCCGCAACCGGCTGGCGTCGACGTCCGGGCTGCCCACGTACCCGGTGAGCCCGGCGCGGCACTGCGGCTCGAACTTCGGCAGCAGGCCGGCGGGGGTGGGGTAAGCGGCCGGGAAGTCGGTGGGTAGCGCGGTGAAGCGGTACACCTCGAACTCGTGTGGCCGGGCGCAGTCGACCACGGTGAACCCGGCGGCCGACACACAGTCGCCGGAGTGGATCGGAGCGCCGGACGGGAACCGCGACGAGCTCGGACTGGTCGACGACGAGTTCGCCGAGCCCGAGACCGGGATCCCCTCGACTGCGCGGGAGCAGCCCGCCACCAGGGCGACCGCAACCACCAGGGCGAGCGCAACCACCAAGGCGGGACGCTGCGGGGTCGCCACACGACGACGATACGGGTGCCGGTCGCGCTGACGCTGGGTGGGGAATGCTGGTGCGGACAGTAGCGAAGCCGTTACCCTCCGGAGTAAAAAATGGAGATACGGCTGCTATATCGTCCCATAGTGTGACGATGCGGCTCAGCTGTGTCAGCGTGTCACCGTCCGGACACTTGGCGTGTTGACCATCGGGAGAGGACCACTGATGTCATCCACCAGCCCCCGGAAGGGCTCCCACCCGCCGGCTCGGTCGGCGATGCGCTGGAGTAACTGGAATCTGCTGTTGTTCGTGCCGCTGGTCGCGCTGGTCACCCCGTTGTACAACAGCGAAGCGCCGCGACTGTTCGGGTTCCCCTTCTACTACTGGCAGCAGTTCCTCTTCATACCGCTCGGGGTCATCTGCGTAGCGGTGGTGTACGTCAAGACGAAGAACATCGGCACCGAAGGGCGGGCGCGGTGATGACTGTGCAATGGACCGAACTGACTGTCTTCGTGCTGCTGTTCGCCTTCGTCACGGTGCTCGGCTTCTATGCCGCCCGCTGGAAGGCCGGTAACTCGCTCGATCACCTCGACGAGTGGGGGCTCGGTGGCCGCAGGTTCGGCTCGTGGGTCACCTGGTTTCTGATCGGCGGTGACCTCTACACCGCCTACACCTTTGTCGCCGTGCCCGCGCTGATGTTCGGGGCCGGCGCGATGGGTTTCTTCGCGCTGCCCTACACGGTGCTCGTCTATCCGCTGGTATTCGTACCGCTGCTGCGGATGTGGTCGGTGTCCCGGGTGCACGGTTACGTGACTCCGGCCGACTTCGTGCACGGGCGCTACGGGTCGTCCACCCTTGCGCTGCTGGTGGCGATCACCGGAATCGTCGCGACGATGCCCTACATCGCCCTGCAACTGGCCGGGCTGGAAGCCGTGCTGAGAACGATGGGCCTCAACGGCGCCGGCCTGGCCGGGCACGCCCCGCTGTTCATCGCGTTCGTGATCCTCGCGGTCTACACCTACCAGTCCGGCTTGCGGGCTCCCGCGCTGATCGCCTTCGTCAAGGATCTGCTGATCTACATCGTGATCCTGGCCGCCGTGTTCATCCTGCCCGCGAAGCTCGGCGGTTGGGGCTCGATCTTCGACGCCGCGGATGCGAAGTTCGCCGCCACCCCCTCGCCCAGCGACGGCATTCTGCTCAGCGCCAACAATCAGCTGCAGTACATCACGCTGGCGCTGGGCTCGGCACTGGCGCTGTTTCTCTACCCGCACGCGGTGACCGGGGCGCTGGCCTCCCGCAGCCGCAACGTGATCAAGCGAAACATGGTGTGGCTGCCCGCGTATTCACTGGTGCTGGGGCTGATCGCGCTGCTCGGCTACGCCGCCATCGCCGCGGGCTCGAAGCCGATCGTCAACGCGGCCACCGGTAAGCCGGATTCCAACACGGTGGTCCCGGTGCTCTTCGACGGGCAGTTCCCTTCGTGGTTCGCCGGCGTCGCCTTCGCGGCCATCGGGATCGGCGCGCTGGTTCCCGCCGCGATCATGTCGATCGCCGCGGCGAACCTGTGGACCCGCAACATCTACAAGGCATACCTGCGTCGCGACGCCAGCACCGAGCAGGAGGCGAAGCAGGCCAAGATCGCCTCACTGGTGGTGAAGTTCGGCGCGGTGGTGCTGATCGTGTTGATCGACCCGCAGTACTCCATCGACCTGCAGCTGATCGGTGGCGTCATCATTCTGCAGACATTGCCCATGGTGGCTATCGCGCTCTACACCCGCTGGTTCCATATCTGGGGGCTGGTCGCGGGCTGGGTGGCCGGTATGGGATGGGGCCTGATAATGCTGTACGGCATTCCCAACCCGGCTAACGGCAAGCAGCATTTCGGCGGGTCCGCCCTGGCGCTCGGCAAGCTGTCGATCTTCGGCTGGCAGCCTTTCCCGGGCTCTCAGATGCAGATCTACGTCGGGTTCGTCGCGCTCATCGGAAACCTCGTTGCCGGTGTGCTGGTGACGGTCGTGCTCCGTCGGCTCCGGGTGTTCAACGGAACTGACGAGACCGACCCGCTCGACTACCATGCCGACGAGGACTCCCCCCGGCTCAAGCCGATCGGTGGGATGCTGCGGAGCTCGGCCTGATCGGTCAGGCTCGGGTGGCGGCGACCTGGCGGGCCAGGTGGGCGAGTTCCCGGTGGTCGGTGCCGGATCGGGAGTCCAGTGCGGCGACCAGCGGTTCGAGCCTGCGGCGGGCGCGTACCGAGCTGAGCCTCGTCACTCCGGTGATCGCGCCGTGCGCCAGCCGCAACCCATCGGACTCCCCCGCCCGGACGTGCACGGTGGCCAGGACGATGCCGGATCCAGTACGGTCGCGCTGGCTGCTGCCACCTTCCCACCGCTGGACCGAGGCTGCGGCGGACGATTCTGCCGCGTCCAGCCGCCCGCGTTCGAGTTCCAAGCGCGCGGCCACGTAGTCCAGATCACCGCCGGGGTCGGTGCGGGTGGGCTGCCACAGCTCCCGTGCCTTCGCGAGTTCGGTGTACGCGGCATCCGGGCACCCGACGCGGACCAGGGCGGTCGCGGAGTCCGCTCGCGCACACGCCTCCAAGGCTGCCCGGGAACCCTCTCCGACGATCGTGCGCTGGTCATCTGGTGGGATGTCCCATGCCTTGACCTGCCCGTATTGGAGCATCTTCAGCCCGTCGTCGGGGTGGCCGTGCTCCTCGGTGGCCAGTCCCGCGCAGTTCAGAGCGAGGGCCTGGCAGTAAGCATCCCCCGCGTCGGTGGCCAGCTCCAGGACCTGGGTGTAGTGGTGCATGGCGCGGTCGTAGAGGCAGCCGTCAAACGCGGCCCATCCGGCGTGGATGTGCAGCTCGGCCACCGCCGCCATCAGCGCTCGCTTGACCGGCTCGGCGCCCGGCACGCCCAGCAGCCGGGTCGCCCAGGCGGTCGCGGCGGTGCTCACCTCAGGGTCTGACCCGTAAGCGCGCCCGGCTGCGCCGAGTCGGCGGGTGAGGTCTCGCACCTTCGCCACGTGGACCTCGAAGATCCGGGAGGGTGGCGGTATCGGCGCCGGGCCGGGCAGCCCACCGGCCAGCTCGCCGATCTCCCGCAGGGGCCGGCCCACCACGGCCAACCCGGCGGCGGTGAGCAATACGCGACGGCGCATCTCCGCAGTCACCTCCTCAGCGGGGTCGGCGACCGTGACACTGTCAGCGTAGGCGCCGTGCACCCGGCCGGACCCGGAGCCGAGGCCCATCAGCTCGCGCGGGATGCCCAGGCCGTCGGCGATCCGGACCAGCACGCGGTAGTCGATCACCTGCCGGCCCTGCAGGATCTCGCAGACCTGGGACTGCTGCGTCCCGGTCGCTTTCGCGATCCCGTGCTGGCTCCACCCGTTCTCGCCCAGCACCCGGTAGAACGCCCCGATGTGGTGGCCGGCCAGGAAACCCCGCACATCGGGGCGGGCCAGCAGCATCGGGTCGACGTGCGGGCTGCCCGCTCGGCCGGCCAGTTCACCGGCGTGCCCGTAGCTCATCGCGATCACCGCTTCCCCTCTGTGCGCACGGCTGGACGCACAGTAGCGCGAACCGGGCAAGCCTCATGATCGACCCGAACAGCGGCAAAGTTCGAGCTGATCAGCTCGGGTCGCCGACGGGCGGATCGGGCGGATCGTCCTCCAGTACCGCGATCCGGCCGGTCACGATGCTCAGCTCAGCCCGGAGTGCGGCGGCGGCGTCGGTGTGGCCGAGCATTTCCTCTGTTTCGGCGAGGTCGGTGAGTCCGGCCCGCAGGTCTCGCAGGGCTCGCGCTGTGCCGAGTTGGTCGGCGAGGCGGCGGCGGATGTCGAGGGCGTGTTGGTAGTGGGTGGCGGCGGTGGCTGGGTCGCCGAGGTCGCGGGTGACGTTCCCGAGGTTGTTGAGGCTGATGGAGAGGTCGCGGTGGGCTTGGGGGGTGTTGAGTTGGTCGGCGAGGCGGCGGCGGATGTCGAGGGCGTGTTGGTAGTGGGTGGCGGCGGTGGCTGGGTCGCCGAGGTCGCGGGTGACGTCACCGAGGTTGTTGAGGCTGACCGAGAGGTCGCGGTGGGCTCGCGCTGTGTTGAGTTGGTCGGCGAGGCGGCGGCGGATGTCGAGGGCGTGTTGGTAGTGGGTGGCGGCGGTGGCTGGGTCGCCGAGGTCGCGGGTGACGTCACCGAGTCGTTCGAGGCTGACCGAGAGGTCGCGGTGGGCTTGGGGGGTGTTGAGTTGGTCGGCGAGGCGGCGGCGGATGTCGAGGGCGTGTTGGTAGTGGGTGGCGGCGGTGGCTGGGTCGCCGAGGTCGCGGGTGACGTCACCGAGGT
>JBOHGD010000012.1:0-6690 GCA_050699955.1 Pseudonocardiaceae bacterium | reverse complement strand
TGCTGAGGCTGACCGAGAGGTCGCGGTGGGCTCGCGCTGTGTTGAGTTGGTCGGCGAGGCGGCGGCCGATGTCGAGGGCGTGTTGGTAGTGGGTGGCGGCGGTGGCTGGGTCGCCGAGGTCGCGGGTGACGTCACCGAGGTTGTCGAGGCTGACCGAGAGGTCGCGCAGGGATTCGGGGTCCTCGGGGGACACCCGCTGCTCGGTCACGGCCACCGAGTCGGCCGCGTACCGTCGCGCCAGGTCGAGCTCGGAGACGGTGCCGGCCAACTCGACGCCGGAGTCCAACAACCGCTCCCGGGTCCGGGGTTCGACGCCGTTCAGGGTGAGAGCCTCCTGCGCCAGGTGCAGGGCACCAGCGGGATCCCCCACCGCGGCGTACCCGTCGGACTGGGCCAGCAGCAGCACCGCGGCGAGCTGGTGCTCACCTCGTGACCTGGCGCGGTGCACCGCATGGGACACCCGTTCCCGGGCCGGGCCGGCCAGCTCCTCGACCGGCACCGCCAGCAGCACCTGCGCCTCCTCGGCCAGCTCCGGATCGGCCGACTCGTAGCTCAGGCCCTGAGCGCCGTACGCCTGGCGCGGCGTGTCCGCGTCCCGCCCCGGGGCGGCACTACCCGAGACCGCCGGCCGGGCGGTCAGCTCGATCAGCAAGTCCCGCACCGACCACAGATCCGGGCTCTCCCGCTGGGCGACCCGCTTCACCGCCGGAGGGGCCGCGATCACCAGCCCGCCCAGCCGGGCCCGCAGCACGTCACGCCGGTGGTTGAGCCCGAGCAGGAACGCCCGCCAGGCAGCCAGCCACTCGTCGTCGGGCACCTGGGGGGCCGCCACCCAGGTGCATCCGGGAGGGGCGGCCCCGCGCTGTTCCAGCTCGTCGAGCAGATCGGCCAGCTCAGCGGGCGTGGCGGGCTGCAGGACCGCCAGCGGCTGCGCGCGGGTTCGCCGGTTCGCCCGCACCCGCTCCCGCAGCACCCGCTGGGCCGTCAGGTCATCGGTGAGCACGAAGGCGAGCCAGAAGGCGTTCGCCCGGTCCAGGTGGCGGCGCAACCAGGTCCAGGCCCGCTCCCCCTCCGGGCTGAGGAACTCCGGATCAGGTGCGGGCCGGGTCACTGTCGATCTCAGGGGGTGCGATCTCGTCATGCAGCAGCGGGTGCACGTCGAACCAGACCTGCCCGTTCTGGTAGCCGAGCGCGAAGTGCTGGTCGAGCAGGGAGGCGACCACGTCCCAGCCATCCTGGGTCGGCAGCGGCAGGTCATGGGATGCCGCGACCCGGCGCAACATCGTCCGCTGGTCGTCGGCGAGGGGCAGCATGCCGTTGCGCACCTGCTGAATGGCGGCCGTCACCGTCGCGTCGTCCACCGGAAGCGACTCGGCCTGCGTCACCACCTCCATCATCAGCCCGAGCAGGATGCGCAGATGGCCGCCGGAGGCCAGCACCAGCCGGTCGATCAGGTCGTCGCCGAGCAGCCGATCGAGCCCGCCATCGGGGGCTCGGTGCAGGAGTACTTCCCGTGCGGCGGTGATCCCGTCCGCATTGGACGTGCGCTCCCGGTCGGTGACCCGCAGGTTGGTGACCCGCCGTACCGCCCTCGCGGCCGAGATCTGCACGTACATCGGCAAGGTGAAGACGGTCCGGCAGTCTGCCAGCCGAAGGTTGTCGTAGTCCTTGTCGAACAGGTTCACCAAGGCCCGGCGTACCTGCTGGAACTTCTCGCTGTCCACCGCACGGTTGTGGTCCAGCGAGTCGACGATGACGACCAGGCCCTTCCACTCGCCGCCGGTCCAGCGCTGGCGCATCTCGGCCACCATGTCGGTGACGATCCGGTTGGCCTGCTCGACCAGTTCGCTGAGCCGGCCTTGGAGGAAGTCGCGCAGCTGGGCGACGAAGGCGGGGTCCCGGCGCAGCTCTGCCTTGAGTGACGCCGTGGCCGTCAGCAGGCCGGGTACGGCGCCCGCGGCGCTGATCTCGGCGCCGGTGACCCGCACCCGAGATGCCAGACCCGTCAACCACTGCTGCAGTCTCGACCAGCCCGACGATGTCGCGGAGTCGCTCCTCTTGATGAGATCGTCCTCGACAGCTTGGTCGGATATCGCGCCCACCAGGAAGAACAGCACGTCGACCACGTCGAGTGGCTCGTGCATGTTCAGGTAGTCCTCGGCGCTGAACATGACCACCGCGAAACCGCGCCGTCGCAGGTCCTGCTTCAGACGCAGCAGCTGCACCGTCTTGCCCGAACCCCGCAGTCCGGTGAGGAAGAAGCCCTCGCCGGGGGTCGTCATCGTGATGGTGCGGCACAGCAGCTTCACCGCGTCCGGCCCCATCACCTGTCCGGGCAGCTCCTCGAGCGGCACGTACAGCGGCGACGTCGGTGGCACGGGCTGCTTGTTCAGGTTTTGGTACAGCTCGGTGAGGAACTTCTCGTCCTCGGGCGTCATGGCGGCCAGCCTACGAGGTCGGTTGTGGTGAGTGCGGCGCAGCGTTCTGGCACTGATTGGTACCCGCGAGGCGTTAGGCCTGACATGAGCGACGTACCCACCACGATCCTGAACAACGGACGGCAGATGCCCCAGCTCGGTTTCGGCGTCTTCCTGGTGCCGCCGGAGGACACCGAGCGGGTGGTGTCCACGGCGCTGGAGGCCGGGTATCGCAGCATCGACACCGCAGCCGCTTACCGCAACGAGAAGGGCGTCGGCAAGGCCATCGCGTCCTGTGGGCTACCCCGTGACGAGGTGTTCGTGACCACCAAGCTGTGGAACGCCGACCACGGCTATGACCAGGCGCTGCGCGCGTTCGACCGCAGTGCGAAGCGGCTGGGGCTGGACACGGTGGACCTCTACCTCATCCACTGGCCGGTGCCCTCGGCGGACCGCTATGTCGAGACCTGGAAGGCGCTGGAGAAGCTGGCCGCCGAGGGGCGGGTCGGCGCCATCGGGGTGTCCAATTTCGGGCCCGAGCAGCTGCAGCGGCTGTTAGCCGAGACCGGCACCGTGCCGACCGTGAACCAGGTCGAGCTGCATCCGTACTTCCAGCAGGCCGAGCTGCGCGCGATGCACGCCGAGCACGGCATCGTCACCGAGGCGTGGAGTCCGCTGGGCCAGGGCCAGGTCCTCGGCGACGCCACCATCGTCGGGCTGGCGGAGAAGTACGGCGTGACCCCGGCCCAGGTGGTGCTGCGCTGGCACCTGCAGATGGGTCACATCGTGATCCCCAAGTCGGTGACCCCGCAGCGGATCCGGGAGAACCTCGACGTCTTCGGCTTCGAGCTCGCCCACGACGACCTCGCCGCGATCGCGGACCTGGAGACCGACCGGCGAATCGGCCCCGACCCCGCCACCTTCGACGTGCGCTAGCGCACGGGTGCGTCAGCGCATGGCGGTGAGTGCGCCGAGCAGGGTGCTCACGGAGCGGTCGCGGGCGCAGTGGCCCATCAGGCCGACCCGCCACCCGATCCCGGCCAGCGGTCCGAGACCACCACCGACCTCGATGCCGAAATCCTCCCGCAACCTCGTGCGGCCCACCACGTCGGTCATCCCTTCCGGTAACCGGGCGGCGGTGAGCTGTGGCAGCCGGTGCCCCTGCTCGGCGAGCAACGTGAAGCCGAGGTCGGGCAGCGCGGTCTGAAGCTGCTCACCGATCCGCGCGTGGCGCTCCCATACGGCCGGTAGGCCCTCCTCCAGCAGCCGGCCGAGGCCCGCGTGCACGGCGGAGATGAGCGGGGAGCTCGCCGTGTGGTGGTAGCAGGGTGGCTCGCCCTGGTAGTAGCCGGCCAGCAGGCCGAGATCCAGGTAGAACGAGCCGACCGGCTGGTCCCGGTCCCGGATCCGCTGCACCGCCCGGTCGGACAGTGTCACCGGGGTGATCCCCGAAGGCGCACCCAGGCACTTCTGGGTCGCCGAGTAGCAGGCGTCGACGCCCCAGGCGTCCACCTCGACCGGGATCCCGCCCAGCGAGGTCACCGTGTCGACCAGCAGCAACGTGTCGGTGCTCTGCAGCTCGCTCAGCGGGGCGATCTGGTTGCGTACCCCGGTGGAGGTCTCGGCGTGCACCACCGCGACGAGCCTCGCCTGGGGGGCCCGGCGCTGGGCGTCGAGCAGCTGCTCCGGGTCCAGGGCCCGTCCCCATTGCGTGTGCACCGCCTGTACCTGCGCGCCCGTCCGGCGGGCCACCTCGCACAGCCGCTCGCCGAAGTAGCCGTTCACCCCGATGATGGCCAGCTCGCCCGGTTCCAGCAGGCTGGCCAGGCAGGCCTCCATCCCCGCCGATCCGGTGCCGCTGACCGGGAGAGTTACGCGGTTGCGGGTGCCGAAGACGAGCCGCAGCCGCTCGGCCGTCTCGGCCACCAGGGCGAGGAACTCCGGATCCAGGTGCCCGAGCACCGGCCGGGTCAGGGCCTCGACGGCTTCGGGATAGGGGTTCGAGGGTCCTGGCCCGAGGAGCAGTCGTTCGGAGTGCACGAGGGAACCGTACCGTCGGTCGCTGTGGACAGCGTGCGAAGCGTGCAGCAGTGGCCGGTCGACACGGTGGCCGTCGCCGTGGTCGACGACACCGGCGCGGTGGTGGACAGCCACGGGCCGCAGCACCGGCCCTTCCCGCTCGCCTCGGTGACCAAACTGCTCACGGCCTACGCCGTGTTGCTGGCCGTGGAGGAAGGAGCGGTGGACTGGGACCAGCCGGCCGGGCCGCAGGGCGCCACGGTGCGCCACCTCATCGCGCACGCCTCCGGGCTGGCCTACGACACCGATCGGGTCGCGGCGCCCCCGGGAACCAGGCGGATCTACTCCAACACCGGGTTCGCGGCGCTGGCCGGCGCGGTGGTGTCCGCGTCCGGTATCCAGTTCGCGGACTACCTGGCCGAGGGGGTGCTGCGGCCACTGGGGATGACCGCGTCCCGGTTGGTCGGCCCCGCGGGTTTCGGCGCGGTGTCCAGCTGCGCCGACCTGGCGCGGTTCGCCGCCGAGCTGCAGGTGCCCACCCTGCTCGCACCGCAGACCCTGGCCGAGGCGACCCGGGTGGCCTACCCCGGCTTGGACGGCGTGGTGCCCGGCTTCGGCCTGCAGCGCCCGTGCGACTGGGGTCTCGGTTTCGAGCTGCGCAGCCACAAGGGTCCACACTGGACAGGCAGCCGCAACTCGCCGGAGACCTTCGGCCACTTCGGGCGGTCCGGGACGTTCCTGTGGGTGGACCCGAAGGCAGGCGCGGCGTGCATCGCGCTGGCCGACCGTGACTTCGACCAATGGGCCAAGGACGCCTGGCCGGGGTTCAGCGACGCCGTGCTCGCTGAGCTGTCCGATTCTCAGTAGCCGCGATTCGGTCCAAATCGCGCCCGGCGGAGCACTGCGGATTACAGGCGGCGACTACCTCGCGACGCGATGACGGCGGCCCCGATGGTGAGTATCCCGGCGGCGAGCAGCGCGCCGGCACGAAACAGTATTACTTTGCTAGCCTTCAGATGTGACCGCTGAGCGAATCAGTGTGACGCTGCCGCCTGAGGTACTCGCCGGTGCCCGCTGCGCCGTTGCCGCCGGTGCAGCCGAGAGCATGTCGGCATTCGTGGCGGGAGCGATGCGCCACCAGCTCCGCCGGGACCGGGACCTCGCCGAGCTCGAACGCATTCTCGGCGGTCCGCCGCCCCGCGAGGCTCTGGACGCCGTCCGTCGTGACCTTGGGCTGCCCCCGGCGCCGACCTCGTGATCGGTGGACGCGTCCTGGACGCCTCCGCACTCCTCGCGTTCGCCACCGAGACCTCGGTCTACTGCGCGGCGCTCGTCTGGACCGCGGTCAAAGAGTCGATCGTGCTGGCCATCCCGTCCACCGCGGTCGCGGCTGCGTGGACCACGCTCGGCACCGACAAGTACCCCGTGCTCGACGTGCTGCTGCGCCTGCACGTCACCGTCATCGACCCGCTGGACGGTGAGCGCGCCCGGGCCGTCGGCCTACTGGGCGGTCCCCAGGCCGACGCCTACGCCATCGCCTGCGCACAGCAGCGCGGATGGCCTCTCGTCACCGCCCAGCCGGCGCTGTACAGGCATTACGGGCACACCGGGGTAGAGATCGAGTTGTTGCCCTGAGCGGGGCGCCTGGTGCGGTCAGCTTGCGAGGACCACCTTGGCTACTTCAATCCGGTGCTCTTCGAGCGTCGCGCGCTGGTCCTGCGCCCGCTTCGCGAGACCGTCCAGGTCTGTTGCCGCCAGCTCAGTGTTGCGGTCGCTCACCTGTTTGAGGGCGTGCCACATGGACAGCTTGCCTTCGATGCCGAGTGACAACGCCTCGAACTCGAGAAGGTGTTTCAGGTCGGCGCTTCCGGTGAGCTGCTCGCTGAGCTTCAGTCTGCTGAATTTCTCAAGAATCCAACCAGCGGCTTTTTTGACGGGATCCTTCTCGACCCCGAGCCGTCCCATCAGCTCTTCCAGCGTCTTGAGGTCCTGCTCGATGTCCCGGGCCAACTCGGCCAAGAAAGTCCCGAGCGGAGTCCCGCCGCTCTCGGAGGCCATCTTTTGGGCGAGTTCGCTACCAGCGGACGCACCAGCGAGGTGATCGTTGAGATAGATCGCAAGCGGTTCGGTCGAAGCCATTTCATGTCCTTCCAGTATCCCAATCCAGTGTCGTCGGGCACAGGATGAATACCCCGGACAGCGCCACCTGAAACGTGGCTGCGCCCCGTGAGTGGCGATGCGAGCTATAGCTCGC
>JBOHGD010000011.1:0-109333 GCA_050699955.1 Pseudonocardiaceae bacterium | reverse complement strand
CCGCACTCGAACGACTCACCCGACTCCCCACCCTGATCCGGGCGTTCTTCGGCGATCCCAACCTTCGCTACATCACCGCATAAGCCATCCCCCATTTAGTCTACCTACTTACGTTCTTCTTAGTAAGAGACACGCCCTAGGGCGGCTACCTTCGCGCCAGCGTGAGAGCCCTTGTCAGTCGGCACCGTGAGTCGCTCATCGGCGAGGTCCTGCAAGCCGACATCAGTGGCGAGCTTCATCACCGGGACCAGCCCGGCCGGAGACACGAGATTCGGTTATTCATTATTCCGGTTCTCTTTCCTGATTATGCGCAGCATGGTCATCGCGTTCAGTGAGGATGCGGACCTTCATCTCATCGGTCACATAAACCACAATCACAATCGAGCAGATCGCGTGTCGTGCTCGCCGTGCACGGTCTACGAATCAGAAGGTGCTCATTCATCATCTGAATCCGGGGGCTTCACCAGTCGCCGGAAAAGGGGAAAAGGGGGCCTGGCCGGTGGCCATGGCGTCGGGGTGCCACGGCTCGACGTCACCGCCGCGCGGGTGGCACTCAACGATCTCGATGGCGCGCACGAGGCCATCAGACCCGTACTCGACCTCCCAGCCGAGCGACGCATCCAACAACTCGGTGCCAGCATGGCACGGATCCGATCCGCTCTCGCGGCGGCGCGGTTTGCCCGCACTGGGCTCGCCCGGTCGCTCGCCGCTGCGCTCGATGAGTTTCGTGCCAGCGAGGCAGCACGTTCACTAGGGTCTGGGCAGTGACCACCAAGACAGACCTGGCTGACGCCGTTCTTGAAGCTGCGCACCGAACCGGTCTCGACGCATCGAGGGTTGAGCTTCTGTGGAACCACGCGAGTTCAGTATTCCTGCTATCGCCGGCTCAGGTCGTCGGACGAGTCAGTCGCGACGCGGAGGACCAGCAAAGGGCGCGGATCAGCCTGGCTGTCACCAGGTGGCTCGTCGGCCAGGGTTTCCCCGCAACGGCACCCGCCGATGTGGACCAGCCGGTGAGCGTCGGCGGCGCGACGGTCACCTTCTGGCGCTACTACCCCCAGGAGGGCCGGGAGCGTCCGCCAGCGGCCGCGCTCGGCGCCATGCTCCGGCAGCTTCACCACCTGGCTCCACCGCCGGTCGGTCTGTCCCCTTACCGACCGCTGCAGACGCTCGGCGATACCATCGAGCACAGCACCGCGATCCCGGATGAGGATCGAGACTGGCTAGCAATCCGCCGCGCGGAGCTGCTGGATCTCTACGAGTCGCTGAACTTCCCGCTGGGCATGGGGTTCATCCATGGCGACGCTTACCCTGGTAATACGCTATGGGACGGCGATCGCCCGTTGCTCGGTGACTGGGACGAGGTCGGTATCGGTCCGCGTGAACTTGATCTGGTCAACACCCATCAGGGCGTACGCCTCGGTCGCAGCGCCGCCGAGCGCCAGCGGTTCACCGACACATACGGGTACGACGTCACGGCTTGGCCGGGATTCTCCGTCCTACGCGAGATGCGTGACCTGCACACTCTGGCCTCCTACATCCGGCTCGCCGACGGCGGTGACGATTACGCCCGCGAACAACTAGCCTTCCGGCTCAGCACACTCAAGGCTGGCGAAGACCAGGCACCGTGGAACGCCCGCTAGAGACGACGCCTACCTCAGGCAGGTAAGAAATGCGCTGGATCTCTCGCTGGTCGTTATTCGCGCCACCATTGGATGCGGTCTTCGGCTGCGACTAGGCGTCGTGGGCCTGTGGGTGTGATTCGCAGTTCGCCGATGAGTGTGGGTGTGAGCAGGATGCGGGCGACTTCGCGGCGGGTGCTCATGGGTGCAGGTTCCCAGCGTTGTGCTACGTCGGTGCCGGGTTCGATGAGGCCACGGAGAGCGCTGGGGGTTCTGAGTTCTTTCTCGCGTTTCTCCAGGCGCTCGATGTCGGCGAGCATGGTGGGCTCGGATCGGGCGGCTAACGGCGATAGCCCGCAGGCTGTGCCCAGCTATGAGTCGTTGGTACAGCTCCGCGACCACGGCGGCTTCGACCGGTTCGGGTTCTTGGGCGATCAGTTGCCGGGTTTGGGGGTCGAACACGCGCCGGTAGCCGTAAGGGATTCGGCCGAACGGGCGCCCCGCCGCCGCATTGGCTGCTGCCGCCCGCCGAGATCGGGTGGAGATCTTCGAGGACTCGTATTCGCCGTCCACGGCGTCTTCGAGCAGCGAACGGCGGTCACGGCCGTTGGCCGGGTCGTAGGTCCGGTTGTGCGTGACGACGTGGATGCGCACCGAGCGCCGCTCGCACAACTCCAACAGACTGACCCACTCGCCGACGCTGCGGCTGCCCCGGCTGGACTTGGCCTCGGCGCACATCCAGACGCAACAGATGGAGGAGGGTCTTCGGGCGGCTGCCGCCGCCGTCGATCTAGCGGCAACCACACAATCAGAACGAGTCCTGGGCCGAGCGCGACAATTTCGCCGGACAGTAGCCCGCGCACCACAGGGGCTTCTGCGGGAATTCGATGAGCGCTTGCGTGCTGCGGGCACGCGGGAGAGGACCATCGGGTGACAACCATCGGAATTACTGGGCACCGGGGCCTGCCCCCATCTACCGCCGGTCTCATCGATCAAGCGCTACGGGACGCACTGGCCGAATATGGCAGCGACATCACCGGCGTCACCTCACTGGCAGACGGCGCCGACCAGCTCTTCGCTCGCATCGTACTTGATCAGGGCGGCCTGCTTGACGTCATCGTGCCCGCAGCAGGCTATCGAGACGGCCTACCTACAGCGTCGCACGCCGAGTACGACGACCTCATCGGCCAGGCGATCAAGGTGCACCGGCTGAGCTTCATCGAGTCGACGTCTGAGTCACACATGGCCGCCAGAGAGCTAATGATCTCACTGGTCGATGAACTGTTCGCCGTGTGGGATCAACAGCCCGCCCGCGGCTACGGAGGCACTGCCGACGTCGTCGCTCACGCCCATGATCATGGGCGCACGGTACGAGTGATCTGGCCAGATGGCGCCACCCGTGATTGACCTTCGAGTCCAAGACTCCCGCGCTGGCTCCTCGCGGGCATTCTGGGACACGCTGCCCCCCGGACTGCTCGTGGAGGCCGTCGGCAAGCGTCAACCGGCCATCACCATTGCCGCTCAAGCAACCGGACACCCGTCGAGAACAGACAGTACGGCCAGGTCACGAGTAGGTCACAAAATGATGGTTCGCTATAGCTCGCATCGCCACTCACAAGGCGTCAGCCAAGAGGGCACGGACGGCTCCGCGGTCGGGCTCGCCCACCCCGCGCAGCGGCAGGGCGTCGAGCAGGGTGTCGACCAGGACGATCTCTTTGGGGGTCTGCGCGCCGGTCAGCTGGGAACGAGCGGCGGCTCGCAGGGCTTTCGGGTCGGGGGATCGCGCCGGTTCGGCGGGGACCACGGCGGCGGCGACCCGCTCGCCCCCGAATTCCGACCCCCCGCGGTCCTCGACCCGGACCGAAGACCCCGCACCAACCCACTCCGCCCCCACTCCGCCGCTGATCCTCACCCAGTGCCCACAAAGTGACTCACTGTGCCCGTACGAGCCGATAGCGTGGTCACGCGATGTTGTCGTGGGAGTCGGGAGCGGTGCGGTGGCCAGGGTTTCCGTCAGCCACGCCGGCCGCCCCGGGCGGTGCACGACGACGGCTGCTGGTCGTGGTGGACCAGTTCGAGGAGCTGCTCACCCAGACCGGGCCGGTGCAGCGGGCCCGGTTCGCCGAGCTGCTGCGCTCAGCGCTGACCGGTCCAGCACGGGTGGCGGGGACGCTGCGTCCGGAGTTCCTCGACCCCTTGTTGAGCAACCCCCTGCGCCCAGCAGGTCTGCCCGCATTGCGCGCCGCGTCACCGGTCAGTCATTCAGGGGCCGGGTTGGTGGGAGACCGAATCAACCCGCTCAGCCACTGAACGCCGGGTAGCGCCGAGCGCGCCACCGCGCCGGTACAACACCAATAAGGCCACCATGAGCGAAGAACGCCATGACGGACCCCCATTCCCCTACCGGTCACCCATTACCGGAATGGTTGGGGTTGAGCTGCTACGCGAGGAGGGTCGAACGTCCCGTTACGTCGGAACTCTTGGCCCCGGGACGATTGGCACGCTGCGGCGGCGGCCCCGTCGTCAGTGCACCGTCTGGATCCGCGTCGTCGAGGCGGAGGCCAGGAAGTCGGGGTCGCCGTGGTAGGTGACGCTGACGGTGTGGGGGCCCACGCTCAGGGAGTTGATGGCGAGCAGGGCGTGCCCGCTGACGTCCAACGTTCGGGTCAGGCTGGGGCCTGCGGAGAAGGTGACGGTGCCGGTGGGGGCACCGGTGCCGGGTGGCGCGGTCACGAGGGCGATGAAGATCACGAACTGACCGCTCGTGGACGGGTTGGGCGTCGAGGTGAAGGTCGTGGTCGTGGGGGCCTTGTCGACGACCTGGGTCAGCGGAGCGGAGCTGGACCCGGTGAAGGTGGCGTCGCCGCCGTAGGTGGCGACGACGGTATGGCTACCGGCGTGCAGGGCGCTGGTGGTCACACTGGCCTGGCCACTCGCATTCAGCGTGCCGCTCAGGGTCGGCCCGCCGGTGATGGTGAAGGTGACGGTGCCGGTGGGGGTCCCGGTACCGGAGGTGGCGACGGCGGCGGTGAGGGTGACCGACTGACCGAAGACCGACGGGTTGGGTGTCGCGGTCAGGGTGGTGGCCGTCGCTGTCTCGACGGCGACCACGGTGGCGGTGAAGGTGACCGACTGACCGAAGACCGACGGGTTGGGTGTCGCGGTCAGGGTGGTGGCCGTAGCGGCCGTCCCGGCCATGGTGGCCGTCTGGATCCCGGGGGCGGAGTGGGCGGGAGTGGCCTGGGTGAGGCCCCCCGCGGCGGGGACCGTCCGGCCGAGGGCCGGCGGATCAGGTGTCGCGGTCAGGGTGGTGGTCGTCGAGGCCTGGTCGACGACCTGGGTCAGCGGAGGGGAGCTGGACCCGGCGAAGTCCCCGTCGCCCCCGTAGCTGGCGGTGACGATGTGGCTACCGGTGGCCAGGGCGCTTGTGGTGACGCTGGCCTGGCCACCGGCATCCAGTGTGCCGCTCAGGGTGGGCCCACCGGCGATGGTGAAGGTGACGATGCCGGTGGGAGTCCCGGCCCCGAGCGGCGGGATCACGGCGATGCGGTGAGCGTGGTGGTCGTGGCGGCCTGGTTGACGGTGTAGCTCACTGTTGCGTTGGAGCCGATGAAGTTGGTGTCGCCGCTGTAGGTGGCGATGACGGTGTGCGGGCTGCCGGCGACGTCCAGGGTGTCGGTGCTGTACGTGACTGTGAACGGTGCGGTGGCCGGCAGCGGGCTGGTTGAGACGTCCGTGCCATCGACGTTGAAGACGACATTGCCGGTGGGTGTCCCGGCGCCGGGGGGGTTCACGGTCACGGTGGCGGTGAAGGTCACCGTCTCGCCGAAGGTGGAAGGCATGTCAGCTCCTATGACCCGAGGGCGTGAATTCAACAGCTCACGCACCCGCATTGCAGCACCTCTGTATGGTGGCTGTTCGCATTCCAGGCTATGTATCGCGAGGTGATTTACCTACGCGATTCTTTGTGGTCAGCTAAGGGTGTGGCATGTTCTTGTGGTAACACATTGAGGGGTGCGTAACAATGAGCGCCTCGCAAGCGAACAGGCGCCGGCGCGCTGGGACTGGCCGGGGCAGGCGGTCGGCGGGTCGTGGACCCGGGTGTCGCGGGCGGGCTCGCGGCCCGGCCCGGCGGAAACGGGCCCAACCGGTGCTCGACGGGTGAAGGATCCGCGGAATGTGACACCCAGGAGTGGCTTACTACCCGGTAGGGCCCGTGTGGGTGAACTCGCAGCGGCCTCGTAGCGGCAAGCTCCTTGCGTACCCCTGGTCTTCGGTGCCCCGGATATCAGCACCGCCGCAGGTGGCCTTATCGTCCGGGCTGGCTGAGACGGAGGGTGTACTGCATGAGCGTCGGTAACGGGAGCGGGAACAAGGCGTCGACAGCGTCGCTCGCGACCAGGGTTGCGGACCAGGCGGATCTTCCGATGAATGGTGCACAGAACCCTGATCTTCCGGCCAGCGGCGCGCGCGTCGAACGCCTGGTCGCCCAGCGGGGGTTGTTCGCCGCGCCGTTCCACCGGGTGCCCGACGACCTCTATTGCACGGTCGAGAAGGGCAACGCCGCGAGGGAGCGGCAGACGGTCGCCGTCGAGCCGTACAGCCGGGTGTCGATGAACACCTATTTCGGCCGTTTCCCCGCCAGCTATTGGCAGCGTTGGACGACCGCGACCGAGGTACGGATGGATGCGGTGGTGTCCGGCTCCGGGCGGCTGCTGGTCGTCGCATCGGACCATGACGGCTTGCCGCGGGTGGTGGGCTCAGCTGACGTCGGCGGTCCCGCAGCCGCCGCCGAGGAGCAGGTGACGCTGACTGCGCAGATCGACAGGTTCGTCGACGGTGGCGCCCTCTGGCTGGAGCTGGTCACGCAGGAACGCGGTCTCACCGCGGGGCAGGTGCGCTGGTCGGTCACCGCGACCGCCCGGCTACGGCCCACCGCGGTCGTCATCTGCACCTTCAACCGGCCGGACGACTGCCTGTACACCCTCGAAGTCCTCAGCGGGGACGACTGCGCCATGCAGATGGTCGACGCGGTGTACGTGGTCGACCAGGGCACCGACACGCTCGAGTCGCACGCCGGTTTCGCCCGGATCCGTGACGTCCTCGGCGCGAAGCTGCATTACCTCAGGCAGCCGAACCTCGGCGGGGCGGGTGGCTTCACCCGCGGCCTCTACGAGGTCGCTGACGTACAGCACGCCGAGCACGCGAACGTGCTGTTCATGGACGACGACATCCTGCTCGAGCCCGACACGGTGATCCGCATGACGGCGTTCACGAACCGCGCCACCGAACCGCTCATCGTCGGCGCCCAGATGCTCTACCTGCTGCATCCCAACCTGGCCTACAGCTGGGCACAGACCACGAACCTGCCCGGGCTGGCCGCGGGCGTGCCGGTACCCAGCGATGTGCTCCGCGTGGACGTCACCACGCGCCGGCAGGAGAAGCGGGTGGAGGCGGGCTACAACGCCTGGTGGTCCTGCCTCATCCCGTCCGAGATCGTGGCTGATGCGGGCTACCCGCTGCCGCTGTTCTTTCAGTGGGACGACGTCGAGTACGGCCTCCGGGCGCGGGCCAAGGGGTATCCCACGGTCACCCTCGCCGGGACCGGCGTGTGGCACGCCGATTGGGACTGGAAGGATGAGGACACCGCAGCCAACTACTTCAACCACCGCAACGTGCTGATCGTCAATGCCCTGCACGGCGACTTCGACGCGAAGGTCAGCGCCCGGGTGCTCCGCTGGCGGTTGCTACGCCACCTGGTCATGATGCGTTACGGGCTCGCCGCCATGGTGATCAAGGCGGTGGAGGACTTCCTGGACGGTCCGGAGAACCTGCGCGACGGTGGCGTCGAGGCGGTAGCGGCCGTGCGCGAGCTGCGCGCCGCATATCCCGACACGCAGTGCCACCCGGCTTGTGAGGTACCCGGTGTCCCGTCCGCTGCCATGCCCCTGGTTCCCGGTGCGCCCCCACCATCGCGGGAGCGGGCGGTGATGGCCAAGCGGTTACTCTGGCAACTGCTGCGCAAGCCCACCGCCACCGCGGCGCTCTGCGAGTCGGACACCCGCTGGTGGTTCGTCTCGAAGTTTCGCACTGTGGTGATCACCGACGCGTCGCAACAGGGAGTGCGTCTGCTCCAACTGGACCGCGAGCAGCTCATCGCTCTCGGTAAGCGAGCCTTCACGGTGCTGCGCAGGTTGCAGCGCGAGGGCGCACGCGTCCAGCAGCAGTACCGTGTCGCCATGCCCGAGCTCACCAGCAGGCAGAACTGGCAACGGCTGTTCGACCGGCACGACGATCGGGAGCCATCCGCTGCCGGGACGACCCCCTCACACCCCGGAACGTAGCCGCTACGCTGCCTGTTCAGGCAGAGGGGTCCCAGCTCAGACAGGAGATCTTGAAGGTTGTGTTGAACCGCATCCGCCGTCACATCAGGACGCGCCTCGTACGGGCCGTGCACGAGGTCGTCGCCGAGCACCACGGGGAGTACGAGAAAGCACTCGCGGCCGGTATCGACCGGGCTCTCACGGCCATCAGAGATGCGGAGTTCCGCGCCCGGCGCGACCTGTTCGCAGCGAGCGACCGGGACGCCGCCGCGTCCAGCGCTCGCTTCGCGCGCGAGATGATGCCGAAGGTCCCCACGTTCCACAACCCGACCTTGACCCTGGACTATGCGCTGACCCTTGCTCCGGCCGAGGGGATGGCACTGGAGTTCGGGGTGTACACCGGCGGCACCCTCAAGATGATCGCCGACGCCCGCAACGACAAGCAGGTCTTCGGGTTCGACTCCTTCGAGGGTCTGCCGGAGGACTGGCGGACGAGCATGCCCGCGGGCACGTTCAGTACCGATCAGCTCCCCGATGTCCCGGGTGCGGAGCTGATCGTCGGATGGTTCGACGACACCCTCGCAGACTTCCTGGCCGGTCACCCTGGTCCGGTGGCATTCCTGCATCTCGACGCGGACCTGTACTCCTCAACGGTCACCGTCCTCGAGCACGTCGGCCCTCGGCTACGCCCGGGAACCGTGATCGTGTTCGACGAGTACTTCAACTACCCGGGGTGGGAGCAGCACGAGTACCGGGCGTGGCAGGAGTACGTGGCGAAGTCCGGGATCGAGTTCCGGTACGAGGCGTACACGTCGAACAACGAGCAGGTGGTCATGGTCGTGACTGGGCTCGGGGACGACTGAGGGGTCAGCTCTGCGCCATCAGCCGCGCAGCGACGTGCCGGGCGATCTCCAGCGCGCTGGTCGCCGCGGGAGACGGCGCATTGAGCACGTGGACCTGCCGGGGCGCGGTCTGCACGACGAAGTCGTCGAGCAGGGCGCCGTTGCGCCCGACCGCCTGCGCCCGCACTCCGGCCGGGGCGCGCACCAGGTCCGCCGCGGTGATACCGGGCACCAGGCGGGACAGCGCAGCGGCGAACGCCCGTCTGGACACCGAGCGAGTCATCTCGGCGAGACCGGTGCGGGCGTGCCTGCGAGCCAGTCGCCAGAAGCCCCGGTGGCCCAGCATGTCGCCGACGTCGCGGGCCGAGACATCCCGCCACCGGTAGCCCTCCCGGCGCAGCGCGAGCACCGCGTTCGGTCCGGCGTGCACACTCCCGTCGACGCTGCGGGTGAGGTGCACCCCGAGGAACGGGAACTCCGGATCCGGCACGGGGTAGATCAGCCCGCGAACCCGGGCCGCAGCGGCCGGGG
This sequence comes from Pseudonocardiaceae bacterium, assembly GCA_050699955.1. Lineage (GTDB taxonomy): Bacteria > Actinomycetota > Actinomycetes > Mycobacteriales > Pseudonocardiaceae. The sequence goes on along the minus strand of JBOHGD010000011.1, from coordinate 100,015 downwards.
TGAGCTCGAAATACTCGCCGCGGAACGGGACGATCCGGGCCGCGGGGGACAGCCCGGCCAGCCGGGCGACTCGATCGCTGTGCAGGCCCGCGCAGTTGACCAGGGCATCGGCGCGCAGCTCCGTGGTGCGGGTCTGCACCCGCACGCGGGCGCCGTCCGCGTGCAGGCCGAGCACCTCGGTGCCAAGCCGCAGCTCCGCGCCGCCCTCGGCCAGCTCCGTGGCCAGTACCCGGGACACCGCGCCGTAGTCCACGACCCCGGTGGTCTCCACCCGCAGTGCGGCCACACACCGCACCTCGGGCTCGTACTCCCGGGCCGCTACGGCGTCCAGCCGGCGAACCGGCACGCCGTTGGCCATCCCCCGGCGCTCCAACTCGGCCAGCGCAGGCAGCTCCCGCTCGTCCACGGCCACCACGAGCTTGCCGCCGATCTCGAACGGCACGCCGTGCTCATCCGCATAAGCCGCCATCGAGACCGCGCCGGCCACGCACAGCCGGGCCTTGAGCCCACCGGGCTGGTAGTAGAGCCCTGAGTGGATCACCCCGCTGTTCCGGCCGGTCTGATGCATCGCCCAGCCGGGCTCCTTCTCGCAGACCGTGACCTGGCTGCCGTCCGCCCGCAAGGCACGCGCCACCGCCAACCCGACGATCCCGCCGCCGATCACCACGACATGCACCCGAACATCCTGCCCTGCGGGACCGTCGGGCCTGCGCGGCGCTCTCCGGGATCACGAGGCGGGATCCCACAGCCCGCGGGCGACCAGTGCGGCCTGCACCCTGTTGCGCACCCCGAGCTTCACCAGCAGCCGGGTGACGTGACCCTTCACCGTCGACTCGGAGATCGACAGCGACCGCCCGATCGCGGCGTTGGAGGATCCCTCACCGAGCAGCGCCAGCACGTCACGCTCCCGATCGGAGAGCTCGGCGATCGAGTCGTCCACGGGCACGCTACGCAGCCGGGGCAGCAGCCGCACCGCGATCCGCGGGTCGATCACCGCACCTCCGGACGCCAGATCATGCACCGCGCGGACCAGCGCGTCAGGCGGGCTGTCCTTGAGCAGGAAGCCGTGCGCACCGGCCTCGAGGGCGGTATCGACATACTCATCGAGATCGAACGTGGTGAGCAAGGCGCAGTAAGGCGGTGGATCGGGCCGTAGCCGCCGCAACGCACCGAGCCCGTCCAGCCCTGGAATTCGCACATCCAGCAGCGCCACGTCCGGGGCCAGCTGCCCGACCATGTTGAGCACGGCGGCCCCGTCGGCGGCCCGCCCCACGACCCGAATCGTCGGGTCGGACTCCAGGACGGCGTTCAGACCGTCCAGCACGGACTTCTCATCGTCGGCCAGCACCACCCGGACCAACTGCTCAGATCGACCCACAGTCCCCCCTCCCACATCCCATCCGATCCTGGCATCAGGCACGGTTTCGGGGGGCCCAGCGGTCAACTACCTACACCGTGTCTCAAAAAAAACACCCCAAGTGATTGAATCTCGGGGTGGGGCACCGGCCAGGGGGTGCCTACCCGTGCGTTCAGAACCACCGTTCCAGGACCAGCGCGAGGCCGTCCTCCGTGTTCGGGGCGGTGATCTCGTCGGCCATCCCCAGCACACTCGGGTGGGCGTTGGCCATGGCGACCCCGCATCCGGCCCACTGCAGCATCGGGAGGTCGTTCGGCATATCACCGAAGGCCACCACATCGGCAGGTGCAACGCCCAGTTCAGCGGCCACTCGGGCCAGGCCGGTGCCTTTGGTGACACCGGGTGCGGAAAGCTCGATCAGGCCGTGCCCGGTGGAGAAGGTGACGTCCAGCTCGGCACCGAGGATCTCGCGGACCGCGGCGGCCATCGCATCGCTACCCTCCTGGGGCAGGCGAACCAGCATCTTGATCGCGGGCCTGCTGAGCAGCAGGTCCCTCGGGGCGGTCTCGCAGTCCGCGCCGGGCCACGGATGGGTGTAATTCGATTCAGCGAGGAACTGGTGGATCCCGTTGGCCTTGGCCTGTCCCACGGACAGCTCGACGGCGATCTTCGCGCCGGGCAACGCAGCGTCCACCGCGTTGGCCGCGGTCCGCAGCTGCATCGGATCGAGGGTCATCGCGTGGCGTACCCGGTCGGTCGCGGCGTCGTAGAGCACCGCGCCGTTGGCGCACACCGCCAAGCCGGCGAACTCAAGCTGCTCGACAATCGGCGGGATCCACCGCGGTGGGCGACCGGTCACCAGCACGAACGGAATCCCGGCAGCGACCACTCGGTGCACCGCGGCCCGGGTACGAACCGAGATTCGCTCGGTCGGATCCAGCAACGTGCCGTCCACGTCCGACGCCACCAAACCCGGCCGCTCCATTTGCTCGACCCTACGTTCCCCCGGCGTGTCCGTCGCTGGTGCACGGTGTGTCCGTCGCTGGTGCACGGTGTGTCCGTCGCTGGTGCACGGTGTGTCCGTCGCACCCAGGGTTCAGGGCGCGGTGATCAGCTCGCGGCCACCCAGCCCAGGGCGTAGTGCCTCGGGAACCCGCACCGAGCCGTCGGGCCGCTGGTGGTTCTCCAGGATGGCGACGATCCATCGGGTGGTGGCCAGCGTGCCGTTGAGGGTGGCGGCGATCTGGGTGCGCCCGTCGGGGTCCCGGTACCGGATGCCCAGCCGCCGCGACTGGAAGGTGGTGCAGTTCGAGGTGGACGTCAGCTCGCGGTAGGCCTGCTGGGACGGCAGCCAGGCCTCGCAGTCGAACTTGCGCGCCGCGGAGCTGCCCAGGTCGCCGGCCGCGACGTCGATCACCCGGTAGGGCACCTCGATGGCGGCGAGCATCTGCTCCTCCCAGTCCAGCAGGCGCTGGTGCTCGTTTTCGGCGTCCTCGGGTCGGGTGTAGACGAACATCTCGACCTTGTCGAACTGGTGCACCCGGATGATGCCGCGGGTGTCCTTGCCGTAGGAACCGGCCTCGCGGCGGAAGCAAGACGACCAGCCGGCGTACCGAAGTGGCCCGCCGGACAGGTCGAGGATCTCGTCGGCGTGGTAGCCGGCCAGCGCCACCTCGGAGGTGCCCACCAGGTAGAGGTCGTCGTCGCGCAGCCGGTACACCTCGGCGGAGTGCGCGCCGAGGAACCCGGTGCCCTCCATAATCTCCGGACGGACCAGCACCGGGGGGATCATCAGCGTGAACCCGGCGGCGACGGCCTGCGCGGCGGCCAGTTGCAGTAGCCCGAGCTGTAGCTGCGCCCCGATGCCGGTGAGGAAGTAGAACCGGGCCCCGGAGACCTTGGCACCGCGCTCGGTGTCCAGCAGGCCGAGGCTGGTACCCAGGTCGACATGATCGCGCGGCTCAAAGCCGAGATCACCAGGCTCCCCGACGTGCTTGAGCACGGCGTAGTCGTCCTCACCCCCGGCCGGCACCCCTTCCACGAGCAGGTTCGGCACCGCGCGGTGCGCGGACTCCATGGCCCCCTCGGCGCCGGCCTGCTCGGCCTCGGCGAGCTTGACGTCGGCGGAGAGCTGCTTGGCGCGGGTGAGCAGCTCGTCCCGCTCCGCACCGCGCGCCCGGCCGATTCGCTTGCCCAGCGTCTTCTGCTCGGCGCGCAGGGAATCGGCAGCGGCGACTGCTTTGCGGCGGCGCTCATCGGCGGCGATCAGCACGTCGACAGCGGCCACGGCCTCGCCACGGGCCCGCAGTGCGGCCCGCACCCGGTCGGGGTCCTCCCGCAGCACTTTGAGGTCGATCACGGCCACCCAGCCTAGACGGCAGCTACGGCAGGGCCTGCGCCCGCTCCAGCTCGGCGGCGGCCTCGACCAGCATCCAGCCTGACAGCTGCACCGACAGGTCGCGTTCGGCTCGCCCCGGCTGGGGAAGCAGCGCCGGAACCGACCACTGCGGACCGAACACCGGACCACCGGCGGCGACGGCCCGGTTACGCCAGGCCGCATCGGCGGAGCCCAGCACCAGACGCGCCGCGACCGGCCCCGATGACAACCCGGACGTGGCGGCCAGCGCGAGGTAACGGGCCAGGATGCCGGTGAACAGCCCGCCGTCGCCGCCACCGTGCCCGCGTAGCACGCCCCGTTCGGTGAGATGCCCAGCGACCGCGTGCACTGTCCGGTCAGCCTGCTCGGCCCAGCGCTGCCGGCCGGTGCTGGTGGCCAGTTCGACGCAGGCCCCGAGCAGGACGCCCTGGCAGTAGCTGTACACGGCCCGCTCGACGGTACGCACCGATCCGTCCGGGTTCACCCTGGCACCGTCGAAGGCCAAGCCGGTGCCGGGGTCGATCAGGTGCTCGATGATCCAGTCCGCCAGGGACGAGGCGAGACCCAGGTTGCCCCGGCGGGCGAAGAAGATCGCGGCGGGACCGGTGGCCGGGACGTTGACGAAGTCGTCACCGACCCGCCACCGCATCCCCCCGTCCGGGCCCTTACCGATTCGTAACCGGTGCGCTATGGCCCGCTCGGCGCCCGGCCTGCGCACCCCGGCCAGCCTCGCGCTGCGCTGTAGCGCCAGACCGAGCCAGGCGATGTCGTCGTGGTAGTGGTTGACCCACCCGGTGAGGTTGCGCAGCCGCATGCCGCGGAGCAGTTCCGTGACCGTGTCGCGACGCCACCGAGTCGGGGCGCGGGTGTGAGCGTCGAGCACGCAGTCCAGCAGGTGCGCCTGCCACCAGTAATGCCAGCGCACCTGCACCCGCCCGGCAGGCCAGCCGATCCGGCCCAGCCGGGTCCCCGGCAGCGCCCAGGCCGGGTGCAGGTGGCGGGTGTGCACCGCACGGTCGGCGGCACCCGCCCGGGCCGCCCACAGCCCGCTCACCAGGCACTTCCGACGTCGGCGTGCTGGCGGACCCAGGCATGCATGGCGACCCCGGCGGCGACCCCGGCGTTGATCGACCGGGTCGAGCCGAACTGCGCGATCGAGACGGTCAACGCCGCCCCGGCACGGGCCTCGGCGGTCAGTCCCGGCCCCTCCTGCCCGAACAGCAGCAGACAGCGCCGCGGCAGGCTCGTGGTCTCCAGCCGCAGTGCGCCGGGAGCGTTGTCCACGGCGACCACGGTGAGACCTTCGGCGGCGACGTGCGAGAGCAACCCGGCGACGTCGTCGTGGTGTCGTAGGTGCTGGTAGCGGTCGGTGACCATGGCGCCGCGCCGGTTCCACCGACGGCGCCCGACGATGTGCACCTCGGCCGCCGCGAACGCGTTCGCGGTCCGCACCACGGTGCCGATGTTGTGGTCGTGGCCGAAGTTCTCGATCGCGACGTGCAGCGGATGGCGGCGGCCGTCGATATCGGCGACCACGGCGTCGCGGCGCCAGTAGCGATAGGCGTCGACGACGTTGCGGCGGTCACCCTCGCGCAGCAGATCCGGGTCGTAGCGTGGATCGTCCGGCCACGGTCCGGTCCAGGGCCCGACGCCGACGGTGTGGCCCCACTCCGTGGGGCCCTGTGAGTGGCGATGCGAGTCATAGCTCGCATCGCCACTCACAGGAGCTCGCTCAGCCGCAGCACCGTTCGGTAGGCCAGCCCGGCCGCCTCGACGGCCTCGCGGGCACCGGTGTCCCGGTCCACCACGGTGGCCACCCCGGCCACCTCGGCGCCCGCGGCACGCAACGCGGCCACCGCGGTGAGTACCGAGCTCCCGGTGGTGGAGGTGTCCTCGACGACGAGCACCGCCCGGCCCGCCACGTCGGGACCCTCGATGAGCCGCTGCATGCCGTGTTCCTTGACGGCCTTGCGCACCACGAACGCGTCCAGCGCAGGACCCGGTGCGTGCAGTACCGCCGCGGCCACCGGGTCGGCACCCAAGGTCAGCCCACCGACGGCCTGGTAGACCCAGTCCGCGGTCAGCTCCCGCACCAGCCGCCCGACCAACGGTGCGGCCTTGTGGTGCAACGTCGCGCGACGCAGGTCCACGTAGTAGTCGGCCTGCGCTCCGGAGGAGAGCGTGACCCTGCCGTGGCGCACAGCCAACTCCCGTACCAGTGCGGCCAACTCGGACCGTGCCGCCGGGTCGATACCCGTCACAACCGGACAGGGTGGCACACGCCTGCCCAGGCATCTCCAGCCAGGACCGGCCGGCCCGGGGTCAGGACCTGCCCCGCCCGGTGCGCCCGGCCAGCTTGCGGACCAGGGCTCGGGGCAGCACGTCGACCAGCCCGACAAGAGCCCGGTACTGCAGGCCGGGTACGGATACGGTCCGCCCGCGCCGCAGGTCGGCCAGGCAGTCCCGGACCACGGCGTCGGGCTCCAGCCAGAACGCGGACGGCGTGCCGGTCATGTCGATCCCGGCCCGGGCGTGGAACTCGGTGTGCACGAACCCCGGGCACAGCACGAGTACCTGCACGCCGGTACCCCGCAACGAGGCGGCCAGGCCCTCGGAGAGCATCGTCACGAACGCCTTGCCCGCGCCGTAGGTGGAGCCGCGGCCGGGCATGAAGCCGGCCACGCTGGACACGTTGATCACCACTCCGTGCCCCCGCGCCGCCATGCCCGGCACCGCCGCGTGGGTCAGCCGCAGCACGCTGGTCACGTTGACGTCCAACTGGGCCTGCAGGTCCGCGACGTCGGCGTCGAGGAACTCGGTGGCGGCCGCGAAGCCGGCGTTGTTCACCAGCAGGTCCACCGGCTCCCCGTCGCGGAGCCGCAGTTCGACCCGCTCCCGCGCACCCGCGTCGGCCAGATCAGCGGGGATCACCTCGGTGCTGATGCTGTATCTGTCGGACAACTCGCCGGCCAGTTTCAGCAAGCGGCCGGTGTCCCGGGCGACGAGCACGAGGTCATAGCCCTCGGCGGCGAGCCTCCGGGCGAACGCGGCTCCGAGCCCAGCGGTAGGTCCAGTGATCAGCGCGGTGGGCATGAGCCGAGGCTAGCCCTTCGACCGTGCGCTCAGCTCTGACCTGGCGTTCGCCCATGACCTCTGGGCGCTCAGAGGCCGCGCGGGCGACCCGTCCTTCGCCACGATGTGCACCCGGCTCGGCCCGGCGGCGGTGCGCTCTACCCGCGCAGCCAGGTCAGCACCGCCATGACCCGGCGGTGGTCGTTCTCGGACGGTGGCAGGGTGAGCTTCGCGAAGATCGACGAGATGTGCTTCTCCACCGCACCCTCGGTGATCGTCAACGTCCTGCTGATGGCGCCGTTGGTCCGTCCCTCCGCCATCAGTGCCAGCACGTCGCGCTCCCGGGGGGACAGTTCCGCGAGCCGGTCCCGTTTGGCCCGATGCGCGAGCAGGCCGGCGACCACCTCCGGATCGAGGACGGTGCCACCGCTCGCCACCCGCTGCAGCGCATCGGAGAGGTCCGCCAGCCGGGCCACCCGGTCCTTGAGCAGGTAGCCGACCCCACCGGCACCTGCGCCGGAGAGCAGATCCCCCGCGTAGGACTCCTCCACGTACTGCGACAGCACCAGGATCCCGACTCCGGCCACCCGGCGGCGCACCTCGAGTGCCGCTCGCAAGCCCTCGTCGGTGAACGAAGGCGGCATTCGGACGTCGACCACAGCGACGTCGGGACGCTGCTCGACCGCGACGCGGACCAGCGCCTCACCGTCGCCGACGGCCGCGACGACGGTGGCGCCCGCCTCGTCGAACAGCCGTACCAGACCCTCCCGCAGCAACAGGGAGTCTTCGGCCAGCACCACCCGCACGCTCAACCCGGACCGTCCAGACCGGCCAGTGGGATGTCCGCGTCGAGCAGTGTCGGGCCGCCTGCTGGGCTGTCGATCCGCAGTCGGCCACCGATGGCGGCGAGTCGGTCCGCGAGCCCGGCCAGGCCGTGACCCTTGCCGATATGCGCCCCGCCACGGCCGTCGTCACTGACTCGGACGTGGACCTGCGCGACGTCCTTGACGACGTGCACCGTGCAGCGTCCGGCCGCGGAGTGCTTGGCGACGTTGGTGAGCGCCTCGGTGACCACGAAGTAGGCGGTGTTCTCGACCACCTCGGCGAGCCGCGCTCCACCGTCCAGGGCCACATCGAGCGACACCTGTACCGGGCAGCGGGCAGCCGCCGCGGCCAGCGCGGGGCCAAGCCCCCGGTCCGCGAGGATGGGCGGGGCGATGCCCCGGGAGACCGCTCGCAACTCGGAGAGCGCCTCCCGGCTCTGTACGAGCGCCTCGGCCACCAGCGGACGGGCCTGGTCCGGTTCGTCGTCGAGCCTGCGGGCCGCCGCCTCCAAGTCCATGTTCAGCCGGACCAGCCGTTGCTGCGGGCCATCGTGGATATCGCGCTCTACCCGGCGCAGGGTCTGCGCCTCGGCCGCCGCGGCAGCGCGACGGCGGCCGACAAGCTGCTCAGTCCGGGCCCGCAGCGCCGCGGTCTCGTTCGTCAGCAGGCCCCTGGCCAGCCCGGTCTGCAGTGCGGTGAGGCCCAGCAGCACGAAGGGCACGGTCACCAACAGGACCGCGCCGCATGCGGTGGTGAACAGGATGTCCGCGAGCCGGGTCTGGTTGCCGGTGATCAGCTCGATCAGGGTGTGGCGTCGCGACGAACGGGGCACCGCCCATTCCCACAACACGTACAGCAGTCCGCCCAGCCCGCCGAACAGCCAGGCGACGGAGATCACGAAGGACGCCACCCGCAGCGGGAAAGCGAGCACCATGTGCAGCAGGTCGCGCCAGGACTGCGGGTCCCGCAGGGCACGCAGCAGCCGGGACACCCCCCGGCCCGACGGCGCTCGGTAGTAGTGCGGCGGAAGCGGTGCGCCGGTGACGGCCTGCACACGCCTGCGTTCCAGGCGGGCGAAACCTCGGGCCGAGGTGAGCGTCGTCACCAGCACGAATGGTCCGACCCACACCACGAGCAGCCCCATACCGGAGCAGAACCCCACCACCGCGACGACGAACGCGGCGATGCCGATGGGAAGCCCGGTCAGCAGGTAACGGAGGTCCTGGCCCAGCTGGGCCCGGCGCGTGCCGGCGACCAGCGGCGCGAAGGGGACACCCTGGGCGGGCGTGACGGCGTCAACGGTCATGTCTGAAGCGTCCTGGACTGCATCCCGGCAGGCCCATCCGGCAAGCTGGCCTCCCCGGGGTAGGGGTGTCCCCACCCCCGGCCGTCCGCTCGCCCCTGCTAGGCACACGCCGATGACGCTAGCGTCCGGGTCCCGGCGCCGGTGGATTATCGGTGCTTGGCCCGGTCCGAAGAGCCGACGGCATCGTCGGGTCGGCAGCCTCGGCGCTCTGCGAATGATAGGTGGCGGCGTCGAGTTGCTCGGCGATCTCGTCCAGCGCCCGCAGTACCCGCTCCAGCCGGGCGGGGGTGGCGGTGGCCGGTGCCGCGGCCAGCACCCAGTCCTGCTCCAGCCACGTGACCGGGATGTCCGTGCCCACCGCATTGCAGGCGACCACCAGCTCGGGTGTGACCAGCGGGCGGGCCCGATCCGGATCGGTGACGAACCCGTAGCGCTCCCCGACCGCGCCCAGCAGTTCCAGGCCGGGATCCTGGGGAAGCGGCCGGTCTGCCAGCCACAGCTCGACCACCAGATCGGCCGCATGGAACCGCCGCTGCACCGCGACGACCACGCTGGAGACCTTGCCGCTCTGCTCGTGGTCGAAGATCTGCACCGGGCGCCGGCCCAACGGGGTGAACAGACTGCCGATGACCAGGTTCTTGGCCATTCCCGCGCCACCCCGGGCGACCACCCCATGCCGCCAGCGGTCCGCGAGCACGGGGTCGGACACGACGAACCGCCATCCGCGCAGTGCCGCCCAACGCCGCCGTTCCCGCTGGTGTGCGGTACGGCGGGCGTGGTCGGCGAGCAGCAGTGCCGCGCCGGCGAAGCCGGCCAGCCCGGCGATCAGGAACCACACCCACGGCGACACCGGGCCGAGCGTAGTCAGGCGCGGGTGACCGTGAGGGCTCCGGTGCCGCCGACACCCGCCTCGTCGAGGTCCACCCGGACGGTGTCACCGTCCTGGATCTCGCTGGCGAGCAGTGCCTTGGCCAGTTGGTCGCCGATCGCGGACTGCACCAGCCTGCGCAACGGACGAGCCCCGTAGAGCGGGTCGAACCCGTTGAGCGCCAGCCACTCTCTGGCCGCGTCGGTCACCTCCAGCGTGAGACGTCGGCCGCCCAGCCTGCGCGCCAGCTGCCCGATCTGGATGTCGACGATCGACGTGAGCTCCTCGGTGGCCAGCGATCCGAACACCACCAGATCATCCAGCCGGTTGAGGAACTCGGGCTTGAAATGCGATCGCACCACGGCGAGCACGGCGTCGGTGCGCTCCCGCTCGTCGAGGGTGGCGTCGGCCAGCGCGGTCGAGCCCAGATTGGAGGTGAGCACCAGGATGGTGTTGCGGAAGTCCACCGTGCGGCCCTGCCCATCGGTCAGCCGACCGTCGTCGAGCACCTGCAGCAGCACGTCGAAGACGTCCGAGTGCGCCTTCTCCACCTCGTCGAGCAGCACCACGGTGTAGGGCCTGCGGCGCACCGACTCGGTGAGCTGCCCGCCCTGGTCGTAGCCGACGTATCCGGGTGGCGCGCCGACCAGGCGAGCCACGCTGTGTTTTTCGCTGTATTCGCTCATGTCGATGCGCACCATGGCGCGCTCGTCGTCGAACAGGAACTCCGCCAGCGCCTTGGCCAGCTCGGTCTTGCCGACGCCGGTAGGGCCGAGGAACAGGAACGACCCGGTGGGGCGGTCCGGGTCGGCGACCCCGGCGCGGGCCCTTCGCACCGCGTCAGCCACCGCGCGTACCGCCTCGGCCTGGCCGACCACCCGGCGGCTCAGTGCCTCCTCCATCCGCAGCAGCTTGGCGGTCTCGCCTTCCAGCAGCCGTCCAGCGGGGATCCCGGTCCACGCCGAGACCACATCGGCCACATCATCGGGGCCGACCTCTTCCTTGAGCATCACCTGCGGACCCGGGGCCGACGCGGTGGTCTCGGTGAGCTGCTTCTCCAGCGCCGGGATCTTGCCGTAGCGCAGTTCGGCCGCCCGGCCGAGATCACCGTCACGCTCGGCGCGCTCGGACTCCCCGCGCAGCTGTTCGAGCTGCTCCTTGAGCTCCCGGGTGGCCTCGATGGCGGACTTCTCGTTCTGCCAGCGGGTGGTCAGCTCAGCGAGGCGTTCTCGCTTGTCGGCCAGCTCGGCGCGCAAGGTGGCGAGCCGCTGAACCGAGGCCGGGTCGGACTCCTTGGCCAGCGCCATCTCCTCGATCTCCAGGCGGCGCACCGCGCGCTCCACCTCGTCGACCTCGACCGGCCGCGAGTCGATCTCCATGCGCAGCCGGGATGCGGCCTCATCGACCAGGTCGATCGCCTTGTCCGGCAGGAACCGGGCGGTGATGTAGCGGTCGGACAGCGTCGCGGCGGCGACCAGCGCGGCGTCGGTGATCCGCACGCCGTGGTGCACCTCGTAGCGCTCCTTGAGCCCGCGCAGGATACCGACGGTGTCCTCGACGGACGGCTCGCCGACCAGCACCTGCTGGAACCGCCGCTCCAGCGCCGCGTCCTTCTCGATGTGCTGGCGGTATTCGTCCAGCGTGGTCGCGCCGACCATCCGCAGCTCGCCGCGGGCCAACATCGGCTTGATCATGTTGCCCGCGTCCATCGCGCTCTCCCCGGTGGCCCCGGCCCCGACGATGGTGTGCAGCTCGTCGATGAACGTGATGACCTGGCCGGCCGCCTCGGTGATCTCCTTGAGCACCGCCTTGAGCCGCTCCTCGAACTCACCGCGGTACTTCGCGCCGGCCACCATCGAGCCGAGGTCCAGCGCGACGACGCGCTTGCCGCGCAGCGACTCCGGAACGTCTCCGGCGACGATCCGCTGCGCGAGACCTTCGACGATGGCGGTCTTGCCGACGCCGGGCTCGCCGATGAGCACCGGGTTGTTCTTGGTACGCCGGGACAGCACCTGCACCACCCGGCGGATCTCGGCGTCCCGGCCGATCACCGGGTCCAGCTCACCGGAACGGGCCCGCTCGGTGAGATCCATGCCGTACTTGGCCAGCGCCTGGTAGGTGCCCTCCGGATCGGGGCTGGACACCCTCGCGGAGCCGCGAACCGCTTGGAACGCCTCCCGCAGCGCGTCCGGGGTGGCGCCATGCCTGCGCAGCAGTGCTCCGACGTCCCCACCTGCCGCCAGGCCGACCAGCAGGTGCTCGGTCGATACATACGAGTCGCCCATCTCGGTGGCCAGATTCTGGGCGTGCCCGAGCGCCGTGGCCGCCTGCCGGTCGAACTGTGGTGCCGCCACCGTGGAGCCGGTAGCCGAAGGAAGACGCTGGGTCAGCTCCTTGAGCTCCGCCCGCACCGCGGCGGCATCCGCGCCCACCGCCGCCAGCAACGGTGCGGCGATCCCGTCCGCCTGCCCGAGCAGCGCACCGAGCAGGTGCGCCGCTGTCACATCGGGGTTGCCTGCCGCCGTGGCGGCCTGCACAGCCGAGGAGACGGCGGCCTGCGTCTTGGTGGTGGGGTTGAAAGAATCCATCGTCGAGGCGTCCCTCTCTCCGCACGCGGGTCTTGTCGGGGCCCATCCTGCCCGCCTACACCTGCAACGTCAGAAAAGTTGAGCGTGTTCCGCTCAATCTCCGGCAGCCGTCGGAGCGGCTCCCGCCCCGGCCGAAGACGGCGGCGTTGCCCGCTGACCCAAGTGTCCCCGGATGCGAGAGCTGAGCGGTTGCGGCAGCGTCGAACAGTTCTACTGTTGAGTCCCGCTGCCGGGGACCACTGGAGGGTGCACCAAATGCCCGGTCCGCACGGCGTCGTCGGCTCGAAAGAAGCGGCAGCTACCGTGTCATACTGCTGCCCCTCAGCACCCGCCTAGCAGCACAGCGGCACCGACAGAGTCAGTATGAGCCCACTGTAACCACCGATCACAGAACCAAGAACCACCGATCACAGAACCAAGCGATCATTGAGCGACCGGGCCGAGCGAGAGCTTGCCTGCCCGGCGTCGTCGGGGAGTTCGCACAGACCGCGCGGGCCTCGTGCCCGCCGCCCACTTGGAGAAGACGCGCCCGGACTATGACCGCCAACGCCGCGCTGAGACCAGTCCCTCCACCTGGTCGCGAACCCACTGATACCGGTGGCGCCGCCACCATGGTCCGACTCATCCGCGAGAGCTATGCGGTGGTCGAGCCGTGTTCCGAGGAGGCTGCCCGGTTCTTCTACGGGATGCTCTTCGCGATAGCCCCGGCCACCCGGGAGCTGTTCGCGGCCAACATGGAGATCCAGCGCAGCCGGCTGTTGCGGGCTCTGGTGCACGTCGTGCAAATGGTCGACCGGCCCGACGACCTGGTGCCGTTCCTGCGCCAGCTGGGGCGTGATCATCGCAAGTTCGGGGTCGTCGGGCAGCACTACGACGCGGTGGGCAACGCCCTCATCAGCGCGGTCAAGCGATATGCGGGCTCCGCCTGGACGCCTCAGGTGGAGAAGGCCTGGGTCGACGCATTCGGTCTGGTCGCCAGGACGATGCTCGAAGCAGCCGAGACCGACCAGGGTCCCGCGTGGTGGTCCGCGCAGGTCATCGAGCACCAGCGGCTGAACTGGGACGTCGCAGTGGTGCGCGTCAAGCCTGACCAGCCGTTGCCTTATCGAGCCGGTCAGTATGTGAGCGTCGAGGTGCCGCAGCGACCCCGGCTGTGGCGTTACCTGTCCCCGGCGAACGCTCCCCGGCCCGACGGGTCGTTGGAATTCCACATCCGCGGGGTGGAGGGCGGCTGGGTCAGCCGGTCGATCGTCGGCCACACCCGGGTCGGCGACAGCTGGCGGATGGGCTCGCCGATGGGTCGGATGTCGCTGGACCGAAGCGCGGGCCGGGATCTGGTGATGATCGCCGGTGGTACCGGGATCGCCCCGATCCGCGCCATGGTCGAGGAGCTCACGCGCTGGGGCGACAACCCGGACGTACAGCTCTTCTTCGGCGGCCGTACCCGTGGCGACCTCTACGACCTCGACACGATCACGGGTATGGCCGCGACGAACCCGTGGCTGACGGTGATCCCGGTGCTGGAGGAGGACGCCCCGGCAGCCAGGACCGAGCAGGGGACGCTCGCCGAGGTGGTCACCCGCTACGGTGCCTGGGCGGATCGGGATGTGCTGGTCTGCGGCTCGCCCGCGATGATCAGAGCCACCGTGTCCCGGATGCTCGTCGCGGGCACTCCGCTCGACCGGATCAAGTACGACCCGTTCACCCTCGACTGAGCTGGTGGCTCTACCTACGACGTGGCGGGGGGCGCCACACGACCAGTGCGGCCTCGCCGATGGGGCGTACCGGCACCAGGTCGCGACGGTAAGAGGCGTGCACCGCGGCAGCGGCCTGCTCGGCGGCGGCGTGTGTCGCAGCGAGCTGGGTGTGCGCCTCATCAAGCTCCGCGGCGAGCTCGACCAGCCGGGAGCGCAGCGCCTCCACCTCGTTCTCCAGCTCGATGATCCGCTTGACCCCGGCCAGATTGACCCCATGGTCATGGGACAGCCGCTGCACCTCCTGCAGCAGCGCGATGTCGCGAGCCGAATACCGGCGACCACCCCCCGGGCTGCGACCGGGGGACACCAGCCCCATCCGGTCGTAGCTACGCAGCGTCTGCGCGTGCAGCCCGGCCAGCTGGGCCGCCACGGAGATCACGAAGACCGGGGTGTCCTCGTTCGCGCCCTGCGGGATCGGGGCGATCATCTCGCCGCCCCCTTGCGCTGTGCCCGGGTCAGCAACCCGGCACGGGGGTCCTCCGCAGCGGTGGCCTGCGCATAGGCCTCGAGCGCCTCCTTCGCGGCCCGCTCCAGCTTGGCGGGTACCGCGATCTGCAGGCTCACCAGCAGGTCGCCAGGCTTCCCGTGCCGCCCCGTGATGCCCTTGCCGCGTACCCGCAGCGTGCGCCCGTTGGCGGTGCCTGCGGGAACCTTGAGCGACACCGTGCCGTCCAGCGTCGGCACGGTGAGCGTCGCTCCCATGACGAGCTCGGGGAACGACACGGGCACCGTCATCGTGAGGTCATCACCGGAACGCCCGAATACCGGATGCGGGTTGACGTGCACCAGCACGTAGAGATCCCCGGCAGGTGCCCCGCGAAGGCCCGGCTCACCTTGCCCGGCCAGCCGGATCCGCTGGCCGTCGGCGACCGCGGCGGGAATCCGCATGGTCAGCGCACGGGTCCGGGTGGACACCCCCTGACCACCGCACTCCACGCACGGCTCGTCCACGATCCGCCCCGCACCTCGGCAGTCCCGGCACGGCTCGGAGAAGGCGAACGCACCCTGACTGCGGGTGACCAGCCCCGTACCGCCGCACACCGGGCAGTTGCGCGGCGTCGTGCCGGGCCGGGCTCCGGTGCCCCCACAGGTACCGCAGGTGGCCGGGCTGGACAGCCGTAGCGGCACGGTGGCGCCGTTGACGGCCTCGGTGAAGTCGATCCGGACCTCGGTCTCGACATCCGCGCCGCGCCGGGGGCGGGTCCCTCCGGCATGCCGGCCCGCACCGGCATTGGCACGGTTGGCGAACAGCCCGCCGAGCAGATCACCGAGACCGCCGGCACCGCCGGCACCGCCGGACTGACCGCCGGTGTTCCCGAACAGGTCCCCGAGGTCGAACCCGCCAGGACCGCCCGGCGCGCCGAACCCGCCGGAGCCCGGCCGGAAGCCGGAGCCGAACAGGCTACGCGCCTCGTCGTACTGTTTACGCTTATCGGCGTCGGAGAGCACACCGTAGGCCTCGGACACCGACTTGAAGCGGGCCTCGGCCTTGGCGTCGCCCGGATTGGCGTCCGGGTGCAGCTCCCGCGCCAGCTTGCGGTACGCCTTCTTGATGTCCTCGGCGGACGCGGAGGAGGAGACACCCAGCTCAGCGTAGAAGTCCTTCTCGATCCAGTCCCGCGCGCTCACCGGATGTCTTCTCCTCCCGCATCAGTGCTCGTGCGCTGGACCGGGGCCCCCGGACGGCGCGCCGGAACCATCCGCAGGAGCACTGTCGCCGCTGAACGTCGCCGCGTCCCGGGAGGTGACGTCCGGCTCGGCGGGGTGCCCGGAGGCCGGCGACTCAGCGTCGGTCACCACCACCATCGCCGGGCGCAGCACCCGCTCGCCGAAGCGGTAGCCGCGGCGCAGCACGGTGGTGACGGTCGGTCCCTGGACATCGCGGGAGGTGCTGTGCTGTACCGCCTCATGCACGTCCGGGTCGAACTCGTCCCCGGTGGCTCCGAAGGGCTCCAGCCCGTGCGTCGCCAACCCGGCCACCAGCTTGTCCGCGACGGCCTTGAACGCCCCGGACAGATCGCCGTGTGCCTCGGCGCGCTCGATGTCGTCGAGCACGGTGAGCAGCTCGCCGGCCACCTGCGACTTGGCCAAGGCGGTCGTCACCTGACGGTCACGCTCCACCCGGCGCCGGTAGTTGGTGTACTCCGCGGTGATGCGCTGCAGGTCCCCGGTCCGTTCCTCGAGTTGGGACCGCAATGTGGCCAGCTCCGCGACTCCCACCTCCACGCTGCCGCCGGTGTCGGCACCGCCGGACTCGTCGACCCGCACGCCACCGGCCGCGGGCTGGTCGTCTCCCGGAGGAACGCGAATCCTGCCGGTCACCGGATCGATCCTCCGTTTGTCTCGCACCACGACCCTCGGCTGCTCATCACCAGCACGTCCGTCCACGGAGTCGGGCTCCCGGCTCACTTCTTTTCGCCTCCCGGCTCGTCATCGACGATCTCGGCGTCGACGACGTCATCGGCACCTGTCGCGGACGACCCATCGGCCGACGAACCGTCAGCGGCACCGGCTGATGCCCCGGCTGCGCCTGGGGCGTTGCCGTAGAGCGCCTGGCCCAGTGCCTGGGACTCGGTGGCGAGCTTCTCCATCGCGGCCCGGATCGCCGCGGTGTCGTTGCCCTTGAGCGCCTCCTGCGCCTCGCCGAGCGCGGCATTCACCTTGTCCTTGACGTCCGACGGCAGCTTCTCGTCGTTCTCCTTGACGAACTTCTCGGTCTGGTAGACCAGCGACTCCGCCTGGTTGCGGGTCTCGGCCTCCTCGCGGCGCTGCCGGTCCTCTTCGGCGTGCTCCTCGGCGTCGCGCATCATCCGGTCGATGTCGTCCTTGGGCAGCGCCGACCCACCGGTGATGGTCATGGCCTGGCTCTTGCCGGTGCCCATGTCCTTAGCCGAGACGTTCACGATGCCGTTGGCGTCGATGTCGAAGGTGACCTCGATCTGCGGTAGGCCACGCGGCGCGGGCGGCAGCCCGGTGAGCTCGAACATGCCGAGCTTCTTGTTGTAGGCCGCGATCTCCCGCTCACCCTGGAACACCTGGATCTGCACACTCGGCTGGTTGTCGTCGGCCGTGGTGAAGATCTCGGAGCGCTTGGTGGGGATGGTCGTGTTGCGCTCGATGAGCTTGGTCATCACGCCGCCCTTGGTCTCGATGCCCAACGACAGCGGGGTGACGTCGAGCAGCAGGACGTCCTTGACCTCGCCCTTGAGCACACCGGCCTGCAGCGCGGCGCCCACCGCGACCACCTCGTCGGGGTTGACGCCCTTGTTCGGCTCCTTGCCGCCGGTGAGCTCCTTGACCAGGTCGTGCACGGCAGGCATCCGGGTGGAGCCGCCGACCAGCACCACGTGGTCGATCTGCCCGACCGAGATGCTGGCGTCCTTGATCACGTTCCGGAACGGGGCGCGGCAGCGGTCCAGCAGGTCGGAGGTGATCCGCTGGAACTCGGCACGGGACAGCGTCTCGTCGAGGAACAGCGGGTTCTTCTCGGAGTCGACGGTGATGTAGGGCAGGTTGATCGTCGCGCTGGACGAGCTGGAAAGCTCGATCTTGGCCTTCTCCGCGGCCTCCCGCAGCCGCTGCATGGCCATCTTGTCGCGGGTCAGGTCGATGCCCTTGGAGGCGCGGAACTTCTCCACCAGCCAGTCGATGATCCGCTGGTCCCAGTCGTCCCCGCCGAGGTGGTTGTCCCCGGATGTGGCACGGACCTCGACCACTCCCTCGCCGATCTCCAGCAGGGACACGTCGAAGGTGCCACCACCGAGGTCGAAGACCAGGATGGTCTGCTCCTTCTCGCCCTTGTCCAGACCGTAGGCCAGCGCAGCCGCGGTGGGCTCGTTGACGATCCGCAGCACGTTGAGCCCGGCGATCTGGCCGGCCTCCTTGGTGGCCTGCCGCTGGGCGTCCTCGAAGTAGGCCGGGACGGTGATCACCGCGTCGGCCACATCCTCGCCGAGGTAGGACTCGGCGTCGCGCTTGAGCTTCATCAGCACCCTGGCGCTGATCTCCTGCGCGGTGTACTTCTTCCCGTCGACCTGGGTCGACCAGTCGGTGCCCATGTGCCGCTTGACCGACCGGATGGTGCGGTCCACGTTGGTGACCGCCTGGTTCTTGGCGGACTGCCCGGTGAGCACCTCTCCGTTCTTGGCGAAAGCGACCACGGAGGGGGTGGTCCGCGAACCCTCGGAGTTCGCGATCACCGTGGGCTCGCCGCCCTCCAGGACGGCCACGACGGAGTTGGTAGTCCCGAGGTCGATGCCGACCGCACGAGCCATGTGAGCAACCCTTTCGAACTTGACTGATCCTGACTCAAGTCTGCTGGCCACGACAGTAGAGCGTCAACTGGCGACTTGAGCGTGACTCACTCAACCTTTCTGCCGACTCAACGGGCGAGGCGGTGGCGATGTTCCCGAACCAGGGGCACGTCGCACCGGAGGAGGACCCACGCCGAGCATGAATCGACGACCCATCGGTGGCAGTGCTCACGCCCCCGGCTAGTAGCTACTGGCCGGTAACTGGTCGTAGCCTGCGAAGGGACCCGGCACCGGGACCCGTTTAGGCTGCGTGAACTCATTGATGCGCACTGCGGAGGTGGACGCCGTGATGGCAGCACGACTAGCCATCGGCCTAGGACTCACGGTCCTGACCCTCGTGTTCGCCGGCCGAAGAGCGTGGTGGCTCTACACCTTGATCGGATCCGGCCAGCCGGCTCCCGGCCGCGCCGAGAACATGGGCGAGCGACTGCGGACCCAACTGGTCGAGGTGTTCGGCCAGCGCAGGCTGCTGAAGTGGACGGTCCCCGGTCTCGCGCACTTCTTCACCTTCTGGGGTTTCGTAATCCTGATCACCGTCTACCTCGAGGCCTACGGCGCGCTGTTCGACGAGCACTTCGCCCTCCCGCTGATCGGGCACTCGCCGGTGCTGGGCTTCCTGCAGGACTTCATCGCCCTCGCGGTACTGGTCTCGATCATCGCATTCGCGATCATCCGGGTGCGCCAGGCGCCGGAGCGCAGGCAGCGGGGTTCGCGCTTCTACGGCTCCCACACCGGCGGCGCGTGGCTCATCCTGTTCATGATCTTCAACGTGGTCTGGACGCTGTTCCTGTTCCGTGGCACCGAAGTGAACACCGGCACCTTCCCCTATCGGTCCGGGGCGTTCGCCTCCCACGCGGCGGGCGCGCTGCTCGCACCGCTGGGCGATGGCGCCAACGAGGTGCTCGGGACGGTCGGCCTGCTGCTGCACATCGGCGTCATGCTGGCCTTCCTGATCATCGTGCTGTACTCCAAGCATCTGCACATCTTCGTGGCACCGATCAACGTCTCGGCCAAGCGGATGCCCAAGGCGCTGGGCCCGCTGCTACCGATGGAGTCGGGCGGCAAGGAGATCGACTTCGAGGACCCCGGTGAGGACGACATCTTCGGCCGCGGCAAGGTCGAGGACTTCACCTGGAAGGGCATGCTGGACTTCGCCACCTGCACCGAGTGCGGTCGCTGCCAGAGCCAGTGCCCGGCGTGGAACACCGGTAAGCCGCTGTCCCCCAAGCTCGTGATCATGGACTTGCGGGACCACCTGTTCGCCAAGGCCCCTTACCTGCTGGGCGAACAGGCCATCCCTGATCCCCCGGTCCAGGACCACAGCGACGTCGACGTGCTGGCGCTGGCCGCTGGCAACGGCCACCACGTACCGGAGTCCGGGTTCGGCCGAGTGCCCGGCTCCGGTCCGGAGCAGGCCGCCCGCCCGCTGGTGGGCACCGCCGAGCAGGGCGGCGTGATCGACCCGGACGTGCTGTGGTCGTGCACCACCTGCGGGGCCTGCGTGGAGCAGTGCCCGGTGGACATCGAGCACGTCGACCACATCGTCGACATGCGGCGCTACCAGGTGCTGATCGAGTCGGAGTTCCCCAGCGAGCTGGGCACCCTGTTCCGGAACCTGGAGAACAAGGGCAACCCGTGGGGGCAGAACTCCTCCGCCCGGATGGACTGGGCCAAGGGCCTGGCCTTCGAGGTTCCCCGGCTCACCGGGGAGAAGCTGCCCGATGACGTCGAGTACCTGTTCTGGATCGGTTGCGCGGGGGCCTTCGACGACAACGCCCGCAAGACGGTTCGGGCCACCGCCGAGCTGCTGCACCGCGCGGGGGTCAACTACGTGGTGCTCGGCGACGGCGAGACCTGTACGGGTGACCCGGCCCGCCGCTCGGGCAACGAGTTCGTCTTCCAGATGCTGGCGCAGCAGAACGTCGAGACGCTCAACACGGTGTTCGAGGGGCGCGAGACCGGCCGACGCAAGATCGTCACCACCTGCCCGCATTGCTTCAACACCATCGGCAGGGAGTACCCACAGCTCGAAGGGCACTACGAGGTGGTGCACCACACCCAGCTGCTCAACCAGCTGGTACGGGAACGCAAGCTGGTGCCGCTGGCGGACGCCGCTGCCGACGGGCCCGAGGTGACCTACCACGACCCCTGCTACCTGGGCAGGCACAACGACGTGTACTCACCGCCGCGCGAGCTGATCGGCGCATCGGGTGCGCGGCTGACCGAGATGCCGCGGCACGCGGACCGGTCGATGTGCTGTGGCGCCGGGGGCGCGCGGATGTGGATGGAGGAGCGCATCGGCAAGCGGGTCAACCTGGACCGGGTCGACGAGGCGATCGCCACCGAGACGTCGAAGATCGCCACCGGATGCCCGTTCTGCCGGGTGATGCTCACCGACGGGCTCACCACGCGGGAGAGCGAGGGCGCGGCGGGCAGCACCACCGAGGTGCTCGACGTCGCGCAGTTGCTGCTCGCCGGCGTCAAGCGAGGTGCACCGGCGAACGGGAAGGTCGGCCAGAGCGGCGCCGATTCGCCGCGGTGATCTGTGGGAGGTCACCGGGCAGCACCGGCACACTGTGCCAACGTTGCGGAGCCGTCTGTTGCCAGCCACATCCCCATGGAATATCATCGAACATGTGTTCGATTATGATCTGCCTCCGCCACCGGCTGTCGCACCGCCCGACGACGTCATCGACTACCTGGTCGAGGACCCGCCCGTCGGCGCGGAGCCCGTGCGCTGGTCGGAGTACCTACCGGACGGCCTGCTGGCCGACCTTCTCGCGCAACCCGCAGAGACCGGCCCAGGCCATCGTGAGTTCGAGGCCCTGGAACGGGTGGGAGGCTGGGAGCGAGTCATCGCCTGGGCGCAAGCCGGGCAAATCCGGGAGATGACCTCTTTCCTGCGTAGCGCGGAGGCTCGAAACCGGACGTTGGGCGCACCCGACGTGCAGGCCCACGAATCGGCGGTGGCCGAAGTCGGTCTGATGCTGGCAACCTCGGCCCGAACCGCGGCGTGCCGGGTGGACGACGCCTGGTCGCTGTGTACTCGGTTGCCCGCCACGCTGGCGGCGCTGGAGCAGGGCCGGATCACCCTCACGAAGGCCCTCATCCTCGACGCTGAGACCGCGAACCTCTCCGCCGAACACACCGCGCAGGTCGAGCGGCAGGTGCTGGCCAAAGCCCGGCAGCAGACCCCCGGACAGTTGCGTGCCGCGACTCGGCGAGCGGTGCTCACGGCCGATCCTGCCGCCGCGCGGGAACGGGCCGAGCGGGCCCGGCGCGAGCGCAGGGTCCGGATGTGGCCGGAGCCCGACGGAATGTCCACCCTGTCGGCCTACCTCCCGGCGGCCGACGCCGCCGGCGTGTTCGCGGTGCTCGACGAATACGCCCGCCGGGCCGGGTTCGCCAAGGACGAGCGCACCCTGGAAGCCCGCCGCGCCGACGCACTGGTCGACCTCGTGCTGGGCCCGATCGGGTTCTGCAGTGCGGGCACCAGCGCCGCTCGCGAGGACACCGATCAGGGGCCGGGCGCCGCCGCGGCGAGCGTTCGCGCTGCGGTGGATGTTGCTGCGGTGGATGTTCGGGTCACCGTCCCCCACACTGCGCTTCTCGGCGCCGACGACCTGCCGGGCGAGCTGGCCGGTTACGGCCCGATCCCGGCCGCGGTGGCCCGGGAGCTCGCCGCCGGAGGTACCTGGCGGCGAATCCTCACCGATCCGGCCTCGGGCCGGCCCCTGGACTACGGCACCACCCGTTACCGGCCACCACAACACCTCGCCGGATTGGTGATCACCCGAGACCAGACCTGCCAGTTCCCAGGTTGCCGCGTGCCCGCCCACCGCTGCGACATCGACCATGGCATCGCGCACGACCCGGACAACGACACCGGCCCGACCAGCGAAACCAACCTCGGCCCCAAGTGCCGACGCCATCACCAGATCAAGCAGAGCCCGGGCTGGACGGTGACCCATCATCCGGACGGCTGCACCACCTGGTCCACCCCCAGCGGCCACGTCTACCACTCACAGCCGCCACCGCTGACCGACCCGGAACCACTGGCCACCCACCCGCCACCCAATCCCGAGGAGCCCCCGCCCTTCTAGCCGGGAAGGCGCTGACCATTGACGACTTCCAGGCGACGATGGGTGCCCGGGCTGCTGCAGACCACCGACTACGCCCGTGCGCTGATCCGGGAGTCGGGCACCATCCCGGCGGACGAGATCGAGGACCGGGTGGCCGCCCGGCTGGGCAGGCAGGTCCCCGCCCCGGACCGCGTGCTGGTCCGTGACTCCAAGGACCGCGACGGCCCCGCCCTCGCCGTCCCCACCGCCGCCTGGCGGGACTTCCTGCGCACCGTCACTCACTGAGCGATCACTCGGCTCGTCCCAGCAGGTGCGGGGAGCATCGGTCAGCGCCGGGTGACGACGCGGTCGAAGTTCAGATAGGCCCTGGACGGGGTGGGGCCCCGCTGGCCCTGGTATCGCGACCCCGCCCGCTGCGAGCCGTACGGGTGCTCCGCCGGGCTGGAGAGCCGGAACAGACAGAGCTGCCCGATCTTCATTCCCGGCCACAGGGTGATCGGCAGGTTGGCCACATTGGACAATTCCAGCGTGATGTGGCCGGTGAAACCGGGGTCGATGAAACCCGCGGTGGAGTGCGTGAGCAGTCCGAGACGGCCCAGGCTGGACTTTCCTTCCAGCCGCCCGGCCAGCACATCGGGCAACGTGACCTGCTCGAACGTCGAGCCGAGCACGAACTCGCCGGGGTGCAGCACGAAGGGCTCTTCGCCCTCCGGTTCCACCAGCGAGGTCAGCTCGTCCTGCCGCAGCGACGGGTCGATGTGGGTGTACCTGGTGTTGACGAAGACCCGGAAGAAGCGGTCCAGGCGCACATCGATACTCGACGGCTGGAGCATCTTCTCGTCGAACGGCTCGACGCCCAGACGCCCACCGTCGATCTCGGCGCGCAGGTCACGGTCGGACAGCAGCACGGCGCCACCCTAGCGGCGTGTCCTGATATCGAGTGACCGCCACGGGTAGCGGGCGTTGCTCGTGTTAAGCTCTGGCCCGTTGCGGGTGTAGTTCAATGGTAGAATGAGAGCTTCCCAAGCTCTAGACGCGGGTCCGATTCCCGTCACCCGCTCCACACCACAAAGGCCCAGGTCAAACAGTATCCTCCGTAGATCTGGGCCTTTCACGTGAGCGGGGTCAGCACCTTTCGTGCCATTCTCGTGCTATTAGCTGACCGAGATCAGTGCACGTAGGCCACCCGCACGGGTCAGCCGTGGGCGATGTAGGTCGCCAACTGTTCGCGTTCCTGCTCCAATTCGCCGATCCGGGCAGACACCATGTCGCCGATCGACACGACGCCGGCGAGCCGGCCATTCACCAGGACCGGCACGTGCCGGAAGCGGTGCTCGGTCATCAGCCGCATCACGTCGTCCACCGAGTCCTCGGGCGTGCAGCTGACCACCGCCGCCGTCATGATCTCCGCCGTCGAGCAGTCCAGCAGCAACCGCCCGCGCTCACACATCCGGCGCACCACGTCACGCTCGGACACGATGCCGCACACCGTCCGCTCCTCCACCACGACCAGGGCGCCGACGTTGTGCGCGGCGAGCATGGTCAGCAGGTACGTCACCGACGTCGAGGGGTGCACCGTGTACACCTCGGTGCCCTTCCGACGCAGCACATCCACGATCCGCATTTCGACACCCTCCAGGCCCCCGGCCGGGAATGTGAGCAACGTTACCGCCCGTCCGAGGCCTGAGCACACCTCTAAGCAGGGGTGGCTACGTACGTCACCTTGCAGTGGGTTACTCGCCAGTAATAAACTGTTGTTACCGCTGAGTAGGGGCGGCCCAACAAGATCAACACAGGGGTACGACTTCTTCGGAGCGAGGATATGGGTCACTACAAGAGCAACCTCCGCGATCTGGAGTTCAACCTCTTCGAGGTGTTCAGAGTGCAGGAGCAGATGGGCGTCGGCCCGTTCGCCGACATGGACCACGAGACCGCGCTGGACGTGCTCGGTGAGGTCGACCGGCTGGCCCGTGGCCCGCTGTCGGAGTCCTTCGCCGAGTCCGATCGCCACCCACCGATGTTCGACCCCGACGCGCACAGCGTCGAGCTCCCCGCGGTGTTCAAGAAATCCTTCCGGGCACTGTGGGACGGCGAGTGGTACCGGCTGGACCTGCCGGCCGAGCTGGGCGGCTACGGCGCGCCCGCCACGCTGCGCTGGGCCGCCTCGGAGCTGCTACTGGGCGCCAACCCGCCGGCGTTCATGTACATGGCCGGCCCGAGTATGGCCCGGGTCATGGACAACAACGGCACTGCCCAGCAGCAGCGGTGGGCTCAGTTCATGATTGACCGAGGCTGGGGCGCGACGATGGTGCTCACCGAGCCCGACGCCGGGTCCGATGTGGGCGCCGGGCGGACCAAGGCCGTGGCACAGCCCGACGGATCGTGGCACATCGAGGGCGTGAAGAGGTTCATCACCTCGGCCGAGCACGACCTGACCGAGAACATCATGCACATGGTGCTGGCCCGGCCCGAAGGGCCTGGAATCAACGCATCCCCGGGCACCAAGGGCCTGTCGCTGTTCCTGGTTCCGAAGTACCGCTTCGACCCGGACACCGGTGAGCTCGGCGAACGCAACGGAGCGTTCGTGACCGGCGTCGAGCACAAGATGGGCATCAGGGTCTCCACGACCTGCGAACTCACCTTCGGCGCGCACGGAACGCCCGCCGTCGGCTGGCTGTTGGGCGATGTGCACGACGGCATCGCGCAGATGTTCCAGGTGATCGAGTACGCCCGGATGATGGTCGGCACGAAGGCCATCGCGACGCTGTCCACCGGCTACCTCAACGCACTGGCGTACGCCAAGGAGCGCGTGCAGGGCGCCGACATCACGCAGATGCTCGACAAGAGCGCCCCTCGGGTGACGATCACCCACCACCCCGACGTGCGCCGGATGCTCATGCTGCAGAAGGCCTACGCGGAAGGGCTGCGGGCGCTGTACCTCTACACCGCGACCTACCAGGACGCGGTTGCCCTCGGCGGGGACGACGCCGCACTGGCCGAGCGGGTCAACGACCTGCTACTGCCCATCGTCAAGGGCGTCGGCTCGGAGCGAGCCTACGAGATGCTCACACTCTCGCTGCAGACCTTGGGCGGCTCCGGCTTCCTACAGGACTACCCCATCGAGCAGTACATCCGGGACGCCAAGATCGACAGTCTCTACGAGGGCACCACCGCCATCCAGTCCCAGGACTTCTTCTTCCGCAAGATCGTCCGGGACAAGGGCCGGGCGCTCGGGCACCTCAACGGAGAGATCCAGAAGTTCCTGGACGCCGCGGGCGGTAACGGCAGACTCAAGGAGGAGCGGGCGCTGCTGACGACCGCCCTGGGCGATCTGCAAGCGATGCTCGGGGCCATGGTCGGGTTCCTGACCTCGGCGCAGGAGGACCCGCGCAACACCTACAAGGTCGCGCAGCAAACCGTGCGCCTGCTGATGAGCACCGGTGACGTCGTGATCGGCTGGCTGCTGCTACGCCAGGCCGAGGTGGCGCTGGCTGCCCTGGGTGCCGAGGTGACCGAGAAGGACCAGGCCTTCTACGAGGGCAAGATCGCGGCCGCCTCCTTCTTCGCTCGCAACATCCTGCCTGAGCTCACCGCCCGTCGGGCGATCGTCGAAGCGACCGACAACTCGCTGATGGACGTCCCCGAAGCAGCCTTCTGACTGGCTGCGCCCCGTGAGTGGCGATGCTATAGCTCGCATCGCCACTCACGGCATGGTCAGGTGTGCGGTGGCGGCGGAGCGGCGCAGATGACCTTGGGTTCGGGTTCGTAGACCACCGTGCGGGTCTCCCGGCTGAGCTCCGCGTTGGAGTTGGCATCGCGGATCACCCGGGTGTCGGTCACGGTGAAGCCCTTCTCCCCGTGGGTGGGGCTACAGGGCTGGTCGTTGACCGTCTCGGTGGTCGGGTCGGTGAAGTCGGTGCGCGGTCCGGTGATCGACTCGACATTGACGTGCTTGGTGCCCCAGAGCGTCACGGTGATCGAGGACGGTGTCCACGCGGTCTGGATGAGGACGCCGGTCGGCGAGTCGTTACGGAACTTGAGGTCGATCGAGCCCTCGAAGACGGTGGCCTCGCGGCCGACCGGATAGCGGCTGATGTAAAAGCTGTGCTCCTTGTGCTCGACGTTCGTCATACCGGCGAAGTACGAGGCGTTGTAGAGCGTCGTGGAGAACTGGGAGATGCCGCCGCCGATGCCCCGTTCGGGACGGCCGTGGTCGATGATGCCGGCATCCACGTACCCGGTGGCGGCCGTGCGCGGGCCGGTGTAGCCGTTGAGGCTGAACGTCTGCCCTGGTCGCACGATCGCGCCGTTGACCTGCTCAGCGACTCGTCGGATGTTCTCCCCGGAGTCCTTGGCGAACCCCCCGGTGGTGAAGGTACTGATCACGGTGGTGATCCCGAGTTGGTTCGCCTGGTCAGTGGTGAGCTTCGCGGGCTTGGCGACATAGAGGGCAGGCAGCGTGCGTTGGGCGCCGGCCGTGTGCAACACATCGGGCAGCGGCTGCAGGCTCTTGTCCCAGTCGATGCTGCGGCCTACGACGGAGGGCTGCACCACCGGCTGCCCGCCCTGGATCTCGATCGTGGCGTCCCTGCCGGGTTGCTCGGTCTTGGCAAGCTGCGGACCCAGCGCACTGATCACCGTGGCATTGTCGACGGTGACGGTCAGGCCGCCATGGTCATCCGGGGCGAAACGCAGCGCTCTCGCGATGACCTGCGGGGTGAGCACCGCCCCGGCACCCTCGCCGGCGACCGTGACCGGGCCGGAGACCGCAGGCTCGACAAGGTTGTGCAAGGTGGCCTGGATCCCGTCATGAGTGGTGTTCACCGGCAGCGTCGCGACCGGTAACCGCACCACACCGCCGCGAACCCAATCGGCGAGCACCACCTCAGTAGCCACCGGCACGTCCAACCGCTGGCCGGACACCGGATCGACCGGAATAGGCGTGGCGCCCTGAAAGCGGATCGTGCCCTCAGTGGGCTCGTGGTCGATCTTCGGGCGCAACCCCACGAGGGCCGCGGTGAGCGCCTGCCGGTCGCCGCCGGTGACCACGCCCACTTCGCGAGTCGTGAACAGCGAGACGAACCGGGTCCACGGGTTGAGCGGCTGCGTCCCCGCCTGGTCGAGGGTGGCGGGCCAATCCAGCGTGAGGCCGGCCTGCTTGGGATCGAGGGTGGTGTCGACATCGCCGGCCTGCAGCGCGATCGGATGGATCAGCCGCGGCTCGAGCTGCTCCCGCAGCCGCTGTTCGGCAGCCGACCGATCCAGCCCGCCGACTTGGATGCCGGCAACGGTGACTCCACGTGGCACCTCACCGCGGGACAGCGCCACATCGAGCCCGTAGACCAACACAAGCAGCCCGAGCAGGCCGGCCGCGACGATCGCGCCACGGCGCAGCGACCGCGCGGGGTTCCCAGGATCTCCAGCTGCTCTGTGGTTCCCGGGATCCGGGGGGCTCGGCGGGTCCCCAAAGAGCCAGTCGTCCGGCTCTGGCCGTGACTCTGGCCGTGACTCTGGCCGTGACTCTGGCCGTGGCTCTGGCCGTGGCTCTGGCCGTGGCTCTGGCCGTGACTCTGGCCGTGGCTCTGGCTGTGGCTCTGGCCGTGACTCTGGCTGTGGCTGTGGCAATCTCGGCTGCGTCGCTCCGGCGGTGGGCCAACCGGTAATCGTCTCGCGGATCCGCGGGATCTCGGCGGTGGTCTCCGAGTCCGCCTCGGGCGGATCGCCCGGTCCCGGATAGGCGGGCACGGCAGGGATCACCGGCGTGGTCGTGGCCTCGGCGATGGCCGTTCGTGACGCCTCTTCCCGCGCAGCGGAATAGGAGGAAACAGTCCCGGAGCGCGCAACGTCGGCAGCGGCGGCGTGGGGCTCCTCGCCGTCGGCCGGCTCGTCGCCGCTACCTGCACTGTGGTCAGCCCGAGAGGGCTCCTCGAACCAGCTCCTTGGTTCGTCCTGTGCGGGCTTGTCGGGCACCGCATCCCCCTTCTCGTCAACCGGGCCAGCCCTCCTGGCGCCGTCTGTCCCGTCTGAGGACGTCACAGGTAAAGGCCTGTTCCATGCTCGGGGCGCTCACTGGCCACGGCTTGCAGGTCCCGTTCCCGCATCACCAGGTAGGTGCGCCCACGTACCTCGACTTCGAACTGGTCATCGGGGTTGAACAGCACCTGGTCACCCACCTGGACGGTGCGGACGTGATTCCCGACTCCGAACACCTCTCCCCACGACAGCCGCTTGGCGACCTGCGCGGTCGCCGGGATGACGATTCCACCACTGCTCCGACGCTCGCCCTCCTCGCCCACCGCACGCACCATCACACGGTCGTGCAGCATCTGGATCTCGAGCTTGCTTTCGGACACGGCGAAAGGGTACGTGCCACCGTCACCGCGGATCGCCGGGCATCGCGACAGTTCGCGACTGCGTGGCGACTCTCCACCGTGGGTCAGGGAAAAACCCTGGTCATGGATAGCCCCGCGGCGCTGTCAGGTCGGGGGTCCGACAGCGCCGCGGGGCTGTCCATGTCATCGCTGAGCGTCCTGAGTCCGTTACAGAACCACGCTGACCTCTCCAGCTTCACTCGTTCGGCCTAATACATCGGGGACCAGTCCGATCAGCCGGCCGGTCGTCCGAGCAGGAACCGACCGAAGTGCGGCACCGTGAAGGCGATCTGCCCACGTTCCCCGGAGTAGACAAGCCCCTTCTTGAGCAGGCTGTCCCTGGCCGGGGACAACGACGAGGGCCGGCGGCCGAGGTCTTCCGCCACCTGCGCGGTGCTGACCGGCTCGTCCCGGCCACCGGCGAGCTCGGCCATCGACTGCAGGTACTCCCGCTCCGCGGGGGTGGCCCGTTCGAATCGGGATCCGAAGAACCCGACGGCGAGTTCGGCCTCGGCCTCGGGCGCGGCTACCTGGACGTCGGTGATCCCGATCGGCGAGGCCGGGGCAGCGTCCCAGGCAGCCTTGCCGTAGGCCTGCACGAAATAGGGATAGCCACCCGAGGTCTCGAACAGGACGCGTAGCGCCTCCGGAGTGACTCCGGCGTGCTCCCGCTCAACCGGTGCGACCACCGCGCGATCCGCATCGCCGCGGTCCAGCCGATCGATCCGCACATAGCGGAACAACCGCTCGGAGTAGGACTTGGACGCGCTCAGCACGGCGGGCAGATGCGGCAGTCCCGCGCCGACCACCACCAGCGGCGCCCCCGACTGGGACATCTCGTGACACGCGGCACACAGTGCCGAGACATCGTCGGGTGCCACATCCTGCATCTCGTCGATCAGCAGGGCCACCCCGGTGCCCACGTCGCCGGCCAGTTCGGCGACCTCAGTGAACAGTTCGACCAGGTCGATCTCGATGTCCCCGGAGTCGGCCCGGCCCCGCGCGGCAGGCGCGTCGATGCCCGGCTGCCAGCGCTCCCGGAGTTTGGCGTCGGCCGGGGCGGCGCGCAGGGCGAAGGCCTTGAGCACTCCCAGCACCTCCTCGACCCGGTCCGGGGCCCGATGCCGCAGTGCAAGGTCGCGGATCGCCCGGTGCAGCGCCGCGGACAGCGGTCTGCGCAGCCCGCCCTCGGGCCGGGCCTCCACCTTGCCCGCGCCCCAGCCCCGGCGCATCGCCATCGACCGCAGCTCGCCGAGCAGCACGGTCTTGCCCACCCCGCGCAGGCCGGTCAGCACCAGCGAACGCTCCGGACGGTGGCGGGCTACCCGCTCCAGCACCACCTCGAATGCCGCCACCTCGCGGTCCCGCCCGGCCAGCTCGGGAGGTCGCTGACCCGCACCGGGGGCGAACGGGTTGCGTACCGGGTCCATCCTCGGACTCTATCCAGCTCTCTAGCGCTGACCGCAGATTCCACGATAAACCGCAATCCGCGTGTCGCCGCAGGTGGGAGCGGGCAGGATCGTTCTCGGGGATTCTCGGGATATATCGGCTGAGCGGTAGAGAGCCCGATATTGAGCTACCGACCGTCCCGCACGCGGGGCCGTTACTCAGGGCACAACATCGGGACCGGCCCAGCGTTCCCCTCGCACCAGGCCGCCCAGGCCGGTCCAGACCAGGTCCATCAACCGGCAGGTGAGTTGCTGTGGGGTCTGCTCCGGGTGTTCGACACCCCAGTCGGACAGCGCCTCGGCGGCCCCCACCAGGGCGTACGCGGTGGGCATCGCCTTGGCCCGGACCGATTCGTCCGCGGTGCCCGCGAGTAGCCCCGCCACCAGGACGATGATCCGCTCCCGCAGCGCACGGATCTTTCCGGCGAACGCACCCTGCACCCGGGCCTGCCGGTAGAGCACGATCCAGCCGTCGCGGTACTCCGCAACGAACTCGAAGAACGCAAGCAGGCCGCAGTACAGTCGCTCATCGGGGGTGGGCCCGGCGGGCACCGCAGCGGTGATCCGCTCCATCAGCCGCTCCGCCTCCCGGACGATGCACGCGCTGAACAGGTCGTCCTTGGAGCCCAGGTAGGCATAGATCATCGGCTTGGACACCCCGGCCGCTTCGGCGATCTCATCCATGGATGCCAGGTGAAAACCGCTGCGGGAGAACACCTCGACCGCCGCATCGAGCATCTGTCGCTCCCGGACCGCGCGGGGCAGCCGACGGCGTAGCGACCCGGACCTGGCTGAACTGCTCACCATGATGAGTGTAGGCACCGGACGGTAAAGCTACTCGCGAGTGCGGGCTCGATGGTCATCCGATGTCGGCGCTGCTGGTGGCCGGAGCCATGCGCCGGTGAGAATTGGCCAGCTTGGCCCGGCGACGGGCCCGGATCTGCCGAAGGGTGGCGCTGACCGAGCATCGCAGTCTCCGCACCGCCACAATCTGCGTAGCCAAGTGCAGTTGATAACGCCACAACGGGCAATACCCACGGCGCTTCCACAGATCATAGGCGAACTGCGTGGCCTCGTCTTCGATGTAGCGGGGTACGTTCTCGAACCACTTGGTGCTGTTCAGCGCCGCCCGCTGCGGCATGAGCAAGGCCGCCCGGCGCTCCTCCTGGTAAGCCTGCAGGGCGGCTTGGATGTCCTCATGCTCGTCCAACTTGTCGGCCAGCGTGATCGCGTCCTGCATGGCAAGGGTGGTACCCGAGCCGATCGAGAAATGCGTGGTGTGCGCGGCGTCGCCCATGAGCACCACGTTGCCGCGATACCAGACCTCATTGGTGATGCGGACGAAGTTGAGCCACGGCGTCTTGCCCAGATGGCGCATCGGGTTGATGAGGGCATGGCCGTCCAGGTGGCGCTTGAAGATGTCCTCCAGCAACGCGACACTTTCTTCGGGCCCGAGGACATCGAACCCGAGGCTCTCCCAGGTCTGCGGCGCGCACTCGACGATGAATGTGGTCGTGTCCGAGCTGAAAGGGTAGGAGTAGAACCAGATCCAGCCGGCGACGGTCTCCTCGAAGGCGAACATGAAAGAGTCGAAGACCCGGTGCGTGCCGAGCCAGATGTACTTGTTGTGGCGCACGTCGGCGTTCGTCCCGAAATGGTCCGAATGGATGTCGCGCATACGACTGTTCGCCCCATCGCACGCAATGACCACGTCCGCGTCCGCAAACTCGCTCAGATCCTCGGCCGCATACTCGAACCGAACATCGACGTCGAGGGCCATCGCACGCTTGGCCAGAATGTCGAGGAGCAGCTTGCGGCCGACCGCGAACCCGTATCCGCCAAGGTGCGTCGGCACTCCCCCCCGGACATGCACCTCCTGGTTGTCCCAGGATGCCGGATGGTCGTTTATCTCCCGTGCACTCTCCGGGTCATTGCGGTAGAGACTGTCGAGCAAACCCTCCGAGAACGTGACACCCCAGCCGTACGTCACGCCAGCGGGATTGCGCTCCACAACGGTGACGTGGTGGTCCTTGTTGCGCAGCTTCGCCGAGATGGCGAAGTACAGACCCGCAGGCCCGCCACCCACACAAACGATATTCATGTCCTCCCCCTGTCTGCGATTGGCCTTGTTCCGAGCGATCCTATTCTTCAGCGGTGTCGAGCGACTGCGGGTCGCAGGCCGGTGTCTCCCGGGTTCGGCGGGACCGGGAGCCGCGAAGCCTGCTTTTCGCTGCGCCGAACATCCGGCGACCGGGAGCACAACGCCACGCGAGGTCGTAGGCCATCCGCAGCGGCGCGGGTCCGATCATCTCGACCGGAGGGGGGTATCGATAGGCGCTGCCCCCGAAAGTCACCTTGGGCTGGTCCGCCGTCGCCCACGAGTCGGCGTCGGATTCGTCGTCGTTCAGAAGCGCATCCAGGGTTTCCGGACGCAGTCCACCGAAATCGAGCCAGCGGTATCCACATCCCTTGGCCCACTGGATGATCTCCCATCGGACAGCGGCAGGCACGCTGAGCCGGCCCGCGTCCGCACAGCGCGAGAACCCCGACAGCCGTCCTCGAACCATCCCACCGCATCTGGTCACCAGATCGACGGCGACCGGGACCCCCTGCGCTTCGCCGACGAACAGCGCCGCATGCCCGGTCGCGGTCAACTCCCGGTACAGGGTCGCGACGTACTCCGCAGGCAGCGGCTGGTAGCCCTGGTGCTGCGAGGACGTCGCCATCAGATCGACAAGCAGTGGAATGTCGCCCTCGTCGCCGATCCGCACGGTGACGCCGCGGGACGCCCAGCGGTTGGTCCACGACTTGAGCCGCTTGCCGAATCGGCTCCGGATCTCCGCCAGATCAGCGGTCAGGTCGATCCGGATCGAGCCGGTCGGCGCGATGCCTGCCGAGGAGGGGCGAAAACCACGCCGGAGCAGCTCGCGGCTCATGTCCTCGGCACCCTCGGGTGGTTGGACGAACAGCATCCGTAGCCGGCGCGAGCACAGCGCCGCCAGCGCGTCGGCGAGTACCCGCGTGACGTCGTCGCCGTCCGGAGCGTCGGACGCGACGATCGGGCCATAGGGCAGATAACCCACCGCGCCCAGTATCGGTACCCGTCGATTCATGATCAGTGCTCCGCCGACGAGTTCGGTGCCGCGGTGGGCCAGCACGTACAGCGACGTGAAGCCGGCCAGACCGCGCAGCCGCGCCCAGGTGGAGAATTGGGTGACGTCGGTACCCGGTGTCCGGTCCACCAGCACGTCCCAGGCCCGCAGTAGCTCCGGGCCGGGATTCAACCGCACCGTCACCGCGACTGCATCGTCATCCTTCTTCATCGGCACGCCACTGGGCCTGCGCCGTTCCCCGATTCGTGATCTCACATCGCTCACCCCCGATTACATATGGCCGAAGCCAGACCTTTCACAGTGCAATGACGTCCGACTTCGGCCTGTTTCCGGTTCAACATTCCGTGACCCCTCGCGCACTTCATCGGGTTCAGCGGGACGTGTTGCCTTCGGCGTGGAAGCCCGGTCTGGACTCGTCGTCGATATCAAATGGCGGAATATTGCCTATCACGGTGTTGTCCACCACCGTGGCGTCGATCGATCCCTTGGACACGAGCACGGCACGGTACTGCGGGCCGGAGAAGGTGTTGTCGCGTACCACGACATTCGGGAATCCTTCCAGCAGGACCCCCTGAGCTCCGTTGACCGCGCACTTGTTGTGCTCGAACAGAATAGTCGTCAGTCCCTTGGGAACGGTTGCCCGGTCATTGCTGGTCGCGATCAAGCAATGGACGTCGACATTCTGGCACAGGTTGTCCGCGATGACGACGTCCTTGATGGTCCTGCTGCCTCTGGTGTCGTAGGTCTGAAAACAGTCGGTGTGCGGTCCTTGCCCTTCAGGATAGCCGGTCGCCGTGATGTTCTTGATCGTGTTGCCGATGAGCCGCAGACCGCTTCCGAAGAAGCGGATACCGTCGGCGTCTCCCTTCGTGCGCATCACCGACTCGCTCACGGTATTGCCCCGCACCAGGCCGTGATCGCCTTCGATCACGATTCCGGTGCCGTCCGCGCGCCAGACTGTGTTCGATTCTAGGATCGCATCGCCGCAATTCCGGCAGGCGATGCCGTCGTCAGTGGCGTTTCGGACCACGTTGTCACGCGCCGCGAGACCGTTACCCTCGAGTTTCAGACCCTCACCGTCGGTGAGAGTAAAGCCGTCGACCTCCACATAATTTGCGGTGATCTTGATGGTACGCATGGTGGTACCGCCGCCAACCAGCGAGATCGGTTTGCCTGCGATACCCGAAGTAGTCATCTCGACCGTCAGGTCGGTGAGCCGGCCACCCGTGAAGCACACGACATCGCCGGGCTGGGCGCGGTTGACGGCAGTGCCGGCTTGGCCGGGCTCGGAAACTGTGGTGCTGCAGTGGCTGGGAAGGCTGCTGACCCGGGGCGGCGGAGGTAACCCTTCCGAGGGAAGTGCGGGATTCTTGAACCAATACGAACTGGCCACAGCGAAGACGACAGCCGTGAGAGCGAGACCCAGAACGACCAGCGCAACGCCGATGCGGGCCCTGCGGGCTCGCGATGGTGAGCTCACCTGGATCTCATCCCCCCGCTTTCGGCGACAGTCAGCCGAACAAGATCCCCCACAGATCAGAAGTCCGAGAACGCCGTGTCGATTGCCCGAGATTACATGGCGGTCTCGCCCCCACCGATCGGGGGAACACGAGCCGATTGGGTAGGCCACATTCATCCATGTCCGGTGTGGCGGCGGGCGCCGCGACGTCGGTAGGAGCTGCGATTTTCCCGGGGCTGTGACAGCGTGGACCGGTGCGACACAGCGCGACAGAACTGCTACTCCGAGCCCCGGATGCCCAGGGCAAGCCACAAGTGCTGATGCAGCGTGAGTCGGCGTCGACGCGCAGTGGCGAAGACCGCTGGGCGTTGCCGGGAAGAGCCCGGCGCAGCGACGAGAAGCCGGTGGACACCGCAGTGCGGGTCGCGGAACAGCTCGGCGTGGATCCGCGCTCGATGCGGGTGCGCGGCGGGCGGGGTGCTGACGGCTCGTCCCACGCCACGGTGATCGCCGACGTCTCGCAGCCGTGCGCGACACAGCCCACCGGCCACGGTCGCGAGCTGGCCTGGGTCCCGGAGCCCGAAGTCGGCACGCTGGACCTGGATCCGGCTCTGATGGCCGGCTGGCCCGCGCTGCAGGCGCCCGAGACCGGTCTCCTGGTAGATGCCGCCAACGTCGTCGGTTCACGGCCGGACGGCTGGTGGCGGGACCGGGCCGGCGCGGCCACCCGCCTGCTCGGCGAGATCGCCGCAGCCGGACCGAGCGTATTTGCGGTCGGGGACGGCCGCTTCCAGTGGGTCACCCGGCCGGTTGTGGTGTTGGAGGGAGCAGCCAAGCGTGCACCCGACGTCGCGGGAGTCGAGGTGGTCCGCGCGCCCGGCTCCGGCGACGACACCATCGTCGACATCGCCCACCGCGGGGGTGACTGGGTGGTGGTTACCGCCGACCGCGGGCTGCGCGCCCGCCTGCCCTTCAGCGCCCGGCCGGTCGGGCCGTCCACGCTGCGCTCCTGGATCTCCCCGCCTTCCCTGAACGCTCAGTAGGTGAGCGCCAGCCCGGGGTCGGCGAGCAGTGCGCCGAGATCGGCGAGAAACCGCGAGCCCTGCTGCCCGTCCACTACCCGGTGGTCGAAGGACAACGCGAGCTGACAGACCTTGCGCACCGCCACGACGCCGTCCACCACCCACGGCATGTCCCGGATCGCGCCGAGCGCGAGGATCGCGGACTCACCCGGATTGAGGATGGGGGTGCCGGTGTCCACCCCGTAGACCCCGACGTTGGTGATGGTGGTGGTGCCGCCGACCATGTCCCCCGGCTTCGTGTGACCGTCCCGCGCGGTCGTGGTGAGGCTCTCCAGCGCAACCGCGAGCTCACGCAACGACATCCGGTCCGCATCGCGGATCTTGGGGACCACCAGCCCGCGCGGGGTAGCCGCGGCGATCCCGAGGTGCACGTAGTCGAAGTAGACGATCTCGCCTGCCGCCTCGTCCCAGCGTGCGTTGGCCTCCGGCGTGCGACGCACCGCCATGCACAACGCCTTGGCGGCGAAGGCCAGCGGGGTGAGCTTGACGTCGCGGAACTGCGGCTGCTGCTTGAGCCGGGCCCGCAGCTCCATCATCGGCGTGACGTCGAGAGTCAGGAACTCGGTCACATGTGGCGCGGTGAACGCGGAGGCCACCATCGCCGCCGCGGTGGCCTTGCGCACCCCGCGGATGGGTTCCCTGCGCTGCCGCGCATCCGACGCGGTGCCGTTGCCTGCAGATTGCGCGGCGCGCTGCGGATCCTCCTTGGCGCGCTGCACGTCCTCCCGGGTGATCACCCCGTCGGACCCCGAGCCGAGCACGGTTCGCAGGTCGATACCCAGCTCCCTGGCCAGCTTGCGTACCGGGGGTTTGGCCTGCGGCGTCGTGGCCGCTTCAGCAGGCACCGCTTCAGCAGGCACCGCTTCAGCAGGCACCGGTGCGGCGGCGGCGGGCGGCGCAGCGGCGCCCTTGCGAGGGCGCCGGGCCGCGGTCCCGGTCCGCGGGCCGTAGCCGACCAGGTTCGGGACGCGCTCGCCGGTCGCCTTCTCGTCGCTCTTGCCGACCGGCGAGGACTCGGCGGAGGGCGGCGAAGAAGTTTCCCCGACGGCCGGCGCCGTCGTGCCGGGATCGAGGTCGATCGCGATGAGCGGGGCTCCCACCTGCACGGTCACCCCTGGTTGGGCGAACAGCTCGGTGACCACCCCGGCATAGGGGCAGGGCAGCTCGACGGCCGCCTTGGCCGTCTCGATCTCGACGATGGTCTGGTTGACCGTGACGGTGTCTCCCGGCGCGACGTGCCAGGTGAGGATCTCCGCCTCGGTGAGGCCCTCCCCGACGTCGGGCAGCGGGAACTGCTTGATGGGTGCCATCTGCTCAGTGCCTCATCGACTTCAGTGCCTCATCGACTCAGTGCCTCATCAGCCTCAGTACGCCAGTACACGATCGACGGCGTCCAGCACCCGGTCCAGATCGGGCAAGTAGTCCTCCTCGCACTTCGACGGCGGGTACGGGGTGTCGAACCCGGTCACCCGCAACACCGGCGCCTCCAGCCAGTAGAAGCACTCCTCGGACACCCGGGCGGCCACCTCCGAGGTCAGAGATACCTCACTCGGCGCCTCGGACACCACGACCAGTCGCCCGGTGCGCCGTACCGAATCGAACACCGGAGCGAGGTCCAGCGGAGACAGCGTGCGCAGATCGATCACCTCGAGCTGGTGGCCGTCCAACTCGGCCGCGGCAGCGGAGTCCAGCACGGTGCGCACCATGGGCCCGTAGGTCACGACCGTCGCCGACGTGCCGCGGCGCAGCACCCGCGAGGCGAACAACGGCCACGGCACCGCGCTGGTGTCCAGCTCGGCCTTCTCCCAGTACCGTCGCTTGGGCTCGAAGAAGATCACCGGATCGTCACAGGCGATCGCCTGCTGGATCATCCAGTAGGCGTCCACCGGGTTGGAGCAGGCGACGACCTTGAGCCCAGGGGTGTGCGCGAAATAGGACTCGGGGGACTCCGAGTGATGCTCGACGGCCCCGATGCCGCCACCGTGCGGGATACGCACCACCACCGGCATCCGGAGCTTGCCCTGCGAGCGGTAGTGCAGCTTGGCGAGCTGGGAGACGATCTGGTCGAAGCCGGGAAAGACGAATCCGTCGAACTGGATCTCGCACACCGGGCGGTACCCGCGGACCGCGAGCCCGACCGCGGTACCGATGATCCCGGATTCGCCCAGCGGGGTATCCAGCACTCGACGCTCGCCGAAGTCCTTCTGCAGGCTGTCGGTGATCCGGAAGACCCCGCCGAGCTTACCGACGTCCTCCCCCATGATGATGACCTTGGGGTCGGCCTCCATCGCGACCCGCAGGCCGGAGTTCAGCGCTTTCGCCATTGTGACGCTCGCTACCGGCGCCTCTGTCGGGTCCGCGCTTCTCAACTGCTGCACCGTTGACATGTTCCACTCCTCCCACCCCGCCGTTCGTGGCGGCCGAGACGGTTGCCGGACCACCGGTGCAGGCTGCCCGGTCGGGCGAGGTGACACCAGCGAGCCGTGATGGACTTCTCCACCATTTTTACATGGGGAGGCCCGTAGTGGCAGCAGATCGAACGAATGATTTTTCGCACGGAAATCCAATTGTGCGCAGAAAGACTCTCGCACGCCAGAAACTCGGAGTCCCGACTATCGCAACGCTTACTCAGGATTCGATGAAGCTTTCGTGGTAGGCGAGGTACTGCTCGCGTTGGGCCTCCACTGCCGGGGACAGTTCCGCGTAGACGTCGGAGAAGATCCGCTCCGGCCCAGGGGCGGGCATCGAGTAGCAGTACTCCCGTATCCGGGCAGCCAGCTCGTCGCACTCGGCTGCGACGCCGTCGAAGAACTCCGGCTCCGCCAGCCCTTCCCGGACCAGGTGGACCCGCACCCGCTCGATGGGGTCCTTGAGCTTCCAGGCCTCCAGCTCGTCGGTCAGCCGGTAGCGCGTCGGATCGTCGGACGTGGTGTGCGCGCCCATCCGGTAGGTGGCCGCCTCGATGAGCACCGGGCCGTTTCCGGTGCGGCACTCCTGCAACGCCCAGCGGGTCACGGCCAGGGTGGCGAGCACGTCGTTGCCGTCCACCCGGATCCCGGGGAAGCCATAGCCCTGCGCCCGCCGGTACAGCGGCACCCGGGCCTGTCGCTCGACCGGCGCGGAGATCGCCCACTGGTTGTTCTGGCAGAAGAACACCACCGGCGCGTCGTAGACCGCGGCCCAGACGAAGCCCTCGTGCACGTCGCCCTGTGAGGTGGCGCCGTCGCCGAAGAAACAGATCGTCGCCTCGCCGCTCTCCGCGTCGCCGATCTTCCCGTCCAGCCGCTGACCCATCGCGTAGCCGGTGGCGTGCAGGCACTGGTTGGCGATCACGATCGTGTAGAGGCCGAACTTGGTGGCGATGGGGTCCCATGAGCCCTGGTCGATGCCGCGGAAGATGCCGAGCAGCTCGGTGGGATCCACGCCGCGGCACCAGGCGACGCCATGCTCGCGATAGGACGGGAAGGCCATGTCCTGCGGGGCCAACGCGCGCCCGGCCCCGATCTGCGCGGCCTCCTGACCGAGCAGCGGGACCCACAGGCCGAGCTGGCCCTGGCGCTGCAGCGCGTTGGCCTCCGCGTCGGCCCTGCGGACCAGCACCATGTCGCGATAGAGCGACTGAAGCTGCGCAGCGGAGATCTCCAGGGCGAAGTCAGGGTGCGAGACCCGTTCACCCTCCGGGGTGAGCAGCTGAACCAGGTCCCCGCCCTCGCTGGTGGCGCGCAAGCCCGCGAGCATTTCCTGGGGAGTGTGCTGCGCCTCCACCGCGGCGCCCATCTTGGGCGGCTCGGGAGAGCGGTTCCCACCTGGCGGGACAGGACGCGGGGATGGCATGTGTCTCTCCATATGCCCCTCCTTGCTCTACGCCACGTTCCACTCGTGATGGAACCGCGGCGGCGTCGCCGCGCAGCGTGGCTCCGGGATGTGGATCGCGCTGCCTCGCCGCGACGCTGACGGATCGCTGCATCCTCAATCCTGACACGCCGGACGGCACGTGCGGCAGTCCCGATCACCCTCCTGCCGGTGTCATCGCGGTCCGTCGCCGTTGTCGGCGAGCCGGGGTCCCCGCCGCATCGATGCGTTCGACTGGCCGTCCTGGTGAGCCGCCTCCTGGTCCCCCGATCCCTTGGGCGCGGTGGGAAAGAAGCCGTCCAGCACACTCTTCGCGCGATAGAGCTCGGCGTTGACCTGGTCCCGCAACCGGGACAGCCGCTGCAGCTCATGCCCGCTGGAGCGCTCCCGCTGCTGGGCCGACTCGGTGGCCGAGCCGACCAGCCGGTCCGCCTCCATCCGGGCCTGTTCGACGAGCTGCGCGGCCTGGGCACGGGCCCCCTTGCGCACCTCGTCGGCCTCCTGAGCGGCGGCCTGGCGTAACTTGTCGGCCTCATGAGCGGCGGACTGCCGCAGCTGAGCGGCCTCCTGGGCGGCCGTCGTGCCCACCTTCTCGGCCTCCGCCTGCCGGGCGGCGATCTCCTGCCCGATACGCCGGTGCTGCTCCTCGGCCTCCGCCCGGGCCTGGTCCACCATGGCGGTTGCCTCGCCACTGGCCTGGCCGCGGATCTCGCGGGCCTCCTCCTCGGCCATCATGAGGATCTTCTCCACCCGCGCACCGAAGCTGTTTTCCAGCCCAGACCCCCCGGGACCAGAGGTCGGACCGGTACCGTTGGACCCGGAGCGCACCTGGTGCACTTCGTCCTCCAGCATCGCCGCCCGCGCCTGGGCGGCACGCAGGGCGTGCTCCGCGGCGCCCAGCTCGGCGGCGAGGAACCGTATCCGCTCATCGACCTGACGCTTGTCATAGCCTCGCAGTGCCACGTCGAACGCGGCGTCCTGCAGGTCCGTGCGATCCAAGCGGTCCAACGCTGCCTCCCCTGCTGGTATCCCGCATGCGTCCCGGCCGGCGGTGACCGCTCGACCGGACAGAATCTGCGGGCGCCTGACTGGCGGCCGTATTGCACCTGAACAGGACAATGAGGTTAGCCGCTCGGCGCAAGATGCGGATGCGTGCACGTTCACCTGACAAGACATATCCTCGCCGCACCCACTTGGGGGTGCTACCCAGCAGGAGGCAACGGTGAGCTACCAGGGGCCACCCAGACGCGGCCGTTCTGGACCACCGCGCCGACCACCGGGTGACTTCATGCCCCCGCAGAATCCGCGCGCCCGGTCCGCCCCGCCCCCCGGCGCGCACCTGCCGAGGTCGGCCCCGTCCCGGTCCGCGCCGCCCCGCCCGGGGGGACCACCGCCCACGCCGTCCCGTCGCCGCCGGCGTCCCGGCCGGGTGCTGGGTGCCATCCTCGGCGTGCTGGTGCTGCTCGTGGTCGGGTTCGCCCTCTATGTCGACCAGTCGCTGAACCGGGTCGCGGCGCTGACCGACTACCCGGGCCGGATTGCGGACACCCCGGGCACCAACTGGCTGATCGTCGGCTCGGACAGCCGGGCCGGGCTGACCGGCTCCCAGGAGGCCGACCTGTCC
Source organism: Pseudonocardiaceae bacterium (assembly GCA_050699955.1). Taxonomy (GTDB): domain Bacteria; phylum Actinomycetota; class Actinomycetes; order Mycobacteriales; family Pseudonocardiaceae. The sequence continues at coordinate 58,521 of JBOHGD010000011.1, read as the reverse complement.
ACGGGGGACGTCGCCGGAGCAAGTGGCCAGCGCACCGATACGATCATGCTGCTGCACATCCCGGCGCTGGGCAGCAGCGCCCAGCCGACGCTGGTGAGCCTGCCGAGGGACTCCGCCGTGCCGATCCCCGGCAAGGGCCGCAACAAGATCAACGCCGCGTACTCGTTCGGTGGCCCCCAGCTGCTGGTACAGACTGTGGAGACGGTCACAGGAGTGCACGTGGACCACTACGCCGAGATCGGGTTCGCCGGGTTCGCCGGCATCGTCGACGCGATCGGCGGGGTGCAGCTCTGTCCCAAGGATCCGATCGACGACCCGCTGGCCGGGCTGCACATCCAGGCGGGCTGCCAGCAGTTCGACGGCGCGAAGGCACTCGGCTACGTTCGCACCCGGCACACTCCGCGCGGCGACCTCGATCGGGTGGCACACCAGCGGGAGTTCCTCAGTGCCCTGATCGCCAAGGCGGCCAGTCCAGCGGTACTGCTCAACCCGTTCCGGCTCGTCCCGCTGGCCACCAGCGCCCCCAAGGCGATCACCGTCGACGACGGCGACCACGTCTGGCAGCTGGCCAGGCTGGGCTGGACGATGCGCTCGCTGACCGGTGGGAACGCGGTCACCACGACGGTCCCGATCGCCGGCTTCGGCCGGTTGAGCGACGGCTCCTCGACCGTGCTGTGGAACCACGACCGAGCCTCGCAACTGTTCGGTGCGCTGGCCCAGGACACCCCGGTACCCGCCGACGCCCTCGGCCCGTGAGCGCGTCACAGAGCTGACCCACTCTCGCGGGTCCGGCGGGAGGTCCTCCAGCTCAACGATGCCGAACCGGCTCACCTCGGCCACGGCACCGACGCTACTGCGCCTGGTGCGATGGCCGGGACGGTACGGTCGGGTTTTCAGGCCCGAGAAGGCTGCACAGGAGCCCAGAGAGGTCGGGGTTGATGGCCGACGATGCCGTGCTCGCTGAGCTGCTGGTGGCCGTGCACGCCAGCCCGGACGTGGTACCGCTGCGGCTGCAGGTGGCCGGGTTGCTCGCCGACCGGGGTCGCTACCCCGAGGCGTTGACGCATTGCACCGTCGCACTGCGGAACGACCCCGGCAACGCCGAGGCCCTGACCATGCTGCAACGGGTGAGCGCCGCGCTGTGCGCACCACAAGATCCCCAGCCTGCACCACAGGACCCCGGGCCGCCACCACCGGACACGTTCGACTGGTCGGCCGCCGAGCAGCAGGTGGCCGACCTCGTCGAGCCGGTCTTCGCCGTGGATCGGCCCTCGGGGGTGGCCGAGGACGTGCAGCGCCCGGCGGTGCGGCTGGACGATGTCGGCGGTATGACCGAGGTCAAGCGGCGCCTCGAGCTCGCCCTGCTCGGCCCGATGCGCAACCCGGAGCTGGCCAGGGCCTTCGGCAAGAGCGTTCGCGGCGGCCTGCTGCTCTACGGCCCTCCCGGCTGCGGCAAGACCTTTCTGGCCAGGGCGGTGGCCGGCGAGCTCGGAGCGCGGTTCTACCCGGTGGGCATCTCCGATGTGCTGGACATGTACGTCGGCGCCAGCGAGCGCAATCTCAGGGAGGTCTTCGACGTCGCCCGGCGCAACGCGCCGTGCGTGCTGTTCTTCGACGAGATCGACGCGATCGGGCAGAAACGCTCGCACCTGCGGCACTCCAGCTCGATGCGCAACACGGTCAACCAGCTGCTCACCGAACTGGACTCCGTGCACGGGGACAACAACGGGGTCTTCGTACTCGGCGCGACCAACCACCCTTGGGATGTGGACTCCGCGCTGCGCCGTCCCGGCCGCTTCGACCGGATGCTGCTGGTGCTGCCACCCGACCCGGCGGCCCGAGACGCCATCCTGCGCTACCACCTACGGGACCGGCCGCTGGCGGACCTCGACCTGCCTGCCGTGGTCCGCGCCACCACGGACTTCTCCGGAGCGGATCTGGCGCACCTGTGCGAGTCGGCGACCGAGCGGGCCCTGGCCGAGTCCATCACCACCGGATCGGTGCGCCCGGTGACCATGTCGGACCTGCAGGCGGCGCTGCGTGAGGTGCGTCCCAGCACCGGACCGTGGTTCGCCACCGCACGCAACGTCGCGACCTTCGCCAACTCCGACGGCAGCTACGACGACCTGGTGAACTACCTCAAAGCCCGGAAGCGGTGACCCAGGCGTCGGAGCAGGCCGCCCAGCGCGTCGAGCATCTCCGCCTGCTGGGTCGCTACACCGAGGCCGAACAGGTCGCCCGGCAGGCGCTGGCCGCCGATCCTTCGGACGGACTGCTGTTGTTCGGTCTGGCCGCCGTGCTGCATCAGCAGGGCCGGTACGCCGAGGCGCTCAGGGCCGCCGACGCCGCGGTCGTCGATCTTCCGGAACCGCCGGTGCACCGGCAGCGGGCCCTGGCGCTGTCCGCGCTCGGCCGCCATCCCGACGCCCGCGAGGCCAGCGCGACCGCGGTCTCCCTCGACCCGCACGCCGCCGCCTCGCTGATCGTGCACGCTGCGGTGCTGCAGCAGGCCCGCGCACTGCCTGCCGCGACCGACGCGGCCCGCCAGGCCGTCGAGCTGGCCCCCGAGGAGCCTACGGCGCATCTGGTGATGGCGGGCATCAGCGCGGACCTCGGGGACCGGGTGAGCGCCCGCGCGGCCTACCTCGAAGTCCTACGGCTGGACCCGGACAACGCCGCGGCCCGCCATGACCTCGCCCTGCTCGACCTCGCCCAGGGCCGGGCGGGTCCGGCATTGCGCGGCCTGCTGGAAGCCGGGGCGCTGGACCCAGCGGCCCTGGGAACCGGCGGTGGGCTGCCCGTGCTGACCAACGTCACGGCCGTGCTGTGGCGGCTGACCTGGTACCTGCGGCTGGTGTTGTTCCTCTCGCTGTACGTGGTGGGTACGGCGACGCTGGCCGGACAGCCCGAGCCCCGTTTCGAGCCCAGCATCCCGGCCAGGATCGCGGCCGCGGCCGTGCTCGTCGTCGCCGGGCTGGTCAGCTGGCGGTTCGTCCGCGGGCTGCCACCGCAGGCCCGCCCGGTGCTGGTCGCGGCAACCCGGTCCGATCGACTCCTCATCGTCTCCGCGGCGCTGATCGCGGCCGGGTTCGGCGTCTACGGGCTGATCGTCGTGACCGGCTACGGACTGCTGTTCATCGTGGTGTTCGGGCTGGTCACCGCACTGTTCGTGATCACGGTGGCGGCTGCGGCACGGAACCGCTGGCGGCGGCGCGGCTGACCCACCGGGACGGTGCCTGCCAGTCCGAAGCTACCGTGCGTTCACTCGAATGGCTGGCCTCCTTGGAGGGGTTGGAGTTAGCCTGCGGACGCGATGAGTGATCCGGTGGTCGCTGAGTGAAACCACGAGACCCCGGGTCGCGTCGGACGATCTGGGGTCGTTGATCCACCAGTTGATCGCGGCGGCGGAGCCGTTGCAGGGCAATTTCAACGGTGCCGCCCTTGGCCGGGGATCAGGGTCGGGGGCCGAGCAGGTCGGTCAGCTCGTCGGGTGGCCAGGGAGCGTCGAAGTGCGCCCCGAGGGCGGCGTCCGCCTCGGCGTCGCGCCACCAGTGCGCCTGCGCCGCGCTGTCCACCCCTGGAGTGATCACGGTGGCCCCGGCACTGTGCACCAGGGGGATGGCCTGGCGGACCGCCCTGGCCACTATTGAGTCGTCCCCGGGCCGCTGGGCGATCCGGGCCACGATCTCCGGTGCTATCTCGATGGCGGACGTCGGCAGGTCCTCGAGATAGGCCATGTAGCCGGGACCGGCCGCGGCGCCGAGCAGCACCACCCCCGCCCCGACGTCCGCCAGCACCTGCACGTTGTCCAGCACATCTCCCCGGTCCCGGGACAACGCCACCAACGGCACGCCGACCAGCATGTGCTCGGCCCGTACCCCGGTGCTGGACAGGGCCTCGTGCACGATCGCGACGAGGTCGGGGTCCTGGCTCAGCCGAGGAGTGAGGTCGACGCGCAGCAGGGGCGACGCCGCGCCGAGCGCCGCACTCCACCGGACCAGCTCGGCGCAGGCCTCCCGCAGCATCCAACGCCCGAGCGCGAGCACCACGCCGGTCACCTCCGCCAACGCGAGGCACTCCGAGTGGTCCACCACCGTCCCGTCGGCCCGGTCCCAGCGCAGCAACGCCTGCAGCGCGACCACCCGGCCGCTGTCCAGACCATGCACCGGCTGGTACTCCAGCCTGACCTCGCCGGTCTCATAGGCACCCGGCATCTCGGCGGCGAGCCGGTACCGGCTCCGCTCCTGCGCGTCGGCCGTCAGGTCGTAGAGACCCCATTGCCCACGGCCGCTGCGCTTGACCCGGTGCAGCGTCGCGTCGGCGGCACGGATCAGCTCACCCGGCGAAATGCCGCCGGCCTGCCTGCGGACCACGCCGACCCCCGCCGAGACCGCAAGCCCCCGGTCGCCGAGATAGATGGGCTCGGCGAGCTCTTCGTTGATGCTCGCGGCGAGCGAACTGAGATCGGGGGTCTGCGCGGTGTCCTCGATCAGGATCGCGAAGTCGTCGGTGCCCATCCTGGCCACCATCGCTCGTTCCTTGCGGACCAGGCTCTGCAGCCGGGCGGCGACCGAACACAGTAGCCGTTCGCCGGTGTCCCGCCCGATCCCGTCGTTGATCACCGAGAAACTGTCCAGATTCACCCGGCACACCGTGACCAGCGCCGACGGATCCGCACCCTCCAGTACCTCCTGCAGGTGGGACATGAAGTAGTGCTCGTTGGGCAGGCCGGTGAGCTTGTCGTGCAGCGCCTGGTCGGAGAGCTCCTGCTGCAGCAGGTGCACCTCGGTGAAATCCTCCACGATCGTGATGTGGTGGGTGGGCGCGCTGTCGGCGTCGTGCAGCAGCGAGCCGGACAGGTAGGTCCAGTACACCTCACCGTTGGGGGCGGTGAGCCGGCGCTGCCGCCGGAATCGAGGCATCTGCCCGTCGCTGAGCTCGCGGTATGCCTCGACCAGGCCGACGTCGTCCTTCGCGTGCAACAACTCCAGCAGTGATGCGCCGGCCAGATTCGCCACGTCGCGGTGCACGAGGTCCGCGAACGCCTGGTTGGCGTCGACCAGGACCCCATCGAGGTCGCTGATCACGATCGCCACGGCGGAAGCGGAGAAGATCTCCCGGAATCGTGCCTCGCTGACCCGCAGCTCACGTTCGGCGTCCTGATTGGCCATGAGCAGCGCATGGACGACCCGCTCCTGCTCGTCGAAGGTGTGCCTGCGCAACGCGTCGGCATACCCGTCGGCCAGCACACCGAGCATCGTCAGCACGGCGGTCGCGAGCTCGCTGGTGGGCTGCAGGATCTTCAGCCGCGGCAGGCCCTCGCCCAGGATCGTGATGCTGCTGCTGAGGCTGCGCGGCCCCGCGAAGCGGTGCGCGACCAGCTCGCCGGCCACGTCGATCACGGCCTGCCGATCGACGTGCGGGGCGGCCAGCGCGGTCACCAGCCGGTCGACCAGCCCGGTCAGCAGCTGCTCGACCTCCTCCCCCGACATCGGCAGGTAGGCGGTGCGGCGCACCACCGCAGCCCAGGACTGGGCCAGCTCGGCCACCGTGAGGCCCGGGGAGCTCACGCGGCACTCAGCGACATCGATGACATCGATGACATCAGGGTTTGACACCCATCCCGGCCAGGACCTGGTCCCGTTCCGGGACATCGCCTCCGTCATCGGGGGAGCTGGGACGCCATTCGGCGATACCGACCACCCCGGGCTCCACCAGCTCGAAGCCGCTGAACAACTCGGTGATCTGCGCTTTGCTGCGCGGATGGATGGGTTCCTTGCTGCCTTGCATCACCTTGACCAGAGCCGCCATCTCAGCGATGCCGGAGTCGGCGGTGAGATGGGACAGCGCCAGGTAGCTGCCCGGGGCGAGCAGCTCGTGGAATCGGGCGAGCAGGCCGGCCGGATCGTCGTCGGGTGCGACGAAGTGCGCGACGCACACCATCAGCAGCCCCACCGGCTGGTCGAAGTCCAGTAGCCGGCGGGTGGTCGGCGAGGCCAGAATGCTGTCCGGATCGCGCAGGTCGGCCCGCACCACGTCGGCGCGGGGGTTGTCCTCGAGGATGAGCCGGCAATGCGCGACGGCGACCGGATCGTGGTCCACGTATACGACCCGGGCCTCGGGATCGGCCTGCTGGGCGATCTCATGCACGTTACCGACCGTGGGGATGCCGGAGCCGATGTCGAGGAACTGTCGCACTCCGGCCTGGTTCAGCTCCAGTACGGCGCGGCGTAGGAAGGCGCGGTTGAGCCGGGCGATGTTCCAGCAGCCCGGATGGGCCCCGCTGACCCGGGCGGCCAGCCGCCGGTCGGCGTCGAAGTTGTGTCCCCCACCCAGCAGATAGTCGTACATCCGGGCGGCACTGGGCCGCGAGATGTCCACGCTCTCCGGAACCCAGCTCGCCACTCGGCTCACCGCTCGCCACCTCACTACTGTTCGGACAGGTATGGGCCCCTCAGGATACTGAGGCCAGCACCGTCCGCAGCTGCGGTGTCGCCGTGAGTCGCGAACCCACCCCCCTGACCGGGGGCGCACCCTCAATACCGCTGCCTCATTCGACGATGACACCGATACGTGATCGCGTCGAAGGAGGAGTTGGGGATGGGGAGGCTGACCCGCGCCGTCCAGGTGGCGGTGCTGACCGCGCTACTCGGCGGGCTGGTGGCGGCGCCCGCGTGGAGCCAGCCGTCGGTGGTGCCGGGGGCACGGCCGCAGGTGCTCACGACCCTGGCACCGGGCGAACGGGTGGCACCCGGTGTGACCCACCGCACGTTCAGCACCACGGTCGCGACGGGCCGGTTGACCGGCGACGTCGTCGAGGTCGACCTGGCCGCTGCCGGGGTGCGCACCGGCCTGCTCACCCCGGGAGCGGTGGCCGCACGCAGCACGGTGACCCGAATGGTCAGGGATGGGGGCGCCGTCGCGGGCATCAACGGGGACTTCTTCGACATCGGCCGGACCAGCGCGCCCGCCGGGCCTGAGGTAGCAGACGGCGTCGCGCTGAAGGCGGCGGTGCCGCAGGGCCGCAGGGCGGCGCCCGCGGTTCCCGGCGCCGAGATGAGCTACGTGTTCCGGGTCGGCGCCGACCGCCGGGCCGCGATCGACCGGCTGACCCTGGATGCCAAGGCCACCAGCAAGCACGGCACGGTGCAGGTGGTGGCCTTGAACCAGTACGCGATCCCGGTCAACGGTGTCGGTCTGTTCACCTCCGCGTGGGGGGCGGCGAGCCGGGCAGGCTCGGTCTGCGGCTCGGACACCGATGCCAAGGCCGGGTGCGCACCGGACGTCACGGAGGTGACGGTCCGCAACGGTGTGGTCACCGCGGTGTCCCACCACGCGGGCGCGGGCCAGCTCGGGGTAGGCGAGGTGGTGTTGCTCGGCCGCGACCTCGGGTCAACCGCACTGCGATCGCTGCAGGTCGGGGACGCCGTGCAGGTGACCGACCGGCTGGTGGCGCAGAGTGGGGTGGCCCCCCAGTTCGCCGTCGGCGGCAGCCCGATCCTGCGCGACGGCGCTCCCACCGAACGACTCGACGACCACAACCGTGCCGCGCGCAGTGGCGCCGCGGTCAGTGCGGACGGGCGGTGGATGTACCTGGTGACCGTGGGCGCGCGGCCGTCGGCGCTCGGCGGAGTCACCCAGGCGGCGAACTCCACCGAGACCAAGGGAGCCACCTTGGCGGAGTTCTCCGCCGTACTGCACGAGCTCGGTGGGGACGACGGGGTGAACCTCGACGGCGGTGGCTCCTCGACCTTGGTCTACGACAATGCGCTCCATAAGCAGGTGACCGTCGTCAGTAATCCGTCCGCCTCCGCGCGGATGGTGCCCAACGGCATCGGCGTCTTCACCGGCTGATCCGCCGGATCGCCGACCCCTGCACCAGCAGCCATGCGACGGCCCACGCCGCAAGCCCTCAGGGCGCCAGGTCGGTCCGAGGCGTGATGGCGAAGCGGTACTGCTCCTCCTCGACCCCCTCGACCCGCTGCACGTCCAGGACCTTGTCATCCAGTGCCTGCGCGGCGATGGGCTCGAGGAACACGGTGGCACCGCCGCCCTTGAGTACGGTGTCCTGCTCATCCGGTGCCGGGGCGACCGAAAGCTCGAGCCCCTCGGACTCGGTCTCGGGCAGGGACGCGATGCGCAGCCCAGCTCCTTCGGGCAGCTGGCTCCCGGAGATCAGGGAGTTGATGGCTTGTGCGGCTGTGTCGGTAATGGCAAGCATGCCTCCCGACCGTAGAGACGTTCGGGACGATTCGCACGGCGAGTACCGCACTCGGAGAGGCTCGGGGCCGGTCCGCACGGCGACGCCACCCCCTCACGCCGTGGCCGGGGTGGGCCGCAGGGTGTGCCTGCGCACCCAGGGCCAGGTGATCACGGCCCAGACGGCCGCCCCCATGATCAGCTCGGAGAGCAGGTACCAGGGCCACGGGCCCAGCACGTCCAGCAGCGACCCGGCCTGTGGCTTGGTGTTGAGGAAGCCGTAGTCCGTCCCGGCCGCGCGGTTGACAGCGAACATCGCCACGCCCCAGACGATCGTGGTGAGCACGGCCACCCGGTAACTGAGCCAGTTCGGCCGCAAGCCGACCCCCCAGGTCAGGTAGATGGCCGCCCACACCACCAGGGAGTGCAGGGTGAAGAACATGATGAACTCGATGGAGGGGAAGTCAGGGCCGTTCAGGTTGGGGGTGATGAAGGCCTGCGAGGTGAGCGTCAGGCCCCAGTAGTAGGTCAGCGCGAACGCCGTCGGCGAGTGCGACCACAGTGCCCATACCGAAGCCATCGCCGCCAGGTCGCACAGTTGCAGCGGCAGTGAGCTGCCGATCAGCCAGTGCCCGGGCAACATCCCGTAGACCTCCAGCGGCACCAGCAGCGCGGCGAACACCAGCGCGAACACCCGGCTGGTCCGCAGTTCGGCAGAGGTGCCGCGGTACCGGCGCCCCAGCACGACCACTGTGGCCACCCCTACGGCGAGCACCACGAGGACGACGGCATGGGACGGGCCGAAGGGCACGAACTGTCGTGCTGCCAGCGGCTCAGCCACGTACTCAGGGTAGCGGGAGACACGCCCAGAAGAGGGATCTGAGCCAGGCGTTCCATGATGCGGGGACCATGGAAGTACGTAATAACGTAGTATCGTAGCCGTGGATCTCGCCGATCGCTTGGACCGCCTCGAGGAACGGGTCGCGGCACTGGAGTCCGGCCCGCCACCTGCCCGGGCGCCGGGAACCGGCCCGCTGTGGGCGCTCGAAGCGCTCAAGGTCCGGGTCGGCGAGCCGGGGGCAGTGCTGTTCACCGGCTCGGTGACGTTGCCAGGCCCGCGCCACTACGACTGGCAGCAGGGGTCGGAGATCGGGCAGCTGCTGGACAGCGACTGGGCAGTGGCCGCCGACCACCTGGGGGCGCTCGGGCATCCGGTGCGGCTGGCGCTGCTGAAGGCGGTGCTGGGCGGGATGACGACCGCCGCGGAGCTGGCCGAGACGGCGGGCCTGGGCACCAGCGGGCAGCTCTACCACCACCTGCGGCATCTGGTTGCCGTCGGTTGGCTGCGCTCGACCGGTCGCGGCCAGTACGAGGTGCCTGCCGGGCGGGTCGTCGCGTTACTGGTCGTGATCACGGCGGGACTGTCATGAGAGGTTCGACCGGAGGGAGCATCATGAACGTGCTGATCGCCCGCGCGCGGGTACCGCTCACCCTGTTCGGGGCGCTACTGATCGTCGTCGGGTCCTTCGGGGACCTCGGCACCGTGGGGACCGTCGGTGGCGTCGTGTTCTTCGTCGGGCTGGCCTGCTATTTCCGGCTCGGCAGGGTGCGCGCGACGCCCGTGCGGTTGCGGCTGCCGGTGCGGGGGCGGTGGGCGGCGCTGAACAGCCCGGCGAACCGGGTGCCCAGCCACGGCGTGCACGCCTACGGCCAGACCTACGCGGTGGACCTGGTGCACGACCCGCTGGAGCACCCGCGCCCGGCCTTCGGCTCGGGGTGGGGTTTCGGGCCTGCTTCGGACTTTCCCGCGTTCGGGCAGCCGGTGCTGGCCCCCGCCGACGGGGTGGTGGTGCGGGTCCGCGACCGGGCCCGTGACCACCGCGCTCGCAACTCCTGGGTGGGGATCGGGTACCTGCTCGTCGAGGCATCGGTGCGGGAGCTGCTCGGCCCGGGGCGGATCCTCGGCAACCACATCGTGCTCGACCTCGGCGGCGGGGTGTACGCGGCGATGGCACACCTGCGCCGCCATTCCGCGCGGGTCGCGGCCGGTGACGTGGTCCGGGCCGGGCAGCACGTCGCCGGCTGCGGCAACTCCGGCAACTCCACCGAGCCGCATCTGCACCTACAGCTGATGGATCACCCCTGGGTGACAGTCGCGGCGGGCCTGCCGATGGAGTTCGAGAACGTCGAGGTCGACGGACGGCGCGGGTCCGGGATGCCCCGCAACGGGGAGCACTTCGTGGTGTCCCAGGACGCGAGCCTGCCCGAGTGATCAGCCGTTCTCTGCCGGGTCTGCCGGGCGGGCATCGCGACGCCGCTCGATGTGCACCACGCCGGAGGCGAGATCGAGCGGGCCATCGGGGAACCGGAAAGGGGGATCTCCGCTCGACTCCTCCTCCCGGGCATCCTGCTCCGGTTTGCGGCCAGGGAACATCTCGGCAAAGGCACCCATACCGCCACGATACGAGCAGCGCCAGGAGTGCGGAGGTATCTGTGGATCTGCTGAGGAGTCCGTATCACAAACGGTCCATTTCCAGCCGTCAGTGACGGACGCGACGAGGAGGTCCCCATGACCCGCTGCACCGACCGCGCCGAGGACGTCGCCGACCGGCCCGGGCCGCACCCGGGACGTGGCCACCAGCAGTAGCCACCGCTCACCGTCAGGTATTCCTGTGCTTCCCGCCACTCTCTGCACTGTGGGGCAGAGGGTCCCAGCCGGGTCAGCGCCACCGCGCTACCCCAGCGGATCGTTACCTCCCCGGGGAGGAGCAACGAGCGTGGATGAGCACGTCACCGACCTCGTCCAGGCGGCCGCTGGGGGTGACGAGGACGCGTGGTGCAGGCTGGTCGAGCGGTACCTGCCACTGGTCAGGGCGGTGATCCGGTCCTACGGGTTGTCGGGCGAGAACGCCGACGACGTCAGCCAAACCCTGTGGCTGCGGCTGGTCGAACACCTGAAGGACATCCGGGAACCACGGGCGCTGCCGGGATGGATCAAGACGACGACCCGCAACGAGTGCCTCCAGCTGCTGAGGGCGGCCCAGCGGACGGTGCCGGTGGGGCCTTCGGTCGATTCGTGCGCGCTACCGCAGGTCGACCGGGGGCTGGACGAGGATCTGTTGCGGGCCGAGCGTCACCATGCGCTGCTCCAGGCGCTCGCGGAGCTCCCGGATCACCAGCGGAACATGCTGATCCTACTTGCGGCCGACCCGCCGCTGCCCTATGAGGAGATCGCCCGCCGGCTCGGCATCCCGAGGGGGAGCATCGGTCCCACCCGGGCCCGGGCGCTGCGGAGGTTGCGGGAATGCGACGCCATATCCGCAATGCTCGAGACGAGTACGGAGGGACCACCATGACAAGACTGCCCGACGATGACGATCTGCTCCTCGTGGAGCTGAGCGCGGCGTTGCGAAGTGCCGGACCGATCACCGACCGCGATCTCACCCAGGCCGTGACCGCGTTCACCTGGCGCACCGTCGACGACGAGCTCGCGCTCGCCACACTGGTCTACGACTCGTCGATCCAGGACAGGCCCCTGATCCGCGGCGCGGTCGGTCCCGATGGGCGCACTCTGATCTTCGAGGGCGACACCCTTTCGGTGGAGGTCGACGCAACGGGGGAGGTTCTGACCGGCCGGGTCGTGCCGCCCAGACGGGCCGACATCTCCCTGATGACCGCCAGTGGCACGGCCGATCGGACGACGACCGACGACATGGGCTGTTTCAGCCTCACCGGGCCGGCGTCCGGACCGGTGCGGCTGCTCTGCCGGACGGCCACCACGAGGCTGGTCACCGACTGGGTGCGGTTGTAGCGGAGGGAATGGCCAGCCCCCCGCCCGTGCACACGAAGCCGGCCGCCGCCGCCCTGGTCGCCAGCGGGCCCGCCGCGCACTGTCGCTGCGCCCGGGTGAGCGCTTCGGCAGCGCCGCACCCACGGGCCAGTAGCTGGTGGAACGCCGTCATGAGCTCGACCGTCGCCCCGTCCGGGACCGGGACCACCGGCGCCACCAGCTGGCGGGTCCCCATGCCGAGGAATGCTGCGCTGAGGCCGAGCGGCTCGTCGCCGGCTCTGATGACGGAGCGACCCGCGTCGCAGGCCGCCAGGACGACCGTGTGCGGCACCCCGTCGAGCCGTTCGAGGTCGTAGACCGTCAGCGGACCGTCGGCCAGGCGCAGTGAGCTGAACAACGGGTTGTCCCCGCGGATCTGACCGTGCGCGGCGAGGTGGGCGACGCTGGTCCCGCCCAGTGCCGCCCCGACCGCCTGCACCGTGGCCGCCGCACCGGACAGCGTCGTCACAGCACCGGACGGGCCGGTCGGCGTATCGCCGTACACCCGCGCGACCGCCTCGACCTCCGCCTGCGCGCCGGGCAGATCCGGGCCGGCCGCGACGAGGACGGGTCCGGCAGCGTCGGCGGGACGCTGCGCGGCGTGCCACAGCGCCGCGGACGGCGCCAAGGTGACCGGCTGCCCGGTACAGGACGGCAGCGTCGACCACGGCACCGACTGCAGGGCACCCGTCGGCACCAGCACGAGGGCCCGATCACCGATCCGGCCGGCCAGCGGGCGCAACAACACGCCGTCGAGTTCGGCGGCGGCCCGTGACACCGGGGACCAGCCCGCTGCTCCGGCCGGGGCCGGCCGCCCCGACGCGAGCCGGTGCAGGGCCAGGGACAGCGTGTCCGCGAGCCGGCCCGCCTGGGCGGCCGAACCGAGCCGGTGCAGCCGGAGACGGCCATCGACCAGCGTGACGGCTCGCAGCGCGTCGTCGACCTGGATGAACTCGACGAGCACGGCGTCACCGAGGGCCTGGCTGAGGACATCGGGTCGGGGCGGTTGCGCCGGTCGGCATTCGGGCTCGCCCGGTCGCTGACGGCAGTGGTCCCGGATCACCCGCTCCAGCGCGGCTTGCCGGTGCAGCAGCTTCCCGGCCCGGCCGCCTGCCCGGTGGGCCTCCTCGATGTCGGCGATGGTGGCTCGCAACTCGGCGAGACAGCGGGCCAGGACCGGGTCCGCCGGGGGGCGCAGCGGGCGGAGCAGGCGCTGCGCGCGGCCCCGCTCGGCCCAGCGCAGCACCTGATCGGCTCGGCCGTCCTGCAGCGCGATCCGCAGCGCGAGACCGGTCAGCTCGGTGCGCCGGCCGGCCAGCGAGGCGCGCAGGTCGGTGGCCCCGAGGGAGGCCTGGTGCTCGTCGAGGAGGCGCAGCCCGGCGGTGACCGCCGAGATGGCGCCCCGGCGGTCCCCGGCGGACCGGCGCAGCAGCGCCTCGCCGTACCAGGCCTGAGCGCGCATCGTCACCGGACCACGGCACCTGCGCCTGCTCGCGGTGCGCAGGTGGGCGCGGGCTGACGCGAGGTCGCCCCGGTCGAGGGCCAGGCGCCCGGCGAGCAGCCACGCCTCGACCGCGGGGGCGGACCAGCCCGCGGCGTCCATCGCGGCGGCTACCGTCGCGGCCTGCGCCGGGCGCACCGGGCGCGAGCCGCCGGCGAGTCGGGCCGTCAGCACCTGCAGGCGCGCCAGCGCCGCCCAGGCGCAGCGACCCTGGCGATCGAAGGCGCGCACCGCCCGGCCTGCCTGGTCCAGGGCACGCTGCGAGTCACCGTCCAGAGCTGCCACTCGGGCCAGCAGCAGGTGCGCCTCGGGCAGCGCGACCCGGCGGTGATCCCGGGCGAGCTCGTCGACCGCCTGCTCGGCGGCGATCCGGGCCTCGAAGGACAGGCCCACGGACAACAGCAGCTCACTGCGGTCGATGAGCAGCGAACCGGTCTGCGCGCCCAGGGCGCGGTAGTGCCGCTCGGCCGCGTCGAGGTGGCGCAGCGCGGCCGGTACGTCGCCCCTCCGGGCCTGCACGAAGGCGAGGTTCTCCTGCACGAAACCGGCCGACAGAACCAGCCCCGACTCGGCACACAGCCGGCCGGCTTCCTGCAGATCCGCCTCCGCCGCCGGGTAGGCGTGGCGAAAGGTGTGCACGACAGCGCGGTTGGCCAGGGCACGCTGGACCCATTCCAGATCCCCGGCCTGGCGGAGTACGGGTAACGCCCGCCGGTAGCCGGCCAGTGCCTCGTCGAGGCGCCCCAGCAGATGATGAATCGCCGCGCGCTGCACGAGCACCCGGGCCCGCGCCACCCCGTCGGCCTCGGCGAGAGCGGCTTCGACCTCCCGCAGCGCTCGACGGAAGTGACCGCGTCGGCCGAGCACGAACGCCAGTGACATCCGTGCCTCCGTCACCACAGCGGCGACCCGGGCCCGCCTGCCCTGTGCCACGGAAGTGCGCAGATGGGCGATCGCCTCATCGAGGTCGCCGACGTAGGTCCAGGCCAGACCCAGTGCGCGGGCCGCGACGGCCTCGGCGGCCGGATCATCGTCGGCGCGTGCCACGCGGACCGCCGCACGGGCGAGCCGGATCGCCTGCGTAGGCGCCACCTGAACCAGACGCAACGCCTCGGACGCCTGTTCGCTCACCGCCGCGTCCTCCCTCCTCCGGCCCGGCCTCACGACCTGGCGGTCTGAACAGCGGCGCGGTACGGAAGTCCCGGAGACGATCGTCCCGGCCCGACGGGGTGGGTGTCTCGGGAATGGCCCATCTCACGTCCTGTTCCGGCGGGCCGCGGTCTCTACTCGACGTCGGGGAGTTGCCGGAGTACTGGTCCGGGCGGGATACCCGGCCCGAGCAGGAGAGGACTCGACATGGTCAGCATCCACACCCCCCGCACGTCAGCCGGGGAGCACGCGGGCCGATCCGCCAGCTACGTGGTGTCGGGCGGCTGACCCCACGCAGAACAGGGCTTGACGCACCACTACGCCAAACCCGCTGTGCCAAAACCCATCTCAGCTCGTGGACAGGATCTTGAAGAGGGCGTTGTTCACATCCATCACCACCTGGCTGTCGACCACCCGCACCCGGCGCTCGAAAACCGCTTTCGCCGTCCGGCCAATGTGATCCACCACCGCGACCTCATCCCCACCGATCGGCACACACCACGTGCCCCGATCATCACCCGTGCCGATCAGGACCGGCATCGTCAGCACTGTCGGGATACCCGGCTGGTCGTTGTACATGCCGTGCGACACCACCAGCACACTGCGCCGTCGCTGCCCGGTGACATGACAGTCGTCGGTCGGCTACGTGGTCACCGGCGACTGGCCATCCAGCTGCGGTGTCGCAGCAGCGATTTGCGGGCCGGCTTCGCCACGTGCTTGTCGGGATGATGCTCGCCGATCGCTTCGAGCAGGTCCGCGACGCGGGGATGGTCGGCGCGCCAGAGCCGTTCGATCACCTCCAGCTGAGCATCGCGGTCGACGTTCCCGGTGGCCAGCGCGTCGATCAGATCGTCAGGCCCACCGACGTCGTACGTGACGGCCAGCACGTCGATCCCGGCGCGCAGCAGCCGGTCCGGCTCCACCGTGGCGGGATCCAGCGCACCGGCGCCCACCAGCCAGTGCACCGCGAAGCCGTCGTGCGGCCCGCCGAGCAGTGTCTCGGCGGCGGGGACGGCGTGTGCTCCGAGCAGTGTGTCGAGTTGGGTGAGCACGGCGAGGGCCACCGGCGGCTGCGTCGCGTCGTCGTTGAGCGCACCGGCGATCTCCTGGGCCGCCTGCTCGACACCACGATGCGCCACCCAGGCGCTGGTGTCGGCGAACCACACCGCCGGCTCGAGGCGCGGGAGCAGGTCGACGAGATCGCGGGCCGTCGCGGTGGCCGGGTCGGGCCGGGTGAGCACGATGATGCCGAGTTCCCCGGCGAGCCGGACCGCGACCGGCACCCCGGCCGGGGTGAGCTCGGCGATACCGCCTTGCGCCTGCGTGGTGCCCCAGTCGTCGGGGACCTGACGCAGATCGCGCACAGTGAGGATGCCGAGCACCACCAGCCAGTCCAGCTGATCACGCACCCAGCGGTGCACGACGCCGAGGTCGGTGTCCTCCAGACCGCCGAACGCCCTGCTCACTGCCTGGATCATCAGCTCGCAGAGCTCCTCGACGGGCAGCGGCTTTCCGGCCGCCCGCCAGTCGAGCAACTCGGCCAGCACCCGCCCGGCGCCCTCGTCGACGAAGTCCTGCACAACGTCCAGCCGGGACAGGTAGCGCGACTGCGGGCCGCAGAGGCCCGCCTCGACGGCCGCGTCGACCAGCCGGTCGATGGCCTGCACCGGGGACAGCTCGCGCCACCGCGCCACCGCCACGAGCCGGCCCCGGTACCGCCGCAGCACGCGAGCGTCGATCGCCAGCTCCACCAGCCGGCTCAGTACCGGCAGGTCCTCGATCGAGCGCAGGCTGCGCCGGTAGTCGCCGATCTCGACGTCGAGCTGGTCGCCGGTCTGCAGGACGTCCACCAGGTGCCGGACGTCGGCCAGCCGCAGGTTGCCCTTCTGCGTCAGCGGGCGTCCCGGCGCGGCGCAGAACTCCCACAGCCGGTTTAACTGGGCCAGCGCCGGGGCCGCCGCGGCGGACTCCGCTCGCTGCGCCGGGTCCGGCGGTTCGACCGGGCCGACGGTCAGGGTCGGCAGCGTCTCATCGGCCATGGTGGGGAGAGTGCCGATGCCACTGATGCCGAGGTCCCCGAGTGCCTCGGGGGGCAGCCGCTGCATCCGTTCCATCAGGGCGGTGACGGTGTCCTCGTCGTCGAGGTCCACACCGGGTTGCAGGCCGCCCGCACGGGCGAAGAGCCCCTTGGCCAGCCCGTAGTTCGCCGGATCGGCCATTTTCGTGACGAACCGCGAGGTGTTGCGCTCGCAGCAGCGTTGTAGCTGCGACAGCGTGGCGCTGCCGGGGGCGAGTAGTCCGCGGTCGGTCAGGAAGGTCAGGAAGGTCAGGATCGAGTGGGGGAAGCCTGCGCATTCCTCGGGCGGGATGGACAGCTTGCGGGGGCACCATTCGAGCAGGAACTCGTCGAGGTCGGCGACGGTCCACCGGCCGAGCTCACCGTCCTGATAGCCCCATTTCCAGTCCAGCGCCACCTCGGCGTCACCGGAGTCCGCCTCGGTGACGTTCGACGCGGCGAGCCAGGCCGCGAGATCAGCCACGAGCTCGTCCCGGCGAGCGTGGAAGGCGTCCTCGTCTTCGACGGTGAAACTCATCCGCATCCCGCAGAGCCTCCCACTCCGGCTCGCCGCCCGGTCAGCGGGTGAGGGTGCGCAGGAACGCCCGCCAGGTGGTAGCGGGGACGGTGAGCGCCGGGCCGTCGCGGTCCTTGGAGTCGCGCACCAGCACGGCGTCCGGCGTGGTCGCCACCTCGACGCAGTCGCCGTTGCCGACGCTGTAGCTGCTGGTGCGCCAGCCCACCTCGACGCAGTTGCCGTTGCCGACGCTGTAGCTGCTGGTGTGCCAGACGATGCTGTCCGGCTCAGGCGCGGTCGTCATGGTCCTCTCGATTCCCGTAGAACTCGGTTGCCAGGGTGGCAATCATTTCCCTCGATTGTCCCTCCCCCAGCGTGCTCTGGGCCAGCGCGTCCAGGATGTTCCGGTAGGCGGCGATCTCCTCCGGTTTCTCCAGGAACAAGGTGGAGGTCTCGCTCTCCAGGTAGGCCACCGGCTTGAACTCGGCGAACTCCATCAGCCGGAAGGCCCCGGTCATGGCGGCGTGCGCGCCGACCGAGAACGGCACCACCCGCAGGGTGAGGTGGGGGCGGGCAGACATCCGCACCAGGTGATGGAGCTGGTCACGCATCACCGCGCGCCCGCCCACCGGGGTGCGCAGCACGGACTCGTGCAGGTAGAAGGTGAACCGGGGCGGGAGGTCCCGGCTGAACAGGCTCTGTCGGGCCAGCCGCGCCGCCACCCGATCGTCCACCTCGTCGGGCGGCACGTTGACGACCCGGCTGATCACCGCGCGGGCGTACTCGCCGGTCTGCAGCAGTCCGGGCACCACCGTCACTTCGAAGTCGCTGATCGTGACCGCCTTGTTCTCGTGGTCGATCAGGGTGACGAGCTGTTGGGGCAGCCGGGAGCCGTGCTGCTGGAACCAGCCGGGGGTGTGCTGCTCCTGGCACAGCGCGATCAGCCGCTCCCGGTCCGGGCCCTTGACCCGGCACACTCCGAGGAACGCCGCGACGTCCAGCTCGGTGGCGCCGCGCTTGCCGGACAGCAGCCGCGACACCCAGCTCGGCGACCAGCCGAGCAGCTGCGCGGCCTCCTTGCCGTTCAGCCCGGCCTGTTTCATCGCCCGGCGCAATCCGTCGCCGAGTTCGCGGCTGCGGATTGTTGGCTCGCGATCGCGCACGGTGACCTCCCGCGCCGGACCATAAACCCACATGGCGAAGAACGGCAAACACTTTGTCGCCGAACAATGCTCTTGCGTGCCCTAGGGGCAATTACTTGCATGACCCCGGGTCACGCGGTTGCCTCGTTATCGGCGGGGCAGCGGACCTCGCCGGACCATCCGGGGAGGTATCCGATGAATCGGATTCGCACGTCAAGGGGCGCCGCATGACCCTCACCACCGCGCCTGCACGTCACTGCCGGGACTGCGTCGAACAGGCCCGACGGGGAGGCGAAGGTGCAGCTTTACCGCGAAGGTCAGTCAGATCCTACGGTGCTCGCATTCCGTGGCTCAGCAGGGGAGGCGGTGCCGGATGAGCACGGACAGCCCGGACCTGGTGATCGCGAAACGACTGCTCGATCAGCTCAAGCTGCACGGTTTCCAGTTCCGGCGGATCGCCCCGGGTGCGGACGGGCCGGTGCTGGGAAAACGCGCCGGCGGTGACTGCGTGGACACCATCTACCTCAAGGGATTCAGCCGCGATTGTTCCGCGTGGCGCAAGCGAACGTCCTCGCTGATCGTTCCCGGGGATGGACTGGTAGAGCGTCGAACGGAGGGCTCTGCGCTCAACGTGCTCAATGACGTACTCACCTGGAAATCAGAATCGTGATTCTCCAGCAGCCATCGTATCGCTTACTGTGACTGAGACTCCCCGGAGCCTGCGATCTTCGTCAGCAGTGCGGTGATCTGAGCCATACCATTGGCCTGTGTGGCGAAACCCCCACGCATCTCGGAACCCATCTCGGCGAACCCCTCGCGCATCTCCCGGGCCTGCTCCAGCTGGTTCTCCCGCAAGGCGTTGAGAGCCTGGGTGTGGGCCCGCAGCTCCGCGCGCACCTCCGAGACGTCCCGGTCAGCACCGGCTGCCAACACACGGGCGGCGGCGGCATCTGCACGGGCGGCGGCGGCCTCAGAGCTGGTGTGAACGGCCTGCTCACGAAGCCGCGCGACCTCACGCTCGAGGACTGCCATCCGGGTCTCGAAGTCGTCACCAGGATCCGGCATGGGCATGATCCTACCGCCGGGTCACGTCGGTCGGGCGGCGGAAGCCACCGTGCACCATCTGCGCACCCGCAACGGCGACCATGAGGTCGACCTCATCGTGGAGCGGGACGACGGCCGGGTGGTGGCGATGGAGGTCAAGCTCAGCCCGTCGGTGGGCGAGGCCGATGTCAAGCACCTGCGCTGGTTGCGCGAGCGGCTCGGAGATCAGCTACTGGATTCTGTCGTGATCACCACTGGACGGCACGCCTATCGACGAGTCGACGGGATCGCGGTGGTTCCGGCGGCGCTGCTCGGCGCGTGGAACTCGGAGACCGTGAGTTCCCCCACTGTGCCGGGAGAACTGCGGTAACAACCCGCGCTCCCGGCCGATTAGTCACCGAGTGCATACTTTCGGGTGACATCGCGGCTACTCGATACGCGCCTGCACTGCGACGGTGAGACTGGCGCTCAGTCGCTGAAGGGGAGCTCATGACGGCGGGGACAAACACGGGTGATGGTCTCAGGTGCCACAACTGCGCACACCACGCGCGACCTGGTGACCGTTTTTGCGAGCAGTGCGGGTCTGTGCTGGGAATGCCACCTGCTCTGCGACATCCGGCGGCGGACGAGGGGCAGCGCGGTATGCGCCAAGGGCCGGTCGGCGAGGCACCGAGGGGTCCGGTCTCCGATGAGACAACTCGTTATCTGTGTGCCGCCGTCCACTTCGACGAGAAGTTCTGTGATGAAGCGATCGCGGAGTTCCTCGTCGAGCCGGTGCGCGCGATTCCGCCATCACCGGGTGTCGACTCCGCAGCCGTGCTTCGGGAAGCGGTCGCCGCGCAGACCAGACGCCGTATCCGGGACGCCCTTGTGCTGGCACTGCTGCTGATACTCGCCCTGGTCAACCTGACCGCCGTGATCTTCTGGGCGGTCACGGTCGCGGTCGCGTCAGTACTGCTGGCTGCCGTTGCCGCCTACAAACGGCGCGCGGTCACCGACGTGGCGGCACTGCTGAGTACCGCTGCCGGTCTCAATCGGCGCGTGGCCGCCGGCGCAGCACAACTGCTCCCCACCGGTGCCGGACGCAGCCGGCGTATCTTGGCTCTGGTGGTCGTCGCCGTGTGGGCGATCCTCTTTGTGCCGCTCTTCTTTCTCACGCTCCTGCTGCCGTCCGCTATCGCTGGTGAGCTGGGGAAACCCACCATTTCGGAGTCGTACACCAGCATCGTGCTGACCCTGCTCATCAGTGGCGTGATGCTGGCCGTGCTCATTGTCGACGAGTCCACCGTCACCAAGCTCAGGACCAGCAGCTTCCGGCGGAGCCTCTTCAATCCGGACGCCGGCAGGGCGCCCTCTGAATGGGAGCGCCTGGTCCGCTCCCTCGGGCACAACTCCTTCCGCGGCGAGTTGCAGCGAGTCGCCCGTTCCGACGAGAGTTCGCAGGCCGCGGGCCAGGCCGACGTGATCGTGTATCGCGGTTACAACCCCTTCATCGGGGCCGGCGAGCAGGTCCGTCATCAGGTCATCGCATTGCCGTTGGAACCATCCGACGACGAGAACGACGCGGACCCGGTCCCGATCAACGTCAACGACCTGCACCGCTACGTGGCCGAAAGTGTCGCCGCCCTGCGGTCCTCGTCCTCCCTCGGCCCGGGGCGGCGGCTCGAACAGCTTCGGCAGCGCGAGCAGGTGCTGATGCCGGCTGACCGGTTGCTGTTCAACCGCTTCGCTCAGATGCAGCCACCGGTTCTGCCCGACCTCTCCCGCCCGCCGCTGGCCCATCTACCCCTCGGCGCCGCCCGAGCACTCGCGGAGGATCCGTTGGAGTGGGCGCGCTACTACAACTGTTTCCGCGTCGAGTCCTGGGATCGTGACCTGACTATCTCGTGCTACCTGCACATCGGCACAGATCAGCGCCTGCTGTACCTTGAGTGGACCTACTTCGTCCTGCTCCCGGTGAACGAACGATACCGGTCCATCGACCATATCGCCGATTCACCGTGGAAGACGTTCGGGCGCAGTCTCACCGAGTTGGTGATACTGCCGAAGAGCGTGGTCCAGCGGCTTCGGTCGACATTTCGCAGGCATACCGTGCTGGCTCAGCGCGGTGATGAGCTGGTACCCGCCCGCTATGGTGCCGCACAGAGCCTGCGTGAGCTCGCGGCCGACACCGATGTCCAGACCTACTTCCAGGACGCCGATGCCGAGCGATACGTCAATATCATTGATCGTACGCTGTTCCGGGCGGTGGGCCGGTTCCTCGAAGAACAAGGATACTCAGTCGTGGAGTTCACACAGATGGCGGACCCGGTCGTCAACAACTACAACGTCCAGGGAGACGTCATCAACTCGGCCATGGGCAGCAACAACAAGGTACGAAACACGCGGCGGCCGAACACTGCCCCATCCGGTGGACCGAAGGGAGCGAAATGAACAGGAAGGGTCCGCGCCGAGGCCGGGACGTCGTCATCGGCGGTTCGGTCATCGGCAGTGCCATCGGCGATTCCAACATCGTGGAGAACATCACGCTCACCCCGGACAGTGCAGGCGGCTCTGCGTCCCTCGATGACCTGCGGGAGGCTGTGGCGTTGCTGCGAGCCCAGGTCGAGGCGGCCGGTGGCAGCGAGCCCGCGTACCCGCAGGTGCGGTCCGAACTCCCCAAGTTCGAGGAGGAGCTCAACAAGGATGAGCCAGACGGCGACCTGGTCCGTATCCGATGGACGCTGGTGCAGAAACTGCTCGGCAGTCTGCCGCACGTGGCCGGTATCGCTCAGGTCACCGACCGGATAGTCACCCTCATACACACCCTCTTCGCAGCGAGCTGACCAGGTCACCGGCGATGACCTACTGCACCACCTGCGGCACCCCCCAGGAGTCCGGCACCCCCTTCTGCACCGGCTGCGGCAAGCAGATGAGCACAGCACCGTCCGCCGCTACGGGCACCGCCTGGCCCACCCGCTCCCACCCTCGGGGGCGACTCGTGGCCGCCGTGACCACACTGGTGCTGCTGCTCGGCGGCGGCGGGGTCGCGGCCTGGGCTGCGCTGACCCACGCCGGCGGGCCTCCCGAACCCCCGGGCCCACTACCCAACCAGCCTCATTCCGCGACGTCCTCCCCTGCCCGGAATGACCCGTCGCGAAGCGGCTCGGCGCCGCTGTGGGGCGCGTCAGTATCAGCTTCATGCGTGCTTCCCTCCAGTCAGGACGCCGGTGGAACAATCGTCGGCTACGAACCGGAAAACGCCATCGACGGTTTGCCCGACACCGCATGGCGCTGCGGCGGAAACGGCATCGGCCAGCGACTGGAGATCAGCTTCCCGAGCACCGTGACTCTCACGAGCGTCGGCATGGTTCCTGGCTACGCCAAGACTGATCCTTATGACGGCACCGACCGGTACGCTCAGAACCGGCGTATCTCCGCTGTCCGCTACATGTTCGATGATGGCAGCGCCGTCACCCAGAACTTCGACACCAGCGCATCCCATCGCTCCCTCCAGACACTTGCCCTGCCCAACGTGTCCACCAGTCATGTGACGATAACTATTCTCAACAGTGTGAGCGGAGAGGCCACCGGTGGCTCGCAGCCATTCGACCGAGTCGCGATCTCTGAGGTCGCCATCTCGGTGCGATAACGCCTTAATCACAACTATGCGGGCAGCAGGCCCGATGATCGCGGGGACGTTGCCGGGCCGACGAGATGTGCTGCGCCGCCCGATACTGCGTGGTCTCCTGCTGCGGGTGTTCGTCCCGTGCCTGGTACCGCTCGCCGCGTGCGGGACAGTCGAGCCGCCGGCCACTCCCGCCTTCTCGCCATCGGTCCGGTCGCCGGCTGAGGCACCAGCCACGACCCGTCCCGGCGCATCGTCCAACCCCGCCCCACTCGAGTCGCCGTCCAGCGGGGCGAGCCGACCGGCCGCACCAGTGGTGGCCACAGTGGTGCTCGACCCCGGGCACAACGGTGCCAACACCTCGCACCCGGAGATGATCGACAAACCGGTCCCCACCGGCCGGGGCGGCACCAAGCCGTGCAACACCACCGGGACCTCCACCGACGCCGGCTACTCCGAGGCGGCCTTCAACTGGGATGTCACGCTCCGGATTCGCGATGCGCTGACCGCGCGAGGGGTGCGGGTGGTGCTGACCCGGCCTGACAACAGCGGCGTCGGGCCGTGTGTGAACGACCGCGCCGCGATCGCGAACCGGGCGGGCGCCGACGCGATGGTCTCCATCCACGCCGACGGGGCGGCACCGTCCGGGCACGGTTTTCACGTCGCTTACGCCGACCCGTCCTTGGCCCCCAGCCAGGGTCAGCCCTCGACCGGACTGGCCGAAGCGCTGGTCAGGGCGATGCGCGCGGGCGGCTTCCCCGCCGCCGGCTACATCGGCTCCGGGGGGCTCGACGCTCGTTCGGACCTCGCCGGGCTGAACCTGGCCCGCGTCCCGGCAGTGCTGGTCGAGTGCGCCAACATGCGCAATCCGGCGGAGGCCGCGCTGATTTCCAGCCCGGAGGGCCGGTCGCGCTATGCGGCCGCCATCACCGACGGCATCGTGGCCTGGCTGGCCTCCCGCGGGGCTCAGCCACCGAACGGAGGGCGACGGCATTAGCTGTCACCTTGATACCTCCGGTGCTGGGCAGCGCCGTTGGCGAGCACGGGAACGGTGGCAGGGCTCAGGACCCGATCTCGGTCAGGGTGGGTGCGCTGGTGCCTGGGTGTCGACTCGGCTCGCGGGGTGGGTTCGGCTTCGGCTTCGCGGGCCGGGGCGGGGCGCCGGAAGGGGTCCCGGGCTCGCATCCACAGACGTGCGGGCTCCTCGACATAGCGCCAGACCAGGTGCGCGACCACCAGTGGCAGGAGCAGCACGTGCGGGGTGATGAACGCGGCCACGGCGGAACCCGGGGCCAGCGCCGGGATGTCGGCCATCGCGAGCCAGTAGAACTCGAAGATCGGGATGTGGACCAGGTAGAGGCTGAACGAGATCCGGCCACCGTGCACCATCCACGGGTGGGACAGCGCCCGGGCCGGGCCCCGGTCACTCAAGGCGAGCGCGCCGATGAGGATCGGGAATGCGAAGACGGCCAGGCCCCGTACCCCGTTGCGGTCCAGACCGACGCCGACCGCCGAGGACCAGGCGAGCACGACGGCGATCTCGACCAACGCCGCGACCGCGACCGCGGCGGCGATATGCGACACGCGGGGGCTGCGGGGGATCCGCCGGACGGCCAGCCAGACGAACACGCCACTGGTGAACCCGCCCACGATTCGCATCGCCCACATGAACGGTGGATCGGCGGGTTGCGCGGCGATCCAGAGCTGCGGGAGCAGCGGTATCAGTGCGAATGCGGCCAGGACCACCGGGGGGGCTTTCCGGAGCCGCCAGGCGATCAGGATCAGCACCGGGAAGGCGAGGTAGGCCAGCCACTCCGCGCTGATCGACCATGACGGACCACTGAACGACGCGCCGTGCACGACCGGCCGGTCCCACATCTGCACCATCAGCAGCTGGGCCACCCAGCTCCGCACTCCGAGGCTGGGCTGCAGCACCTGCGAGGTGATGATGCCGTCCTTGTCGAAGTGTGCGCGCACCAGCAGCCAGGCCCCGAACCCGACGGTGACCAGCGCGTAGGCCGGCCAGATCCGGCTGATCCTGGCCCACAGGAACGACCCCACCGCACGCACTCGCAGACCCGGCCCCAGGGCGCGGGCATAGACGTGGGCGATGACGAAGCCCGAGAGCACGAAGAAGAGGTCGACCCCGAGCGCACCCGATTGGATCAGCGGCTGAAACGGCTCCAGGATCCGGGCGTACGTGTCACCCTGAGTGAACTGGAAGTGGTAAGCCACCACGCTCAGTGCCGCGAAGAGCCGGAGTCCGGTCAGCGCCCGGATCTCGCCCCTCGTGGCGTCCAGGGCAGTGCCAGGCAGCGGCGCTTCGGACGGACCAGCATCAGCCGGAACCGTGGCGGGCCCGACACCGGAGTGGGGTGCGGCACGGCTGCTCGGCATGACTCCATCAATCCTCCCGACAAGGACGGGGCGATTGAGGGTAACGAGGTATCGCCCAGGCGCCGACAGCGCCCCGGCTGCACGGCATCGTGTGCGCCGGACGCGGGTATCGCACTGCGGTGGCTCAACCTTGTCACGGAGCGCAAGCTGGGATGCTGGCCTCGACAGGAGGTGGGGGCGCCGCGGGCAGATCGTGACGATGGGAGATCTGGATATGGGTGACGGACGTGTAGTCGCGGGCGACCTGCCTGCGGTGGTGCACAGCGGCGTTGAGAAGGCCATCGGCATTCAGCACTCGGCGGTCGCCGGCTA
The DNA here is from genome assembly GCA_050699955.1 of Pseudonocardiaceae bacterium. Taxonomy (GTDB): domain Bacteria; phylum Actinomycetota; class Actinomycetes; order Mycobacteriales; family Pseudonocardiaceae. The sequence goes on along the minus strand of JBOHGD010000011.1, from coordinate 32,768 downwards.
CGTCCAGCGGCTGCGCCGAGCCCGACCGGACGCGACCCCGGCCGACATCGTCGTCACCCTGGAGAAGCAGTACCTGGCCGCGGTCACCGGCGCCGGGGCGGCCGTGGGCGGCGCGGCGGCCGTGCCGGGTGCCGGGACCGGCCTGGCCCTCGCGCTCAGCGCCGGGGAGACGGCGATGTTCCTGGAGACCACCGCGCTGTTCACCCTGGCTGTCGCCGAGGTGCACGCCGTCCGGGTGGACGAGGTGGACAGCCGCCGGGCGTTGGTGCTCACCGTCGTGCTCGGCGACGGCGGGACCATGCTGGTCGACAAGGTGGCCGGGCGCGCGAGCGAGCACTGGGGCAAGCTGCTGACCGACCTGATCCCGATGTCCTCGATCAGCGCGATCAACAAGGCGCTCTGCCGCTGGTTCACCACCCAGTACCCGCGCAGGCAAGGGCTCCGGGTGGTCGGCAAGATCATGCCGTTCGGGATCGGCGCGGCGATCGGAGCGGTGGGTAACCACGCGTTCGGGCGCATGGTGATCAGCGCCTGCAGGAGCGCGTTCGGGCCTCCACCGGCCGGCTTCGCCGACTACATCGACGGCAGCGTGGTGGACAACCCGGTGGACGATGTCGCGCCGGTCATCGACATCCCCAGACAAGCCGTCGGACCGGTGCTACGCCCGGTGCCCGCGGTTGACGACACCGCCGCGGCCGACCCGCCCGTCTCGGCCGGCGCGCCGCCGCCGGTGAAGAAGACGGATATCCCGGTCACGGGGAAATACCGCCCCTTGTTCGACTACCTGGCAACCCGCGGAACCGATCGCGTCGAGCTCAGCTTCTCGAAAATCGAGGCCCTGGTCACCGGTGGGCTGCCGAAATCGGCCTCGACCAAGGCCTGGTGGGGCAACTCGGCCAGCTCCCGGCAGGCCAAGGCCTGGCTGACCGCCGGATTCGAGGTCACCGACGTCGACCTCGGATCGAGAAGGGTGCGTTTCGAGAAGCGCGGCCCGACGACCTGACCGGCCGCTTCTGACCAGACCTGACCGGCCGAGGAAACGTCATCCGGCCGATAGTCGATACCCCGGTAAAGGCAACATCGGCGGGGGTGTCAAGAGATGGCGAACAAAGCAGCATCGACGGCGTTCGAGGCCGAGGTCTCGTCATGACGACTGCCGCGGCGCCGACCGCAGGCGACGGCACCGCTGCTGGAATCGGCCCCGCACCCTGGACGCGGTGGTTGCTGCGCATCCGCGATCCGCGGCAGCAGGCACTGGTGTCCCTCGCCGCGGGAGGCGTAGGGCGCGACGACGCCGTCAAGGACGCTCACCAGGTTGTCGCTGTCCATTCGCCGGTCGAGGCGGCCCGGCTGCGCGAGCTGTACATCAGGTCGCAGTACCTCCTGCTGCCTGCCGTGGCGGAGTCCTGCCGCCGAAATATCGAGGACGACCTCGTGGCAACCGCGATAATCCTGGGTCTGTCGATGAATCGGAGCCCAGGAGCCGGCCCGGCCTCGGACGCCGACAGGGATGCGTCCGCCGTTCTTTCCGACCGCGTACGGCGCACCGAGCAGTGCATTGCCGAGCAGTCCGAGACGAGAGCCTTGCGGTACTACGCTCGTGGCCTCGCGAAAGCGATGGTCTACTCGCTCGTCTTGCTGACCCTGATCGCCATATCGGCGGACGTCCTGCTCGGCATGATGTACGACGGCTCGCCACCCAGGGATGTCTCCCTCGCTCTGTACCAAACGATCGTGACCATCGGCGGCGGGGCGGCGGGCGCCGCACTGAGCGTTCTCCTCAGGAAGACCGACTCAATCGGCGACATCGATAACTTATCGCTCGCCCGAGCAGCGGTTATCCGGGTCACGCTGGGCTGCATCTTCGCCGCGGCATTGATCTTTCTCGTCAGAGGTGACATCTTCACGGCGATCAACGTCCCAGCGGCCGAGGACAGCGGCGCGCGTACGTGGTTCTTCTGGGGTGGCATGGGATTTCTCGCTGGATTCAACGAGCGCTGGGTGCGGCACATCATAACCCGGAACCCGGACGGCGAGGCGAAGAACCGAGACCCGGCAGAGGGAACTCTCCACGCACCGGTTCCACCGAACCCGCCTTCAGCGTAGGAGGCTGAATATGACCGACGAACAGCCCGACAAGCCGGCCTCTAAGATTGATGTGGATGTGCCGCATTCGGCGCGGATCTGGAACTACTGGATGGGCGGCAAGGACAACTACGAGGTGGACCGTGCCGCCGGTGACGCCGGTGTCGGGGTGTACCCGGACATCGTCACCATGGCCAAACAGTCCCGGCAGTTCCTAATCCGCACCGTGCGTTACCTGGCCGGTGCGGCCGGGATCCGTCAGTTCCTCGACATCGGCACCGGCTTGCCCACCATGCAGAACACCCATGAGGTCGCCCAACAGATCGCGCCCGAGTCCCGGATCGTCTACGTCGACAACGACCCGCTGGTGCTGGCCCACGCCCGCGCCTTGCTGGTCAACACCACTCCGGAGGGGGTGACAACCTATGTCGACGCCGACTTCCACGATCCGGACCTGATCATCGTCGATGCCCGCAACGTGCTGAACTTCACCCAGCCCATCGGGGTCATGTTCATGGGCGTGCTCGGCCACGTCGCCGAGTTCGACGAGATGTGCTCGATCGTCACTCGCGTGATGGACGCCGTCCCAGCCGGCAGCTACCTCACGCTGTATGACGGCACCGACACCGACAAGGCCTACGTCGAACTCTGCGAGAACTACGCGGCGACCGGAGGCGTGCCCTACATCCCGCGCAGCATCGAGCAGATCGGCCGGTGCTTCGAGGGACTGGAGATAGTGGACCCCGGCCTGGTGTCGATCACACAGTGGCGGCCGAACCCCACCGAGGTCGGCAAGGACGTGCCGATGGACGCGGCCTTCGGCGCCGTCGCGCGCAAGCCGTGAGTCCGCCGAGCAAGTAGCGGCCGACCTCCGGGCCCGTTCAGACGTCGACGATCTTGCAGGCCTCTTTCCAGCAGAGCTCGCAGGTGCGCCAGAGCCATTCCGCGTCAGTGGGCGGTGCCGGACAGTCGTGCAAGCAACATGTCCCGAGCCGTAGCCGTTGAAGCGGACGGTCTCCGGTGCGGTGCGCTCAGCCGCGTTCAGCATGGCGTACGTCCCGGCGTGCTCCTGGCGTTGATGATGCGCGCGGGCGACCTCGATGAGATGCCCGCTGCGCCGGGCGAGCGACGGAATCCCATTCGCGTCGAATCTGTTCGCGGTGCGCACCGCATCCCCGGGACGTCGCAATTCCACGTCCAAGATGACGGCGTGCGCATTCATCACCGCGGTGCTGAACGAGGTGCGCGCCATCCAACGCGACCGCGACGGCTTCCTGCGCTTCGGCGAGCGCCCGGTCGGCCACCAGCCACACCAGCTCGGGCGCCGGTTGGTAGGCGACGTAGAAGTCCGCCAGCAGGTAACATCGGTAGCCGCGGCGCCTGCAGCCGGCCGGTCTCGACGGCCTTCACCCGTTCCACGCTGCGCCCCACCAGCCCACCCAGAACCGGCCGACTCATCCCAGCGCGGTTCCGAAAGTGCTTGACCCGCTCACCGTTAGTCTTGCCCGCAAGATCGCCCATGATTGCCTCTCTGCCACGTCGTGGACGTAACTGCGTTCACAAACCAAGAGACCTCAGGCCGTCGTGGAGAAGGTAGTGTTATGGATGCTGACGAAGCTGGCGCGATCGGCCGGCGGATCATGCGGGACCCGGCCCACCGGCGCCCCGTTGACCCACAAGACCGAGCGTGCCCACGCTGCGGCTCGCCCGCGTCCAGCCCGGACCCCGCGTGTTCGTGGTGCAAGCCGCGGGGCACGTTCGACTATGGCTGACCTCTCACCACCAACCGTCGCGTCGGCTTGTTCCGTCGGGTGCCGAGGTGAACCGGTGCTGCGGAATCACTGACGCGCCTGGTGCTGCGGGGCCAGGGGCGACGCGAGCGCCCGTCCGTGTCACGCTGCGTCGGTGGAGGAGAGGCTGTCGGTAGGCGCGTACGAGTCATTGCACACCCGTGCGCTGGACCGTGCGCTACGCGCCGTCCCCGACGTCACACCGCAGTTCGGGGAAGTCACCGAGGCCGACGCACCGGAAGTGCTCGCCCGACACGTCGCGGACGCGGTACGCCGCGCCCTGACCGACGAACCGCACGACCAGCGGCTGGAGAAGATCAACAGTCTGTTGGCCAGGGTGGCGGATCAGGACGACGCCGTGGTGGCACTGGAGCAGCTGCTCGCGCTGGCCACCGCCGAGGCGCCAGGCGTCTACCGGGTGCGGCCAGCGACGCCGCTGTCCGACGTCGCGCTACTCACCAACACCCGGGGCGAACCCTCGCTGGGCGCGGAGCTGCGCGCCGAACTGACCAGCGCCGACCGGGTCGACCTGCTGTGTGCCTTCATCCGATGGCACGGCATCCGGGTGCTCGCCGACGAACTCGATGCACTGCGCAGCCGCGGCATCCCGCTGCGGGTGATCACCACGACCTACCGGGGCGCTACCGAGCGCCGGGCGCTCGACGAGCTGGTGCGACGGTTCGGTGCCGAGGTACGGATCCGCTACGACGCGCAGTCCACCCGGCTGCACGCGAAGGCGTGGCTGTTTCGCCGCAACAGCGGTTTCGACACCGGATACGTCGGCAGCTCGAACCTGTCTAAGTCCGCGCTGCTGGACGGTCTGGAATGGAACGTCCGGATCTCCGCGATCGCCACCCCAACGCTGGTGCGCAAGTTCGAAGCAACCTTCGACACCTACTGGAACAACCCCGACTTCCGACACTACGACCCGGATCGTGACGCGGAACTGCTGGACCGCGCACTCAACACCGAGGGCGGCACCGGCAACGCCATCACGCTGTCCGGCCTGGAAGTGCGCCCTCGCCCGCATCAAGAACGAATCCTGGAGGCACTCGACGCCGAGCGCACCGTGCACGACCGGCACCGCAACCTCGTCGTCGCTGCCACGGGCACCGGTAAGACAGTGGTCGCCGCGCTCGATTATCAGCGGCTGCGCCACCAGGGCCGTCGCGAGTCGTTGCTGTTCGTCGCACACCGCAAGGAGATCCTCGACCAGGCGTTGCGCACCTACCGCGAGGTGCTCACCGACGGCACGTTCGGCGAACTTTACGTCGGCGGACAGCGGCCCCAGCACTGGCGGCACGTCTTCGCCTCCGTCCAGTCGCTGTCCGCCATGCTGTCTATAGGGGAGCAGTTGCCGCAGTTCGACATCGTCGTGATCGACGAGTTCCACCACGCCGAGGCCGCGACCTACCGCCGGCTCCTGGGCCAGCTACACCCCGACGAGCTGCTCGGGCTCACCGCCACGCCGGAGCGCGCCGACGGCGTCGACGTGCGGAGCTTCTTCGGCGGTCGCACCGCGTTCGAGCTGCCCCTGAGCGAGGCGCTCGACCAAGACCTGCTCTGCCCGTTCCACTACTTCGGCATTGCTGACAACACCGACCTGACGGCGGTGGAGTGGCACCGCGGGGCGTACGACGTGGTTGGACTCTCCGGGCTCTACACGGGCAACGACGCCCGGGCGGCGATCGTGCTCAAGGCGCTGGCTCGCCAGGTGACCGACACGAGCCGGATGCGGGCGCTCGGTTTCTGCGTCTCGGTCGCCCATGCCGAGTACATGGCACGGGTATTCACCGAGGCCGGCATCCCGTCGCGGGCGCTCTCCGGGCAGACCCCGCTGGGCGAGCGGGCGGACGCCGCCGCCGCGCTGCGCAAGGGTGACATCCGGTGTCTGTTCACCGTCGACCTACTCAATGAGGGCGTCGACCTGCCCGACGTGGACACCCTGTTGCTGTTGCGGCCGACTTCGAGCGCGACCGTCTTCCTCCAGCAGCTCGGACGCGGGTTACGGCGAACCCAGGGCAAGGCCGTGCTCACCGTGCTGGACTTCATCGGGCAGCACCGCCGCGAGTACCGGTTCGACCTGCGCTACCGAGCGTTGACCGGGACATCGCGCAGCCGGTTGCGCCACGAGATCGAACACGGGTTCCCGTTTCTGCCCTCGGGCTCGCAACTGGTGCTGGACCAGGTGGCCCGCGAGATCGTGCTCGACAACGTGCAGGGTGCGCTGACCCGTTCCCGACGGGAGTTGGTTGCCGACGTCCGCTCGCACGGCGACCTGTCGCTCGCGGAGTTCCTGACCGAGTCCGGCCGGGAGTTGCCCGACGTGTATGGGCGGCGGGGACGGAGCTGGACCGGACTGCGCCGCGAGGCCGGACTGCCCACGCTGCCCGCAGGCCCTGACGAGGATGCGCTGCTTCGCCGGGTGGTCGCGCTGTCTCAGGTGGACGACCAGGATCGCGCGGCAAACTATGCACGGCTGGTCGCACCAGATGGGCCGGTGTACGGCGAACTCACACCGCGCGAGCAGGCCGTCGCCCGGATGCTGTTCTTCACGCTCTGGCCCAACCGCGGCGGCTTCACGTCCTACGACGACGGCCTGACCCAGCTCCGTGCGCACCCGGCCGTCGGAGCAGAGATCGCGGAACTGCTGGCGCTCACTACCGACCGCGCCCGGCATGTTCCGCATCCGCTCGCCATCCCGGGTGTCACATTGCTCTCGCACGCCAGCTATCGGCGGGAAGAGATCCTCGCCGGGATCGGCTGGGCGAACTGGGACCGCAAGCCCCACGGCCGGGCGGCAGGCGTGGCCTGGGCACCCGAGACCGGAGTCGACGCGCTGCTGGTGACGCTGCACAAAGAGGAGCGCGACTTCTCTCCCACCACCCGCTACCGCGATTACCCCATCGCGGCGGATCTCTTTCATTGGGAGTCCCAGAACACCACATCCCGCGGCTCCGCCGCCGGACGCCGTTACCTGGCAGGCCACAGCCGGGTAGTCCTGTTCGTACGCGAATCCCGGACAAACGACCTGGGCTCGGCGCCGTATTTGTGCCTGGGCGAGGCAACGCTCGTCGAGCAGCGTGGCGAACGGCCGATCGCGATCACCTGGCAACTGCACCGCCCAATGCCACCCGAGGTGCTCGCGCAGGGCAGTGTCATCTCGACGTAAGCAGGACCTACTACGAGCCGGAACGCCAGCCTCGTAGCCTGATGTGCTGACTGCTCGGTCGACTATCAGGAGGCGGTGTGCCGGGGATTGAGGCGGTGTTTTTCGACGTGGGGGAGACGATCGTTGATGAGACCCGGGAGTACGGCACGTGGGCGGACTGGCTCGGGGTGCCGCGCCACACGTTCTCGGCGGTCTTCGGCGCGGTGATCGCCCGGGGTGGGGACTACCGAGAGGCGTTCCAGTACTTGCGGCCGCACAGCAGGTAGGCGTCGCAGCGGAGGGTGCCGAGTCGCTTCCGCAGTGGCTCGGTATCCGGGAGACGCAGGCACACCTCGGCGACCGGGGCGAGCACCAACTGCAGGCGCACGAACGGCACGCTGCCGATCTGGCGGTCTACATAGGACACCGAAGCGGCGAGTCGGTCGATTAGCTCAGCGTCGAGGCAACGAGGCTCACGGAGCGCCTCGATCACCAGCCGACGTGTCGGGTCGGCCAGCAACGCGAGGATCTGACCATCGTCGCCGTCGATCGAGCGCACCACGAGGTCGCGCAGTTCGCCGATGCGCTCAGCGGACACCCCGAGGTGTGCCAGCGCGGTCAGCAGGGTGTCGAGATCGGAGTCCGCGCCCAGGGCGAGCTCACCCGAAATAATCCGAAGCGAGCAAGTGCACTCACCCTATAACACCAAGCCGTCAAACAAAATATGACGACACTGCCGGTCGCACCACTTGCGAATAGGTCTATACTCTGCCGCATGTCAAATCCTGACGGTGTGACGCTCACACACCACGACGGCCCGCCAGCCGCGTATCTGGTTGACGTAATCTGTCAGCTATACGATACGATATTCTCACAACCACCTTTCCGTTGGACAGACGATGAATCAGATCACCATCGGCAGTCGCTAACCCGGCTAATTACAAATCCGACCTTTGGCCTTGTGGCCGCTGAGGTAACCGGCGAACTCGTGGGTTTCGCCTATGGCATGGCGCTGGGTCCGGACACGTTGTGGTGGTCGGGTATGACAGAGCCACTGCCAGAGGCGCTGACATCCGAGTGGAACAGGCGCACGTTCGCTGTCATCGACCTGGCTGTACGAGAGGATTATCGCAAGCGAGGAATCGGCAGGGCGCTACTGGATACACTCCTCGGTAACAGGCAGGAAGAGCGCGCCACCCTCACGGTGCAGCCGGTCGCGACCGACACCAAGCAATTCTACGCCCATCTTGGCTGGCAAAGGCTGGGTACCACACGGGCTCCGGCCGGGGCCGTGTCACTATTCTTCGATGTCTATCTGCTACCACTTCACACCAACCCATAAGACGCTAAACGATCATCAAGCACACGGACAGCGGCGGTATGCTCCCAGGGACACATATCGGCACGAGCTTGTTGCAATTGACCGTTCAACCGGACCGAGCTGTTGCTAGCAGCGATTTCCCCAGCGTCACCGAGCAGCCGTGCTGCCTCGTCGACCTCGTTGAATCGCATATAGGCTGCGCCGAGATTTACTGTCGCAAACGCGACGTTTCGGGCGTAGGACCAGTCTAGCATCTTGAGTGACTGCTCAGCATACGCAACAGCGCGTTGCGGCTCATGCAGTTCAAGGTGACACAGGCCGCATGTTGCGGAGTGTTGCCCCTCGTCATAAAAATAAACGTAGCCCGGCTGCTGGTTGCCAGTCATGGTGAGTGCCACTCCGGCAGTGTCAAGTACAGCCAAACACGGTTCTCGCTGACCATCGGCAGCGTAGGCTCGTGCGGCCACGTCTGCGGCGTACGCTCGCAATAGTACATCATCAGTGCGCTTTGCCCATTCACCGGCCGCAACGGCATGGTCAATACCGATACGGGGCTTGCGTTGCCAGGTCGCCAAGTGACTCATATTGCATAGCACAAAAGCGCCCAGCTCAACGTTCTGTGCCTCATGAGCCAGGGCGCGGGCATCTTCGTAATAATACCGCGCTCTCTCGAAGTCGTTGAGATCGAAATAAAGCCAGCCAGCATGGCGCGACGCGTTGCTGAGCACGGAGAGCAGCCGCGGTCGGAGCGGTGTCGAACATTCACGCACTAGCATCCGAGCCAGATTACGCTGAGCAAGAACAGTATCGAGCGCGGCGTGCGGACCGAGCGCGTCATCTTGCCGTTGACAGCGCCACAGCACCGCTTCAACGTGGCCAATCATCGTCGCATCAACCCGACTCGGCTTGCCCAGCACCGAGGCAACGCGCTCTCGTTCTTCTAGATCGACATTCTGAAATATTGATGCGGCGGCAGCCGCCCAACCGAGAGTACGTAATAGTTCACGACGATGCATACTGTGAGCCCAACCACTGAGAAACTGCACAAGCTGATCAAAGGCACGGTCGCGGTCGCCCAGTGCGGTGAACACGTCGCGGTCAGACGATGTCAGTGATCCGAGGCACTGCATGAGCAGTGTAACAAATTTGTCAGGAAGCTGGAGACCGACTGTCTTCGCCAGCGCCGCAGGATCGTTCGGCAATACAAGCTCATCACGAGGCTTGTGCACATGGCGTGCTATTGCTGGTGTACTACCTATATTACCGGTGGCATCACGATGTCGAAAATCAGGCAAGTCCACCAACAAATCACTGACGGCGCACTCATACAACTCCGCGAGCTTGCTGAGATTGTCAAAGGATGGGGCATGGCCGGTATGAGACGGCCACATCTCCCAATAAGAGAACACTTTAAATGTTTTTAACTCATCGGGCCAGCGCTTGTTCCACTCATCGGCGGCCTGGCGCTGACTCCAGCCATGGGCATAGCGCAACGCCACCCGTGCATTGACCCTGAAACGCTGCCGTAGAACCTCAGCCACATCCACCCACGACTTTCCCTCGGTCCGTAACGAACGAACCAACTGCCCGCGCTGCTGCTTCAGGCTGCGTAGCTCACCCATAGAACTTCCCCTAACGCTTTGTGCAACCTCACCCTGTAGGCGGCTTTCACCGATGGCAGATGGACGCTACCGGTTCAGCGTAACCCAACCAAACCGGGACGAAAGTTCCCACAGTCATTGGGATATCTCGCTAGCGATCACAACTGCTCCGGGTGGGACAAGACCTGAGACACGGACACAGTAAACCGAGCAGTGCGGTAGCTGTGACAGGTCTTCTGTTCTCCGCTTGCTCGTAGCGCAGCACGGCTGATCAGATGAGCGAAGGGACGGTATAGCCATCGGCGCCGTAACCGAGACACATGAGGTTTTTCCGTTGGTTGATGGTCGGACGGGTGGTGTGCATTGGGTGGCCAGTGATGCGGTGGATGCGGGGCGTCGTGGGGGTCGCTACCGGGCGGTGTGTGGAACGGTGCTGCTGGCTGCGAGTTTGACTGCCCCGGTAGAGGCGTATTGCGGGTCGTGTGTGAAGTGGGCGGCGCGGTGAGTGTGGAGGCCAGGGTGGAATGGCTCGCACTGAACCGCGCGGATAATGGCGCGTTGGTGAAGCGCGATGGTGACTATTTCGATGCCGGGTGCCCGATCGCGGGCTATCTGACGGAGATATGTGACGAGTTGATCGGCCTGGGATTACTGGCTTCGAGTCGACCCAGCTCCGGCGGGCATCGACGAGTACGCATCACGGACACCGGGAAGGTGCGGTATGCCCTGTTGAGCGACGGGCAGCACACCACCGGGACCGATGGTAGCGGGCGATGAGTACGCCGGACAGTCCGGCTGTCGTGCGGGCAAAACAACTCCTGGACGAGTTGAAGGTGGCTGGTTTCGTGTTCCAGCGGACCGCGCCGGGTGTGGATGGTCCGCTGATGGGACGCCGGATCACCGATGAGTGGGTCGATTTCGTGTACATCGAGGGATTCAGCCAGGATTGCATCGGGTGGCGCCAGCGCAGATCACCCTTGATCGTCACTGGTGAGGGAATGGTCGAGCGCCGGATCGTGGGTGGTGCGCTGTGTGTGCTCGGTGAGGTATTGAGCTGGGAGACCGAATCATGACCCGCACGACCTACCCACCATTGTGGACAGGAGATGGTTATGTTCTGGACTGAGGACCACACCAACGGTGCCGTACGGACTCGTTCCTACCGTCGTTACGGGGTGGCGTGATGAGAGGCGATTACCTCAAGCGCACACCATTGACCGACGCCGAGATCGACACGCTGGCCGTCCTGCGACTCGTGCACGGGGGCACCGTAGCGAAGGTCGGCGAGAGCTTCTACCACGAGGAACACCCGGTGCTGCCCTGGCTCGAAGGCCCTCTCGCCGAGGTCATCGACACCGGCCTCGTGTTCCTGGGTCATGCTCACCCCGCATACGGTTTCCGCCGACGCGCCACCCTCAGCGACACCGGATTAGCCCGGTACCGGGAACTGTGGACTACTCAGTACCCCGGCGACGTGCTATCTCCCGAACTCACCGAGACCACCGACCTGGGTATCCCATGGAAGCTGGACTCAGACGACCACTTCACCTGGTCAGCACTGCACCGCATCCACAACGGCAGAGTGAGCAAAGACCGTGACCGCTACCTTGACGGCGGGCAACCGGTCGGACTGCTGACCGGCGCCACATTCAACGTCCTGATCGAACGGGGCCTGGTCGCGGTGGCCGACCCGAGACCCGAAGACTGTTTGTCGTGGTTGAGTCTGACCGACACGGGGCAGGCTCGGTACGCCGAACTCAACATAATCCAATTCTCCGCCACGTTGGGGGGCGACTGACCGTGGCGTGCACCCGCTGGGTGTTCTGCTCGGCGGACTCCCTCGCCCACGTCCTGGCCGATCAGGGCAGCGCTCCGGAAACCATGGTGGTCACGATGTGCGGACTCACGCTACCGGACACGACACCGGTCCATTCGACACCCCCGAGCCTGACCGTGTGCATGCTCTGCGAACACTTCGGAACACCCCCACCACCACCGGAATTCCCGATACACCCGACACCGAACAGCATATGAGAACTCGGCCGGTCGCCGGTTTCAGAGCGCCCCAGACCGCCCCCAGCTCCCGGCGACCGGCCGACACCACACAACCGACCAGTGTTCCGACCCCGGGACGAAAGGGAAACACACGCCTTCTAGCTAAAAGGGTGCAACACCACAACTCAGCACCCCTGATCGGCCGCCCGCCGATACCGGTTCATTCCTCCCCTGCAACCGGTCCGGCATCCCGATGGGCGGTCACCGGTCGGCCGCTGCCAACTCCCCCTGTCAGCGGCCGACCGGGCCCCCTTCGACAGCTGCTCACCCGCCACGGTCCGGCTCCCAGCGCGCGATACTGCGCTGCAGGCTGGTCGGCTGGGTGCTCGTCACAGCCGTCATCCCCAGCCACTCGGCGACGGCACGCAGCACACGAGCCTGATCAGCCCACGACCACCCGCGCTGCTCGCGGAGCCGACGCAGCAGCTGGCACGCGGTAGCTCGATCGTTCATCGTCGGGACGATCAACCGGGGCCTGGCTTGTTCTGCTCCATAGTGGATGGTGTACCAGGTCCCGCTGTACGGATTGTCGCCGCGGGGGAATCCGATGACGAGATCGCTGCGGTCCACCATCCAGCGGTTACGGGCGTGGTAGGCCTCCGTGCCCAGTTGGGGCGCGCCGAGCTCGACCAGTGACACCCTCTGCGCCCGGCGAGTGGCGCTCAGCACGGTCAGCCTGGCCTGTTCGGGTTGGTCGGCCAATGTGCAGGGTACAACGACGGTCAGGACAGCCGGGGTGTGTTCGGCGAGCCAGTCCAGCGCGAACGAGTCGATCCCCATCGCTCCACCCAGATAGAAATGCGAGCCCGCACCGGCGAACGGCCGGAGATAGGCGTCGAATAGCAGCCCGTACTCGGCCGGCTCGCGGTGCCCCGCGCGCCGGGAACCGGTGATCGTCACCGCGTGCGGCACGGCCCCTCCGCCGATGTCATCGAATGTCATCTGCCACGGACGTTCACGGACTCAGATGATCGACATGACGGTCCCGCGACTCGGTCAGCGTTGTACACCGCCCAGCCGCGCAGCCGACCGCTGCGTCGACCACAAGCACACCTGCGACCCGGCCGGTCTGCGCCGCGAGCCCCGAACACCGCAGACCGTCCGCGCGCGGGTGGCGGTGGGCACCGCCCCTTCCCCCGGTGCCCACCGCCACCCGCGCTCCCACCGGACCGGTCGACACCAGGCACGCCCATGATCCGCACCGACCGAGAACTGCTCGCCGACCTCGCGCGACTCAACTCCGACGTCGTACCGCTGGCCATGCGCATCATCGACGACACCGCCACCACCGAGGAACAACAGACCTTCGCCGACCGGCTCACCGACCTCGGCACCCGGATGAGCCGCCGAGCACACACCGCGATGGTCATCGACTTCACCCCGGAGCCGTGACCACCGTGCACGACCTGCGCAGGCGGGTACTGCGCGAACGGCTCGAAGAACTCCGCGAACGAGCCGAGAACATCTACGCCGACGACGACTTCATCCGCCTCGCCGCCCTCAGCCTGGCCCTGCTCGACCGCCACCACGTCGACAACCACGGCCGATGCCGCCACTGCCGCTCCTACCGCGGCACGTGGCGACGGCGCTCCCGCACCTGCACCGTGCTGCACCTGATCACCTGGTACCTCCAGCGACCGACCCGCTGAACCAGGCTCACCCCCCGCAGGCGGCGCGGCCCGTGCAGGGCACGCCTTCAGGGTCTCTGCCAACGAGGCGGGGCTTGGAATCAATGTGAGGAGTGCGGGCGGGAATTCGGCCGTGGAACATCGAAGGCCGTGTGCAGCAGACCGTTGGTCCTCGCCCCACCGGCAGTGGCTGAGTGCGCGATCCCCGCGTACACGAGATCCCATACTCGGCGGTTTTCCTGTAGGTCGTGACTGCTGATCCGGACCTTACGACCGCCCTGATCCACGAGATACAAGCGAATGGAACCAATACGCGGATGTGCGGTCACCCTGGTCAACTCATGCGTGCGTACCCACTTGCCACCATGCCGCTGCAACCACTCCGCCCCAGCTGAGACTGCAGTATGCCGTCGGGAGACATAGAACAGCACCGCTACCCCGAAGAGGACGAACCAAGGCTGCCAATATCCCATCCACACAACGCTGAATCCTTGCACGAAGATCAAGCCCACGATCATGATAACAAGAATCCCGACAGCTCCGGTGATGGCGCTACGCTGGCTGGACTCGAACCAGGCCAACGTCGACCCTTGGCCCGCCGGGGGAGCAGGAGCCGAAGCCGGGGCGGGTGCTGGTCGTCCCGGCAGGGGCTCGAACTCGGACGGCCCGTGGTTCGGATTCATACTCATGACGGTTCCGTCTCACCCATGCACGCCGGCGTGGTCCAGTTCGGGACGGTCATTGGTCTCCCATCGCCTGGTCAACGCCATCAACGGCGGTGAAACTTCCGATGATGCCGCCTAGCACTCCACCGACGACAGTTCCAACGCCGGGAAAGACGACCGAACCTAATGTGGCCCCCGCCATGCTGCCGACCGCACCACCACCCAAGCTGGCCCCGGTCTCGACCGCCACTTGGCCCACGGGTTTACCCATGGCCACATCAGCGACCCCTGATGCCACAATGAGCCCGCTTCCTACGAAAGGGACGCCTCGCGCCGCGCTTTTCCCGAGCCCCACCCAGCCCTTGCCATCCCTGATGTACTCACCGGGGTTATGCGCAATGGTGAGCCTTGCGTCCGCTGGGACGGCCCGGATCGGACCCTGCAACCGCCTCGCATCAGCGCGGGTGCGGGCCTCACCGGTTGCTGCGGCGTTGGCTGCCCAAATGGCCGCCGCACGTGTCGCGGCCGAAGCCTCTGGTTCGTCGGCCAGCGCCTGCATCCGCTCGCCATGGTTTCTGAGCTTGTCAGCTTTCCTGAGCAGGTCACTGACAGCAGTCTGCAGGCCGGCGATGACACCCAGCGCAACACTGACGACGGTAGTACCGATGAATTTGATGCCGCTCAGGTCGGTGCCGCCCCGGTCCATGGCCACGTCGAGCGCGCGGTGCGCCTCGGCTTCCCGTAAGCGCGCATCGACAACAGTCGCGCTGGCTTCGTCGAACGCATGGACCTTCGCGGCATACGTGGCCACCACCGCCTCGTACATGTGCGCGGTATCGGCGTATCGGGCTTGGGCATCCGGGGTCATCGGGCCCATGGGCGGGGTCGGTGTCAGACCGGGTCCGGGGCCGGGTGGCAGGATCGCGGTTGGGGTCACGATCAGCCGGGCAGCCATTGCGACCTCCCGAGCCTGACCCAGCCTTGCGCGCACCGTGTCGATCTCGTCGGCGAAAACCTCCAGGGCTGATCGGACTCGGCTGGTGATATCGACGAGTCCATCGGCATCTCTGGCCAGCGCGCTCAGCGAGTTCCGGAATGCTTCGGCGGCTGTGCCCCGCCAGCAACTCTCCGAGGCTGCACGAACCCGGTGGATCACATTAGCGGCACGGTGCATACTCGGTGAGACTCTGCCCAGCCAGGCCGCAGTGACACGGCACGACGCCGAATCTGACTTGAGCGCTGTGTTCAGCTCACCGGCCATGGGTCAGCCACCGCCAGCATGACGAAGATCGGTTTCAGCCCGGTTGTCGACATCTCCGTAACTACCATCACTGGCATGGATCTTGCTCACGGTGTTCTCGACACTGGCAATGAGGCCGGCGATCGATTGCATGATCGAGGCCAGTATGTCGGCGACCTTGGCGCTGGATGCACCGGCGTTGGGCGCCGGTGGCCCCTGCCTCGCCACCTCATCCAATCCAGACACACCGTCATGCAATTGGCCGGCTAGCACGCGCACATCCTCGGAGTCGACCAGAAACCCACCATCTTTCATGATTAACTACTCTCTCCCTCGCAGTGTCGCAACCTCACGGGCAACGGCGTATCCAGCACGATCGTGTGTGCGCCCGCCTGTTGCCGGACCTCGTCGAGCAGCCCAGCTGGGATCGACACCCACGGCTGATGCGGCCCACATCCCCAGCTGAGCAGATCCTGGGATGAATAGATCATCAGAGCGAGCTGATCACCTGGCATTGGCTGCAGTTCCAGCTTGGCTTCGACATCGCCAGGACAAAACCGCTGAGACGGCACGAATACCGATGCCCAGTCTGCCGACTCAGGGTCGTGCCACACTCGCTGATCATCGGCCCTGCCGGTCGCACATCCCCGCAGTTCCACCGGTACGTCGGCATCCACGACGACGACATCGAACGTCCCGCCCCGCTGCAGTGCAGGAAGCCGGTCCGGGCTGAACGTGATCCACGGTTGGCTACTGCCGCAGCACGCGATCAACCGCTCCATCGAGGAATATACCGACATGGCGTGACGCCCGTCAGTTAGCTCACGGACATCGAGGACGGGCCCGCCTGAAGCCGGGTCCAGCCGAGCAGGCACGTACACCTGGGCAGGTAGATGCCAAGACTCGTCCGAATCCAGTATGCCTGGACGACGAGCAACACCCGCTCCACCCGAATCCATCAAGCCGCCCCCGGTGACCTGCTTGACAATCAAAGGCGAGAATAGGCAACAGAACCCGCACCAGCAACCAGTTTCACCAAGCTGGTGGAGGCAACTTCACTTGATATCCGCTGAGCCGAGGAAGACGATCACACTCACAACCACCCCAGCACCACGCTCACGTCCAGGCTCGTCACCGGACGCCGGTCCCCTCAGCGCACCCGGCTTTGTCGCGAACATGGACGGTGAAAGACTCGCCGATCATGAGCAGCGTTGAGCTCGGGCGGGCCTGCGCGGTGTCGGGTCGAGCCGGCTACCGCTCGGACCGGGCCTGGGCCGAGCTCTACCAGGCGGCGCAACGCGCCGAGACCAGGATGTCCGGCAACTACAACGACAATGTGCGGGTCGACACGCCCGGCGGCCCGGTCCTCGTCCGCATCCCGGTCCGCCGGGCTGACCAGATGGACCTGCGCGTCTGGGCCGAGTGCGACGTCGTGCGCGTGGTCTCGCGGCACGTCGACCATGTTCCCCGCCTGCTTCATGTGTCCTGCGACCCGCCGTTCCAGATTCACGAGTTCGTCACGGGCCGGCAGTTGAACGAAGTCGCTCCGCGGGGCACCCGAGTACCGCCGAACGTGATTCCCGACGTCGTGAACCTGTTCTGCCGGTTGGCCACCATCCGGCCCGGCGAGCTGCCCCCGCTGCCGTCCGGCTGGCCCGAAGAGGGGAGGTCCTCGGATTTCGGGCGAATGCTGTCCGAAGTCACGCAACGGGTGTTCGACGAGAACCAGCGGGAGTTCGGCGCCCTGTTCCGCGCCTTCGGCATCCCGGACGATCCGCTGGCCGCGGTCGTTGCGGCGTGGCCGGCGATGAAGCCCCGTCCGTTTCGGGCCGTCCACGCCGACGTGCATCGGCAGAACATGCTGATGTCACCGCGCGGCGTCGTATTCCTCGACTGGGAGCTCGCTCTGTGGGGGGATCCGGTGTACGACCTGGCCGTTCACGTGCACAAGATGACATATCTCGACCACGAGCTCGCTCGCCTGCTGAGTGACTGGAAATCAGCGGCTGAACCATCGGCTATCCGGTCCTGGCCGCAGGATCTGACTGCCTACCTGCGGCACGAGCGGGTGAAGTCCGCCATCGTCGACTCGGTCAGATACCCCAGGGAGATCGTGGCCGACGGCACGACCGAGGCAAGGCGCGAACTTCTCACCGACAAGCTGACCGGCAAACTCAACCTGGCCGGGCAGATCTGGGGCTGGCGCACCAGCCTGTGCGCGGACGAGGTCGATTCCCTCATCACCGGCTGGGCGGCGGGCTAGACACACCGGCCAACGGGCGCCAGGGGCTGGTCCTGCCGAGTGATCTGCGCAACAGGGCGGACCCGGCGTGGTCCGAATCACCGCTCCTGCGTCTCAGTAGAGGTAAGCACCCGGCCCACTCCAGGGCACCGGGGTCAGCGCGATGCGCGTCACTGTCTGGATCCACAGAGAGGTGGTGAGGGCGTTGGTGTTCAACACCGTCGGGCGGGAGCTCATCAGCCTCATGACCGCCGCCACGAGGCTGTCGGAGGTACTCACCCATCACGCCCTGGGTGTGACCAGGGCTCCGTTCACCGGCGTCGCGCAGATGACGCCCATCGCCACCCCGGTGCTGCTCCTGCACGGCTACCTCGGCACCGACGTGCCCTGGACCCCGCTCGTGCGACGGCTGCACACGGAGGGATTCATCAACGTCTTCACGCTGCGCTACGACTCCGTCTCGACCGGCGTCCCCCAGCTCGCCGCCGAACTGGCCGACCACGTCGCGACGATCCTGGCCCGAGCTCACCACCCCGCCGTGCACCTCGTCGGTCACAGCCTCGGCGGGCTGGTGGCGCGGTACGCCGTCCAGCGGCTGGGCCTGGATCGAGTGACCCGGAGCGTGACCACGGTGGCCACGCCGCACCGGGGCAGCCCGCTGGCCTGGCTCGGGCCCGGACCCGCCGCCGCGCAGCTACGCCCCGATTCGGTGCTGCTCCGCGAGCTGCCCCCACTGGAGGCGACCCGGCAGGTGAGGTGGGCCGTGATCCATGCGGGCGCGGACTTCGTCGTGCCCGCTCCGCGCGCCGGGGACGGACTCTGCCTGGCGGGGTACGGACACCACAGCATCCTGGGTTCGCCCGAGCTGGCCGCCGTCGTCGTCGCCCACCTCATGAGCGCGGAACCGACGGCGGTCGACCACGCACCGGAGGAACCGGCTGCACCTCCGTTGGCAGGCTGATCCCGCAGCACCCGGCCGGCCGGCTCTACGCTCTGGAGCGCCACTTCGACTCCATGCCTGACCCGCCCGATCGTCCCGACCAGGAGGAACAGCAGTGACCGAGACCCTGCGTACCGTGGACGGCCACGGTGTCCTGCGCATCGAGCGCACGCTGACCCACCCGGTGGACAAGGTGTGGCGCGCCCTCACCGAGCCGGCCCACCTCAGCCGGTGGTTCCCGTCGGCCATGGAGATCGACCTGCGGGCCGGCGGCACCGTCCACTTCGTGTTCCCGGGCGGCGAGGCCCCGCCGATGGACGGCACGATCACCGATCTCGATCCGCCCCGGGTCTTCGCCTACACCTGGGGTGACGATCACCTGCACTGGGAGCTGCGGCCCAGCACCGAGGGCAGTCTGCTGATCTTCACCCACACCTTCGGCGACCGGGCCGGCGCGGCCAGCTTCGCCGCCGGCTGGGAGGTCTGCATCGACGCCCTCGACATGGTGCTGAACGGCAGACCGGTCGAGTTCAGCAAGGACATGAACGCGCTGCACGAGCACTACATCGACAAGTTCGGGCTGGCCGAGGGCTCCGCCGAGGTCACCGACGACGGCTGGCGGGTGCGGTTCGAACGCCAGCTGACCCGTCCCGTCGAGACGATATGGGGGCTGCTCACCGCACCCGGTCCGCAAGCGCCCGCCGCCGGTGCCCAGCCGCCGCACGGCTGCACGTGTGCGGAGGTCCCGGCTGGGACGATCACCGAGGTGCACGCCCCGCGGCTGCTCGAGTACGAGTGGCGGGACGGCGGCCGCCCGGTCGGGCGGGTCCGCTGGGAGCTGACGCAGGGCACCGGGCACGGCGCCCGCCTGATGCTCACCCAGACCGGCCCGTCCGAGCTGGCTCAGGCCCGGTCCACCGCGTTGACGGCCTGGCAGGCGGGCATCGAACTGCTCGCCGCGACGCTGCTCACCCCGCTGGGGGCAGTGCCTCCGACATGACAGGTATGCGCGGTGTGAGGTAACCCTCAGGTGCAGTCCGTAACACGCAGTGTGATCGTCGCGAGTATCTAGCGGCAGGGCCGTGCAGCAGCCAGACGAGGACCGCAGCAGCGGCCGCCATTCCCTTCCGCGCGCAGTTATGGAGACCCCATGGCCTCGCCTTGCCCTGTGCTGCCCACCACCAGCAGCCCGATATCACACCGCCGCGGCGGATCCGGCCCGGAGCTGCGGCCATGAGCGGCACGAACCGATCCGGGGACGCGCAACCGACCCCACACGACGTCCAGGACCTGCTGATCCTGGCGCGTGCCCTGCGCGATCGGGGCAGCCGCCTGCTGGCCCGCCCCGGCTCGCTGCGGGCGCGGGCCCGCGCTCAGCACATCGCACTGTCCGCCAACGCCACCACCGCCCAGCTCGACCCGGACCGCCGCGACGGCGCCCAGACCGAGCTGCTCGCGACGCTGTCCGCACTGCGGCGCGCCACGGACACCGTCGCCGTGCTGGGATCTCGGGTCGAGGAGGTCAACGGCGAGATCGACGAGCTGCTCGCCATGGCGGGTCCCGCCGCGAGCCCGGTGCGGATGCTGCTGTCCCGCCGGTGCGCCAGGGACACCGCGCAGGTTGCTGCCGGGCACCTGCGTCGGTTCATGCTCTCCCTCAGCACGGTGCGGTTCGCCGTCGAGCTCCGGCACCGCGCCGCGGACCTCGACGCATGGCAGCCGGACGCGCGGTGGCTCTGGCAGGACTACAAGGCGCACACCACGAGCTACCGCGCACTGCTCGCCGGGCTCGCCGAGCCAGAACGGCAGCTCAACGCGCACCAGGGGCCCGGGTCGATTCGGCTGCCCGGGCGGTGACCACCTGCGCGGCGGGCCCCGCTCCACGAGCCCCGGGGGTTCCGATGAGTCACTTCGTGTGTCACTGTCCTTCACGAGCGGTAGCGTCCACCGGCCTGCGCCCTGGCTACAGCATTAAGGGGACTGGATGAACGAATCGTCTATTGACCCGTTGTGGGGCAAGCCCGTGGGTCAAGACCAGTTCAACCTGGAGGCATTCTTTCGCGAAGGGCTCTCCCAGGCCCTACGGGGCAAGTCACGACTCAACATCATGCTCGCCGGGCGGGTCGGCGTCGGAAAGAGCACACTGGTCAACGCGATATTCGACGAGCCCATCGCCCAGACCGGTGTCGGCCCATCGATCACCAAGAGCGTCCATCGCTACACGCGGCGCAATATCCCCATTTCAGTGTACGACACCCCGGGGATCGAGCTCGGTGTCGAACCGGATCTGATAGCCAAGACATACCTGACCGAAATCAAGAGGCAGATCGGGGACGACGACACCCGAGTTCACTTCTGTCTGTACTGCGTCCGGGCCAGGGACGAACGTTTCGAATCCGTCGAGGCGGATGTCATCAGAGCACTGGCGAAAGAAGTCCTGGTAGCCCTCGTGCTCACGCAGTGCCCCACCTCCGACGATCCCCGTGCCGCCACGTTCGCCCAGTACCTCACGTCACTCGGCCTTCCCGTCCTCGAGCGCCGATGCTTCATGACGCTGGCCGAGGAAGACCGCGTCGCAGGCGTCCAGCTCCCCCCGTTCGGTCTCGCCAACCTCGTCAGCTCGATCTCCCACCAGCTGTCGGACGCCGAACGGCAGACACTCGCCAGCTATCAACGAGTGTCCCTGGAGCTCAAGGTCGCCGAGGCCAAGCGCCACGTGAACTTCAGCATGGGTACAGCGGCCTTGGTCGCGGCTACCCCGATCCCGCTCATCGATGCCATTCCGCTGAGTGCGCTACAGATCGGCATGCTGGGCCAGATCACCAGCATCATGGGATTCAAGCTCAATCCCAAAGCCATCGCGACTGCTTTCGCCACCGTGCTCGGCGTCGCTTCCGTCGCGCGTACGACAGCGAGCTTCTTCAGGATTTTCCCCGGCATCGGCGGAACCATCAACACGACCATCGCGTCCACCACGACGAAGGTCCTGGGTGAAGTCTTCATCACCGCCTGCGTGAATGTACTCCGGCGTCAGATGGCAGGAGAGGACATCGACGAGGGTGACATCGTGGGAGAACTGATCAAGGAGCTGCCGCTGCTTCGGAAGCTGCGATCCCGGCTATCGTGACCGACCGAGCGGTGCCATCCGCCACGCCTGACCGGGCCCGGTCAGGAAGCGGACGAGCTACCGCCCAGCGCGGCGCAGATACCGGCGCAGCCTCCGCACGGACCGCAGCCACTCTCCACCGCCCCTTCTTCGCCCTCGAGCGTCCGACGGTGCAGCGCAGCACACAGATCGCCGGATTCTGACTCGCCTTCGGCGGCGACGCCGCGCCGCTCGTCCTCGGACAGCTGACCGAAGCGCTCGCTGAACTCCTGCGCCATCGGCGCGAAAACCGCCTGACCGAACGCTGCTGTGCTGGACACGTCGAACAGGCTGCTGCGTCCGGCCAGCACGTCGTCGACCAACGTGCGGAACTGGTCGTCCTCGCTACGGTCACGCAACAACGTGAGCGCGTCTCGCAGCTCATCGGACAACGCCGGATCATCGCATCCGACGTGCGTCATGGGCTCGTGGTCGGCCATCGCTCCTCATCCTGGGTGTTCATAGCCGCCGGCAGGCAGCAGGTACACCCTAACGAACGTACCAAGACATCCGGGCTCGACGCCGTGTCCGCCCGCGACGGACGGTCAGTTGAGATGCGCGCGCAGGCCGCGGGCGGCGTTGTCGAACATTTCCGCGTGCTGCGGCCACTGGTCGACCTGTGACTCGAGAAACTGGGCGCCGTCAAGGAAGCGGCCTTGCTGGCCGATCGCGCGACCAAGTTCGACGAGCTCGTCGGTACCCACCCCGGGCAGGGCGAGGCGCATCCGCAACACCCATTCGAGGTCGGCCGGGCGGCCGAGCCCGCGGTAGATCGCCCGCAGGTTCTGCAGAATGCGCGCGAGAATCGTCCGTCTGGGCGTGGTCGTCAGCAGATGCGACCCGAACGGAACCATCGGCCCGGCCCGGGTGGACGCGCGGAACAACGTTTCGCAGCCGGCGAGGTCGAGCAGTGTGCCGCCGTCGAAGGCATTGAGATAGCGGTCGGAGGTCAGTGGCCGGACGAGGAAGTGACCGGGCATTCCGATGCCCTCCAGCGGCACTCCGGCCCGCCGCCCGACCTCGATGCACACCACGGACAGCGTGATCGGGATGCCGAGCCGGCGGCCGAGCACCTGGTCCAGCAGCGAGTTGCGCGGATCGTAGTAGCGGGTCGCGTTACCGGCGAAACCCTCCTCGACGAACAGCCTGCGGATCAGCGTCTCGAGCGAGTCGACCCCGACGGCGAGCCGGTCGAGCTCACGCAGCCAGCGATCGACGTCAAGGTCCGGATCGGTGCCCGCAGCGATGGCGAGGGCGCCCACGTCGAGGTTCGGCCCTGGCCCTCGGCCGGCCAGCAGTCCGGTGAAGTGCTCGACTGGGTTCACTGTGCTCCAGATCGTGCGCCCTGCCGTCCCGGATGTCGACACCCCGGTTACACCACGCACACCTGACCGGCGGCCCCTCAGGCCTGCGGTAGCAGGTTCGTCAGGACGGTCTGGACCACCCGCTTATCCTCTGCGCAGCCCTGCTCAGGTCTGTTGTTCAATTTGGTCGAGTCATAGCTCACGGTCAGGCTCTGATGCTCGGCGGGTTTGACGTCGATATCGCAAGCCGGCAGCCTGGTCTTCGTCTTCGACACGATCGCCGGATAGCCCCCGACCTGGGTCAGCTCGAAGTACGGCAGGGTCGCCCGCCTGGCGTACACTTCTTCCAACGTCACCTTGTTGGTATACGCGGAGATATAGACCCACACGTCGAGCCGGCTGCTCCGCCATTCGCAGTCGACATTTCCGAGCAAGCCCCGTATCTGGTGCCCGGGACGGTCGAGCCCGAACATTGCTGCCTGCTGCGGGCTCAACAGCTCGCAGGGTCGATCGGCGACGGCATCGATGTTGCGCGGTTTTGCGACCCGGGGAATCGGGTCCGCCGCCGGCTCTGTTCCGTTGGCGTGTGCACCGTTTCCGCAACCGGCCACGGCGATCAGCGATCCTGCCGCTATCAAACCCGCCAGGAGACGCGCGCGTCGAGCCCAGAACACTCCGCTCTCGCTCATCGTGCTCCCTGGACGCGCGTCGGGTGCGGGCCGCGATGAGTCTGCCACAAGGCCCGTGGCCGGCCGGGCTGCACAGCGAGACCAGAAACGGCACCATGCTTCGGAGAGCTCGGGAAATCGGTCAGGGAGGCACGGTTGGCGGCGCAGATCATCCTGGTGCAGGGCGACATCACCGAACAGCGGGTGGACGCGGTCGTGAACGCGGCCAACAGCTCCCTGCTCGGTGGTGGCGGCGTCGACGGCGCCATCCATCGCCGTGGCGGGGCTGCGATCCTCGCCGAATGCCGGAAACTGCGCACCGGTCGCTACCCCGACGGCCTGCCCACCGGCCAGGCGATCGCCACCACCGCAGGCGATCTGCCTGCACAATGGGTGATCCACACG
This sequence comes from Pseudonocardiaceae bacterium, assembly GCA_050699955.1. Taxonomy (GTDB): domain Bacteria; phylum Actinomycetota; class Actinomycetes; order Mycobacteriales; family Pseudonocardiaceae. The sequence continues at coordinate 8,528 of JBOHGD010000011.1, read as the reverse complement.
GTCGGGCCGGTGTACGCTTCCTCGGAGGACCGCTCCGAACTGCTCGCCTCCTGCTACCGGCAGTCGCTACGGGTGGCCGACGAACTCACCGCCCAGACCGTGGCCTTCCCCGCGGTGTCGGCAGGTATCTACGGGTGGCCGCTGGACGACGCCGCCCGCATCGCGCTGAGCACCGTGGCCGGGATGCGGACATCCGTACGTGAGGTTCGCTTCGTACTCTTCAGCGACGAGATCCTGAACGCATTCCAGCGCGCCCATACCGAGCTGTCCTGAGCGCCGGTCATCGGTCAGGGGTCAAGCAGTAAGGTGTCCGCTCGTCGATTCGGGAGCAGGTGATGGGAGTGGGTAGTGGTCGCTCGCGGGCCGTGGCAGCCCTGCTGGCCGCCACCGCCACACTCGTCGCCGGCTGCGGCAACGATCGCAGCGACGGCGCGCCCACTCCCCGTCCGGCCAACCTCGCGTTCATCTACGTCCAGGCCAGCCACACGGTGTTGAATCAGATATCGCCTGCCGTCGCCCAGTTCTTCAGCTACGACTACCGGCATCTCGACGAGCACAACACGCGGATCAGAGCGGCCAGCACCGCTCGGTTCTGGTCCCAGACGGCCCCCTCACTGAAGGTCGTCAATGACGTTGCCCCCCGCGAGCAGGTGGTGGCCACCGCACAGGTGGTGGCGAGCTCGCTGCACCTTCTGCAGCCGGGCCGGGCAGAACTGCTGCTGTTCGTCAATCGGAGCACCACGGAGGCGGGCGAGCGGCCGCAGCCGGACGGTGTCAGCGTCCTCGTCACAGCTGCCCGGGTCGGCCAGCTGTGGAAGATCGACGAGATGACGGTGTCATGAGCCGCGTCCGGCAGACCCTGGCCCTCGCGGTCGCCGCCTTGATCTGCCTGGCCACCGCGCAGGGGTGTTCGACCACGGTAGACGGCCCGGCGGTGCCGGTGGCCGGGAACACCACCAGCGACCTGCGCGACACCGCGGTGCACGTCGCGGAGCAGACCGCCATCGCGCTGACGTCGCTGGACCACCGCGATCCGGACGGAGGCTACGACCGGCTGCTCGCGCTGCTCACCGGTCCCGCGCGGCAGGAATGGGAGCAACGGCGCGTCGACTACCTCGCCAGGATCAAGTCCGAGAGGGTGACCGCGAACGGCGCCGCCATCAAGGCGAGCGGAGTGGCTGACCTCGACCCGGCCGCCACCACCGCGACGGTGCTCGTCGCCAGCACCGCCATGGTCTCCACCAAGCAGGTCCCCGCGCAGCAGAAGCGGCGCTACCGGCTGCGGATGGACTTGATCCGCAGCGGCGCGCAGTGGAAGGTCTCCCAGTTGCAGGTCGTGTCGTGAGACACCAGGGCCTGACACACCGTGCACCAAGGACTGACACACCGTGCACCAAGGACTGACACACCGTGCACGAGACGGGCGTGCTGGGCCAAGCATGGGGGAAGCCCCGGCGGCGGTCGGGGTCGTCGCCGGGGCTCATGAGGGTCATCGCAGCGGACCCGGGCGGTGTTACACCGCTTCCGGTGAGTTGTCTGCGGCCAACGATCGGTGCCGATATGTAACCGATCGGGTCGAGTACCTCAGATCGGCGACATCAGCACTGCTCAGCGGTACCGAGCCGACCAGCTGACCGGCTAGAACGAGTACTCGGCTCGGTCCGCTCCGGTTGCCCGGCCCGGCAGGTTCACCTAACTTGGAAGAGCCGGTTACGCATTGCGATCAACCGACTCCGCACAATGCCGCCCTATCACGCGCGGTGTGACGTGCGGCACAGGGGGGAGTTGCGGGCCGGTCGGGGGGGTGATGCACGACGAGCCTACGAGGTGAATTGATGACCGAGAGCCCTCCGAAGATCCTGTCGGACGACGAGCGTCAGATCGATGATACTCAGGTCGACGGACGCCAAGACTTCGGCGAAAACCCCACGTCAGTGCGGGAGTCCGACCACTACGTCCAGGAGTACGTCACCAACTTCGTCGAGAAGTGGGACGAGCTGATCGACTGGCGTCGGCGCGCCACCAGTGAGGGCTCGTTCTTCGTCGATCAGCTCAAGGCCAGGGGCGTCCGCGAGGTGCTCGACGTCGCTACCGGTACCGGTTACCACTCCGTGCGGTTGATCGAGTCGGGTTTCGAGGTGGTCAGCGCGGACGGCAGCCCGGACATGCTGGCCAAGGCATTCGAGAACGGGCGGACCTACGGTGGCCATGTCCTGCGTGTCGTGGAAGCCGACTGGCGCTGGCTCAACCGCGACGTACACGGCACCTACGACGCGATCGTGTGCCTGGGTAACTCGTTCACCCACCTCTTCTCCGAGCGCGACCGGCGTAAGGCCCTCGCCGAGTTCTACGCCATGCTCAAACACGACGGCATCCTGATCATCGACCAGCGCAACTACGACACCATCCTGGATGACGGCTTCTCCTCCAAGCACACCTACTACTACTGCGGCAAGGAGGTGGTCGCCGAACCCGAGTACGTCGACGACGGGCTGGCCCGCTTCCGCTACACGTTCCCGGACAAGTCGATCTACCACCTCAATATGTTCCCGCTGCGCAAGAACTACGTCCGGCGGCTGCTCCGTGAGGTCGGCTTCCAGCGGATCGACACGTACGGGGACTTTCAGGCGACCTATTCCGACGGCGACCCGGACTTCTTCGTCCACATCGCAGAAAAGGTCTACCGCTTCGGCGAGGACGCCAAAGATGTGGTCGACTTGTACTCCAATGCCGTCAACACGGCCCGGGACTACTACAACTCCGGGGATGCCGACAACTTCTACGCCCTCGTCTGGGGTGGTGAGGACATTCACGTCGGCATATACCTCGACGAGTCGGAGGAGATCGGCCCGGCCAGCCGGCGTACCGTCGAGACGATGGCCGGTCTGGCAGATCTCACCGAACAGTCCCGGGTGCTCGACCTCGGTGCCGGGTACGGGGGCGCTGCGCGCTACCTGGCCAGCACGTACGGCTGCCATGTCACCTGCCTCAACCTGTCCGAGGTGGAGAACGAGCGCAACCGGCGGATCAACGCCGAGCAGGGCCTGGACGGGTCCGTCGACGTCGTCGACGGTTCGTTCGAAGATCTCTCGTTCCAGGACAAGTGTTTCGATGTGATCTGGTCGCAGGACGCCCTGCTGCACAGCGGGGACCGGGCGCGAGTGCTGGAGGAGGCGGTACGGGTACTCCGGCCCGGCGGTCAGATGATCTTCACCGACCCGATGGCCACCGAGCACGCGGGCAAGCAGGACCTCGCACCGATTCTGCAACGCATCCAGCTCGACACGCTGGCCACGCCCGACTTCTACCGCCGTGAGCTGTACCGGCTCGGCCTGCGCTCAGTGGACTTCCACGACCACTCCGAGCAGCTGGCCCGGCACTACCAGCGCGTCTCCGACGAACTCGAGCGGCGCGACGCCGATCTGGACGGGCGGGTCAGCGACGAGTACCGCACCCGGATGAAGGCCGGTCTGCAGCACTGGGTGCAGGGCGGCAACGCAGGCAACCTGACCTGGGGGATCTTCCACGCCCGCAACTGACCTGTTGATCAATCTGGGCCGGGCAGCAACTGAACGTGTTGCCCACCCGCGGTGATCGTGAAGCGCCATTGGCCGACGCTGGGACATCCGGCGTCGCGCCACCAGTGATAGCTGAACTCGACCTCGTCCCACAGGCACCGGGACCCGGATTGCAGGACCCGGTATGGCCCGTCCTGGTCGGGGTGGTGGTGCAGTCGTGCCCACGAGCCGGAGGTGTAGTCGACGAGCCAGAGGATGCCCTCGCCGTTCTCGTCGAGTTCGGGTAGCGCGTAGCTCAGGTCGCAACTCGGCACTCGCAGCGCAATGGCGATACAGGCGTCGAACGCGACCTCACCATTGGCTACCTCGGCGGGGTGGATATCGGTTTCGGTGACGGTGGCCTGCGCGTCGTCGTGCGCGGTGAGCGTGAGGCCAGGGTGGTCGAACCGCTGTTCCCGAAGCGTCATGAAGCTGACCTTGCCCGCGAGGTGACCTATGGCGGTTCCGTCATCGTTGACGGTCAGGACCAGGAGCCCGCCGTTGTAGTACTCGGTGCCCCATGGGGTGATGATCAGCCCGCCTGAGCGGGTCTGCTCCACCCAGGGATAAGGCACATTCTGGACGGCCGCAGTGGACAGCACCCGATCGAACGGCGCGCCAGCCGGATAGCCCTGGCCGCCGTCCCCGGTCACTACCGTCACGGCGTCGAACCCTTCGGTATGCAGCGCGTGCCGCGCGGCCTCGGCGAGGGTGCTGTCCACCTCGATGGTGACCACGTTCTCGGCACCCAGCAGGTAGGCGAGCAGGGCTGCGTTGTAGCCGGTGCCGGTGCCGATCTCCAGGACCCGGTGGCCGGGCTGGACCCGGCAGTAGGCGAGCATCTGCGCAACAACGGTCGGCATGCTGGCCGAGCTGGAGATCCGACGCCCGGTTCCATCCGGCGCTGGGTGACCGTCGTCGACCTGAGTGATCACCGCGTCATCGGCGTGAGCGAGTTCCTGCCAATGATCCGGGTCCTCGGTCCGGTGCAGCGGCACGAGCAGGCCAGCACCGCCCTCCACCCATACAGTGTCGGGGATAAACGCAGCACGGTGTACGACTTCGAACGCGGGTCGCCACTGCGATACCAGCGCGCCCTCCTCGATGAGGCGGACCACGAGCCGCTGCTGCACATCCTTCGGGTCGAGCAGGCTCATCTGCCGTGCTTTCCTGGTTTCGGTTCGCGCGGATTTGGTGGCGGGCCTTTCACCTGCCCATCCTTCTCGCCCGGCTTGGGCGGTGTGGAGTGCTTGCCCGGGTCCTTTGGATCCTTTGGCACGTCCTGCTTGCCCATCGCTGACTCCCCTCCTGCACGTGCACCGAACCTGATTAATTTGCGCCGGCCAAGAACCAAGAATCCTGAGGGAAATTCGCCGCACAGGCCCCCGGCGATCGTCATTCTTCTCAGCACAATAGACTGAGCACAGTTCTCGACGTACGCTACGGCACCTGCTGGGCGCTCGAACCCACTTTCGGCCGGGTACCGAGCAGTAGGACATGATGCCCTTACACACAGGGTAGGAGATGGGCATGAGCCAGCCAGACCTCAAGCCACGCAGCCGGGAAGTCACCGACGGTCTCGAACGCGCGGCGGCGCGGGGCATGTTGCGCGCGGTGGGTATGCGCGACGAGGACTTCGCCAAGCCGCAGATCGGGGTCGCGTCGTCGTGGAACGAGATCACGCCGTGCAACCTGTCGCTGGATCGGCTGGCCAAGGCCAGCAAGGAGGGCGTGCACGCGGCCGGCGGGTTCCCCATGGAGTTCGGCACGATCTCCGTCTCCGACGGCATCTCGATGGGACATGTCGGGATGCACTACTCGCTGGTGTCCCGCGAGATCATCGCCGACTCGGTGGAGACCGTGGTGCAGGCCGAGCGGCTGGACGGGACGGTGCTGCTGGCGGGCTGCGACAAGAGCCTGCCCGGCATGCTGATGGCCGCCGCCCGGCTGGATCTGGCGTCGGTGTTCCTCTACGCCGGTTCGATCCTGCCAGGTCAGGTGGACGGCCGCGAGGTCACCATCATCGACGCCTTCGAGGCGGTGGGTGCCTGCGCTCGCGGCCTGATCAGCCGGGCCGAGGTGGACCGGATCGAGCGGGCCATCTGCCCCGGCGAGGGCGCCTGCGGCGGGATGTACACAGCCAACACGATGGCGTGCGCCGCCGAGGCGTTGGGCATGTCGTTGCCCGGCTCGGCCAGCCCGCCCGCGGTGGACCGGCGCCGCGACGGGTTCGCCCGGGCCAGCGGAGACGCCGTCGTGGCGCTGATCGCCCGCGGCATCACCGCCTGCCAGATCCTCACCCGAGAGGCGTTCGAGAACGCGATCGCGGTGGTGATGGCCTTCGGCGGCTCGACCAACGCGGTGCTGCACCTGCTGGCCATCGCGCACGAGGCGGGGGTGCCGCTGGAGTTGGACGACTTCAACCGCATCGGGGACAAGGTCCCGCACCTGGCCAATGTGAAGCCCTTCGGCCAGCACGTGATGAGCACGGTGGACCAGGTCGGTGGGGTGCCGGTGGTGATGAAGGCCCTGCTTGAGGCCGGGTTGCTGCACGGCGACTGCCTCACCGTCACCGGTCGTACCCTCGCTGAGAATCTCGCCGAACTGGCCCCGCCCGACCTGGACGGGAAGATTTTGCGCCACCTCACCGACCCGATCCACCCCACCGGCGGGATCACCGTGCTGCGCGGCTCACTGGCTCCCGAGGGCGCCGTGGTGAAAAGCGCGGGCTTCGACTCAACCCGGTTCGAAGGCACCGCACGGGTGTTCGACGGGGAACAGGCCGCCATGGACGCCGTCGCGGACTTGAACCCGGGCGACGTTGTGGTGATCCGGTACGAGGGACCCCGCGGCGGGCCGGGGATGCGCGAGATGCTCGCGGTCACCGGCGCGATCAAGGGTGCCGGGCTGGGCAAGGACGTGCTGCTGCTCACCGACGGGCGGTTCTCCGGCGGCACCACCGGCCTGTGCGTCGGGCACGTCGCCCCCGAGGCGGCGCACGGCGGGCCGATCGCGCTGGTCCGCGACGGCGACCCGATCGTGCTGGACATGGACCGCCGCGAGCTGAACCTGCAGGTCGACGCCGATGAGCTGGAGCGCAGGTACAAGGAGTGGGAGCCGCCGGAGCCGCTGCGGGGCACCGGAGTGCTCGCCAAGTACGCCCGCCTGGTCGGCTCCGCCGCGAAGGGCGCCGTTTGTGGATAACCCGTGAGTGGCGATGCGAGCTATAGCGAACCGTCATTTTGTGACCTACTCGTGACCTGGCCGTGCTCCTCAGGGACCGGAGATTGATCAAGTCGATCGACGGGTTCACCGTCATCGCTGGGTGACCTGTGGAACGGGCAGCACGGGAGATTGTCACACCCGTTTCTGGAACAGGGCGCCCGTCTTACGGTCGTTCAGATCCACCAGCCCGACCTGATCGAACCCTGCGCGCCGGTAGTAAGCGTGCAGCTTCTCGTTCGACTTTGAGCAGTCCAACCGCAGGTAGGTGATACCAGCGGCACGGGCCAGCCACTCGGCATAGCCGATCATCACTCGCCCAAGGCCTTGCTGGGACACCGCGCGGGCCACAGCCATACGACACAGGTAGCGAGCATCAAACAGGTCCGAATGTCCGCCGGGCCAGCCGTGCGCGAAGTCCAGTTCCGGCCAATGCGTAACCACGGCGGTGGCGACCGCCTGATCGTTGTTGCCACCGTCGCGGAGCACCCAGAGCTGTCCGGCATCAGCGTGGCGACGTAGGCCCTCGACGCGGTCTTTGAGGATGTCGTCCTTACCAGGTGCTCGGAAGCTCGACGGCCACTGCTCGATACCCTTGGACTTGAGCCACGACGCTGCCTCTTCAAGTAGGTCCACGGCCTCATCAAGGCTGTCCGGGTCGAGCTGATGCGGCGTAAGCAAACTCCGGTCGATACGGCGCCATGTTCCCGTGGGGTATTCGATCGGTGCCGCTGTCATGGTTGACCTCCCTCGGCTGGTGGGTGTTCGTGATGGACGACGAGAAGGAAATGGTGAGCGGCCATCACGTCGTGCGTGCACCGCACGGGCCGCCCTTCGTCGTCGTACGACGTGCGGCAGTTGGTGATGACCGGAACCCCTCGGGGTAGTTCGAGGTCCTTGGCCTCTTCTGGTTCCGGCATCCGTGCGCCTATCTGGTCTTCGTCGGCTGCGATCTCGTTGCCGATCTGCTTGAGAATGTCCAGCGGCGACGGGTGATCCAGGTCCACGTCATCACCACTGCCGACCCTGGCCAGTTCGGTGCCCTCGGCGAGCCGGGTGCCGTCCGTGAGGTGCATCGGAAAGTAGGCTGTCGAGATCATCACGGGCTCTTCATTGATGGTCCGGATGCGACGGCGGCGGGCGCATGGTGCGCCTGGACCAAGGCGCAGATGGTCAATCACGTGGTTGTCGGGTACTTCGATCGTCACGACCAGTTCGTGATCACCCCTGAGGTGGTTCTTCTCAAGCCAGGTGCGCCACACGTCGCGCGTCGCGCCGCCGCGATCGTCGATGGTCAGCAGCGGGTAACGACGGCGCTTGTCCTCGCGGACATACCAACCGTGGCCACGTACTGACCTCACGAGTCCCATGGCGGCCAGTCGGTCCAACGCTCCCCTGACGGTGATCCGCGAGACCTCGAACTGCTTGGTCAGGTCGGACTCGGTGGGAAGGCGGCCGTCATGAGCCGCATAGACGCCCGTGGTGATGTTGCGGGTGATCTCTTCGATGATCGCGTCCCGCTTGGTGAGCCCGCCACCCGGTTCGGTCACGCTGCTCCAACCTTCCACAGATCCACATCTTGCGGTTGTACTGCCAACCGGCTATCTTGATGATATAACAACCGGAGAGCATAACAACCGTTGGATATGACAACCGTACCTGAGAGCTTGTGCCCTCCAACAGAGCTCTGCCGGTGGTCCGTCCGCTTCCGCACGGACCACCGGCAGCACCAGCCGAGCAGCACGGAGG
>JBOHGD010000010.1:94608-110312 GCA_050699955.1 Pseudonocardiaceae bacterium | reverse complement strand
GCTGCGCGACGCCCTCGGCGAACGCGACCAAGGCTGTGCCTTCCCCGCCTGCGGGCGCCCGCCCCGCTACTGCGAGGCCCACCACATCGTGTCGTGGCTCGACGGAGGCGAAACGAAACTGCACAACATGTGCCTATTGTGCGATTCTCACCACACCATCGTGCACCGCCAAGGCTGGCACATCCGCCTCGACGCCCGCGGCCACCCCGAAATCACACCACCACAATCAATCGACCCCACCACAACACCACTCCACGACCCACTCCGACAATAAACCCCAGAATCCGGCCAGGTCCGACGTGTGGCCGGCCTTGACGCGCTCCCACGCGGGAAGTATCGAAGTTATCGTCGACTTCGCCGGGCTTGTCGTGCTGCCGGGCGACATAGCTGAGGTACCTGACCGGAGTGCCGGTCCCACTGACGGTGACGAGAAGCCGGCCGAGTCGGCATCTGAGCCGCCCGGCTCGCGAGTGCGCTACCGGCACCCCTGACCTGCGTTAGCCTCATGGCTGTGGCCCATGACAACGGCGTTGGCCGCCAGGAGACGGGTGGCGATAGCTTGCGTCGCCCCGTACGGGTGCCCGGTGTGGAGGCGCGGGCGGGGAGGTTTCCCGGGCCGAGCCTGATCCCCGCGCTGAACACCATCCAGTCCCGGCTGGGCTGGCTGCCCCGCGAGGAGCTGGTGACGCTGGCCCGCGAGACGCGCAGGCCGCTGTACGAGATCGAGGGCCTGGTCTCGTTCTACCCGCACTTCCGCACTGATCCACCGGCCGCGGTCACGCTGCACGCCTGCCACGACCTGTCCTGTTGGCTGGCCGGGTCGCCGCAGCGGATCGCCGAGCTGCGTGACCGGTACGGGTCTGAGGTGGAGTTCCGGGAGGTGTCGTGTCTGGGGCGTTGTGATGTGGCGCCCGCGGTGGCGGTCAATGAGCACCCGGCTCCGGTCGCGGAGGCCGACGCGCTGGTTACCGCCGCCCGCGACGGTGCGCTGCCCGCGGCGTCGCCCACTCCGTCGGGCCGGGGCACACCTTGGCCCAACGACCCGTATCTGCCGGGTCAGCCACGCTACCGGGTGTTGCGCGCCCTGCTGTCCGGGTCGCTGCAACCGGCCGAGGTGATCGCCACCGTGCAGGGGTCCGGACTGCGGGGGATGGGTGGGGCGGGGTTCCCGACCGGCAAGAAATGGGAGCTGGTGGCGGCCCAGCCTGGGCCGGTGAAGTACGCGATCTGCAATGCCGATGAGTCCGAACCCGGCACCTTCAAGGACCGGCAGATCCTGGCCGACCAGCCGCATCTGGTGCTGGAGGGGCTACTGGTCGGCATGGTCTGCGTGGGCGCTGAGCAGGGCTGGGTGTTCATCCGCCACGAGTACGGCCCCGAGGAGCGCGTGCTGCGCGCGGAGATCGACCTGCTCCGTGCGCAGGGCCTGCTCGGAGCCGACGCGGCGAGCAGCGGGCGGACCTTGGAGCTGGACGTCTTCACTTCGCCCGGCGGCTACATTCTCGGCGAGGAGTCCGCACTGATCGAGTGCATGGAGGGCCACCGCGGCGAGCCACGGAACAAGCCACCGTTCCCCGGCGTGTACGGGCTGCACGGCAGGCCCACCCTGATGAACTCCGTGGAGACCTTCGCCGATGTCCCGGTGATCGTCGAGCGCGGTGCGCAGTGGTGGGCCGATGCGGGTATCGGCGAGTCGGTGGGGTGGAAGTTCTTCGCCGTCTCCGGGCAGGTGGCCCGCCCGGGGGTGTACTGCGTGCCGATGGGTACCACGGTGCGGGCACTGCTGGACGAAGCGGGCGGGATGGCGGCCGGGACGCCGCCGGCAGCGGTGCAGCCCGGTGGGGCGTCGTCCAACTTCCTCGGCCCGGACCAGCTCGACGTCCCGCTGGACTTCGGCCCCCTGGCCGAGGCGGGCTCGATGCTCGGCTCGGGTGCCCTGGTCGCGATCGCCGAGGGCACCGACCTGCTCGCGGCATCGACCAACGTGCTGCGGTTCTTCCGGGACGAGTCATGCGGCAAGTGCGTGCCCTGCCGGGTCGGATCAACGAAGGCACACACCCTGTTGACGTCGGCGCTGGAGCACGGCGGGCTGGACGAGACGGGCGCCACCCGGATCGCCGAGCTGGAACACGTCATGCGCAAGACGTCGATCTGCGGCCTCGGCCAGGTCGCTCTCGGCCCGGTCATCAGTGTGCTCCGCCTCCCCTCCCCGGCGAGTCCGCTTCCCGTGCACGGTGTGTCCGCCTCTGGTGCACGCCAGGACGAGCCGCCCGAAGGTGACCGGACCCCGTGACCGGGCGGGAGTTCTTCGCCACCCGCACGGTCGCCGAGGCACTGGCCGGATTCAGCCCCACTCTGCGCACGCCGGTGGAAACCGTGCCACTGGCGTCGGCGTTGCGGCGGGTGCCCGCCCGCGACGTCCTCGCCCCCGGCCCGTTGCCCGGGTTCGCACGATCCACAGTGGACGGATATGCGGTACGGGCGGCCGATACCTACGGCGCGTCCGAGGGGCTGCCGACGTATCTGGACGTCATCGGTGCGGTACGGATGGGTGCGGAGCCGGACGTGCAGGTGGTGTCCGGCTCGGCGGTGGAGATGCCCACCGGTGGGGTGCTGCCCCCGGGCGCCGATGCGGTGGTGATGGTCGAGTACACCAGCCAGACGATGCCCGCCGCGGTGGAGGTGCTGCGGCCGGTGGCCCCCGGGAGCGGAGTGATCCGGGCGAACGACGACGTCGCGGCCGGAGCTGTCCTGGTTCCCGCCGGGCGGCCGCTGCGAGCCCCGGACCTGGGCATGCTTGCCGCGGCGGGGGTCATCGAGGTGGCCGTGCACGCCCGGCCGCGGGTGGGGATCCTGTCCACCGGCGACGAGGTGGTGCCGCCCGCCACGGAGGTGCTGCGCCCTGGGCAGGTCCGTGACGCCATCGCCTCGGCGCTGGCCGGGCTGGTGCTGGACGCGGGGGGGTCACCGGTGCCGTGCGGGATCGTGCCCGACGACCCGCCTGCCCTGCGCCGCGCACTGCAGGCGGCGCTGGAGCGGACGGATCTGGTGGTGGTGTCGGCCGGCTCCTCGGTGGGGGCGCGGGATGCCACCGCTGACGTCGTCGCGGCGCTGGGCGAGCCGGGGGTCTTCTGCCACGGGATCGCCCTCAAACCCGGCAAACCCACCTTGCTCGCCGAGTGCGACGGTGTGCCGGTGATCGGTCTGCCCGGCAACCCGCTGTCCGCCATGGTGGTGTTCCGGTTGGTCGGCGCTCCGGTGGTGTGGCGCCTGGCCGGCTGCCCCACACCGCCTCCCGAACCGTCGATGACCGCCGTCCTGGCTCGTGACGTGCCGTCCGAGGCAGGCCGCCTCGATGTGGTGCAGGTGCAGATCGTCCCGGATCAGGACGGCCGGGTGCGGGCGCGGCCGCTGTTCGGCGCATCCGCCCTGCTCTCGGTGCTCACCCGGGCCGACGGCTACCTGGTGGTGCCCGAACCAGCTACCGGCCTCGCCGCAGGCGCAGATGTGCCCGTGACCCTCTACCGCTGAACGCCACAGGGCGAGCCCGCCTTCCACCGGATGCGGGGATTAGTCCATTCGATCCTGCGCGCGGCGTTACTCCAACCAGTCGAGTTCTACAGTACCGCGAATAAGGTTTCCCTTCGCTTAACCCGAGAACCTGCACGATGGACCGCAGTGGCTGGCGCGGGTTCGATAGACACTTCTCAGTCGGTGACCAGGCGTGCTTGACCATGCCCGGAAAGTTATAGTTGAAGTCGCTAGTACGACGGCTTACCGTTGTGGGTGAATTGGTTTGCCAGGCAGCGGGGGACTGATCGATCGTGCAGATTCAGGCAATTGCACACGAATATCAAGGCCGGTTCGGGCCTGTTTGGTCTTCTTGGCTGCCTAGCTTCTCCGTCGGCCGCTTTCTTGCCGTTAGCGGAGGGGTGCATCCAGTGTCTTCCTGGGGCATATAGGGGTTCCCAGGAAAGGAAGATGAGGATTTTGGAGGGCGCATGAAGATCACGGAAGTCTTCAAGTTCCGCGGTGGCGGTGGCGGCCATGGTGGCGGTCACGGCGGCGGCGGCTGGGGCGGCGGCGGTCACGGCGGCGGCGGCTGGGGCGGCGGTCACGGTGGCGGCTGGGGCGGCGGCGGTCACGGCGGCGGCTGGGGCGGTTGGGGCCGCGGCGGCTGGGGTGGCTGGGCCAGCTGGGGCGGTTGGGGCGGCTGGGGCTGCTAAACCAGCTAGTCCGATCTGATCCCAGGTAGTCCCACTAGTTCCACGAGTGTGGGCAGCGGTGGCTTTCACTTTCGGAGTGGAAGTGAGGGGGGCCACCGCTGCGCCAGGCCGCAGGCCCTGCAGGTTGAGGCCGCCCGGAATCGCTGAGGGCCGCAGGAATCGCTGAGGGGAGCGTGTCATGAGGGAGGTGATGAGGTCACTGCTGCGCCCGCCATCGCGTGTGGACGATGGTCTGGTCGAGGAGGCCCCGGCGGTTAGTGTGCGTGATATCTTTCGTCGGTTCTGGCCAGATGCCCGACCGTTCTGGAAATGGTTGTGGCTCAGCTTGGTGCTGATCATCGTGGCGCCACTGCTGGATGCCGCCGCGATCTTGTTGTTCAAGGTCCTGGTCGACGACGTGCTGGCTCCTCATGATTTCGCCGCCTTCCCGGCGGTGGCCGCCGTATATGTGGGCATTACGCTCGCCGCGGGTGCGGTCGGATTTTTCGAACAGTATCTGGCTGTGTGGATCGGTGAGCACTTTCTGTATCGGATGCGCACCCGAGTGTTCGCGCACCTGCACACCCTGTCAGTGAGCTTCTTCGACCGTCGCCGCATCGGCGACACGCTCAGCAGGCTGACCGGCGACGTCGCCGCGATCGAAAGCCTGGTGCTGTCCGGCGTCATCGGGATCATCTCCAATCTGATGAAGATCCTGGTCTTCGCCGGGGTGCTGTTCTTCCTCGACTGGCGGCTGGCGCTGGTCTCCCTGATCGCCGTCCCGGTCTTCTGGCTCACCGCCCGCGCCTTCGCCCGCCGGATCAAGGTCGCCTCCCGTGAAGTGCGTCGACGTGCCGGATCGATCACAGTCGTCGCCGAGGAGAGTCTGGGCAACGCCACCCTGATCCAGGCGTACGGCCGTGAGCAAGCCGAGGTCGACCGGTTCGCCCAGCAGGCGATGGGCAGCGTCAACGCCGAATTGGGCGCCACCAGGATCGGCGCGATGTTCTCCCCGCTGGTCGACCTCCTTGAGGTGACAGGGGTGCTGGCGATCCTCGGGATGGGCATCTGGGAGCTGAGCGCAGGCCGGATCTCCCTCGGCGGACTGCTGGCATTCCTGGTTTTCCTCTCTCAGCTCTACAGTCCCGTCCAGGGTCTCGGTCAGCTCTCCAACTCCCTGTTCGGCGCGGCGGCGGCCGCCGAACGCATCATCGATCTCCTCGACCAGCAACCCACTGTGGCCGCCCCCGCGCACCCGGTCCGGCTGGGCCGGCCCCGCGGGCTGCTGCGCATCGACCGGGTGAGCTTCCGGTATCCGGACACCGCCGCCGATGTGCTGACCGAGGTCAGCGCCACCGCGTTGCCCGGCCAGACCACCGCGGTGGTCGGAGTCAGCGGCGCAGGCAAGACCACGCTCACCAAACTGCTGCTGCGCTTCTACGACCCGACCCAGGGCCGGATCACCCTCGACGGGCACGACCTGCGCGATATCGACCCCGAGCAGCTACGCGCCAACATCGCCATCGTCCTGCAGGAAACCCTGCTACTCGACGGCACCATCGCGGAGAACATCCTCGCCGGACGTCCGCAGGCCGGCCGCCGCGAGCTGGTCCGCGCCGCCGAGGCCGCCGACGCCGATGACTTCATCCAGGCCCTGCCCGAGGGCTACGACACCCGCGTCGGACAACGTGGCCGGCTGCTCTCCGGCGGGCAACGCCAGCGGATCGCCATCGCCCGCGCCATGATCCGCGACGCACCGATCCTCCTGCTGGACGAGCCCACCACGAGCCTGGACGCCGAGGCCAGCGAGCGCATCCTCGCTCCGCTGCGCAGGCTCATCACCGGCCGGACCACCATCGTCATCTCGCACAACCTGCTCACCGTCAGTGCGGCCGATCAGATTCTCTACCTCGACCACGGCCGGGTCACCGAAATCGGCACGCACACCCAGCTGCTCACCAACAACAACCACTACGCCCACCTGTACCGGCTCCATCATCCTCCGACCGACCCGCCGCACGGCTCCGGCGAGAACACCAGACTCGCCGGGACGAGGGCGCAACCGTGACGCGCTCGGCAGGTTCGCCCACACCGGGCTCGCAACGATAGGGAGCATCGAGAATGAAGATCGTGTGCGTCGGTGCCGGACCGGCGGGGTTGTACTTCGCCATCTCGGCGAAGCTGCGCGACGCCGGCCACGACATCACCGTCATCGAGCGTGATCCCCCGGGAGCCACCTACGGCTGGGGCGTCGTGTACTGGGACGACCTACTGGACATGCTCTACAGCAACGACCTGGAGAGCGCACGGCAGCTGCGGGCGGCCTCCGTGCTGTGGCAGGAGCAGCAGGTCCGGCTGCCCGGCCAGCCACCGGCTTATCTGCCCGGGTACGGCTTCAGCCTGAGTCGCGCGGCCCTGCTCGACATCCTCGCGATGCGCGCGACGGACCTCGGGGTCGACGTCCAGTACTACCGAGAGGTCGACGACCTGTCCGCGTTCGGCGACGCCGACCTCGTCGTCGGGTCCGACGGTGCGAACAGCCGAGTGCGAGCACGGTACGCCGATCACTTCGGCACGCAGGTCGCCGTCGGCGGGAATCCGTACATCTGGCTGGGCACGGACAAGGTGTTCGACAGCTTCACCTTCGCCTTCGAGCAGACCCCGGCGGGGTGGGTGTGGTTCCACGCCTATCCGTCCAGCGCCGGGATCAGCACCTGCATCGTCGAGTGCACGCTGGGCACCTGGCGGGCACTCGGGTTCGACGCGCCCGGCAGCGAGGACAGTGTGCGGCTGCTGGAGAAGATCTTCGAGCAGGTCCTGGACGGCCACTCGCTGATCAGCCGGTCCCGAGGGGAGCCGGCCAGGTGGCTGCGCTTCACGCAGGTGAGCAACCAGACCTGGCGCCACGGCAACGTGGTGCTCGTCGGTGACGCCGCCCACACCACCCACTTCACCCTCGGGTCGGGCACCAGGCTGGCGATGATCGACGCGACCATGCTCGCGCACAGCCTCTACGAGCACGAGAACCTGTCGGCCGCGTTGCGGGACTACGACCAGCAGGGCCACGCGGCGTTGCGCCCGATACAGGCCGCGGCGCGGACGAGCATGGCGTGGTTCGAGCGGGTCGACCGCTACATCGACCGGGGCGCCGTTGCGTTCACCTACGCGATGTCGGGACGTCACGGGGCCCAGCCGCCGTGGCGTTACCAGATGCACCTCGCCACCCAGGTCCCGGTCCTGCGCAGGACGGCTCGCGTGTTCCACACCGGCCGGCGGTGGTACCTCGCACGCCGCCGAGGGGAAGCGGCGGCGATACCGGTGCGAGCGGCTCATCCGGCCTCCGGGTCGCTGCCCAGTTGATCCGCGGGTAGCGGGGTAGCGTCGCTGACGTGCTGACCAGCCCGTTCATCCACGACGTCCCGGCGGCTGTGGCGCTACAGGCCTGGCGAGACGCCTGCGCGAGTGCGGGGTGCCCGCAGCGGGTCGGTACCGAGCGGCTGGGGCTGGCCGAGGCGATCGGCCGGGTCACCGCGGAACCGGTGTGGGCACGGCGGTCCTCGCCGGCGTTCGACTCCGCGGGAATGGACGGGATCGCGGTGTATGCGGCGGACACGGTGGGGGCCAGCGAGACGGCCCCGGTGACGCTCACCGACTTCGATCTGGTCGACACCGGCGACCCGATGCCCGAGGGCCGCGATGCGGTGGTGATGCGGGAGCACGTGCAGTGGACCGGTGACGGTGCTCAGCGCCCTGAGCTGGCCGCGGCCGCACCGCAGTACCACCACGTCCGCTCGATCGGTGAGGACATCGCGGCGGGAGAGCTGCTGCTGCCGCAGGGGCACCGGTTGCGCGCCGTGGATGTCGCCGCCGTCGCCGCGGCCGGTGTCACCGAGGTCGTGGTGCGCCGTCGCCCGGTGGTCGCGGTGCTGCCGACCGGTGACGAGATCCGGCCGCTGGGCACCGAGCCCGGTCCGGGGGAGATCCCCGACACCAACTCGCTGATGCTCGCCGGCCAGGCTCGCGAGCACGGCTGCGAGGTGATCGCGCTGCCCATCGAGCCGGACGACCCGGAGCGGATCGCCGGGGCGTTGCGCGCGGCCGCCGGGCACGCCGACCTGGTGGTGCTCATCGCCGGATCGAGCGCGGGCCGCGCTGATCACACCGCGTCGGTGGTGGCGGCGGAGGGCACGCTGGCCGTGCACGGGGTGGCGGTGCGGCCGGGCCATCCCGTCGTACTCGGCACGGTCGGCACCACACCGGTGCTCGGCGCGCCCGGCTATCCGGTGTCTGCGGCGCTGACCTTCGAGATCTTCGCCGCGCCGCAGCTGGCGGCTCTTCAAGGCACCACAACCCCGGCCCGTCCGACGACGCGAGCGCGGCTGGCCCGCAAGCTCGCCTCCCCGCTCGGGATGGACGACTGGGTGCGGGTGCGGCTGGGCCGGGTCGGCGGGCAGGTGGTCGCCACCCCGCTGCCCCGCGGTGCCGGCATGCTGACCTCGCTGGTGCGGGCCGACGGGCTACTGGTGGTGCCTGCCGGGCTGGAGGGCCACCACACGGGGACCGACGTCGAGGTCCAGCTGCTGCGCGGGTTGTCCGAGATCGACCGCACCATCGTGGCGATCGGCTCGCACGACCTGGTGCTCGACCTGGCCGCCTCGGCGCTGCGCGCCACCGATCCCGGCGTGACGCTGGCGTCGTCCAACGTCGGTTCGCTGGGCGGGCTGGTGGCGCTGCGCGACGGGCTGTGTCACCTCGCCGGCTCGCATCTGCTCGACCCGGAGACCGGCGAGTACACCCTGCCCTACCTGCCCCGGGTGCTCGGTGCTGCCGGTGCTGCCGACGTCGTGGTGATCCGGCTGGTGCACCGCGACCAGGGGCTGATCGTGGCCCCCGGCAACCCGCTCGGGCTCACCGGCCTGGACGACCTGGGCCGCGCGCAGCTGCGTTACGTCAACCGGCAGCGCGGTGCGGGTACCCGGGTGCTGCTCGACCACGAACTGCGCCGTCGTGGTGTGCCGCCCGGCGATGTACCCGGCTACGAGCGCGAGGAGCACACCCATCTCGCCGTGGCGGCGGCGGTGGCCGCCGGGCGCGCGGACGCCGGGCTGGGCATCCTGGCCGCGGCGCGGACCTTCAAACTGGACTTCGTGCCGATCGTGCAGGAGCCCTACGACCTGGTGCTCACCCGTGAGGCGCACGAGTCCGCACTCCTCGCCCCGCTGTGGACCCTGCTGGCCGACCGGGCGTTCCGCGAGTCCGTCGAAGCCCTTGGCGGCTACTGCTGCGCCGAGACCGGCGCCCGGGTGCTCTGAGACCTCCCCCACAGGACTTGACACCGGCCCTCGTCGGCTGCATGGTTAACTACATGAGTAATGAACCAGCGAACCTGAGCTGGCCTCGGCGGTCGCCGTGAAGGACGACGGGCGCCCGCTGTTCCTCCAGATCGCCGAGCAGATCGAGAGCTCGATCGTCGACGGCTCGCTCGCCGAGGAGACGCAGGTGGCCTCGACCAACGAGCTCGCCGCATTCCATCGGATCAACCCGGCCACCGCGGCGAAGGGCGTCAACCAGCTGGTGGCCGACGGGGTCCTCTACAAGAGACGAGGTATCGGGATGTTCGTGGCCCCCGGTGCGCGAACCCAGTTGCTGGAGCGGCGCCGGGAGTATTTCGGCAGGCAGTACGTCGCTCCGCTGATCGCCGAGGCACGCAAGCTCGGGATAGACGCGGAACAGCTCAAGAAGATGATCGACGCCTGGGAGGATGAGGGATGACCGCGATCGTCAGGATGAGCGGGGTCACGAAGCGCTACAACAACGTCACCGCGCTCGATGGGGTGAGTGTCGAGTTCGCCGAGAACCAGATCCATGGGCTGCTCGGCCGAAACGGTGCAGGCAAGACCACGATCATGCAGATCCTCACCGGGCAGGGCTTCGAGACCTCGGGAGTAGTCGAGGTGTTCGGGTCGCATCCGTACGAGAACGACGCCGTGCTGTCGCGCATCTGCTTCATCAAGGAGTCGCAGCGCTACCCGGACGCGTTCAAGGTCCGGCACGCGCTGGCCGCGGCGAGGTTGCTCTACCCGAACTGGGACGCCGGCTTCGCCGGCCGGCTCGTCGAGGAGTTCGCGCTGCCCACCGGGCGAACGATCAAGAAACTCTCCCGCGGTCAGCTCTCCGCGGTGGGCGTGATCATCGGGCTGGCCTCGCGCGCGCCGCTGACGTTCTTCGACGAGCCCTATCTCGGCCTCGACGCGGTAGCCCGCCAGCTGTTCTACGACCGGCTACTGGCCGACTACGTCGAGCACCCGCGCACGGTCGTGCTCTCCACGCACCTGATCGACGAGGTCAGCGACCTCGTCGAGCACGTGATCCTGATCGACAAGGGCCGAATCCTGATCGACGAGGACGCCGATGTGCTGCGCGGCCGGGCCGTCACCGTCACCGGCCCCGCGGTCGCCGTGGAGGCCTTCGCCGCCGGGCACACCGAGCTGCACCGCGAGCATCTGGGTGGCTACCTGCGGGTCACGCTGCAGGGTGCGCCCACGCTGCCGGCCGGGAGCGGCAACGGGCTGGAGTTCGAGCCGGTGTCACTTCAGCAGCTGGTCGTACGGACCACTCAGCAGCACGTCCACGAACGCGCGCCCGTTGGTGTCGGCGCCGCGAACCAGAAGGAGGATCATCGATGAGTCGCGTTCTGCGGGTAGCCCGGATCCAGCTCGTGAACGCGCCTGTCGTGTTCGGTGTGCCGTGGGTGGTACTCGGGCTCGCCTTCCTGGTGAACCTGGCGATTTCCGGCGCGATCGGCGACGCGGCGCCACCGGACGGCCGAAGTACCGGGGCCCTGATGTCGATCTACATTATGGTCCTGGTCGCCCAGCTGCAGACGATGACCCAGGTCTTCCCGTTCGCCCTCGGGCTCAGCGTGACGCGGCGGGCCTTCTTCGCGGCCACCTCGCTGATGGTCGCCGGGCAGTCGCTCGGCTACGCGATCGTGCTCTACCTGCTCCTGCAGCTGGAGCGGGCGACCTCGGGCTGGGGGATGTCACTGAAGTTCTTCGGGCTGCCGTTCCTCGTGCAGCACAACCCGGTCCTGCAGGTCCTCGTCTACGCCGTGCCGTTCTTGTTCCTGTCGTTCCTGGGCGTGCTCATCGGGGTGGTGTTCAAGCGCTGGGGCCAGATGGGGATGTACGTGATGTCGATCGGAACCGGGCTGCTGCTCGCCGGGCTGGCGCTGCTCGTCACTCTGCAGGGCTGGTGGCCCGCGATGGGCCGGTTCTTCGCCGACCAGCCCACGTTCACTCTGCTGGCCGGCTACCCGCTGGCGCTCGCCGTGCTGATGGCGGGGGCGGGCTATCTGGTGATCCGGCGCGCCACGCCGTAGGTGGCAGGCGAGAGGGGCCGGGGTGCCCGGCCTTCGGGTCCGTGATGGGATCGGGCACATGGAGACCGAGAACCCGCTGCAGAACGTCAGTTTCCCGTCCAACGGCTCCACCGCGCACGGCTATCTCGCACTGCCCGAGTCGGGCAGCGGCCCTGGTGTCGTGGTGATCCAGGAGTGGTGGGGATTGACCAGCCACATCAAGGACGTGACCGACCGGCTCGCCGCCGAGGGTTTCGTCGCGCTCGCCCCCGACCTCTACGGCGGTACCACCACTCACGACGCCACCGAGGCCGGCCGGCTCATGCAGGACCTGCCGGTCGGCCAGGCGGCCCGTGACCTGGGTGGCGCGGTGGACTACCTGCTCGGCCACGACGCGGTCACCAGTGCGAAGGTCGGCGCGGTCGGGTTCTGCATGGGCGGCGGCTTCGTGCTGGTGCTCGCCGCCCAGCAGGGCGACAAGATCGGCGCCGCGGTGCCGTTCTACGGGGTGCTGGGCGAGCAGTACCCGAGCTTCGAGAATCTGTCCGCCCCGTTGCTGGGTCATTTCGGCGAGCAGGACGAGATGGCGACCCCGGAGCGGGTCCGCGAGCTCGCGGACACCATCGAGCGGCAGTCCGGCCGGCGCCCCGACTTCCGCAGCTACCCGGCCGGGCACGCCTTCTTCAACGACGAGAACCTGCTCGGCACTCACGACCCCGAGCACGCCGCCGAGGCCTGGGCCGCCACGATCGCGTTCCTTCGCGAGCACCTCGCTGCGCCCGCGCCCCGCTGAGCCGTCAAGGGCCGCTCGGTCATCACGGGCGCAGCACGGCAGCGCGGTCGGCCACGACGTCCAGCCGATCAGTCAGGCCGAGAATGGACAGCACCCGGTGCGGCGGGCCGCTGCCAGTGACCAGCGCGAGGCGTCTGCCCTGCTCGCGGGCCCGGCCATCAGCCTGCAGAATCACTCGGACGGCACTGGAGTCCATGAAGTCCAGGCCGGTGAGGTCGAGCACGAGGACCGCCGGGCCGGATGCCTCCGCGACGCTGATCTCCTCCTGCGCGATGCCCATCTCGGCGTAGTCGAACTCGCCGTGAAAGGAGACCACGGCAACGTCCCCTTCCTGTTCATGGTGCACCTCGAGCTGGCTCATCCCGGGCTTCACTCCGGTACGACCGCTGGGACGGCGCCCGGCAGGATCGGTCGGGCAGCCGCCTGAACCACCAGGACAGCCACGTCGTCACGAGGGGTGCCGGCCTGGAAACGCAGGACGTCCTCGGTGATCAGGTCTGCGATCGAGCCGGCCGAGCGGCTGACGCAACCGGTCAGCAGGGCGTCCAACCGCTCCTCGCCGTAGAACCCCTCGACCCCGCGCGCCTCGGTGACTCCGTCGGTGACGAGCAACAGCGTGTCCCCGGACGTGAGCAGGACATCCTCGCGGGCAACGGCAGGCTCGGCGTACACCCCGAGGATGGTACCGCCGGCCATGCCGACCTCGATCGCTCCGTCGCGGCGCAGTATCCGGGGAGCGAGGTGTCCCGCGCAGGCCATCGTCACCCGAACGACACCGTGGTCGGTCGGCGTGAGCTGGCCGTAGATCGCGGTGCAGAACCGGGCCTCGATGGTCGTGAGCTGGTGGATGATCGCCTCGTTGAGGCGCAGCAGCACCTCGCAGGGCGGTAGCCGACGACTCGCCTCGGCCCGGACCGTATAGCGGATCAGCGCCGTCAAGGCCGCGGCGGCCGCGCCCTTCCCGCATACGTCACCTATCACCATCGACCATGGACCTGATGGACCTGATGGACCTGGGGTGGCACCGTCATACGGGCCGGATGAGGCGAACACGTCGTAGAGGTCCCCGCCGACCTCGTTCGACTCACCCGCGGCGACGTACCGGCCGGCCAGTTCCAGCCCGGGGATGGCGGGCAGTTCGTGCGGCAGCAACGCGGCCTGCAGGGTAGCGGCGATGTCCCGTTGTTCCTCGTAGAGCCGGGCGTTGTCCAGGGCCAACGCGGCCCGGGTGGCCAGGTCCTGGGCGAAGGCGAGGTCGTCGGAGCCGTAGCGCTGACCCGACTCGGCCGCCACCAGCGTGATCGCACCGACCGTGCGGCCGCGCACCGTCAAGGGGACGATCATCGCGGAGACGATGCCCAGGGCTGCGATCAGCTCCAGGTGGGTCTCGTCCTCGGCGGCCTCGGCCAACATCGCCTCGGGGATCTCGCGGATCAGTTCGGGCTGCCCGGTGCGGATCACCTGCGCCGCGCCGCTGGACCCGTCCTCGCCGCGCGGGGGATAACGCCGGGTGAGCTCCGCGACGAGCGCGAGCTTGTCCGGGTCGCTGTGCGCGTAGGCGATCTGCTCCACCCGGCCTTCGCGGACCAGGTGCACGGCGCACCAGTCGGCGACCCGGGGAACCGCGAGCCGGGTCAGGCGCTCGAGTCGCTGTTCCTGGGACTGCGGGGCATCGAGCGCGAGGCTGGCTTCGGCGAGCACCGCGACCAGGTCGCGTCGGCGTTCGGCCGCGGCCCGAGCCTCCTGCTCGGCGGCGTAGAGCCGGGCCCGGTCCAGTGCCTGGGCGCACTGCCCGGCCAGCGTCAGCAGGAAAGTCCGGTCATCGGGACCGAAGGTGCGAGGGGCGGTGAAGCTGAAGGTCACCGCGCCCAGCACGGTGCCCTCCAGGATCAACGGCAGACAGGCGAAGGCCTGGTAGCCGGCCGTGCTGTGGACGGGTGCCGACCGGGGGTAGCGGGCCATCAGGTCCGCAGGGCTCTCCAGCCAGACGGGGGTGCCCCGCAGCACCGCGTCGGTGATCGGAACCCCACCGCACAGCGGCATCGTCTGATAGTTCCGCAGGGTCTGCGGCGACCAGCCCGTGGCGTGCACCAGCTCCAGCCTGTTCGACACCTGTATGAACAGCCCCGCCGCACAGGCCCCGAGCAACTCGGCTCCCTGCGACACCACCACCTCGGCGATGGCGGCCGGCGACAGTGCGCCTGCCAGCGCCGCGGTGGCCCGCAGCAGCCCCGCCGTTCCCGCGAGCGCCCGGTCGGCGCGTTCGCGGGCCCGGCGTTCGGAGCTGTAGAGCTCAGCCGTGTCCATCGCCAGCCCGGCTCGCAGCCCCAGCCCCTCGGCGAGCGTGACGTCCTCATCGGTGTAGCGGTCGGGCTGGGTGGAGCAGATCGCAAAGGTGCCCAGCGTGCGCCCGCGCGCCACGATCGGGACCACCAGCCCGGACACCAGATCCAGCCGGTCCAGCAGCTCCCACTGACCGCGGCCCGCGATGGATCGCAGGTCCGCGTGCGACAGTCGGCGCAGGACCACCGAGCTGCCGCTGTCCAGTACCTGGTGGCTCAGTGAGTCCGGCAGCGAGGAGAGCTCGAGCTGCTCGGCGATCGGGGTCAGCGCCGGGTCGATATGCACCACGGCTGCCCGCGACAGGGAGCCGTCCGGCTGGGCGAGGTTGATCAGGCACAGGTCTCCGAGGAACCTGACCGCGAGCCGGGCCGCCTGGTCCAGGGCGTCCCGGTGCTCCAGCGACGCCTCCAGCAGCGTCGGACCTGCGTCGGAGAGGAAGTCCAGGTGGCGGTTGGTGCGGACCTGCTCGGTGCGGTCCTGGCCGTACAACTGCAGCCGGGTGACCCCGTCCCTGCCGGGCAGCGGCTGGCAGGTGAAGTCGACGATGCGCGGTTCGCCGCGGCCGTCGCGGTGCGCCACGACGCAGCCGGGCTGGCGGTGCGGCTGCCCCGCGGCGTAGACCTGGTCCAGCAGCTCGACCAGGCCGCAGTCGGTCAGCTTCGAGGTGGCCATCCGGATCGGCCTGCCGACCGCATCCGGGCCTGCCGGGTCCGAGACGCCCAGCAACGTGCGCGCGGCCGGGTTGAGCAGTTCGACGACGTGCTCAGGCCCGCGGGTGACTCCCACCGCCAGCGGTGCCCGGACCAGCACTTCCCGCAGGTCCACCCCGACGTCCGGCGGTGGCTCCTGCGCAGGGGACGGTGACCCGTGCGGATGCACTGCACGAGCGTATCCGGACCATCTCCCACCGGTAGGTCCATCGGAGGGATTTCCCGATCTTGGTCGGTGGGCTCAGGCTTCGGTGGGCTCAGGCTTCGGTGGGCTCAGGCTTCGGTGGGCTCAG
>JBOHGD010000010.1:0-94508 GCA_050699955.1 Pseudonocardiaceae bacterium | reverse complement strand
CACTGCACGAGCGTATCCGGACCATCTCCCACCGGTAGGTCCATCGGAGGGATTTCCCGATCTTGGTCGGTGGGCTCAGGCTTCGGTGGGCTCAGGCTTCGGTGGGCTCAGGCTTCGGTGGGCTCAGATATTGATGCTGAGATCGGCGCGGATCCGCTGGGCCAGCCGCTGGTCGGCGAGCAGCCGAGCCACCAGAGCCCGGATGACGTCCTGGCCGGTGACCCGGTTTGCGCCGATCTCGGCTGCGGCATCGGTGCACCACTGGGACAGCCGGGCGTGACACGTGGGGGACAGGTCCACGCTGCGCCGGACGGGTTTGGTACGGACGGACCCGGCCAGCCGAACCGAGGGCTGCTCGGCTGCGCAACGCTTCTCGGCGGCGGGATCGGCCGACTGGTGGAGCCGTTGAACGGGGCGAGATCGGGCCGTGGCCCGCTGGGCACGATCGGTCATCGGTGACTCCTTGTCTCTCACCTAGCGTACGTCCGCAATGGGTGGAGTAGTTCACTCCAATCAGCGGGAGGCCGGGGGTTACCGGGGGGCCGAATAGCGCAACTCTCACGCAGTGTCACTTTATGCAGTCAATAGACGACCCATGATAGTCTCTATCGAGTTGTTATGAAGGAATATCATCACGACGAGTGATAAAAGCCTTCTCATCGATATGTGCCCGCAACCGCGCTTGGCGGCGCGCCGCTGGTCGACGCCGCCTCGCCGCTGCCGAGGAGCGATCATGAAATACCGCGGTCCTGTCATCACGCTGCTCGCTGTGGCCGCCCTGGCCGCCGCGTTGCTCGTGGTGAACATGAGGACGGCTGCCCAGACCCAGACCGCGGCTGTGGTCGTCGCGTCACCGGCGAATGCCCAGCCACCCGCTGCCGCGCAGTCCGCGCCGGCCCCCCGGCAACCGGCAGGCGCGCCCGCGTCGCCTCCGGCCGACGTCCGGCCCGGCACCTACGCCGGGCGCACGAGCGGCAACGAGGCAACGATCGCGATCAAGGTGCGCGACGACAAGGCTTCCGCCTACCTCTGTGCAGGCAAACGGACGGAGGCCTGGCTGAAGGGCACGGTCTCGGGCGGCCGGGTGACCCTGCAGGGCACCGACGGCGCCATGGCCACCGGTCTGGTGCAGGGTGACGCGGTCTTCGGCACCGTGCAGCTGCAGGGCACCCAGCGGCCGTACGCCGCGCAGCTCGCCACGTCACCATCGTGAGGAGGACCGTCATGACGGCCCACCCCGACCAGCCCCTCACGGTGACCCACCGGATGCGGGATCCGAGCCGGGGCGCGATCCTGGTGCCGGTCCTCGTGGGGTCCGCGGTGGCGGTCGCGCTCGGGGTGTACGGCCAGCTGCACGAGCCCACCGGGATAGCGGTGAACATCGCCGGCTTCTCCGGCACCCGGTCGGTCAAGACCTGGCTGACCACGGTCGTCGTCCTGCTCGCCCTGGTTCAGCTCGCCACGGCACTGGCGATGCGGGGCAGGCAGCCGGGCGGTGCCGCACCGCCCTGGGCCGCGTCGCTGCACCGCTGGTCGGGACGGGCCGCGGTGTTGCTCGCGGTGCCGGTGCTGGTGCAGTGCCTGTACGCGCTGGGTTTCCAGGCAGACCCGCCGCGGGTGCTCGTCCACTCGTTGCTCGGCTGTTTCTTCTTCGGGGCATTCGTGGCGAAGATGCTCCTGCTGACCCGCCGCGGGTTGCCCGGCTGGGTCATTCCGGTGATCGGCGGATTGGTGTTCTCCAGCTTCGTCGGTCTCTGGCTGACCTCATCGTTGTGGTTTTTCACGACCTTCGGCGTGACTTTGTGATGTGTGTACTTCTGTGATGTGTGTACTTCTGTGATGTGTGTACTTCTGTGATGTGTGTACTTCCCGCAAGGAGTGACGATGCCCAACCAGACGATGCCCGACCATGAGCCCACCGAGGACAGCACGCAAGGCCAAGGCGCCCCGATGGCCAGGCGCACTGTCGTGGCCGCGACGGGACTGCTGGCGGTCGCCGCGGCGGTCGTCGGATGCAGCAGCTACGGAACCGAGACCGCGTCGGGTGGTGCGACCACTACCGCTGGAGCCGGCCGCCCGCCTGCCGGTACCCAGGGTGGGCCACCAGCAGGTTCCCAGGGCGAGACGCTGGGGACCACGGCCGAGATCCCGTCCGGGGGCGGCCGGGTGTTCCCCGCTCAGGAGATCGTGGTGACCCAGCCCGAACCGGGAACGTTCCGGGCGTTCTCAGCGATCTGCACCCACCAGAGCTGCACGATGAAGAACGTGCAGAACGGCACGATCAACTGTCCCTGCCACGGCAGCAAGTTCGCCGTCGCCGACGGCTCGGTCGTCCACGGCCCGGCGAAGAAGCCACTGCCTGCGCGGGCGATCGCGGTCGAGGGCACCACGATCCGGGTGGTCTGACCGGCCGGGCGCACCGCTGCGCGGCACCACTCACCGCCAGGACGGCAGCCAGAGCTCCGAGTTCCAGTGCGCCGGTGTGATCGAGCCGCCGGTGAGTATCGGCCAGAGCCAGACGAAGTTGGCCACCACGAGCCCGACGTAGATGCAGACCAGGAGCAGTCCGGTGCCGCGGCGCTCGGCGCCGTCGCCGGCTCGGCCGAGTATCTCGCCCAGCACCAGCGCCACCGCGATGACGAGAAACGGTGCCGCGGGCGTCATGTAGAAGAAGAACATCTGGCGGTCGATCTTGATGAACCACGGCAGCCAACCGGCCCCGTAGCCGACCAGTGCCGCGGCGAAGCGCCAGTCCGGGGTGCTGACGGCTCGCCACAGCCCCCAGCTCAACACCGGTAGCGAGACCCACCACAGCGCGGGCGTGCCGATGAGCATCATTGCGCTCACGCAGTCGGCCTGGCCGCATCCGGCGGCTCGCGCGCCGGACTCGTAGTAGTAGAGCATCGGCCGCAGTCCCATCGGCCAGCTCCAGGGCTTGGACTCCCAGGGGTGCGGGTGTGCCGGTGTGACCAGGTTCTCGTGGAAGCTCAGCACCTGGCCGCTGTAGTACCACAGCGACCGCAGCGCATCCGGCAGGAAGGAGAACGGGCCACCGACGCCGATCTCGGTGCCCACCACGTGCCGGTCGATGCCGGTCTCGCTGCCGAACCAGGCCCACCACATCGCCAGGTAGGTCCCCACCGGCAGCACGGCCAGCGCCCACAACGCGGGCCCGAGATCCCGGACCACGGTGCCCACCCACGGCCTGCGCACCCCCGCGGTGCGCCGCGCGCAGGCGTCCCACACCACGCTCAGCACGGCGAAGGCGGCGAGGTAGTAGACTCCGGACCACTTCGTCGCGCAGGCCATCCCGAGCAGCACCCCCGCCCCGAACCGCCACCAGCGCACCCCGAGCCGGGGGCCGAAGTCGGTGTCGTCGATGCGGCCCTCCCGGACCACGACGGCGAGCCGGGCGTACACCTGATCTCGGTCCACGATCAGGCAGCCGAACGCGGCCAGCACCAACATCGCGAGGAAGATGTCGAGCATGCCGACCCGGGACTGCACCTGGCTGACCCCGTCGGCGATGAGCAGCACGCCCGCGATCCCGCCCAGCAGCGTGGACCGGGTCATCCTGCGCACGATCCGCACGATGAGCAGCACGCACAGGGTGCCGGCCAGGGCCGCGGAGAGCCGCCATCCCCAGCTGTCGTAACCCAGCAGCATCTCTCCCAGCGCGATGAGCTGCTTGCCCAGCGGCGGGTGCACCACGAGCTCGTAGCCCGCGTTGTCCTCCAGCCCGCCGTTGCGGATCATCTGCCAGGCCTGCGGCGCGTAGTACTTCTCGTCGAACACCGGCGTGCCGCGATCGGTGGGAAAGCCCAGGTTCCACAGTCGCACCAGGCCGGCGACCAGGGTCACGCTCAACGTCACGGACCAGCCTCGCCACCGGTCGGTGAGCGCGCGCGGCACCAGCCGCTGCTGTGGGCCTGCCGGACCGTTCGACGCCTGCGCCACCCGTCCGAGGTTGGCTAACAGGTCGTCGGTGCGCGAGCGGCTCGCCTCCCGGGCCATTGTCACGGGCCTGATCGTAGGCTCGGCTGTGTGCGAGCCATGTCGGAGACCGTCACCTCGGATCGGGGAGCCCTGGTGCTGGCGGCTACCCCGCTCGGCGACTTCCGGGACGCCTCGCCCCGTCTGGCCGAGGCGCTGGGCTCGGCGGATGTGGTGGCCGCGGAGGACACCCGCAGGCTGCGGGCGCTGGCCGCCGGGCTCGGCGTCGCGGTCACCGGCCGGATCGTGTCGCACTACGACGCCGTGGAGCTGGCCCGGATTCCCGCTCTGCTGGCGGCCATCCGCGCAGGTCAGACGGTGCTGTTGGTGACCGACGCCGGGATGCCCGCGGTGTCCGATCCCGGCTTCCGGCTGGTGGCGGCCTGCGTGGCGGAGGGACTACCGGTGACCTGCCTGCCCGGGCCGTCCGCGGTCACCGCCGCGCTGGCCGTCTCCGGGCTGGCCTCTGACCGGTTCTGTTTCGAGGGGTTCCCGCCGCGCAAGCCCGGCCCCCTTCGCCGGTGGCTGGCCGGTCTGGCTGCGCAGCCGCGCACCTGCGTGTTCTTCGAGTCACCGCGCAGGCTCGCCGCGACGCTCGCCGCCGCCGCCGAGGTACTCGGCCCGGACCGGGCGGCCGTGGTGTGCCGTGAGCTCACGAAGTCCTACGAAGAGGTGCGCCGCGGCGGGTTGGCGGAGCTAGCCGCCTGGGCGGCCGACGGGGTGCGCGGCGAGGTCACCGTGGTGCTGGCGGGTGCGGTTGATCCCGGTCCGCCCGCCGTCGCCGATCTCGTCGGCGAGGTGACCGAGCGGGTCTCCACGGGGCAGCGGCTCAAAGATGCGGTGGCCGCTGTCGCCACGACCCACGGTGTGCCGAAACGCGACCTCTACCAAGCGGCTGTCAACAAGTCCTGAACCGGGTGCTCCTCCGGGCGCCATTCGGAGCCGAGTAGCGATCCGGGCCTAGCAACGCGAGCAGTGGGGCGGCTTTCGTGCCGCACTCGGCCCATTCCGCGTCGGCGTCCGAGTCGGCGGTGATGCCCCCTCCGACCCCGAACCAGACGCGGCCGCGGTGGAACTCGAGCGTCCGGATGGCCACGTTGAGCTCGGTGCCTGCCACCGGCGAGGCCATCCCCACCGCGCCGCAGTACACCTCACGGGGCCACCGTTCCAGCCCGGCGATCACCTGCAGCGCACGCTGCTTGGGTGCGCCGGTGACCGAGGCGGGTGGGAAGGTCGCGGCGAGCAGTGCCGCGTCGTCGACATCCGGCGCGAGCTGCCCGGTCACGGTGGACACCAGATGCCAGACCCCGGGATGCGGCTGCACCTCGAGTAGCCGCGGCACGGTCACGCTGCCGATCGTGCACACTCGGCTGAGGTCGTTGCGGGCCATATCGACGATCATGACGTTCTCCGCGACATCCTTGGCCGAGGCCAGCAGCGCGGCCGCGTTGCCCGCATCGGCGGGCCCCCTGCGCGGCAGCGTCCCCTTGATCGGCGCGGTGCGTATCGTCCGCCCGTGCCGGGCCAGGAACAGCTCCGGAGACAGCGAGGCCACCGCTCCCCAGGCCCCGCTCAGCAGAGCCGCCCTCCGCGGCCGCAGCTCGGCGACGCCGGCGGCGAACAGCGCAGCCGGCTCGCCGGTGAAGCACCCCTCGATGTGGGTGCACACGTTGACCTGGTAGATCTCCCCCGCCACGATCTCCTCCTTGGCCAGCCGGACCGCCTTGCGATACTCGTCCGGGTCCGGGCTGACCAGGTCGGCGCAGCGCCACCGGCGCGGCGGCAGGTCGCCGCCGAGGCGCCCGACCAGCTCGGAGAGCTCGGTGACCAGCGCCGGGTCCGGTTCCTGCAGTGCCTCGAACCACCACTGTCCCGAGGCGTCGCGACGCAGTACGTGCTCGGCCCAGCCGCCTGCCGCAGGCGGGAGCCGCCGCCCGGGCCGCGGGTCGCCAGGCCCGTAGCCGAGATAGCCGATCCACCCGCCGCCGACCGGTCCGCCGACCTCGTCCGGCCCGGCTGCCGGGCCGAGCGAGCTCGCCGGGAAGACTCCCGCCGCCGGTACCGGCGTGATCCGGACCGAAGGGGCGATGACGGCGCCACCCCCGAACCAGTCGCCGACCAGGGCCGCCGGTGGGGGCAGTCCGCGCAGCCGGGACCGCTGCGCCAGCTCACGCAGTACGCCCCAGGGCTCGGCGGCGCCGTCCAGCGGGCGCGCTACGACCCGCACCGCACCCGCGGCCTAAGCGGTAACCTGCGGCTATGCGGGCAGTGCTGCTGGAGGTTCCCCAGGTGATGCTCGACGAGCGCCGTCGGCTGGGGCTGGACGAGCGCGACGAGATGTGGAACGGCGTCCTGCACATGGTGCCGCCGCTCAGGGAGCCGCAGAAGGAGGTCAGCGGGGAGCTTTTCCTCGTGCTCGGCCCGCTGGCCCAGCAGCACGGGCTGCGCGGCTGCTATGCGACGGCCCTGTTCCGCACCTCGGACGACTACCGGGTGCCCAACCAGCTGTACTGCCGTCCCGAGCACCGGTCCGAGCGCCTGGCGAAGGGTGCCGAACTGGTCGTGGAGATCCGGACCGGAGATGACGAGACCTACGAAAAGATCGACTTCTATGCGCGGCTCGGGGTTCATGAGGTACTGATCCTGCACCCGGAGGCTCGCCGGGTCGAGCTGCTGCGTGCGGTCGGCGGTCGGCTGCTCCCGGTCAGCGGCGACGTCGAGGGCGCGGTGCGCTCCGATGTCGTCGGCGCGCTGTTCGCGACCGTCGACGGGCGACTGCGGGTCACCTGGCAGGACGGCAAGAGCGAGCTCTGACCCTCCTCGGCGCCGATCAGCTACTCGGTGCCGGGCTCTCGTGCCTCGATCCGAGGGAATAGTGGCGTAGGCTCGTCGAGTTGATCCCGTCCATTTCCGAGCTGGGCTGCGACTCGCTGCGCGGCCGACGGGAGGAATGGTGTGAGTTCATCGGCGACTGTCCGCGAGGCTTGCACGAGCAACGACAACACCTGGTCAAGTTTCGTGGTCGCCGCCTGATCGCCTTGCTTTTCCGCTTTCGCCAGAGTCCAGGGCTCGGCTTGGACCACATAGCGGTTCGCTTCATCAACGATTTTCCAGATTCCCGCGGTTGCGGCGCGAAAGTCAAAACGTTCCATCGCGGCATCGACCTTTCCCCGCACTGCATCGATAGCGGCAATGAGCGGTGAGTCGGCAGGTGACTCCGCGAGCGTCGGGACCGTTCCGTTCCGATACTTCTGGATCATGCTGACGGTGCGGTTGACCAGGTTGCCGAGACCGTTGGCGAGGTCTTCATGATAGCGGCCGATCAACCGCTCCGTGGTGTAGTCCGCGTCGCCGACGCGCGGCACGTCTCGCACCAGCCACCAACGCAGCGCATCAGCGCCGTACTGATCCACGATGGCTACCGGGTCGATTGCATTGCCAAGGCTCTTGCCCAGCTTCTTGCCGTCAACCGTGAGATAGTCGTGCACAAAGATCGTCGTCGGCAAAGGTACTCCGGCTGAGAGCAACATCGCAGGCCAGTACACCGCGTGGAACCGGATGATGCCCTTGCCGATGACGTGCGTGCGCTCATCGGATTCGACCCACCAGTGCTGGTAATTCGTACCATCATCACCATAGTCCAGCGCGGTGATGTAGTTACCCAGCGCGTCCCACCAGACGTAGATGACCTGACCGGGGTCGCCGGGAACCCTGATGCCCCAGCCCCTGGCACGCTCGGTGGAACGGGAGATCGAGAAGTCCTGCAATCCTTGTCTGATGAATCCCAGCACTTCGTTTCGGCGCGACTCCGGCTCGATCTTCAGTGCGCCGGACGAGATGAGTTCGCGGAGCTGATCCTCGTAGCGAGAGAGTTTGAAGAACCAATTCTCCTCGCTGACCAATTGCGGTGTCGTGAGGTGTTCCGGGCACAGACCGTCGACCAGTTCGGCCTCAGTGTAAAACTGCTCGCAGCCAACGCAGTACAGACCCTCGTAGTGCTTCTGATAGAGATCACCGGACGCCGCCGTAGCACTCCACAGCCGCTCGACACCGCGAGTGTGCCGTGGATCACCGCTGGTGCGGATAAAGTCATCGAAGCTTATCTGCAGGGGCCCACGCAAGTCGTAGAAGGCCGCCGCATTGCGGTCGACCAGTTCCTGGGTCGGCACACCTTCTTCTTCGGCGGCAAGGGCGTTCTTGAGGGAGTTGTCGTCGGTACCGGAGAGGAACCGCACCTCATGGCCCCGATGCCGCCAGTGCCGCGCCATCACGTCTGTCTGTACCAGTTCCATCGCGAACCCCAAGTGCGGCTTGGAGTTGACATACGGGATGGCGGTGGTGATGTATCGCCGCGACATGGCCTCTCCGGTCTGGCAGACAACGAGACCACCAGGCTAGCCCCCGGCGTCCGGCCGCCACACTGGTGGCCAGGACGGCATCACCCCGGCTACCAACCTGTTCCTCACACGAGGGAGGCGACCTGCTCGACGGTCGCTCCCACCACGTCCTCGTGGGGTGGCGTCAGTGGTAGGACGCGGGTGTAATGGGCGATCTCCACCGCTTGCTCAGGGAGGTAGTGGGGATAGTTCGTGGTGCCGTCTTCGAGTTCGGCGGCGAATCTGGTCGTGACGACCACGAGATTCGATCCTGCCTGCATCATCATGCCGTCGAAGGCGGGGATGTGCTTGATGCCGTTGACGCCACGCCGCAGATGCGACAGCCCCCTCGATACGGGAATGATCGAATGCGTTGTCAGCACGGAAGTCGGTCATCGATGTCGCCCGCCGGCTGCTCCCCGTCGCATCGCGTTGTCGGCTTGCGGCCGAGAGTGACGACAGAAGTAACAACGGGTGTCCCTGGTCAGAGACACCTACCCGGACGGGCTGTACCGGCGGGCCGGAGCGGTAGGCCATCCTCCGCAGTTCCCGCCCTGTCGGGCCTGGGCGTATCGGCTATCGACGAGCCTGTTGGTCTAGCCCGCCCCGCTGTTCGCCATGCTTGTTCCTGCGCTGGACGAAACCGGCCAGCCTGGCCCCGATACTCACTTGATCCTACGGTCTGGAGCCGACGTGAGAGAGCTGCCGCCTGCGCCCGAGTCACTGCCGGTCCCCGTCGTCGATGCACACACCCATCTGGACGCCTGCGGCGCGACCGACCGGGGTGGTGTCCGGGCGGCGCTGGATCGGGCCCAGGCCGTCGGGGTGTCCGCCGCGGTCACCGTCGCGGACGACATGGGCTCCGCGCGCTGGGTGGCCGAGGCCGCCTGCTGGGACGACCGGTTGTTCGCCGCGGTGGCCCTGCACCCCACCCGGACTGCCACGATGACCGACTCCGACCGCGCCGAACTGGAGCACCTCGCGCGGCAGCCCCGGGTGGTCGCGGTGGGGGAGACCGGCCTGGACTACTACTGGCCCGGAGTCGACCCGAACTGTTCCTCGCCCGAGGCGCAGCGCGAGGCCTACCGCTGGCACATCGACCTGGCCAAGCGGGTCGGCAAGCCGTTGATGATCCATGACCGGAACGCGCACCGCGACGTGCTGGCCGTGCTGGATCAAGAAGGCCCCCCGGAGACGGTGGTGTTCCACTGCTTCTCCGGAGCCGCCGACATGGCCCGGACCTGCGTGCGGGCCGGTTACGTGCTGTCCTTCTCCGGCACGGTGACCTTCCGCAATGCGCACGCGCTGCGTGAGGCGGCGGTGCTGGTCCCCGATGAACAGCTGCTGGTGGAGACCGACGCACCCTTCCTCACCCCGCATCCGCATCGCGGTAAGGGCAACGAACCGGTCAACCTGCCCTATACCGTTCGCGGCCTCGCCGAGCTGCGCGGGCAGGATGTCGCGGAGCTGGCCGCGTCGATCACCGCTGTCGCGAACCGGGTTTTCCGGCTCAGCGGGACCGCATGACACTTCGGCGCCGCCGATACCGCTCACCGACCCAGGGTGTGGCGTCGGCGACACAGCGCGGTCGATTCTTCGCTTGGGTGCCACGCGCCGTTACCGTTCCGTGACTGTCAGCCGGGGTGGGGAACTCCGGGTGCGAGCACGTAGGTCACGGTCAGGTGGCTGGGAAGGCCACCGGCAAGCCATGACTTGGCGTGGGTGAGCCTGCCGCTGTCGGGGCGGTGGGCGTGATCCGACGTGCGCTCCCTGCGCGTTCTCGTGCTCTCCCCTGCCCGGAAGCTCGACGACTGGACACTTGTGACCACTCGCACGATCGTCCGGGCCTCCGTTGTGGCCCTCACCCTGGCATTGAGTACCGGCACCGCATCAGCTCTCACGATGGGAAAGACAGTCACCGTCACCGTGGATGGCCAACAGCGCACCGTCCACACCTTCGCCTCATCGGTATCAGGTGCATTGCAATCCGCGGGTCTGCACGCCGACGACAAGGACGCGCTGGCCCCGACCGCGGACAGCGAGATCGACGACGGCAGCCGCATCGTGCTCAAGCGCGGCAGGCCACTGGACCTGAGCGTCGACGGGACCACGCGCAAGGTCTGGACCACGGCGCACACCGTGGAGAGCGCGCTGCGCCAGCTGGGCATGCGTGCCGAGAGCATGGTGCTCTCCACGGACCGTACCCGTCAGATCCCGTTGCAGGGCATGGCGCTGGAGATAGAGATCCCCAAGCCGATCATCCTGATCGACGCGGACCAGCCGGGCCGGCAGGTCAGCTCCACCGCGCACTCGGTGGGTGAGCTGCTCGCCGAGCAGGGCGTGCCGCTGCAGGGTTCGGACACGTCGGATCCCGAGGCGAGTCAGCCGGTGCTGCCCGGGATGACCGTGCAGGTGACCCGGATCCGTACCGAGCGCCGCACGGAGCAGCGGCCGATCCCGCCCCCGGTGCAGCAGGTCAAGGATCCCGGCCTGGCCAGCGGCCGCCAGATCGTCGACGAGCCGGGTACACCGGGCGAGGATCTGGTCACCTTCCTGGTCACCCTGACCAACGGCAAGCAGACCCAGCGCAAGGAGATCGCCACCAAGGAGATCACCGCGGCACAGCCGCGGCGGGTCCGGGTGGGCGCCAGCTCCGCCGCCGCCCCCTCGGTGTCCGGCGGCTCCGTGTGGGATCGGCTCGCCGGGTGCGAGGCCGGTGGGAACTGGGCCGCGGACACCGGCAACGGCTACTACGGGGGTCTGCAGTTCGACAAGGGCACCTGGACCGCGAACGGCGGCGGCCAGTACGCGGCCTACCCGAACCAGGCCAGCCGCGAGCAGCAGATCGCGGTCGCCCAGAAGATCCGCGACGGCCGGGGTGGCTACGGCGCATGGCCGTCGTGCTCGTCCAGGCTGGGGTTGTCCTAGTCTCGCCGGTCATGCAGACATCGCGGCGCACTGTC
The DNA here is from genome assembly GCA_050699955.1 of Pseudonocardiaceae bacterium. Lineage (GTDB taxonomy): Bacteria > Actinomycetota > Actinomycetes > Mycobacteriales > Pseudonocardiaceae. The sequence continues at coordinate 83,176 of JBOHGD010000010.1, read as the reverse complement.
CGGGCGGCGCACTGTCCGGCCGGACAGCCCGTGATGTCTGCATGACGGGGCCGGGCCGCGCGCTGCTGGGCCCGGCCGAGCTGCGCAGGCTCGCCGACCGGCTCGAACTGCGCCCGACCAAGCGGCTGGGGCAGAACTTCGTGCACGACGCCAACACGGTCCGTCGGATCGTGGCCGCGGCCGCTCTCACCGCCGATGACGTCGTGCTCGAAGTCGGGCCTGGGCTGGGTTCGCTCACCCTCGCCCTGCTCGGCGCGGCGCACCGCGTGCTGGCCGTGGAGGTGGACCCGGTGCTGGCCGGTGCGCTGGCGGGCACAGTGGCCGATCGGCTCCCGGAGCGCGCCACCGCGCTGCGGGTGCTGACCGCCGACGCGCTGCGGGTGCGCCAGGCCGGGATCGTCGAGGCGGCCGGCGGCGCGGCACCCACCGCGCTGGTCGCCAACCTGCCCTACAACGTGGGTGTCCCCGTGCTGCTGCACCTGCTGGCCGAGCTGCCGAGCCTGCGAAGTGGGCTGGTGATGGTGCAGGCCGAGGTGGCCGACCGGCTCGCCGCCGAACCGGGCACCGCGAGCTACGGCGTGCCCAGTGTCAAGGCGGCCTGGTTCGCCGATGTCCGCCGGGCAGGCGCGGTACCCAGGGCGGTGTTCTGGCCGGTACCCAATGTGGATTCGGGCCTGGTCGCCTTTACCCGCCGTGCTGCGCCGGGCCCGGCGCACCCGGCCGAGGTGCCCGGGGCCGAGGTGTCCGGGGCCGAGGTGTCCGGGGCGGAGGTGTTCCGGGCGGAGGTGTTCAGGCTGGTCGATGCCGCTTTCGCGCAGCGTCGCAAGACGCTGCGGGCCGCGCTGGCCGGCTGGGCCGGATCAGCCGCCGACGCCGAGCGGGTGCTGCGCGCCGCCGGAGTGGATCCGGGCACCCGTGCCGAGCGGCTGAGTGTCGAGGACTTCGCCCGGATCAGCGTCGCGCGCGTGGCGGACGATCGAGCCGGAGGTCGCCAGACCGACAATGAGAGACCCCAGACGAAGGAGTTCTGACATGCCCCGCGAATTCGAGCTCCGCAAGGAGGTCCTACTCGAAGCGACCCCGGAGCAGGTGTGGGAGGCGATCGCCACCGGCCCGGGACTCGCGGCGTGGTTCATGCCGATGCAGGCCCCACCCGACGGGGCCGGGGCCAGCGCATGGGACCCGCCCAAGCACTTCGCGGTGCGGACCCCCGAGGCCGAGGACGGCACGACGCACGCGTTCGAGTACCTCATCGAGGCACGCGAGGGCGGCAGCACCGTGCTCCGGTTCGTGCACAGCGCCGTGCTCGGCGACGGCTGGGACACCGAGTACGAGGACCGGACGAGCCTGGGCTGGGACATGTACCTGCACACACTGGCCCAGTACCTGACCTACTTCCCCGGCAGGCCCGCCACCTACATCGGCGTCGAGGGGCCACCGGCATCGGCCGAGGAACGCGCCTGGCCGGTGGTCCTCGACGGGCTCGGGCTGACCGGGCCGGCGTCGGTGGGCGAGCAGGTGCGGCTCACCCCGGAGGGGCTCGCGCCGATCGAGGGTGTCGTGGACTACCTCACCCCGGCCTACCTCGGCGTGCGTGCCGCCGACGCGCTCTACCGGTTCCACGGGCGAGCCGCCTTGGGGCTGCCGGTGGCCACGGGACACCACAGCTACTCCGACGACGTGGATCGCGAGCAGGCCGAGCGGGCCTGGCAGTCCTGGCTCGCCCGATTGTTCGCCTAGCCCGGGCGTTCCCGGCCCGGGAGCCGGTGCCGGGTCAGCCTGCGGCGCGTTCCAGCACGAACACCGGGATCTCCCGGTCCGTCTTGCGCTGGTATTCGGCGTAGTCGGGAAACGCGGCCACGGCCCGGTCCCACCACGTGGCCTTCTCGTCGCCGGTGACCTCGCGGGCGACGTAGTCGTGCTTCTTCGGCCCGTCCTGGAGCTCGACGTTCGGGTTGCCGCGGATGTTGTAGTGCCAGCGCGGGTGCTGCGGTGCGCCGCCGAGCGACGCGACGACCGCGTACTCGCCGTCGTGCTCCACCCGCATCAGCGGCGACTTGCGCAGCTTCCCGGATCTGGCGCCCTGGGTCGTCAAGATGATCACGGGCCGGTCGTGCATCGTGGCGCCCTGGGTGCCGCCGGAGCTCTCGTACAGCTCGACCTGGTTGCGGACCCACTCCGTAGGGCTCGGTTGGTACTCACCTTGCAGAGACATGCTCCCCATCCAACACCGGTGCCGCGAACGCCGCCCCAACGCTGGTGTGCCCAGCGGGTCGAGCCCGGTCACGGCCGGGAACGGCTCGCCGACGTCACTCAGCGCGCCCCCGTACCCTGGGGACCGTGCTCGCCGTCGTGCCCCAACCGGTCACCGTGCGCGTCCCGGCCAAGGTGAACCTGCACCTGGCTGTCGGTGAAGCACGCCAGGACGGATATCACGAGCTGGTCAGCGTCTTCCAGGCGTTGTCACTGACCGACGAGGTGACCGTCGCGGCCACCGACACGCCCGGCGTGCAGGTGCACGGCGAAGGCGCCGGGACCGTGCCCACCGACCGCCGCAACCTCGCCTGGCGTGCGGTGCTCGCGCTCGCCGAGCACGTCGAGAAGGAGCCCGATGTCCGCGTCGTGCTGCGCAAGGGCATACCGGTGGCCGGTGGAATGGCGGGCGGCAGTGCGGACGCGGCAGGCGCACTGGTCGGGCTGGCCGGCCTGTGGCGGCTGGAGGTGAGCCGCGAGGAACTGACCGCAATCGCCGCCCGGCTCGGCAGTGACGTCCCGTTCGCGCTGCACGGCGGCACGGCACTGGGCACGGGCCGTGGCGAGAACCTCGTGCCGGTGCTGACCCGGCACACGTTCCACTGGGTCATCGCGCTGGACCGCCGCGGCCTGGCCACTCCGGACGTCTACAGCGAGCTCGATCGGCTCCGTGCCCACGGCGCGCCGCCGCCGCGGCTCGGCGATGTCGAACCCCTGCTGGAGGCGCTGGCCTGCGGAGATCCCCGGCAGCTCGCGCTGCTGATCGGTAACGACCTGCAGGCCGCCGCGGTGTCGCTGCGCCCCGCGCTGCGTCGCACTCTGCGGGCTGGGGTGGACGCCGGTGCCTTGGCGGGCATGGTGTCCGGATCAGGCCCGACGTGCGCGTTCCTGTGCGCCGACTCCGACGCCGCCGTCCGGGTGGCCGCCGAGCTGGCCGGTGTGGGGGTCTGCCGTACCGTCCGGGTGGCCAGCGGCCCGGTGCCCGGTGCCCGGGTGGTGGACGACCCGCGCCCGGTGCCGCCCCCCGAACCCCTCGCGCACGCCTGATGGCCAACCTGATCAACCTCGAGGCCGTCTCGAAGTCCTACGGGGTTCATCCGCTGCTGTCGGGTGTCTCGCTGGGTATCGACGAGGGGGACCGGATCGGTGTGGTGGGGCTCAACGGCGGTGGCAAGACCACCCTGCTCGAGGTGCTCGCCGGGCTGGAGCCCGCGGACGCAGGCCGGGTCAGCCAGGCCAGGGACCTGCGGTTCGCGCTGGTGACCCAGCGCACCGAGCTGCCCGAGGGTGCCACCGTGCGCCAGGCGGTGCTCGACCCGCTCGGAGTCACCGCCGAGCACGAATGGGCCGCCGACCCGCGGGTGCGGGGGGTGCTCGACGGGCTGGGCCTGACCACGCTGAGCCTGACCACGCTGGGGCTCGGCCCGCCCGCATCGGGGCTGGACCGGCCGGTGGCCGGGCTCTCCGGTGGCGAACGGCGCCGGGTCGCGCTGGCCGCCGCGCTGGTCCGCGAGCTCGATCTGCTGGTACTCGACGAGCCGACCAACCATCTCGACGTCGAGGGGGTTCGGTGGCTGGCCGAGCACCTGCTGGCGCGGCGTTGCGCGGTGGTGGTGGTCACCCACGACCGCTGGTTCCTGGACACCGTCTGCACCCGGACCTGGGAGGTCGTCGACGGTCGGGTGGACGGCTACGACGGCGGTTACGCCGACTGGGTCTACGCCCGGGCCGAGCGCAACCGGCTGGCCGCGGTGACCGAGGACCGGCGGCGCAACCTGGCCCGCAAGGAGCTCGCCTGGCTACGCCGTGGGCCGCAGGCCCGCAGCTCCAAGCCGCGCTACCGGATCGAAGCCGCCGAAGCGCTGATCGCCGACGTGCCCCCGCCCCGGGACAACGTCGAGCTGCTCGCCTTCGCCCGCCGCAGGCTGGGCCGCACCGTGCTGGAACTGGAGGACGTCACGGTGCAGGTGGCCGATCGGGCGCTGCTGGCCGGGCAGACCTGGCGGATCGGCCCGGGTGAGCGGATCGGGCTGGTCGGGGTCAACGGATCCGGCAAGACCACCTTGCTGCGACTGCTCACCGGGGAGCGCTCGCCCGATGCCGGTCACCGCGTGCGGGGCAAGACCGTCCGGCTGGCCCACCTCACCCAGGAGCTGGAGGACCTGCCCGGGTCAGCGGGACCTGCTGGCCGGGTCGAGTCATCGACTCTGCGGGTGCTGGAGGCCGTGGAGGAGATCGCGCGGCGGGTCGTACTGGGCCGCCACGAACTGTCCGCCTCGCAGCTGGCCGAACGGCTCGGGTTCCCGGCGTCCCGGCAATGGACGCCGGTGGCGGATCTGTCCGGGGGAGAGCGGCGCCGGCTGCAGCTGACCCGCCTGCTGATGGCCGAGCCGAACGTGCTGCTGCTCGACGAGCCCACCAACGACCTGGACATCGACACCCTGCAGCAGCTGGAGGACCTGCTGGACGGCTGGCCCGGCTCACTGGTCGTCGTCTCGCACGACCGCTACCTGGTGGAGCGGGTCTGTGACACCGTGGTGGCGCTGTTCGGGGACGGGCGGATCACGCACCTGCCCGGTGGTATCGACGAGTACCTGCGACGTCGCGACACGGCGTTTCCGGCCGCGGTTGCCGCGACCGCCGGGGCTGGTGTGCCTGCGGCTGCTGCGCCTGCTGAAGCACCGACCGCCGCCGCCGAGCAGCGCGCCGCCCGCAAGGAGCTGGCCCGTCTGGAACGTCGACTGGACCGGCTGGTCGGCCGGGAGGCCGACCTGCAACACCGGATCGCCGAACAGGCCACCGATCCCGCGGTGTTCTCGACAACGGCGGTCCGCGAGCTGGACGGTGAGCTGCGGGCGGTGCTCGCCGAGAAGGACCGCGTGGAGACCCGTTGGCTGGAAGTAGCCGACGAAACGCACCCTTCTGCTTCGTAGTGATATCACCGAGTCATCCCGCAGGGGCAGTCGTCGTGCGAGTGTGGCGGGCATGACCGTGCGTGGGACCTACCTGTCAGCTGCTGATGCCTTCGCCGCGCTCGTCGACCGGCTGCCCGGCGCCACCTGGGACGCACCTGCCCTCGGTGTGTGGAACCTTCGTGACCTCGTCGGCCATACCGCTACGGCGGCGCTCACCCATGTGGTCACCGTCCTCGACGGGCAATCCGGTTCCGAGGCCATATCCTCTGCGGAGGGGTACTACGCCTTCGCCAAGTCAGTCGACCCATCGATCTATCAGGCCGCCGTGGAAGCGTCGACCACCCGGGCCCGCCGCGACGGTGAAGCACTCGGGGACCAACCAGCCCACGCCGTTCGTGCCCTGCTGGATCAGGTGACCGCGAAACTCGACCTGGTCACCGACGACACCCTGGTGGAGATCCACGAGTTGATCGGCGGCATGCGGCTGGATGCCTGGCTCCCGACCCGAACCTTCGAGCTCGCCGTGCACAGCCTCGATATCGCCGCTGCCGCCGGCCTCCCCGCCGGCCTTCCGGCGGCAGTACTCGCCGATGCCACGGCACTCGCCGCCCGGATCGCGGCCGCGACCGGGGATGGTCATACCGTTCTTCGCGCGCTGACCGGGCGAGGCGTCCTCCCCGAGGAGTTCTCCGTCGTCTAGGTGGCCGGCCATCTCCACGGCAGGCGGCGTCCGCTGAGATCGGTTCGTGATCGGATAGCGACACCAAGTAAGGATCTTGACTACCGCTGCGGACCACAGTCCGTAAGCTGGCTGGTCGTGAGCAGGTTCGTCGACACCCTCCTGGCCCATTGTCGGCCGGATTCGCCGTACCGATCCGATCGCGGCATCACCACCGGCGAACCGGGCGACCCGCGCCGTCGCACCTGGGTGGAGGTACACGAGCAGGCCCTTCGCGCGGCCGGAACTCTGATGGGACTGAGCGGGGCCACGCCCGGTGTGCACCACGGTGACGCCGTCGCGGTGCTGGCCGGGGACCCCGCGCTGATCGCCCCCGCGGTACAGGGCGTCTGGCTGGCCGGCGGCAGCGTGACCATGCTGCACCAGCCCACCGCCCGTATCGACCTGGCCGACTGGGCCGCCGACACCGTCACCGTGCTCGGCATGATCGGCGCCAAACTGGTGTTGCTCGGGCCGCCCTTCGACGGGCTCGCCCCGATGCTCGACCAGCGCGGGATCGGCTACCGGATGCTCGCCGACCTCTGCGACGACACCGGCCCCGCCGGGACGCCGCTCGCCGCGCCGGTTCCGGTCAGCGAGGACGACACCGCTCTGCTGCAGCTCACCTCGGGCTCCACCGCCGAGCCCAAGGCGGTCCGGATCACGCACGGCAACCTCTACGCCAACATGACCGCGATGGTGCAGGCCGCCGGCCTCGATCCGCAGACCGACGTCATGGTCTCCTGGCTGCCGCTGTTCCACGACATGGGGATGGTCGGGTTCCTCACCGTACCGATGACATTCGGCCTGGAGCTGGTGAAGGTCACCCCGGTGGACTTCCTGTCCCGCCCGCTGCTGTGGGCTGAGCTGGTCAGCAGGCACCGCGGGACGGTGACCGCGGCGCCGAACTTCGCCTATGCCCTGATGGCCCGACGGCTGGCCGGCGCGGATGGCGACCTCGATCTGTCCACCCTGCGCTGCGCGCTCAACGGTGCGGAGCCCATTGACCCGGACGCGGTGCGCGCGTTCACGGCGGCCGGGGCCCGGTTCGGTCTGTGGGAGAAATGCGTGGTGTGCGCCTACGGGATGGCCGAGTCCACGCTCGGGGTCTCCTTCGCGCCACGCGGAACCGGCCTCCAGGTGGACACCGTGGACGCCGACGCGCTGGAGACGCAGCGCCGGGCCGTCCCAGCCGGGCCCGATGGCCCCGGCGTCAGAGCCTTCCCCCGGCTCGGCCCGCCGCTGCCCGGACTGGAAGTGCAGGTGACCGGCGGGGATGGCGGCCTGCTGGGCGAGCGCGAGGTCGGCCGGATCCGGCTCCGTGGCGAGTCGGTGACCCGCGAGTACCTCACCGTCACCGGAGCAGTGCCCACCCGCGACCCGGACGGCTGGCTGGACACCGGGGACGAGGGTTACCTCGCCGAGGGCGACGTCGTGGTCTGCGGGCGGCGCAAGGACGTCATCATCATGGGCGGGCGCAACGTCTATCCGACCGACATAGAGCGGGCCGCAGGACGAGCTGACGGTGTGCGCGCGGGCAACGTGGTCGCAGTGCGCATCGACGCAGGCGCGCGGCGGGAGTCGTTCGCGGTGGCCGTCGAGTCCAACCGGGCGGGCGACCCGGATGCCGAGCGCGCCCTGCGCCGCGAGGTCACCTCGCGGGTGGTCGACGCGGTGGGCCTGCGACCGGGCGCGGTGGTGGTACTGCCGCCGTCCACGGTGCCCAAGACCCCGTCCGGCAAGCTCCGCCGGGCCGCCGCCAGAGTTCGAATCGCCGAACACCTACCGCAGCCCTGACCCCCGCGTGTCAGGCGCTGGTGCACGGTGTGTCAGGCGCTGGTGCACGGTGTGCCCGGCTCAGTGGAACTGGTTCTGGGTGGCGGTCAACCCCAAGGCGAGCAGTTGCTCGACGGCATCGGCGCAACGGTCCACCAGCAGGTCCAGCTCGCGGCGTTGCACCGAGGAGAAGTCGTGCAGCACGAAGTCAGCCGGATCGCTGCGGCCGGGCGGCCGCCCGATCCCGAACCGCACCCGCAGGTAGTCCCTGCTGCCCAGGGACGCCGAGATCGAACGCAGCCCGTTGTGCCCACCCTCCCCGCCGCCGCGCTTGAGCTTGATCACGCCATAGTCGAGATCCAGGTCGTCGTGCACGACCACGACATCGGTCGGCGGGACCTTGAAGAACCGCGCAGTCCCGGCCACCGGACCACCGGAGAGGTTCATGAACGAGCGGGGCCGGGCGAGGACGGTACGTCGCCCGGCCAGCCGAGCCTCCAGAATGTCGGCCCGGGTCTTGTGCGCCTTGAAACGCTGACCCACCCGTTGGGCCAGCTCGTCGACGACCATGAATCCGACGTTGTGCCGATTACCCGCGTAGCCAAGCCCCGGGTTGCCCAAACCCACGACGAGCGCGATATCTCCGGCAATCCCGTCACTTATGGCAACCCCGTCAGTGGTCAACGCTCGCAGCCTTCCCTGCGCGGGAGCCGGCATATCGAGGAAACCGGCCGGGTGGCTGAGCCCGCCGCCAACGCGTGTCCAGCATCCCACTCTCCGTCGCCGATCCGAGCGCTCTCAGTGACCTGCTCTGGTCAGCGCCGTCGACGAGCGGCGTCAGGACCCCTGCGTGGTGTCGGACTTGGCGTCCTCGACCACACCCGCGCCCTCGGTGTCCATCTCGAACTCGAGATCCTCGGCTGTCGGTGCGGCGACGACGTTGACCACGAGGTATTCCGGTTCGGTTCGCAGCGTCACACCCGACGGCAGGGCGATGTCGCCCGCCAGCATCCGGGTGCCGATCTCAGCGCCCTCCACGGAGACCTCGATGTCCTCGGGGATCGCCAACGCGTCCGCCTCGACCTGCAGGGTGCTCACATCCTGGGTGATCAGGGTTCCAGGCGCGGCGCTGCCGGTGATGATGATGTTGACATCTACCACGACCTTCTCCCCGCGTCGCACGAGCAGTAGGTCGACGTGCTCGATGTACTGCCGGATCGGGTGCACGGTGACGGTCTTGGTCAACGCGAGCTGTGGCTGCCCGCCGAGATCGAGGCTCAGCACGGCGTTGCTGCCCTGCTCTCGTACCACCCTGGCGAACTCCCGTGCAGGTAGCGCCACGTGCTGGGGGTCGCTGCCATGACCGTAGAGCACTGCGGGGATCTTGCCCGCGCGTCGAGTGCGGCGGGCAGCGCCCTTGCCGAACTCGGTGCGCGGTTCGGCAGCGAGACGGACCTGGGACACGGTGGAACTCCTTCGAGGCTGGGGGCGTGACGCCGGGAGGCGTAACGCCGGATCGAGGGGACGTCGGGTCGGCGGGCCTTCGGCGGTGGCTGCGCCCGGTCTCGTGATCGGGTACGGGCGCGCGGAGCGCGACACCGCCGCGTCGATCACGAAGAACTCGGGGTTCTCCCTCGCCGAGGCAACGTGCGAAGTATAGGTGCGTCGGGCTCAACGGTTCGACACCGGGGTACCAGTGCCGGAACGTCGCGCCCGCCGACTGTCTGACGGCCGTGCACGAGAGCCTGACGGCCGTGCACGAGAGCCTGACACGCCGGGCACGAGAGCCGGACACGCCGGGAGGGGCTAGGCGTTGCCGTCGAACAGGCTGGTCACCGAGCCGTCGTCGAACACCGCGTGGATCGCGCGGGCCAGGAGCGGTGCGATCGACAGCACAGTCATTCCGGGGAAGCGCTTCTCGTCCGGGACGGGCAGCGTGTTGGTGAAGATGATCTCGCGGGCGCCGCAGTTGGAGAGCCGGTCGGTGGCCGGGCCGGAGAGCACCCCGTGAGTGGCGGCGACGACGACGTCGGTGGCGCCGTCGTTGACCAGTGCGTGGACGGCACTGGCCACGGTGCCACCGGTGTCGATCATGTCGTCGATCACCACGCAGAGCCGGCCCTCGATGTCGCCAACCACCCGGTTGGCGACCGCCTCGTTGGGCCTGCGCGGGTCGCGGGTCTTGTGGATGAATGCCAGCGGCGTGCCGCCGAGATTCTCCGCCCAGCGCTCGGCGAGGCGCACCCGGCCGGAATCCGGCGACACCACCGCGAGCTCGCGGCCGGCGTAGGTGTTCTTGACGTGGCCTGCGAGCACCGGAAGGGCGAACAGGTGGTCCACCGGGCCGTCGAAGAAGCCCTGGATCTGGGCGGTGTGCAGGTCCACGGTCATGATCCGGTTCGCGCCCGCGGTCTTGAACATATCGGCGACCAGACGCGCCGAGATCGGCTCGCGCCCGCGGTGCTTCTTGTCCTGGCGGCTGTAACCCCAGAACGGCATCACGGCGGTGATCCGCTTCGCCGAGGCCCGCTTCAGCGCGTCTACCATGATCAGCTGTTCCATGATGGCATCGTTGATCGGCGCGGCGTGGCTCTGCAGGACGAAGGCGTCACAGCCACGGACCGACTCCTCGAAGCGGACGAAGATCTCACCGTTGGCGAAGGTGTAGGCCGACTGCGGGGTGATGGAGACGTCCAGGTGCTTGGCCACTTCGTCGGCCAGCTCCGGGTGGCAGCGCCCGGAGAAGAGCATCAGGTTCTTTTTGGGGGTCGCCGACATGGTGGAAAGGCTCATGCTCGCTCCTGCTGCTTGTCATTCCCGTCGCTGCAACCGCCTCCCCCAGCGCCCCCACCACTCGGACTCCCTCCGCTATCCTCCCCGCTTACCCGCTCGGCCGCCTCGTATGCGTGTCGTGCCGCCTCCGCCGCCGCGGTGCCCGGCCGTCGCTTGGCCACCCAGCCATCGATGTTGCGCTGGTGGTTCCTGGCCACCGCCAGCGCCCCTGCTGGTACATCTTCCGTGATCACCGAGCCGGCCGCTGTGTAAGCACCGTCACCGATGGTCACCGGAGCCACGAACATGTTGTCCGCACCCGTCCTGGCGTGCGAGCCGACGGTGGTGCGGTGCTTCGCGACCCCGTCGTAGTTGACGAAGACGGTCGCCGCCCCGATGTTGCTGCCCTCGCCGATCGTCGCATCCCCCACATAGCTGAGGTGAGGCACTTTCGTCCCCGTCCCGAGCTCAGCGTTCTTGATCTCGACGAAGGTGCCGACCTTGGCCCGCTCGCCGACCAGGCTGCCCGGCCGCAGATAGGCGAACGGGCCGACCTGCGCTCCCGCGGCCACCGCCGCACCGACCGCATGGGTGCGCACCATGGTGGCACCCGCTCCCACGGTGCACCGGGACAGCGTCGAGTCGGGCCCGATCACGGCGCCCGCGCCGACCGTGGTGCCCGCGTGCAGCTGCACCCCGGGATGCAGGACGACATCGGGTGCGAGTTGCACGTCCGCGTCCAGCCACACCGAGGCCGGGTCGACCACGGTCACCCCGGCGAGCATCCACTGCTCCAGCAGCCGCCGGTTCAGCTCCGCACCCAGCTCGGCCAGCTGCACCCGGTCGTTGACCCCGGCGACCAGCCAGGGGTCGGTGCAGGAGTACACGCCGACCGGCAGGCCGTCGGCGCAGGCCAGGCCCAGCACGTCGGTCAGGTAGAGCTCACCCTGGCTGTTGGACCTACTCAGCCGGTTCAGCCCGGCGCGCAGCACGTCGGCGTCGAACATGTAGATCCCGGAGTTGATCTCGGTGATACCGCGCTGGGCGGGGGAGGCGTCGCGATGCTCGACGATGCCGGTGACCGCGCCCGAGGTGTCGCGCAGTACCCGTCCGTACCCGGCCGGGTCGTCGACCACGGCGGAGAGCACCGTCACGGCCTGCCCGGCGCGGTGGTGCTCGGCGATCACCCCGGTGAGCGTGGCGGTGTTCAGTAGCGGCACGTCGCCGTAGCTGACCAGGATCGTTCCGGACAGCTCGGCAGGCAGGGTGTCCAGCGCGCAGGAGACCGCGTGGCCGGTGCCGTGCCGCTCGAGCTGCACCGCGGCACGGACCTCCCGGCCCAGTGCCTCCCCGACCGTGCGCAGGTGGGCGTCCACCGCGTCCCGGCCGTGGCCGATGACGACCACCAGATACTCGGGCTTGAGCCCGGCGCACGCCCGCACGGCATGTTCCACCAGGGGGCGGCCTGCCAGTGGATGCAGCACCTTGGGAATCGCCGAGCGCATCCGGGTGCCCTCGCCGGCGGCCAGCACTATCGCCGCCGTGAGGCTCCCGCCTGGGAGCATCGGCATACCCCTTCCTGATCCTTCTGCAGCCACCCGCCGCCACCAGGTCTCGCGGTGATCCCGACTCGCCCGGGATCTGACGGGCCGCGATCCTACGGCGCTGCCCGGACCGAGATGTGGTCGCCGTCGGGCTCGTCGTCGTCCTCGACGTTCACCTGGTTGCCACCCAGGCGTTTCGCTCGATACATCGCCGAATCGGCCCGGGCGAGCACCGACTCGGCGTTGTCGTGGTCTCCGGCGCCGACCACGCCCGCCGACAGGGTGACCCCCGCACCGGCTTTCGGGGTCAGGCCGGCGACCGCCTGCACGGCCCGCTCCAGCGCACCCCGGGCCGCGGTGGGCGCGGTGCCCGGCAGCAGCACGACGAACTCGTCGCCACCGTAGCGAGCCACCGTGTCGTCCGCGCGCAGCGCTGAGCGCAACGTCTCGGCCACCGCCCGTAGTACCTCGTCGCCGATGGCGTGTGAATACCGGTCGTTGACGTCCTTGAAGCCGTCGAGGTCGATCAGCGCCACCGAGCAGGGCAGCCGGGCCGAGCCGCTCAGTACCTGGCGCAGCTGCCGGTCCAGGGCGCGCCGGTTGGGCAGCCCGGTCAGCGGGTCGGACAGTGCCTGCGCGGTGACCGTCCCGTGCTCCCTGGCCAGGCGCAGGTGTTCGGCCTGGCTACGGATCGCAGCGATCCGCGCCTCCCGCAGTGACCACATCTCGGCCTCCAGCGCGGCCGCGTAGTCCCGGATCGGCCGGGTGTTCGTGGCCACCGGGGTCATCGCTTCCTGCAGCCGGGCCAGCTCCCTGGTCAGGGCCAGCTGCAGCATCGACTCCGCGCGGGCCGGTTCACCTGCTACCTGGTCCCGGGTCGTGGTCAGCGCGGTCCGCGCCGCAGCCGTCAATCCGCAACATTCCAGGCATCGGCCCAGCGCGATGCCGACCATGATCCGTTCGGAGGTGACGATCGCGGCTCTGGACAGCCCGCTCAGCCGTTCGACGTGGGCAGGCCCTGGATCGGCCAGTGCGAAGGAGACCGCAAGCACCGCGCACTGGTCGGCGGCAGGCCGGTCGCCGGAGTTGAACACGGTGCGCATCCACAGGGGCTCCACCATGCGGCCGACCTGTCGCGCGCTGATGAGCCGCTCGGCTGCCTGTTCGCGGTGCCCGGCCCGCCCGAGCCGCAGTCCCCAGCTCAGTAGCAACCGCAGCCGGTTCAGCCCGTTCACCAACAGTTCGACCGATCCGGCGGAGGCCCGCAGGTGGCCCTCGGCACGTGTCAGTGACTCGTCGGCGAGCTCGTGGGCGCCCAGTGAGGTGAGGACCAGCCCGAGGTCGGTCAGCGTGGCGGCCAGCGCGTGCTCCCACTGCGGCCCGGCCCGGCCCTTCGGCGGTTCGGGGTCGGCCAGCAGGGCGAGCGCGGTGGCCGTATCGGTCAGTGCTCCCTCGTCGATCCCGGCCAACACGGATCGGCGGGCCCGCAAAGCGTGTCCGTCGGCCTGGAGCACGGTCATGCCGTACCGGCCCGCGAGCCGGGTGAGTTCGTCGATCAGCGGGTCGGCCTGGGTCAGCGGGGTGTGGGTGACCAGCCGGATTACCGCGGCATACCGCAGTAACGAGCCGAGCAGGTCCGGGCAGTCTCGCCGGCGGGCCTCGATGAGTAGCGCGTCGGTGGCGGACACGCCTGCCTGCTGGCGGTGTGGCCGCTCCCGTTGGGTGCGGATGAGCAGCTCGCGGGCGCGGGCCAGTAGCTCGTCCGCGGTACAGGCGGCAACGCGGCCCAGTGCCGAGGCAAGGAATGCGTCAGTGAGCAGCCCCTCCGCGAACGGTCCGGTCAGCAGGACATCGCTCAGCGTCCGGGTATTGTTGACAGGCACCGGTTCACCCCCTCTCGCGAACAGCGGCTCTGCGATGGCCTGGCGCTCCGCCGCCAGGATTCGAACCTGGACCATCGGAACCAAAATCCGAGGTGCTGCCTTTACACCACGGCGGACGAGCGAGCCCGAACTCGCGGGTTTATGGTGACATGGGTCGTTATCGGCGGCTGGGCTCGGGTACAGGAGCAGACCGCCACTCATGGGTGCGCGGCGGCGATCACCCGGTTCCCGCCTGCTTCCTTGGCCCGGTACATCGCCGTGTCGGCGGCGTGCAGCATTCGGGTGGCGTCGACGGCGGTACCCGACCCCACCGCCACCACGCCTGCGGACAGGGTCACCCCGAACCCTCGGCCAGGAGGCAGCGCGGCCACCGCGTCCACCAGTCGTTGCACGGCGGCCAGTGCCTCGGCGGTCCGTGTCCTCGGCATCACGATGACGAACTCGTCGCCGCCGTAGCGGGCGACCAGGTCGTCGGTCCGTACCTCGGCGGACATCACCGCAGCCACCGCCCGCAGTGCCTCGTCCCCCTCGGCATGCGAACCGCCGTCGTTGACCTGTTTGAGCCCGTCGAGGTCCAGGAGGGCGACCGCGACATCGAAGGCGGCCCCTTCCGGGCGGAGCAGGGTGTCGAGGGCCTCCTGCATCGCCCGCCGGTTGGCCAGCCCGGTCAGTGGGTCCTGGCTCGCCTGGGCGGAGAGCCGGCCGTGCTCGCGCCGAAGCCGCTCGTTGGCCAGCCGGGACACCAGCGCCTCCGCCCTGGCCCTGCGCAGCGCCCACAGCTCGGACTCCACCTTGGCGAGGTAGTCGCGCAGCGGGTCGGCCGGGCCGCCGTCCAGGTCCAGGCCCACCCGCAGGGCAGCGATCTCGCGCACCGCGGCCAGCTGAAGCTGCCGCTCGACGTCGCGATCCGGGGTGGCGCTCGCCATGCTGCGCAGCACGTCCAACGCGGCGGGGGCGTCTCCGATGCGCTCCAGCAGCCGGGAGAGTGCGATACCCCCGACGAGCTTGCGGTCGATGCGGTTCATCCGGGGGAGCAACGACTGCAGTGCGATCCGAGACCCGGGCGCCACGTCCGCCGGGCCGTCCGGGCCCGCGGTCGCGACGGCGTGCAAGGCCAGTGCCGCGTGCAGTTCGCTGGTGTACTGCTCGCCAACGGCCCGGCCGTTTCCCCCGTTGGCCGCGGCCAGGTCGCGCAGTCCGCAGGCGGCCCATTCGGCTGCGTGGCGATAGCGCTCGGCGGCTCGTTCGGGCACCGAGGCGCGTTCCAGGCTCAGCACGCGCACCACTGTGGCGTGCACCCGGTTGGAGATGCTGATCAGAACGTGCCGGAGCCGGCCGTGGACAGCGATGTCGCGGTGCGCGTCGGCGAGTAGCGGCTCAGCGAAATCCTCCAGGCCCAAGTGCACCAGCAGGATTCCGACGTCGCTGAGCGCCAGACCCCGCTCATAGGACGGGACGGAGTCGTCCAGCGCGACCAGCGCGCTGGCTACCGCACCCAGCGCGGCGTCCGGGCGTCCCAGGTCGAGGGCGATCTGCCCGCGCAGTGCGTGGGCGCCCGCCGTGAAGTCGATCAGACCGTGCCTGCTGGCGTGCTCGAGCAGCTGGTTGAGCAGCGGGTCGACCGGATGGGCCTGGTCGCAGGCCATGTCCCGGACCAGCACGCCGACCCGCAACAGCCGGGCGTACGCGACCGGACACAGGGCGGCGGTCCGGGCACGGGCCAGCAGCGGGTCGACCCCGGCCAGTGCGATCTGGCGTAGCTCTGGATCCCCGTGTTGGGCCTGATCCAGCATCAGCCAGGCCTGCTCTTGCAACCCGTGCTCGGTCATCGACCGGCTCACTCGCGCGCCATCCCCTCGTCCCGACCCGGCGCTCGGACGTAAGACAACTGACCCCACGCCCCCGACAGCAGCCTCGACCCGCCACGCACCGGGCATCAGACCCTGGCCGCCAGACCGCAGACGCGATGTCGCCTGCGAAAACCGCCTCGGGTGTGAATGCCGACGTGGACGTCCCCGGCCACAGATGGCAGCGCCGGAAGCCGGGAGGCCGATCACCGGACGCCGCGCGCCCCTGCCCCTATCCTGGCGGTTGACAGCTTGCCGTCTCTACTACCGATCCGGCGACCCCCCGGACACGCCCGGACATCACACGACCTGGGCGTGACGCGCGCGGTGCGGGTAACCTACGGTTGCGTAACCTACGGTTCCGTAGGTCATGCCTCGACCGTCACCCGCGGTTCTACCACGGGCGCGAGCCCTGGGGGCGTCCCGCGCCTGGCCGGGGGGACCCGCGCCCCTGACGCTACGAGGAGCACGATCGATGACGCTCACCGCCGACAGCCGTCCACCGCGAACGACGCCCGAGCCAATGGTCTCGGGTACCCGCAAGCTGGGTCCTCATCTGCTGGTCTACATCTTTGTGCTCGCCCCGCTGATCGCGTTGCTGGCCGCGGTTCCGGTCGCCTGGGGGTGGGGTCTGGGCTGGGTCGACGTCGCGTTGTTCGTGGCGACCTACTTCGTCAGCCTGCTCGGGGTGACCGTCGGCTATCACCGGCACTTCACGCACGGATCGTTCAAGGCGAAGCGGTGGCTGCGGGTGGGGCTGGCAGTGCTCGGCAGTACCGCGATGCAAGGGCCTCTGCTGCACTGGGTGGCTGACCACCGGCGCCACCACGCCTACTCCGACAAGGAGGGCGATCCGCATTCGCCGTGGTTGTTCGGCACCTCTCCGGTGGCGGTGGTCAGAGGTTTCTGGCACGCCCACATGGGGTGGCTGTTCGTTCGTGACCTGACCAACCCGCGCCGGTACGTCCCGGACCTGCTGGCCGACCCGACGCTGGTGCGGGTGAGCAAGCTGTTCTGGTTGTGGACCGCGCTGTGGCTGGTGCTGCCCGGGATCGTCGGCGGCCTGGTGACCTGGTCCTGGTGGGCCGTGGTGACCGGGTTGTTCTGGGCCGGTCTGGTGCGGGTGTCCTTCCTGCACCACGTCACCTGGGCGGTGAACTCGATCTGTCACATGGTCGGCAACCGGCCGTTCGCATCCCGCGACAGGTCGGCGAACTTCTGGCCGATGGCGATCCTGTCCGCCGGGGAGTCCTGGCACAACCTGCACCACGCCGACCCCACCTCGGCCCGGCACGGCGTGCTGCGCGGCCAGATCGACATCTCAGCTCGGGTGATCTGGTTGTTCGAGAAGTTCGGCTGGGCGTGGAACGTGCGGTGGCCGACGCCGCAGCGGCTCGCCAAGCTCACCGGCAGAGGCTGAGCGAGGAAGGCCACGTCGCCGAGCGGGGAAGGTCACGTCGACCGGATAGCCCTGGTTCAGCGTGCACCGGTGCCGGACACGCCCGAAAATCCTGCGGGCACGCGGAGGCGGGATAGGGTCCCTCCTGTGGCAGCACGGCGCAGAGCCCTCCCCGCGTCCCCGATGTCGAGCGGCGCAGCGTCGAGCGGCCAGCACCCGGCCCGGGTCCGGATGAGTGGCAAGGAGCGCAGGGAGCAGCTGCTGGACGTCGGGCGGGCACTGTTCGCGCAGAAGGGGTTCGATGCCGCCTCGATCGAGGAGGTGGCGCACCGTGCCGGGGTGAGTAAGCCGGTGGTCTACGAGCACTTCGGCGGCAAGGAGGGTCTCTACGCCGTCGTGGTGGACCGGGAGATGCGCCAGCTGCTGCAGCGGATCACCTCTGCGTTGTCCGCAGGCCACCCTCGCGAGCTGCTCGAGCAGGCGGCGCTGAGCCTGCTCGGCTACATCCAGGACTCCTCGGACGGTTTCCGGATCCTGGTCCGGGACTCCCCGGTGATCAGCGCGTCGGGGACGTTCTCCAGCCTGCTCAACGACATCGCCAGCCAGGTGGAGCACATCCTCGGTCGGGAGTTCGCCGTCCGCGGTTATGACACCCAGCTCGCCGGGCTGTTCAGCCAGTCGCTGGTCGGCATGGTGGCCCTCACCGGGCAGTGGTGGCTCGAGGAACGCGAGCCGCCCAAGGAGGAAGTCGCCGCGCACCTGGTCAACCTGGCCTGGAACGGGCTGTCGCACCTTGAGCACCATCCTCGGCTGCGCACTGCGCACTGACCGCCCAAGAATCTCATCTCCCGTATTTCTCGCCGTGATGTCACTCGGATGGAGTATCAATCATTCGGGTGATGACGCCGACCCTACGGTCTCACCGCTCTGTGATCGCCGCTGTTAGCAACAGCTTCGATACTCATGGTGAGCATGTCGTGGGGGCCGAGCGAGAGAGTTCCTCGATGAGTTGGCCCCCACCCGTAACGTGTGACCCTCTGTGCCGATATGGCAACCATGGGCAGTCAGCCACCCAACCGGTGGATGCCTGCGCCGCGGGGCATTGCATGGGTACTCCGAACGGGTCGACCCGGCATGCGCCTGCGCATTTTCACGCTAGTGGGGGGCTAGCTCGACCACAGGGACGGCACGTGGCCAACAGCGGGGAATCAGCCGATGCGGCTTCGGTACTCGACGCACCTCCGATGATCGACATGACTTCGGTGTGCGCGGTGCCGCGGATGTGTGTGCCGCCCGTGGTGGAGGTGCCGGTGATGGGGTGGGAGCAGATTTATCGGGGGTTGGTGGTGTTGGTTGATGTGGTGGTTGTGATGGCGGTTGTTTGGTTGGGTTTGTTGGTTGTTGATGGTGGTTCGGCGGGGCATTTGTTTGTTGCTGTTGGGGTCGGGTGTTGTGTGGTCGGTGGATTGCTGGTGTGTCGGGTGTGGGAGTCGCGGGTGTTGGGGCAGGGGGTGGAGGAGCTTCGGCGATTGGTGAAGGCGGTCGTGGGGGCTGGGGTGGTGTTGAGTTTGATGGCCTTGGTGGTGAAGGGGGATTACTTCCGGCCGTGGGTGTTCGGTGTGTTACCGGTGATGGGGTTGTCGTTGGTGATGTCCCGGTTCGGGTTGCGGGGGTTGTTGCATGCGCGGCGGGCGCGGGGTGAGTGCATGCATGCGGTGTTGGTGGCGGGGAGCGTGGAGGAAGTGGGGGATCTGATTGATCGGACCCGCCGCGAGGGGCACTACGGGTGGGTGGTGGCGGGGGTGTGTGTGCCGGGTGTGATGGGGCAGCGGCCATTGTCGGTGCGGGGGGTGCCGGTGGTGGGAGGGCTGGGTGAGGTGGCGGACGTGGTGCGGGTGGGGGGCTATCGCGTGGTGGCGGTGGCGCCGGATCCGTATTGGTCGCGGGATCGGATCCGGCGGCTGGCGTGGGATATGGAGGGGGTGGCGGTGGAGTTGGTGGTGGCGCCGGCATTGATGGAGGTCACCGGGCCGCGGTTGCATGTGTCTCCGGTGTATGGGCTGACGTTGTTGCATGTTTCTCAGCCGCGGTTTTCGGGGGGGTGGTGGGTGTGTAAGGCGGTGCTGGATCGGGTGGTGGCGGTGGGGGTGTTGTTGATGATTTTCCCGCTGCTGGTGTTGGTGGCGGTGGCGATCCGGTTGGAGGACGGCGGGGCGGTGTTGTTTCGTCAGCAGCGGGTGGGTAAGGCCGGGGAACTGTTCGAGATGGTGAAGTTCCGGTCGATGGTGGTGGACGCGGAACGGCGCCGGATGGAGCTGGACGCGGTCAATGAGGGTGCCGGGCCGTTGTTCAAGATGCGGGCCGATCCCCGGATCACCAGGGTCGGGGGGTTTCTGCGCCGGTATTCCCTCGATGAGCTGCCGCAGTTGGTCAACGTGCTGACCGGGGACATGTCGCTGGTCGGGCCGCGGCCCCCATTGCCCGCGGAGGTGGCTCATTACGGTGTCGACGCCCGGCGGCGGTTGCTGGTCAAACCCGGCCTGACCGGGCTCTGGCAGGTCAGCGGGCGCAGCGACCTGTCCTGGGAGGACACCGTCCGCCTCGACCTGCGCTACGTCGAGAACTGCTCACCGGCCATGGACGCCGCCATCATCTGGAAGACCGCGGGCGCCGTACTGCGAGGCCGCGGTGCGTACTGACAGTACTGACCCGACTGGGACCGCCGAGGCCGGAGCCGGTGGCATCCCCTCGCTGAGCATCTTCGGACTGGGCTACGTCGGCTGTGTGTCCGCCGCGTGCTTCGCCTCGCGCGGGCATCGGGTGATCGGGGTGGACCCGAACCCGCAGAAGACCGGCCTGCTCCGCGACGGCATCGCGCCGATCGTCGAGGAGCGCATCGGTGAGCTCACCGCACGCGTGCTGGCCAGCGGCCTGCTGTCGGTCCAGGACGACCCCGTGGCCGCGGTGCACGACACGGACGTGACGCTGGTCTGTGTCGGCACTCCCTCCGCGCCGAACGGGGAGCTGTCCACCGGCTATCTCGAGCGTGCCACTGAGGAGATCGGCCGGGCGCTGGCCACCAAGAAGCCTGCCACCGGGAAGACGTGGCATGTCGTCGTCTACCGCAGCACGATGATCCCCGGTACCTGCGAGGGGCTGCTCATCCCGATCCTGGAGCGGGCGTCCGGGCTGCGCGCCGGAGTGGACTTCGGGGTCTGCCTCAATCCTGAGTTCCTGCGCGAGGGCACCAGCGTGCACGACTTCCTGGAGCCACCGAAGACTGTGGTGGGCGAGACCGACGCCCGCAGCGGCGCCATCGTGATGGGTCTCTACGACGGGCTGCCAGGTCCCCGGTTCCGGGTGCCGATCGCGGTGGCCGAGATGACGAAGTACGTCGACAACAGCTTCCACGCGCTCAAGGTCGCATTCGCCAACGAGATCGGCGCGCTGTGCCGGCCGCTGGGGCTGGACTCGCACGCCGTGATGGACGTGTTCCTGGCGGACACGAAGCTGAACGTCAGCCCGACGTATCTGCGGCCGGGGTTCGCCTTCGGCGGTTCCTGCCTGCCCAAAGACGTGCGCGCACTCTGCCACCTGGGCCGCCGCCGCGATGTCGACCTGCCGCTGCTGTCCAACCTGCTCACCTCCAACGAGGCACATCTGCGGCGGGCGGTCGACCTGGTCATCTCCTCGGGCCGTCGCCGCGTCGGCATGCTCGGTCTCTCGTTCAAACCGGGCACCGACGACCTGCGGGAGAGCCCGCTCGTCGAGCTCGCCGAGTACCTCCTGGGCAAGGGCTACGACCTGAAGATCTATGACGCTGGCGTGGCTCTTTCCCGTCTGATGGGAGCGAACCAGGCATACCTCGCCGAACGCCTCCCGCATATCGGTCAACTGCTGACCGATGACCTGCACGAGGTCCTGGGGCATGCCGAGATCTGCATCGTGGGTGTGCGCTCACCCGAGGTCATCGCCGCAGTCGAGAAAGTGCTGCCGGGCACGCTCCTCGTCGATCTGGTTCGGCTGCCCGATGCGCAGACCCGGCGGGGCGACCACGACTACAGCGGAATCGGGTGGTGACGACGGTGCGGGCGATGGATACCTCGTGCGGCGCCGACGGCACCCAGATCGCGTTGCCGCCCGCCATGTCGTGCCGGCTCTGCGGGGCATCGGATCTGGCGAGCTTCCTCGATCTGGGGGCCACCCCGCCGTGCGAGCGGTTCCTCACCGCTGCCGAGCTGGACGATCCCGAGCCGACCTATCCCCTGCACGCGCGGGTGTGCCGGGAGTGCCTGCTGGTGCAGCTGCCCGCTCTCATCACACCCGAGGACACCTTCACCGACTACGCCTACTTCTCGTCGTACTCCGACTCCTGGGTGGCACACGCCGATCGGTTCGTGGCCGGCGCCGCGCGGCGGTTGGGGCTGGGGCCGGAGTCCTTCGTCGTCGAAGTGGCCAGCAACGACGGCTATCTCCTGCAGCATGTCGTGCAACGCGGCATCCGTTGTCTCGGTGTGGAGCCGTCGCGCAACGTCGGCGACGCGGCCCGGGATCGAAGGATCCCCACGTTGACGGCCTTCCTGTCCCCGCAGACCGGCGCCGAGGTGCGCGCCGTGCACGGACCAGCGGACCTGGTGGTCGCCAACAACGTCTACGCCCACATCCCCGACCTCATCGGGTTCACCCGAGGGCTGCGCGAGCTGGTCGCCGAGGACGGGTGGGTCTGCATCGAGGTGCAGCACCTGCTCAGCCTGGTCCGGTACACCCAGTTCGACACCATCTACCACGAGCACTTCCAGTACTACACGCTGCGCACGGCACAGCGCGCGCTGGCCGAGGGCGGGCTGGCGCTGGTCGATGCCGACCTGCTGTCCACTCACGGTGGCTCGATCCGGCTCTGGGCCCGACGGGTCGAGGTCGCCGGTGCGCCCTCGCCGGTGGTGGCCGAGATCCTCGAGCAGGAGCGGGCCGCTGGGTTGTCCACCCTGGCCGGTCACGGCGGCTTCGCCCCCGCCGTGCATCGGGTGCGCGCCGGTCTGCTGCGCTTCCTGCTCGACGCCGCGGCGGACGGCGCGACCGTGGTCGGCTACGGGGCGCCCGGCAAGGGCAACACGCTGCTGAACTACTGCGGGATCCGGCCCGACCTGCTGCGCTACACAGTCGACCGCAACCCCTACAAGCACGGCCGGTTCACGCCTGGCACCCGTATCCCGATCCTCCCGCCCGAACAGATCGCCGCGGACCGCCCGGACTATGTGCTGGTGCTGCCGTGGAATCTGCGGACGGAGCTGTCCGCGCAACTCTGCTACGTCGCCGAGTGGGGCGGGCGGCTGGTCTTTCCGATTCCCGCCCTGGAGGTGGTCTCGCCATGAAGGTCGTGTTGTTCTGTGGCGGCTACGGTATGCGGATGCGCGACGGCGTCTCCGACCTGCCCAAGCCGATGGTCAAGGTCGGGCCGCGGCCGCTGCTGTGGCACGTCATGCGGTACTACGCGCATTTCGGCCACACCGACTTCGTGCTGTGTCTGGGCTACGGCGCGCACCACATCAAGGACTTCTTCCTGCACTACACCGAGACGGCGTCCAACGACTTCGTGCTGCGTCGCGGCGAGGTCGAGATGCTCGGCACGGACATCGGCGACTGGACGGTCACCTTCGTCCACACCGGACTGGACTCCCCGATCGGTGAGCGACTGCGCCGGGTGCGCGAGTACGTCGCGGATGAGGAGATGTTCCTGGCCAACTACGCCGACGTGCTGACCGACGCGCCGCTGGACGACATGGTCGAGCGCTTCGCCGCATCGGACGCGACCGCATCCTTGCTGGCCGTCCCGCCACAGTCGGCGTTCCACTGCGTGCAGCTCGGCGAAGAGTGCCGGGTGGATGAGATCATCGCGGTGAACACCATGCCGCTGTGGGAGAACGGGGGCTACTTCCTGCTGCGCCCGCAGGTGTTCGACCACCTGCCGCCGAACGGTGACCTCGTCGGGGACGCGTGTACCGAGCTCGCCAAGCGAGGCCGGCTGCTCGGGTATCCCTACCGGGGGTTCTGGCAGCCCGCGGACACGGTCAAGGAGCGGGCGGCCCTCGAAGCGGCCTACGAATCGGGCCGGCGCCCGTGGATGCTGTGGGAACGCCCGTTGGCCGGTCACGTCGGTGCAACCCGCTGATGCGCGCTCTGCTGCCCGAACGGCTGCAGCACCTGCTGCTGATCGGGGCACACTGCGACGACGTCGCCATCGGGGCCGGGGGCGCCCTGCTCACGCTGTGCCGGGCGCAGGCCGGGTTGCGGGTCACCGCACTGGTGCTCACCGGGGGCGGCACCGACCGGGAGACCGAGGAGCGGATGGCGCTGAGCGCTTTCTGCCCGAAGGCGGAGCTTTCGGTGCGGGTACTGGACCTGCCGGACGGGCGAGTGCCTGCGCACTGGGAGCGGGCCAAACTCGCGCTGGAGGAGCTCCGCGGCTGCGGCGACCCGGACCTGATCCTCGCACCGTCGATGCATGATCACCATCAGGACCACCGCGCGCTGGCCGAGCTGGTGCCCACCGCGTTCCGCGACCATCTGGTGCTCGGCTACGAGATCCTCAAGTGGGACGGCGACCTCGCCCAGCCGCAGGCCTACCTGCCGCTGACCGCCGACGTGCTGGCGGAGAAGATCGCTTTGCTGGCGGCCCACTACTCCTCGCAGGCGGGCCGCAGCTGGTTCGACGCCGAGACGTTCACCGGGCTGGCCCGGATCCGGGGCGTGCAGTGCCACGCCCGCTACGCCGAGGCGTTCCACATCTCGAAACTGGTGCTGCGCCACCCGTGAGTGGCGTTGCGAGTCATAGCTCTGTTTCGCACTCACGGGTTATCCACAGGAGGAAGGACTGTCATGCGGGTTCTGCTGACCGGGCACCTGGGCTATTTGGGCACTGTGATGGCACCGGTACTGGCCGCGGCCGGGCACGAGGTCATCGGGCTGGACTCCGGGCTGTTCGCTGACTGCGTGCTCGGCCCGGCGCCGGCCGATCCGCCGGGTATGGCGGTGGACCTGCGGGATGTCAGGCCCGAGCAGCTGGCGGGTTTCGACGCCGTCGTCCACCTGGCGGCGCTGTCCAACGACCCGCTGGGCTCACTGGCCCCGCAGATCACCTACGACATCAACCTGCACGCCTCGATCCGGCTGGCACGGCTGGCCCGCGACGCAGGCGTGCGCCGCTTCCTCTACGCCTCCACGTGCTCGGTGTACGGCGCGGCGGGCGGCGAGGAGCTGGTCGCCGAGGACGCGCCGCTGCGACCCGTCACGCCGTACGCGGAGTCCAAGGTGCGGGTCGAGGACGCGCTGTTCGCGCTGGCCGAGGACTCCTTCACCCCGGTGTCGCTGCGTAACGCGACCGCGTTCGGGTTCTCCCCCCGGCTGCGGGCCGACATCGTGTTGAACAACCTGGTCGGCCACGCGGTGCTCTCCGGGCAGGTGCGGGTGCTCTCCGACGGCACCCCGTGGCGGCCCCTGGTGCACGCCTCGGACATCGCGGCCGCCTTCGCCTCCGCGCTGGCTGCCCCCCGGGAGGTGGTGCACGCCCGGGCGTTCAACGTCGGCAGCGAGGCGAACAACGTCACGGTGAAGCAGATCGCGGACGCGGTGGCGAGCACCGTGCCCGGCTCCGTCCTCGCGATCACCGGGGAGAACGGCCCGGATCCGCGCTCCTACCGGGTGGACTTCTCCGCGCTGCGCACCGCCTTACCCGATTTCGTGGCCCGCCACAGCATCGAGGACGGGGCGCGCGAGCTCCTCCACGCCTACCTCGAGTACGGCCTGACCCGCGAAGGGTTCGAGCGGCGCTTCACCAGGCTCGCCCGGCTCTCGGACCGTCAGGCAGCCGGCCAGCTCACCGTCGCGATGCGGCCGTGAGTGGCGATGTGAGCTATAGCCGTGATTACCACTCACGGGTGCAGCTGCGCGAAGGAGCCGGCGGCGGCGTCCCGGGCGGACATCGCACTCACCGGCAGCGGCCAGTCGATGCCGAGATCGGGATCGTCGTAGCGCACCCCGAGATCCTCGGCCGGGTCGTGCTCGCTGTCGATGCGGTAGCACACGTCGGCGACCTCGGTGAGTGCCTGGAAACCGTGCAGGAAGCCGGTCGGCACGTAGAGATGCGCGAAGTCGGTGTCGTCCAGCCGGAACGCCTCGTGCCTGCCGAACGTCGCCGAGCCGGGGCGGATGTCGACCAGCACGTCGTGCACCGCGCCGTGGGCGCAACGCACCAGCTTGGCCTCGCCGTGCCCGCAGCGGCCGTGCAGCCCGCGCAGCACGCCGCGACGGGACCGGGACTGCGAATCCTGCACGAAGCTCGCCGGGTCGAGACCGGCCGCGCGGGCGATCGCGGTGTCGAACGTGCGGGTGAACAGCCCGCGCTCATCCCGATGAGGGGTGGGGACGAACAGCAGAACGCCGTCGAGAGGGGTGGTCAGCACCTGCACGGGTGCACTATGTCACCCGGGCTCAGCTCAGCCGCCGAGGCCGCCTGATGGCGGCCGTGGTGTGCCGGTTCTGCCGGTCGACCGAGGGCGAGGTCGTCCTCGATCTCGGTGAGCAGCCGGCCAGCGACCACTTCCCACCCGCCGCGGATCCCGGGCCGGATCCCACCTACGCACTGCGGATGTGGTTGTGCGCGGGGTGCGGGCTGGCCCAGCTCGCCGAGGACCCCACGGTTCCCGACGAGCCACGCGGCACCGAACCGGCCGCGCTGGCCGAGCAGGCCGCGGACGCGGTGGCCCGGGTGGCGTCGGCCGGACTGCTGCCCGCCGGCGCCGCTGGATCGGGCACGGTGGCCGAGTACGGCAGCCCGCACGGCGGGTCCTGGCTGGACCTGCTCACCGCCCGCGGTCTGCGACGGGCCGGACCCGGCGAGGCGGCGGACGTCGTGGTGGACTGTTTCGGGCTCATGCACGAGCCCGATCAGGCGGCCGCGCTGGCCGACCGGGCCGCTCGGTTGCGGCCGGGTGGCGTGCTGCTGGTGCAGTTCCATTCGCTGGCCGCGATCCTGCGTGGCGGGCAGTGGAACGCGCTGCGGCACGCGCACTACGCCTACTACTCGACGCCGGTGCTGGTCGGGATGCTCGCCGCCGCGGGGCTGACGGCGCGCACGGCGTTCAGGTTTCCGCTCTACGGCGGGACGGTCCTGCTGGCCGCGACCCGGGAGGGATCCCCCGACCGGACGGTGCAGGTGCTGGCCGCTGAGGAGCTGGCCGCCGGGGTGCGGTGTCCGGATGTGGTCGGTGAGCTGCAGCGGACCACGTCGGATGCGGCGAATCGACTGGCCGGCTGGCTCGCCCAGCAGCGTGCGGCGGGGCATCGCGTGCTCGGGTACAGCGCGGCGTCGCGCTCGGTGGCCCTGCTGTGCCGGGCCGGGCTCACCGCACAGCTGCTGCCCGCGATCGCCGACGCTGCGCCCGCCAAACGAGGGCGTCGGCTG
This sequence comes from Pseudonocardiaceae bacterium, assembly GCA_050699955.1. Taxonomy (GTDB): domain Bacteria; phylum Actinomycetota; class Actinomycetes; order Mycobacteriales; family Pseudonocardiaceae. Next base: position 56,609 of record JBOHGD010000010.1, on the reverse strand, counting down.
CCCGGCAGCGCCATCCCGGTGATCGCACCGGAGGAGTTGGTGGCGGCTCGCCCCGACGCTGTGTTGCTCTTCGTGCCCGACCTGCTGCCCGAGGTGCGCAGGACCCTGCCGCAGATCGAGGCGGCAGGCGGTCGCTGGGTGCCGGTCGACGGTCCCGCGAGCATGTGAGGCGGGATCAGGGCCGGCTCTCCTGGCTGGGAGTGCGGCCAGGTGCCGGGTCCGATCACCATGCCGATCGGATCCGACACCCGTCACTGATCGGGTGGTCAGCTACCCTGAGTCACACGGGGATGTTCAGCCCCCATTGCTCCCGCTACCCCCGGGCCTCCCCCGGTAAGGGGATGCGTTGGCGCTAGGACGGGCGCTAGGACGGGTGGGCCGATCACTGCTACCATAGATCATCTCGATGTCACTCCTTGGCTGGGAGGGGATTGAGGGTTGGCTGGGGTCGATGTTGCGAGCATCGGCCCCAGCTTTTTCATACTGGCGCCATCCGCCATCTGGGTGACTGTCTCGTGATGGGGTTACCTCCTCGCAGTCAGACGGCCTCCTTGTTTGCGGAGGTCGTGGAAGTCCCTGCGGACGGCATCTCGCTGATCAGACTGTCGAGGAAGTCGGCGCTCTCTTCCGGTGCCAACGCCAGGTCTTTCAACTGCGCGAATCTGTCGAGATACCGTGCGATGAGGTCCGTGTCGTCACGGACAGTAATCTGATTGACGCTCTCCAGGTGCACCGTGTCGTCCAGGTTCGGATCGGCGAACTCCAGCAGAATGAAGTTTCCGGCCATGCCCGGGTGGGCGCCGCGCGTGAACGGCAGGATGTGGATGCCGATGTGCGGCTCGTCCCCGAATGCCTTGATCTGCTCCAACTGGCGGCGCATCACGTGTCCGCGGCCGACCTCGCGCCGCAGGGCCGCCTCGTCCAGGACGTAGATCATCTCCGGGGGATTCTCCCGGTCCAGCAACTCCTGGCGGTGCTGCCGGACCTCCCACCCCTTGTCCACTTTGTCCGGACCGAAACCAGCCATCTGCTCGAGGATCGCCCGGCCGTACTCCTCGGTCTGGAGCAGTCCGGGGATCAAGATCGGGTCGTATTGGCGGATGACCGACGCCGAGGCCTCGTACGCCAGATAGTCCTTGAAGCCGGGCTTCAGCAACTCGCCGTACTGATCGTAGAAGGATCCCCCACGAGCCGACCGGGCGAGCTCGAGGAGCCCGTCCACGCGGCCCCTGTCCTTCACCCCGTAGTGACTCAGGAGTGCCTTGAGGTCGTTGGTCGAGACACTCACATCCCCCCTCTCGATACGGATGAGCTTGGACGGTGACCAATCCATGGCGCGGGCCACGTCCGCTTGCTTCAGCCCGGCGGCGTCACGTGCCCTCCTGAGCTCCATCCGGAGGCGCCGACGTAGCACTGTCGGATCTTGAACCGCCGTCATCCCGCCTTCTTCCTCGTCGATGTCACCTGTCGTACGGACCGGTGACGTTCAGCCTCATATCTGTTTATACACGAGCATCCTGCCATGTGGCAGCACGCTAGCAGGCCGATCGCACCTCGCGTACCGCAGGTGGCATGGCGACTGACCCCGCGACCTGACGTTCTGCCCTTGTCTGTCCGGCTGGTGCCGAGTCGGCGGAGGCAGGGTGACGGCTGCCATCGGGCCGCCTTCGAGGCCGAGTTCGGGTCGGCTGGCGTTTGCGATGGCAGGAGTTAATGAAGCTGAATCGATATAGCTTAATAATACCGTTATAATGTGCTCGTCACACTGGATCTTCTCAGCCTGGACCAGGCTGAGAAGACCAGTCGTCTGACGCGCACCTCTCCTGCTGGGCCCGGCCACTCGACGAGCGATTCATGGCGGACCCGGCCGACGTTCGCTGGAGCGAGAGATGCGCCGTCCCGCAGGAGTGAGGAGTACGGCATGGGAAAGGTGCCGCTGCCCCCGAGCGCTGCGTTCTGGCGGAAGAGCAGTGCGAGTGGTGCGGGAGAGTGTGTGCAGTTCACGTGCTCCGCTGAGCACGTCTGGGTCCGGGACTCGAAGAACCCGCTGGGACCGGCTCTCGGGTTCAACAGCGAGGAATGGGCAGAGTTCCTCGCCGGGGTTCAGCGTGGCGAGTTCGACCGTCCCGGGTGAACCGGCGTGATGACGGCAGTCGGCCGATCGCGATCCGGTGACGACCTCCTGGTGCCGGATGCACTTCTCCGGTCGCATCACCTAGGTGTTTCGGGCGGCGCCTACTCCTGACGCCGGGGCACGCCGTCACATCGGGCGGCGTCGATCACCCTCACCTACGTGGATACCGCTGGGACCAGACTGCCGCCGGGAGCTGGTCGCCGCGGTATCCGCGCGGATCATAGTGTCCCAGTACCAGCTGGGCAGCCGCGCCGTCTTCGCTGCTACCGCCGCTACCCTGCAGGGCGGCTATCACGGAGCTGGGATCGCCGCCCATAGTGGTGGTGTCCTGCGCATACGACAGGATGGCCCGGTGTCGGTCCTGTTCGGAACGGACCACTATCCACGACTGCAGCGCCGAGGCGGCCAGTACGGCACCCAGGGTCGCTGCTCCCCACACCGGATAGTTCCGTAACACCATCAAGGTCGGTGGCAGGATCTCGAATCCAGCCATCATCGCCAACTGTGAGCGGGTGAGCCTAGCCATGCGAGCACCTCCTCGCGGACACTTCGTACGTATTCAGTACTTAGGTGTTAGTCCTTAGATGCTATAGGTAGAATTGCAGTGATTCAACCCCCTGTACACCGAGTATGTACCTACGTAATATGAGCTGGTCTGCGGAGGAGTCCTACCGAGGGAGTGACCCTGTGACGAGGGCGCAGCTGACTCAGCGTGAGGATGAAGTGCTTCATCTCGCTGTCACCGGGCTGAGCAACGACGAGATCGCGGCTCGGCTCGCCATCTCGCGCCGGACCGTGGAGGCGCACATGCGCACCCTGTTCCGCAAGATCGGGGTGACCAGACGTGCCCAGCTCGCCGCGCTCTATCAGGGCGGCGACCCGGCCATCGCGGAGCCGTCCGAACCGGTGGGCGGTCCAGCGACTCAGCTCTGCCCACCCGGTCATGGACTCGCGGACTACCGGCGGCAGCTGCAGGTCTATGCCGCCGCCATGCGCGGGCTGGTCGACCGGCAGTTCCCGCTGTTCGAGGAACGAGTGGAGATCAGTGTCCTGATCGGCGAGCAGGACGGGCAGGACACCGTCGTCGAGCGGCGTTGGACCAGACCGAGGCCCTATCTGGTCTACCGGATATTGGCCCCCATCGTGAACTGGTCCGACGGATCGTCCGAGCTGGACGATCTCGCGCTCGTCTGCCAGGTGGACGGTGAGGACACCCATGTCGAGGTCCACCCGGTGCGGGATGTGGACGGCAGGCCGCTGGTGATGATCCTGTTCCAGCCGGGGTTGCAGGCCGAGACCGAATGGGTGCTGCGGTACCGCTCGCCGCAGCTGTGGAACCCGCTGCGCAGCTCGGGTGAGGACACCTTGTCGTGGGCGACCGCCACCCTCGATCAGCGGCACCCGCCGACCACCACCGAGCTCACCCTGAAGGTCGTGTTCCCGGCTTCCTGGACCGGTGAACAGGTCGTCGAGCAGAGCAATCTCGGCGTGGTCCATACCGAGCGCCTGCCGACCGGCCGAACCCAGGTGAGCTGGCACCACGAGAACCCGGACGCCGGGATGTACCACTGGGCACTGCGCGGGTCACCCGGCGCGTGATTGGCTGAGCGTGCGGCCGGGAGGTGAGCGTCATGGGCGTGCTGCACGGGATCGGACACGCATTGGCGATCGCGGGCTCGATGAGCTGGGAGATCCTGTGGGCCCTGATTCTGGGCTTCTTCCTGTCCGCCGCTGTGCAGGCGGTGGTCTCCAGGCAGGAGATCAGCCGGCTGATGCCCGACGACTCCCCGGCCAGCCTGGCGGTCGCCACCGGCCTGGGTGCGGCGTCCTCGTCGTGCTCCTACGCCGCGGTGGCGCTGGCCAGGGCGTTGTTCCGCAAGGGCGCGCACTTCACCGCGGCGATGGCCTTCGAGATCGCCTCCACGAACCTGGTGGTCGAGCTGGGTGTCATCCTCGCGCTGCTGATGGGCTGGCAGTTCACCCTGGCCGAGTTCGTCGGTGGCCCGCTGATGATCGTGTTCGTCGCGGTGCTGTTCCGGCTGTTCCTCGATCGCCGGATCATCGAGGCCGCCCGGGTCCAGGCCGACCGGGGACTGGCCGGGTCGATGGAGGGCCACGCGGCGATGGACATGTCGGTCCGCGAGCGGGGGCCGATCTGGAGGCGGCTGGTCGGCCCGGCCGGGTTCACCGCGACCAGCCGGCTGTTCGTGATGGACTGGGCCGCGGTGTGGCGCGACATCGTCGGTGGGCTGCTCATCGCGGGCGCCTTCGCCGCCTGGGTGCCGGCGTCGGCGTTGCAGGTCTTCTTCCTGGACGCGCACCCGCTCGCCGCAACGCTGTGGGGTCCGCTGATCGGCCCGCTGGTCGCGGTGGTCAGCTTCGTCTGCTCGATCGGCAACGTGCCGCTGGCCGCGGTGCTGTGGAACGGCGGGATCAGCTTCGGCGGGGTGGTCTCGTTCATCTTCGCCGACCTGATCATCATCCCGATCCTGCTGATCTACCGGAAGTACTACGGCACCGGTATGGCGCTGCGGATCTTCGCCTTCTTCTACCTGGCGATGGCCGCCGCCGGGTACGTCGTCGAACTGGTCTTCCGGCCGTTGGGCCTGGTCCCGTCCACCCGTGCCGCGATCGTCACCGAGGCGGGGATCAGCTGGAACTACACCACCTGGCTCAACATCGTCTTCCTCGCCCTCGCCGCGGTTCTCGTCGTCCGCTTCCTGCGCAGCGGCGGTCTGCCGATGCTGCGGATGATGGGTGGCAGTCCCGATCGGGCTGCCCCGACCTCCTCCTGAGCTTCTCCTCAGGGTGTACCTGCCCGCCGATCGCTATCGGGACGTCCGGGTTCTCCGTAGCGTCGACCCCATGGCCACTACCCCCGCTGCGAGGGACATCGTTTCCTGGAACGTCGGCTGATGGCGCCGATGCGCGTGCCCCGAGCGGTGTCGGTCTGGTCCCTCGTGCTGCTGAGCGTGCTGGTGCTGGGCACCGGATGCGGCTCCGCGGACCAGCAGCCCACGGCGCACGCACCGTCGGGTTGCACCCATACGATCACCCAAGCCGACGACGTGTCCGTGGTCCTGGCCGACGCCAATCCGGGAGAGACGTTCTGCCTGACCGGTGGTGACCTCGCCGGCGCCGACGTGACGATGATGAGGTCGGGTACCGCCGGGACGCCGGTCAGGCTGGTCGGGGACGGGACGACCGTCCGTGACATCCACGTGGCCGCCGACTATGTCTCCGTCGAGGGTTTCGTGGTCGCCGGCGGCGATGGGATGCTCTTGCAGGGGGTAGGTCTCACGGCCAGGAACAACACCGTTCGCGACACTCAGCAGGGCGGGATCACCTGCGCGTCGTGCATCGACTCGACGATCGCGTCCAACACCGTGCAGCATGTCGCCACGGTCGGCATCTGGATCAGGGGACAGCGGATCACGGTGGACTCCAACACCGTGAGCGGAACGGTGCCACGAGGCGACGGCGACGCCGATGGCGTGCGCTTCTTCGGCAACGGTCACCGGATCACCCGCAACACGATCCGGGACATCTCCGCCGAGGGCTATGCCAGCCCGCCGCACCCCGACTGCTTCCAGACCTACGACGACAACAGCCCGCCCACCTTCGACGTCGTGATCTCGGGCAACACCTGCCGCAACGTCGACGCGCAGTGTCTGATCGCGACCGGTGACCAGGGCGGCAACAGTGGCGTTCCCGCCGGGATGCCTTCGATCACCTTCGTGGGCAACACCTGCGCGTCCAACGGTGACCAGGCGGTGAACCTGCGTCGATGGCCAGGCGTCGAGCTGCGGCAGAACACCATCTCCGGGCCCAACCTCACCCGCGGGATCATGATCACTGATGGGTCGACCGGCTGCACGGTGATCGCCAACACCACCCGCGACCCCGTCCCTCTCGTGGAGGTCGACGACTCGTCCCGGCCGGGTTTCCACGAGGAAGCCAACAGCCCCTGACCTCTCGTCCGGCCAGGAACAGCGGTCAGTCGCTGGTGGCGGTGCGTTGCCCGCGGGTGCGGAACGCTCGGACGCCACGGCCGAGCTCGGCGATGGTCGCGGGTGCGACCATCCGGAGAACCACCAGGTAGATCAGCCCGAACAGGACGGACTGGAGGCCGAGCAGCGCCAGCGCGGCGACCGCCGGGTGCTGGTCGGAGTGCAGGACGAGGTGCTCCAGCGGCCCGATGATCGCGAGTGCGACGAGCGCCCCGATGACCGGCGGGACCAGTCGGGCGAGGATCTCGGCGACCGACACCCCGACCACCCGTCGCGCGATGGCGAGGTTGACGACGCCCACCGTCACCGCCGAGAGGGAGATCGCCAGGCCGACGCCGACCAGCCCGAACGGGATCAGCGCGAAGAGCAGGCCGACCAGGCTCACCAGCCCCACCGCGGTGAGCCAGTTGAGCAGCTGGGGCCGTCCTGCTCCCTTGAGGGACTCCCCGCAGACCGCGTTCAGGGCCTCGCCCAGCCCGTAGCCGGTCAGCGCCATCAGCACCACCCCGGCCGGGCGCCACTTCTCGCCCAGCAGCACCACCGTGGCCGGTTCGCCGAGGGCGACGACGAGCGCCGCGACGGGTGCGGCCGCGAACCAGATCCAGCCGAGCGCGCGCAGGAATGCCCGGCGGAAGCGGGCCGGATCGCCCGCGATCCGGGAGAAGGCCGGGAAGAGCACGTACGAACACACCTGGACCACAGCCAGGCCGGGGATCAGCGCGATCCGCCTGCCGTAGCGGTAGTACCCGAGTGCGGCGGTGGACAGGCCCCGGCCCACCACAGTGGTCTCGATCGTCTCCCGGCACCGGTCTCCGACGCCCTCGATCACCAGGGGGAAGGCGAACCGGGCCAGCTCGCGCCACATCCGCACCGAGGCCCGGCCGTGCCCGGGTTTCCAGCCCGCCAGCAACCAGGTGGTGGCGACCCACACGAGCAGGGAGGCGTAGGAGCCGGCCACCAGGCTCCAGACACCGAAGCCGAGCGCCGCGAGCACCACCGACACCACCGCGAAGCTCAGCGCCACGCTCGGGTCGACGATGAGGCGGCGCTTGAAGTTGAAGCGACGCTGCATGAGGGCGTCGGGCACGTTGGTCATCGAGTGCAGCACCAGCGTGCCGGAGGTGGCAGCGGCGATCAGCCCCGCGACCCGGCTGTTGAACAGCATGCCGATCAGGGGCGACGCCGCGAGCAACGCGAGGCTCATCGCCGTCCCGGTGATCAGGCTCGCCCAGAACACCGTGTCGGCCGCGTCGTCGACGTCGCCGTCGCGCTGGATCAGCGCACCGCGCAGCCCGCCTTCGGAGAGGGTGAGCAGCACGCCGGACAGCAGCGTGCCCGCGGCGAACAGGCCGATGTCGGTGGGGCTGAGCAGCCGGGCGAGTACCAGGGTCTGCAGCAGGGAGGTGGCCTGCACGACCACGAGCACGACCGCCGAGATGACCGCACCCCTGCGCAGGGTGGCCCCGAGGTCGCCGACGCCGGCTTCGTCGGATTTCACGCCGCGCGGCGGGTCACGCGCGCGATGCGTCCGGCGATCCGGTTGGCGTGGCCGGTCAGCCGCTGCTTCACCGGGTGAACGTGGCGCAGCAGGCCGGGCGCCACGGCGAGCGCGACCAGCAGCGCGCGGGTGCGCAGGGTCGGGCGCTGCCCGAAGGCCAGCCGGACCTCCTGGCGCGCCTGGGCCAGGTCGTTGTGCCGGAACGCCCAGCGGGCCCTTCGCAGCGCCTGCAGATAGCGAACCTGCTGCCGGCGGGTCCGTAGCGCGTCGAGGTCCTCCGGCCGACCGGACGCCGCCGCGGCCGCGGTCAGGGCCCGCTCGACACTCTCCTCGAACGACTCGACACTGCTCGGGTGGCGCGAGGTGGAGTCCGCCCGGATGCGGTAGCGCCCCAGCCGGTCCGGGATCGCGCGGATGTCGAAGCCGGCCACGGCCAGGCGGAGCAGGATGCTCAGGTCCTCCGCCTTGGGCGAGTCGGTCTGGTAGCCCCCGACCGCCTCCCACGCCTCCCGGCGGAAGGCGCCGGTGTAGTAGGGCTGCTCGCCGCGGATGATGTCGGCGACCGTCAGCCGGTGTTCCAGCCGGGGCGGGCGCTTGATGCCCATCGAGCGCAGGTAGCTGTGCGGCAGCTCGTGGCCCCCGGGGTCGGCGAAACAGACCGCGTCGCAGCCGAGTGCGTCGATGCCGGGGCCGGCCTGCAGGATCGCTCCCATCCGGGCGCAGAAGTCCGGCGTGATCGCGTCGTCGCTGTCCAGCACCACGAAGTACCGGCCGGTGGCCACCCCGGCCGCGGCCATCACCCCGCCGACGATGCCCCGGTTCTCCTGACGCACCAGCCGGATCCGCGGGTCGTGCAGGTAGTGCCGCACGATCCCGGCGATCTCCGCGGAGCGCCCGTTGTCCACCACCACCAGCTCCCAGTCCCGGCGGGTCTGCGCCAGTACCGACTCGATCGTCTCCGCGAGGTAGGCCTCGGTCTGGTAGGCGGTGCACAGGATGCTGAACATCGGAGCGTCTGCGGAGGGCACTGCTGGTCTCCTGTCAGGTCAAGCAGCCGGCGCGCCCGGGCTCACCTGGCTAGTCGTCGGTAACGGACCGTTCATTACCGACCGCTGAGGGTGCCACCAGCCCGGTCATTGATATGCCACGGTCCCGGGACGGGTGATGTCGACCCGGACACCTCGCTCCTGGTCGTCGTCGCGCCAGCCGATCTCGATGGCCTCCGGCGTCAGCGACGTCGTGAGCGCGGCACAGTGTTCTGGCACCGGCTGCCCCGCACGGATCAGGGTGACCAGTGCGACGGGCAGCGGCGCGTTGCACTGGGCGCCGACGAGCCACCCGGGCTCGCGGGACTCGAGCCGGCTCGACCACCACCCGAGGTTCGTCTGTGGATCCCCGCGCACCTCGTGTCGGCTCAGCTCGGCACTGGCCGCGTAGCACAGCCGCAGCACGGGCGAGCCGGCCCGGGTGACCCGATGCCCGGCCGGTTCGGGCGTCGCGTCGAGCGACGGGTGCAGCGGCCACGAGCCGCGGATCCGGTGCGTGCCCTCCCCGTGCAGCAGGTCGACCACGAGCAACGTCGCCGAGTCCGGAGGGGCGAGCAGCCACCGCCGGTGCCGCACGGGGGAGCGCAGCCTGCGGTAGCCGTCATGCTCGGCGTCGACGATGCCGCGCTCCAGGTCGACCGCGTGCACCGTCACCGAGGCATGCTCGGTCCACAGGAACGGCCCCGCGATGACCGACTGGTCGGTGTCGTCGACGCACACCGTGGCATGTGCCCGGGTGCCGCGATGCGCCCGCCGCCACTGCGGGTGGCCGTAGTAGCTCGCCGCACCCGGGTCGCCGATCAGCTCCTGGCCGTCGACGCTCAGGGTCACCGCGAGTGCGTCCGCGTGCCCGTGCGCGGCGATCGAGAGGTACCCCAGCGGGCCGACGTCCATGACGACGCGCCGTGATCCCGATGCTCCCGGCCCTGACCGGAGTACCACTACCCCTCCGTCGGGCGCATAGGCACTGCCCGGCCCGGAGCTGGTGGTCGGTGTGGCGGGCTTCGGGCCGGCGGCCGCGGCGAACCAGCCGGCAGCCGGCCCCGGCGCTGCGGCGCGGTGGGCCGCCGGGTTGCCGGTGACCGCCGCGACCGCCGCGAGGTGGTCGCGCACCGTCCGTAGCGGCGCCGCGTCCAGGCGCAGCGCGAAGCCCTCGTCGTCGTCGCCGTATCGCGGCGCCGGGTCGTCGTCCCCGACCAGCGCCGCGAGGAAGCCGGCGCTGCGATCGAGCGCCTGCAGGATCGCCGGTGGTGGCTCGTCGCCACGCAGCCGGAGCAGTGCCGCCACGACCAGCAGCAGCTCCGCGGTGAAGACCTGGTAGCCGAGGGCCTGCTCGGCACCGGCCCCGTCGGGCAGGATCTGACGCCGCGCCTGCACGCACAGCGCCTGCAGCGCCCGCTGTTCCCACACCCGGGCCTGGGCCAGCTCGGGGAACAGCAGTGCCACGGTCGCCAGCCCGGCCAGCTCCCCGACGAGGTGGTTGTTGGCGGAGCTGAACCGGGACCGCTGTGCCCAGCACCGACGGGCGCTCTCGGCGAGCATCCGCACCAGCCGCCGGTAGCGGTCCGGGGTGAGCGCGGGCGCCTCGCGCAGGCCTTGCAGCGCGATGGCCACGGAGATCGCGCGGATGCCGGCCTCGAAGGCCCCGCGCCAGGCGATGCCGACGCCCGGCGGATTGCCCGCCAGCCAGGAGTCGAGCTGGTCCAGCGCGCCCTCGGCGTAGCGATCCTCGCCGGTGACCAGCCACGCCTGGGCCAGCCAGGGCAGGTGCTGCAGGCGGTTCAGCTCCCAGATCCATTTCGGGTCCCCGGGGCTGGTGCGGTGGTCGATCCGGTCGCTCGGCAGGGCGGGCCAGGTGGTGGCCGACAGCGGGTCGTGGTGCCAGTCGATCGGGTCGCTCAGCACCTGCTCGGGATAGCCGAAGAAGCTGACCCGGTGGGCCAGGGCCCGATCCGCCGCGGCGAGCACCTCGGCGATCTGCTCCGGATACGCCGCGGCGAGGGTCGCGGCACGTTCGCGGTCCAGCAGCACGGGGCGCCCTTCGCTCGCCCGGAAGCGCCGCAGCAGCACGGTCCAGCCCGGGTCAGCGACCCCGAGCAGGGCGGTGTCGGACCGCTCGGTCGAGTGGCTCAGCTTTCCGGCCGCGGCCCGCGACGCGCGCCAGGCGATCTCGCCGGCCGACATGGACCGCAGGCGTCGCGCATACCAGGTGAGCCGACTCAACGCCCGGACCTCCTCTGTGCAGGTGCACCGGTATGCAGATCGCCGGTCAGCGCCCTGGGGTTACCGCGACGGGGTTACCGCGACGGGGGTTATCGGGATGGGGTTACCGGGATGGTGCGCAGGACGGTCAGCGCGCCCGCGGCGAACACCAGGCCGCCGATGAGCACGCTGAGGTGGTACGCGGTCATGAACCCGCTCGGGCCGGCGAGTAGCGCACCGAACACGGCCACCCCCAGCGTGCTGCCGAGCTGCCGGCTGGCATTGAGTGCGCCCGCCGCGATCCCGGCTTGGCCGGACGGTGCCGCCTCGATCGTGGTGGTGGTGGCGGCCGGCATGGTGTAAGCGGTGCCGAACCCGATGGCCAGTAGCGGCCCGATGAGCATCCAGTAGGGAGTGGTCGCCTCGGACCAGGTCATCGCGATCAGGCCGAGCGCGCCGACGGTCAAACCGATGAGCATCACCGGGCGGGCATTCAGGCGTGCGGTATGGCGCCCGCCGAGGGTGGATGCCAGCCAGGCGATCCCCAGTTGGGGGAGCAGGGCCAGCCCCGCCAGCAACGGGGAGAGGTGCCGCACCTGCTGGAAGTACAGCGAGAGCAGGAACAGCTCACCGTAGAAACCGATGTTGATGGCGGCACCGATGAACAGCGAGCCGGTGAACTCGCGGTTGCGGAACAGTCCCAGCGGCAGCATCGGGTCGCGACGGCGCTGCTCGGTGACCACGAACCCGATCCCACCGAGCAGGGCGATCATGAACGCGGTCAGCACCGGACTCGCCGACCAGCCACGGGCGCCGCCTTCGATCAATCCGTAGGCCAGCGTCGCCACCGTGACGATGGCGAGCATCTGACCCAGCGGGTCGAGCCGGGCCGGTGTCCTCGGTGCGGTAGCGACGTAGCGCCGGGTGAGCGCGATCGTGGCGAGGCCGATCGGGACGTTGATCCAGAAGATCGCCTGCCAGCCGGCCCAGCTGGTCAGCAGTCCGCCGAGGACGGGGCCGAGTCCGGCGGCGACCCCGCCGAGGCCGCCCCAGACGCCGATGGCGCGGGCCCGCTGTGCCCGGCCGGGGTAGCTGGCATTGATCAGCGCCAGCGAGGTGGGCAGCGCCAGCGCGGCACCGACGCCCTGGGCGACTCGGGCGCCGTTGAGCACCGCCAGGGTCGGGGCCAGACCGCACACCGCCGACGCGATGGTGAACAGCGCGACGCCGAGCAGGAACACTCGCCGTGCTCCGAGCCGGTCGCCGAACGAGCCGCCCGACAGGAGTAAGCAGGCGAAGACCAAGGTGTAGCCGTCGACCACCCACTGCAGACCGCTGACGGTGGCGGACAGGTCACGGCCGATGGCGGGCAGCGCCGTGTTGACCACGGTCGCATCCATTATGATCATGAAGAAGCCCAGGCAGAGCGCCACCAGCGGCTGGTGGCCGGTCGTCTGGTCCGCCGGGGTCGTGGTCGTCAGTCGCACCCGCCGAACGCTAGGTGTGCGGTGTTTCGGGTGCCGGCGAAATGTGGCAGGCGTCAGCCGAGCAGCTCGTCAGCCGGGCACGGTCTCGGACCCACCCAGGGCGGCGGTCTCGATGCCGAAGTGCTCGGCGAACCCGCGGCGGCCCGGCTCGGTGACACGTAGCGCGCGGGGTGCTCCCCGCACCCCCTGGATGACCCACCTCAGCTCGGTGAATCGGGTGAGCAGCGCGGCCCCGGCCGCGCCTGCGAGGTGATGCTGTTGCTCGGTCCAGTCGATGCAGTAGCCCACCAGCCGTCGCCTGGCTGGCGGGATCGTCACGCCCAGGTGCGCGAACAGGTCCCGTCCGGTGTCGGTGAGGCGGTACTCGTGGTCGCGACCGGGGGCGGACAGCCGATCCCGATCCGCCCGGTCCGCGTGGTGGCTGCCGTCGCCGCCTCGGATCGCACCCCGGGCTACCAGCGCCTGCATGATCGCGACTCCCAGGTGACCGGCCACATGGTCGTAGCAGGTCCGTGCCCGGCGCAGGGCCTGCGCCCGGGTTCCCGCCCGCAACGAGCGCACCTGCCGCTGCGGAGCCAGCTGGGCCAACGCCTCCAGCGCGGCGACCACCTCGGGCGAGGCCAGCTCGTAGTAGCGGTGCCGCCCCTGTGGCCGCACCCGCAGTAATCCGCCCTGCACCAGCCGCCCGAGGTGCGCGCTCGCCGTGGAGGCCGCCACGCCTGCCTCCGTCGCCAGCATCGACATCGGCAAGGCCCGCCCATCCAGCAGCGCCACCAGCATCGCCGAGCGGGCCGGATGACCGATCAGCTCGGCCGGTGTCGTGAAGTCCGCGTCCCCACCTGACCGCATCGCATTCCTGGCCGCATCCATCCCGCCAGGGTAGGACGCCCGCGTTTCGTCCCCAAGCGAAATGTGACCGTTCCCTGCAACGCGGTGTCCGATGCCGGCGATGGATCAGTGTTGAGGGTGCGGGCGTTCGCCTGGTGTTAGCGTCGCGCACCATGCCGGATACGGATGGGTGAGCGGTGACGGTGGATCCGCGGCTGGGGGAGTTGGCGCAGCGCACGCCCAACTTCGGATTCCTGCTGGAACACGAGCCGGTGCTGGTCGGATACGGCGCCGCCGCCGAGTCGCTGGTGTTCACCGATCCGAACACCTCGATGATCAAGGCTCGGCAGTTCGGCGAGCAACTGGTGACCGCGCTGGTGACGACCTTCGGTATTCGGATTCCGGCCGACCGGGACACGCAGTACAAACGCCTGAAGGTGCTGCTCGACCAGGGCGTCCTCAACGGGCGGGTGCATTCCTGGTTCAACGCCGTCCGCGACACCGGGAACAAGGCCGTGCACGAGGGATTCGCCGCACAGCGAGACGCATTGGTGCTCGTGCGGACCTGTTACGACCTGGGCGCCTGGTTCCACCGCACGGTCACGCAGGCACGAGATGCGCCTCCCTTCGTCCCGCCCCAGCCGCCCTCGGGGATCGGCACACAGCGGGACCAGGCCGATGCCGCTGCCCTGACCGAGCTCAGGGACCAGCTGGGCAGCTATTACGCCGAGCTGGTCGAGATGCGGCTGCGGCTGGACGATCAGGCCTCGGTGGCCACCGCCGAGGCGAAGGCCCAACGTGACGCCCAGGCAGAGATACTGGCGGCGGTCCGGGCGCAGGGCGATCTCCACCGGCTCGTCGCCGAGCTGTCCACCCGCATCGAAGAACTGGGCCGCGATCTCACCCGACGTGCGGAGTCGCCGCCCAGGATCAGCGCGGCTCGTCGCGACCTGCTCGTCGAGCAGTCCCAGATCGCCAGCCGGCCGCCGCTGTCCGAGCTGCAGGTGCGCCGCGTCATCGACCGGATGCTGACCCAGGCCGGCTGGGTGGTGCAGGACGTCGCAACCACCAACCTGCTGGCCGCGCAGGGTGTCGCGGTGCGCGAGGTGACGCTGGCCAGCGGCCGGGCCGACTACCTGCTCTACGTCGACGGCGCGATCGTCGGCGTGATCGAGGCCAAGCGGGAGGGCGGCGGCCTGGTCGGCGTGGAGCGCCAGTCCGACCGGTACGCGGCCGGGCTGACGCCGGGGCAGCGCCTCGGCGCCTGGCGCACGCCGTTGCCGCTGCGCTACGAGTCGAGCGCGGTGGAGACCCGGTTCACCAACGGGCTCGACCCCACGCCACGCAGCAGGCGGGTGTTCTCCTTCCACCAGCCCGCGACGATCGCCCGCTGGATCCGTGAGGCCGAAGCGAACCCGCAGGCGCCGACGTTTCGCGCCCGGCTGCGGGAGATGCCGGAGCTGGTCACCGATGACCTGCGCCCGAACCAGGTGGAGGCGATCACCGGGCTGGAGCAGTCGCTGGCCGAGGACCGCCCGCGCGCGCTGATCCAGATGGCCACCGGCGCGGGCAAGACCTACACCGTGGTCAACGCCTCCTACCGGCTGCTCAAGCACGCCGGGGCTCGGCGGGTGCTGTTCCTGGTCGACCGCAACAACCTGGGCCGCCAGGCCAAGGCGGAGTACACCCGGTTCGAGACGCCGGACGACCACTCGAAGTTCGCCGAGCTGTACAACGTGCAGCGGCTCACCAGCACGACGCTGCTGGACTCGGCGAGCATCGTGATCAGCACGGTGCAACGGCTCTACCGGATGCTGCGCGGCGAGGAACTGCCACCGGAGGACGACGACCCGGACCTCGACGACTACGACATCGACGAGGCTGTCGACCTCGGCTACAACGCCGCGATCCCACCGGAGACCTTCGACCTCGTCGTGGTCGACGAATGCCACCGCTCCATCTACGGCAAGTGGCGCGCGGTGCTGGAGTACTTCGACGCGCATCTGGTCGGGCTCACGGCCACGCCGGTGGCGCAGACCTACGGTTTCTTCCACGAGAACCTGGTCTCGCAGTACACCTTCCGCCAGGCGGTGGCAGACGGGGTGAACGTCGACTTCGAGATCATGCGCATCTACACACAGGTCGGCGAACACGGCGGCAGCATCCCGGCGCACCTGCCGGTGCGGATCATGGACCTGCACACCCGCCGCGAGCGCTACGAGCAGCTCGACACCGCGCTGGACTATCGGGGCGACCAGATCGGCCGGTCGGTGATGAACCCCAGCCAGATCCGCACCGCGGTCCAGGCGTTCGCCGACGGGTGGCGGGAGTACTTCCCCCGCCGCGAGCACGTGCCCAAGACGCTGATCTTCGCCAAGACCGATGTGCACGCGGACCAGATCGTCGACGCCGTCCGGGAGATCTTCCACGCGGGCAACGAGTTCTGCACGAAGATCACCTACCGGTCGGACGACCCGGAGCAGGCGCTCAAGGACTTCCGCACCAAGGCGTCGATGCGGGTCGCGGTGACCGTCGACATGATCGCCACCGGCACCGACGTTCGTCCGCTGGAGTGCGTGTTCTTCCTGCGCGGGGTGTCCAGCTCGACCTACTTCGAGCAGATGAAGGGGCGCGGCGCGCGCACCATCGACGCCGACGAGTTCCAGACCGTGACGCCGGACGCGGCGGCGAAGACCAAGTTCCTGCTGGTCGACGCGGTGGGGGTGACCGACTCGGAACTGGTGGAGGCCAAGCCACTGCAACCGGCCGGCCAGCGCCAGGTCAGCCTGCAGAAGCTGCTGGCCAAGGCGGCCAACCACACCATCAATACTGACGAGGCGGCGGCACTGTCCGCCCGGCTGGCCGCGTTGAACGGGCAGATCACCGGGGCCGAGCGGGACGAGCTGGCTACCGTTGGTGGCCGGTCGGTGCACCAGATCGCCCGGGACCTGGCCGAGGCGACCGACGAGGACGTTCAGGAGGCCGCGCGGGTGGCCGGGGGCGCTGCGGCGCAACATCAACTGGTGGTCGAGGCGGTGGCGCCGCTGGCCGATCCCGAGTTCCGCGCCCGGATCCTCAGCATCCGCCGCAAGTACGATCTGCCGTTCGACGAGCACACCCAGGATGTGCTGCTCTCGGTGGAGGCGCGCACCCTGGACCGGCACGGCGCGCAGCGGACCGTCGAGGACTGGCGGGCCTACCTTGAGGAGAACCGGGACTTGACTGCTGCCTTGCGGGTCGCTTTCTCCGACCCCCGCCGTGATCCACGCGCGGTGTACGCCCAGCTCGCGGACCTCGCGCAGCAGATCAAGCGACCGCCGCACCAGTGGACACCCGCTCTGCTGTGGGACGCCTACCGCAAGCTCGGCATCGCAACCGGCAACGGCGGCCACAAGGGCGTGCCCGAGCTGGTCAGCATCCTGCGCTACGAACTGGGTTTGGATTCCGGCCTGCACCCCTACCGCAGCGTGATCGAGGAACGGCTGGCCAACTGGCTGACCCGCCAGGAGCAGGCCGGGCGCCGGTTCACGGTGGACCAGCGCTGGTTCATCGACCACATCGCCGCCGCCATCGCCAGCCGCCTGCACGTCGCCGAGGACACCCTCGACGACCCACCGTTCACCGAATACGGTGGCGCCGACGGCTTCTGTGAGGCTTTCGGCGACGACGAACGCGCCCGCGCCCTGCTGACCGAACTGAACAAGGAACTCCCCGCATGACCAATCTGCCAAAGGGCTGGGAATGGGCGCGGCTCGATGAGGTCGCAGACATACAAGGTGGCATCCAGAAACAAGCCAAGCGTCGACCGATAGTCAATAAGTACCCATTCTTAAGGGTTGCCAATGTGGCTAGAGGGCGCCTGGATCTGTCGGAGGTCCACGAGGTCGAGTTATTCGACGGTGAGCTGGAACGGTACCGGATCAAAGCGGGCGACCTTCTAGTGGTCGAGGGAAACGGTACCCTCAGTCAACTCGGCCGCGCGGCGATGTGGAACGGTCAGGTTCCGAACTGTGTCCACCAGAATCACCTAATCAGAGTTCGACCCGTTCAAGGAATGAGTGCGCAATATCTTGAATACTTATGGAACTCTCCAGTTATCTCCGCGCAAGTCGAAAGAGTAGGAGCTTCCACTTCGGGCCTCCACACCCTCAGTGTGTCAAAATTGAGCCCCATAGTTATTCCAGTACCCCCACTCGCCGAGCAGCGACGTATAGTTACTGCACTCGAAGGCTACCTATCTCGCATCGATGCTGGTCACGCGATCCTGGCTGCAACCGCCGAGAGAATCGCCCAGCATCGGGATCGGTTTATCGCAGCTGCATGCACTGGGGCCTTCGTGCCAGTCGCCGAGCCTCCTGCCTCCCTGCCGACCTTCGTTGGCGTTCAGGACGGCGAACTTCCCCCATTGCCCGGAGATTGGAAGTGGGCTCGGCTCGCGGAGATTGCTGACGTTGTGGGTGGAGTAACAAAGGACGCCAAGAAGCAGGTCGACGTTGAGCTGCCAGAAATTCAGTACCTGCGTGTCGCCAATGTTCAGCGAGGGCGTCTCAACCTCGACCAGGTTGCCGTAATACGATCGTCAGTCGGCAAGATTGAACAGCTCCTCCTGCAAAAGGGAGACGTGCTGTTAAATGAGGGTGGCGACCGCGACAAGCTGGGCCGGGGATGGATCTGGGAAGAGCAGATTCCGGAATGCATACACCAGAACCATGTGTTCCGTGCGCGTGTTCGCGACAATAAGCTGGAGCCGAAACTTCTTGCCTGGCACGCCAACACCTTCGGCAAGGGTTGGTGTGAACGCAACGGTAAACAAAGTGTCAACTTGGCGTCGATCAGCTTGTCGAAGATCCGTCTACTACCCGTTCCAATTCCGCCGCAGAATGAGCAGTCTGCACTTGTAGCTCTGGTCGAGGACCACCTCATCGAACTGGATCACCTAGCCGATGCACTGCGGCGGGCACTCAGACGAGCGGAGCAGCTCCGTCGCTCGCTTCTTACAGAAGCATTTGCTGGAACGCTGATGGCGCAGGACCCCAGTGATGAGCCTGCTTCGGTGCTGCTGGAACGGATCAGGGTCGAGCGGGCGGCGGAGCCGAAGCCCAAGCGGGGACGGCGCGTTACGAAGAACGTCGATCAGAGGAGCTTGATGTGAGCGCCGCCAACCTTGATGCTCGGCAGTTGGTGGACAAGCTGTGGAGTTACTGCCACGTGTTGCGGCATGACGGGGTGTCCACGATCGATTATGTCGATCAGCTCACCCTGCTGCTGTTTCTCAAGATGGCGCACGAGCGGGCCGGGCGGAAGTTGGGCGGTCGCGAGGAGATCGTGCCCGAACATCTGGGCTGGCAGACGCTGCTCGACGCCGATGCGACGGATCTGAAGAACGTTTACGACAATATTCTGGACCAGCTTGGCAGAAAATCTGGTGCGCTGGGCCGGATCTTCCACAATGCACAGAACAAGATTCGCAACGCGGCCACGCTCAAGCGGCTGATCGTTGACCTGATCGACCAGCAGAACTGGTCGGCCACCAAGGTCGACATCAAGGGTGACGCCTACGAGGCGCTGTTGGAGAAGGGCGCGGAGGACGTCAAGTCCGGCGCCGGACAGTACTTCACCCCTCGGGCGCTCATTCAGGCGATGGTCGACTGTATGCAGCCCACCGCGCGGGACACCATCATCGACCCGGCATGCGGCACTGGCGGCTTCCTGCTCGCCGCCTACGAGTACATCCAGGAGAACTACGGCGACGAGCTGTCCCCCGAGGACGCCCGGCACCTGTCCGGGGGAGGGATTCGCGGTGTCGAACTGGTGGAGGACACCGCGCGGCTGGCGCAGATGAACCTGCTCCTGCACGGTATCGGCAGGTCCAGTGGTCCGGAACTCATCGAGGTGCACGACTCCCTGGCCGAGACGCCACGCCACCACGCGACACTGGTGCTGGCCAATCCGCCGTTCGGCCGGAAATCCGGGTTCAGCACCGTCGACGAGTTCGGCCGCGTCACCCGCGACGACGATTCCTACGAGCGTGACGACTTCTGGGTGACCACGAGCAACAAGCAGCTCAACTTCGTCCAGCACATCTACCGCCTGCTGACCGTCGGAGGCCGCGCGGCCGTCGTCGTGCCGGACAACGTGCTCTTCGAAGGCGGCGCGGGTGAGACCATCCGGCGCCGGCTACTCGACGAGTGCGACGTGCACACCCTGCTGCGCCTGCCCACTGGCATCTTCTACGCCGGTGGGGTCAAGGCCAATGTGCTGTTCTTCGACAAGCAACGCGCCCGGCTGGACAAGTCGTGGACCTCGAAACTGTGGGTCTACGACTTGCGCACCGGCCAGCACTTCACCCTGCGTCAGCGCAAACTCGCCCGCGAGCACCTGCAGGACTTTGTCGACTGCTACCTGCCCGGCAAGTCGCGCAGCGAACGCACCGAGACCGAGCGTTTCAAAGCGTTCGACTACGACGAACTGATGGCCCGCGACAAGGCCAACCTGGACATTACCTGGCTACGCGACCCGGACGCCGAGGACAGCGACAACCTGCCACCACCCGAAGTGATCGCCCAGGAGATCGTCGACGACCTCCAAGCCGCCCTCAACGAGTTCGCCGCCGTCGCCGAAGCCCTCGAAGCCGCAAAGACGACCCGACAAGATGGACAAGCTGAAGGCGAAGGTGGCAACCCGCAGGAGTAACCGCCATTTTGCTAGGAGGACTCGCCGATCGCGGTCGTTGCTGGCCGATGAGTGCGTGTCGAGTCGGCAACGCTCGGTATTGTGATCGCCCTAACACACGGCCGTGATCGAACCGGTCGGAGACCTCGCGTTGTCGTGGCAAACGAGCGGCCGGGATGCGGGCTGGGAAAAGGGGAGCGATGTCGGCGGGGAATGGGGCAGCGGAGCCGGTGCCGAATCGGCTGCTGCTGACGGCGCGTGTGGCTCGTCTGCTGACGCAGCATCAGCTGGCCGAGGCGGTCGGTGAGGCGCATTGGCGGCTGTTCACGACGGAAGCGGCGATCGACGCCGATCATGTGAGCAAACTGGAGCGGGGGTTGATCACGTGGCCGAATGCGCGTTACCGGGAGGCGTTTCGGACTGTGCTGGGCGTCGTCACCGATGCCGAGCTCGGCTTCTACTCCCGCCGCTCCCGGGCTACGGTGGAGCCCGGGGAGCTGACCGACGGTGGTCGGGAGGTGGACGCAGTGCGACGCAACGAGTTCATCCGCCTCGGGCTGGGTACTGGTCTGGGTCTGGGTGTCGTCGGCATGGGCCTCGCATTGCCCGATCCGGTGCGCGAGGTGCTGTCATTGCCCGCAAATCCGATCGTGCCAGGCCGGGTCGGTCGCACGGATGTCGAGCAGGTTCGCTTCGCAACCGCGATGTTCCGGTCGTGGCGGGAACAGTACGGTGGCGGCGCGTGCCGGGACGCGATGCTCGGGCAGGTGCGATGGGCGGCTGGGCTGTTGCGGGGCGGGACCGAGGGTTCAACCCGTCTTGAGCTGCATTCGGCGGTGGGGTCGCTGGCGGACATGGCTGGCTGGGGTGATGTTGACGCCGGGCACCACGAGACGGCGCTGCGCTGCTTCCGGCTGGCCCTGTACTGCGCCGAGGAAGCCCAGGACTGGGACCTACGAGCCGAAGTACTCACCGATATGTCTCAGCAGGCGGTTAACCGCGGGCAACTCGATGACGCACTGAGCCTGATCGAGCTGGCGCAGCTGCGCGCAGATCGGGTGAGCGGCACCGGTGGCGCGATCATGCACTGCTCCCACGGGCGAGTTCTCGGTGTCGCCGGGCGCGTCGCCGACTGCCGGTCGGCAATATCGGCGGCCGAGGACCGCTTCGCCGACCAGCGGCCTGCAGAGCAGTCAACAGTCGCGTCCTACTTTCGGCAGGCGAGTGAGGCATATTTGAGGCTGGACAACGGCCACGCCCTGTTTTACCCAGGCCTGGGCGATCCGGGTGCTGCCGCCGCCGCGAGTGACCACTTGCGCGCCGGGTTGAACTTCGCAGACATCGAGCAGCGGCGTCGCGCAATAGGCACCGTCGGTCTCGCGACGCTGGAGTTGCTGCACGGTGACCGGGATGAGGGGATCGCCCTGTCCCACCGGGCACTCGATCTCGGCAACGGTATGCGTTCCGCTCGGCTGACCGATGACCTGCGTCGGCTCCGCAACGCCACCGCCCGTCACACCGGTCCGTCAGTCGATGCGCTCCGGCACCAACTCGACTCGGTTCTGCTGGCGGCCTAATCGGCTCCGACCGTAGGCGCTGCGGCGAGCTGGCTCCAATCCTGCGGGATCCATAGCGGCGTCTCGGGGTGTCCGGCCTGGTCGAACGTGCACATGTGCCGGGTGAGCGAGGGGCAGCCGAGGGTCTCCCAGGTTTGGAGGAGAGTGAGGAGTTCGGTGGCCACCCCGGGCTCCCCCACGGTGGTGATGCTGCCGTCGGTCTGCACCCATGCGGTCCCGCGTGCCGGGGCGTGCAGTGCGCAGGCACCCAGGGTGGGGTCGGTGGTGCCGTCGGCCAGGTATGCGCGGGTGATGCGGGAATCTCTGGTGGCCAGGAAGAACCACAGGTCGTTGTAGGCGGCAGTGGTCCGTGCCGGACTCGCGTCGGGTACCCGGGTCACCGCGGCGGGCGGCAGGTAGTCGGCGGGGTCGTGGCCGACCAGTTCGGCGGGCCGCAACGGTCCGGCGGCGGGCATGAAATCGGCCCATAGCACGGCTTTCGCGCGCACCGTGTCCTGGTCACGGGTGGCGACCAGGATCGGGTGTATCCCGCCATGCGCGATCGGGGCGATGACGAGGCCGCGCGGGGCGAGCTGGTCGAGCCAGTGCGGGGACAGGCCGGCCACACCGCAGGTGACGATGATCCGGTCGTACGGGGTGGCGGAGGGTTGACCGAAGTAGCCGTCGCCGTGGCAGACGGTGATCTGTCCGTCGAGCCCGAGCCGGTGGACGGACTGCGCCGCCTTCCGCACGGTGTCGGCTCCGGCGTCGACAGTGACGACGGGCGCGCCGGTGACGGTGGTGATGAGTGCGGCGTTGTACCCGGTACCGGCGCCGATCTCCAGTACGCGCATGCCGGATTGTAGGTCGAGGGCTTCGAGCATTCGGGCCATCAGGGTGGGCGCCGAGGACGAGGACGGGAGTCCCGTTTCGCTGCCGGTGCTGGTCAGCAGCGACTGGTGCGAGTAGATGAGGTCCAGGATTTCGGTGCTGGGTGGCTGATCCTGCGGCACGGTGATTGTCTTCGGGCCATAGTGGAATCTGCAGACGCAGCGATGGCGCTGCACGGTGGCGAACGCACGCTCGATGGGCTCGGAACGGACCGCGCCGACCTCCCGCAGAGAGGCAGCGAACGCGGCGAGCCGCAGGTCGAGGATCTCGGACACAGGTCGGGATTCCTCTCAGACCGTGAGGATCGGCGTGTAGATCAGGCGGGGATCCACCGTCTCGCAGACTGGTTCCCCACCGACTTCAACCCAGGCATGGGACTGTGGCGGTGGTGAGCGGAACCCAACCTGCCAGGTCAGGTCGATGCCCTGTAGCCGACACAGCAGGATCACGGCCAGGGACCGCCGCAAACAACCGTGACCACTGGCGCAGCGCAAGCTGACGGTGGTGACGATGCCCCAGGCCCGCTCGGCCCGCCGTAGATCCGTTTCGCCACCGCTGCGCCGCAGTAGGCGAAGAACACGGCGGATCCGGTTCGGACGGTGTCTTGTGAGGACCAGCAACATTCTCGCCGCTGCTACGGTCAGCAATCCGGTGCTGCGCTCACCGACCGACAGGGTGCACGCTGGGGCCAGCGCGATCGGTGCGCTCACGAGATACCCACCAGACGACGAGCCCGCAGTTCGTCGATCAGCCGGGTGACGTCACGACGAGCAGTGTCCGCGGTGATCGCATACCGAGCGCACAGGACGGTCACCGCAGCCTCATATCCGTCAGTGAGCAGCGCTGACATCGTGGCGGCCCCGGAGTGGTTGAGGTGATAAATCATGCCCCGCCGCTCATCGAGCAACACCAGTCCGTCCGCCACCGATGTGCTTGACACCGCCTCGGCCAGGACCACGCTCGTGGGGGATGCAGGCATCATCGGGGCTCCCGATTCTGGTGCAACGGCGGGGCCAGGCTGCGTAGCCAGACCTCGCACGCGATGGTGTCGGTGACGAACGCCGGTGCTAGGCCTGAGCGTCCAAAGGACCGAAGACAGCGGCGCAGTTCGTCGACGTCGATCAGACCGAACTCGGACAACCGTGAATCGTCGAGAAGCTCGAAAACCATACGCCGGTTGGCCTGCCATCCTCGGTAGATGTCGTCGTTGTAGTGGGCCTTGGTGCGCCGTGCCAGCAGCCGGTGCGGTATATCGGCCGCCAGGGCGGCCTGCAGCAGCGGTTTGGGCTGCCAGGGGTCGGTACGTTCCCACGGACGTACCGCGAGGCATGCTTCCAGTACGGCGCGGTCGAAGTACGGGAACTCAGTGGGCACCCCGTAATAGGCCATCGCGTCCCGGTACAAGGCCGCGCGATAAGCCGTGGACCGGATCCGCACGAGGGTGGCGTGCATGCAAAGCTCCACTATGGGGGACGCCGACATGTTCACGATCGCGGCTCGGACAAGCTCCTCGGTGTCCCTGCTCGCCCAGGGCGCCAGTAGAGGCTGGGCTTCCCAACTCGTAGCCACTGCTTCGGCCGAGTCTTTGATCCGCAGAGCCTGGGCGCTAGATCGCAGCCACTGCGGATACGACGGTGGGTCCAGGACCGAGCGCGTCAGGCGCAGGAAGTTCAGGTCGCGAAGGGCGGACTGCCCGCGCAGGTGCCGCCATCCCTTTCGAGGGTGGGTGCGTAGCGCGTCGGTGAGGTAAGCCAAAGGGGCGGTCAGAACTTCGTCGCCGCCTTGGCCGTTGAGATGGACCCGTGTGCCACGGGCCGCTAAAAGACTTGCGACGTGGCGTACCCGAGCCGCTGCGGCGGTGAACGGCGCGGGCTCATCCATTCCGGCCGGAACATTCAGCAGATCTTCGAAGAACCGGGGGGCCGCCTCGGCATCGAGTACGACATGCTCGGCAGGGGCGAGGTACTCGGCGACCTCACGAGCCCATCGAAGGTCATCGTTGCCGGGCGATACGGATGCTGTCGTCGCTAACAGCATCGTTGACCGGTCCTGCAGAGCGCATCCGGCCAAGCAAGACAGCGCCGTGGAATCCAAGCCACCGGAGAGTTGAACACTGACCGGCTCGTCTGTCGTGTGGACGCGGTCGGCGACCGCCCCTGTGAGCGCGTCCGCTAACACTTGGGCGCCGTCGGACAATGGGAGAGTCGCCCGCGGTGGAGTCCAATGGGGAATGGTGTACGCAACGCCGTCTCGCAGGGCGATGCGCTCTCCGGCCGGAGTCGCGTGAACGCCCTCGAAAGGACTGAGCGACTCGCGCAGGACGCTCGGCATTTCCGGGCCTGTCAGCCGGGCAGCCAACCACGTACTGCTTACCGGCGCGTCGACCAGGCGGCGCAGCACATCGGCATGGCTGGCCACGACGGTGACCACGCCGAATTGGGCAGTGAACACCCGTCGAAACCCACTCACATCCCCAAACACCAGGACACCGGTCGGCTCGGTAACAACGAGGTGATAGCTGCCACCAAACGTGGTCAGCTCCTCGTACTTCTCGCGCCGTTCCGCGCGTTCCGCCTGCGCGCGCAATTCCCGATCGGTCGACAGGCAAGTCCCGATCACAGCAATGCGTGTCTGCCCCACCGTGACTGTCCGGACACAGCTGGCTATTCCGTGGCCTAACAGCCATGGTCGGCCGGAGGCATGCGCCGACACGGTGTCGGCCTCGGCGGTGAGCAGATGCGCTGCAGGCAGGGTGGCGTCCAGGTCTGGCAGCGCGCACCACCACTGGATGCCAACGCCCTCGCGCGCATCGTCGTCAGTCATAATGCCGTGGCTCACGGCGCCCAGTAGCCACCCGCATCACCGTCATCGGAATGCGGCATGCTGTAGGCGCCTTTCGTCATCTCACCCAACTCACCTACTACCGTGAGCTCGGGTGGTTCATACAACTCAGGATTGTCAACGTGCATCTCTGGCGCATCACTCATCGTCAGTCTCCTCCCGAACGCAAACCGGCCTCGATCACACACACTTGCCTAGCGTCCCTGCATCTCACAGTAACCGGTCTTGTGCAGTAAGTTGCTCGCTCTATGGGGTCATCGAGCAGTTCTGGTGACTGCGTTCTGTGCTCGCCGCCCTCGCCTTCGACCGTGGTGGAGTCGGACGCCAGGGAGAACAGAGATCCGCCCGGAACCACGCTCGGCAACCTGTTCTGGGCACAATCCTGCTGGTAAGGCTCAGGGTCTGTTGTCTGGCTGTGTGTGGCGCCTACGTTGCCTTGTTGATCTACGACTTGCCGTCCGTTCCCGTTGCCGCTCGGCACGGCCACGCTGGTAACTGGCCCCAGCGCCGGGCTGTGCGCGGACCACTGCCCCCGGACGGGCGCCGGATGTCGGTGACCGTGCTGGTTTCGCCGCCCCCGGCGCTGGGCGCCTTCCACGCCGAACCACACGGAGGGAGTGCGGCAGCGATGCACCAGTCAGGTCAGGACACCCAGGTACTGCGTCACGATGACGTGCAGCCGCAGGAACAGCCGGCACCGCGAAGTGTGAGCCGTTCCATCCGTCCGGAGGTACCGGCGCCGACCACGGTGCTGATCGTCGAGATGGGCAGTGGGGCGCTGCTGTTGCAGGGCTGGCGGGATGGGCCGAGTGCGTATGTCAGTGCTGAGGACGCGGGACCGTTACGGCAGGCGTTGGCTGCGGCGTACGGCAGCGAGCACCCGGTGCGCGGCGGGGCGAGGTCGTGATCCGGCAGGATCGGCTGTTGCTGGCCGACCTGGGGCAACTCAACACCGACGTGGCGCCACTGGCCCTGCGCATCATGGACCAGAGCGCCACCGCCGAAGAGCAGTACGCCTTCGCCGATCGGCTCGCGGCGATGGCACTGCGGCTGCAGGAAAGGGGGGCTCGGGTGGGACTGGTTGTTGACGGCGACGTCGTCCCCACCGCGAATGGCGATGTGAGCCCGGTACAACACCAAGGTCGGTGAGCACCGTGCACGAGGTGCGGTATCGGGTCCTGCAGGAACGGTTGAAACACACAATCGCCGCCGCAGAGCGGGACCAGGACGACACGTGCTGGCGACTGGCCATGCTGTGCCTGGTCCTGCTCACCCGCCACCAGGTGAACGGTAACGGAAGATGTCGATACTGCCGCACACCACGGGGATGGTGGCGCAGGCGATCACACAAGTGTACCGTGTTCCCGGTTGTGGGCTTTCACCTCGAACAACCCCGCAAGTTCTTGAATGGTTGATAGGGTATGGATGACCTTCCGTCTCAAGAAGACCAAATTTCGTCCAGCACATCTACCGCCTGTTGACCGTCGGGGGGCGCGGCCGTGGTCGTGCCGGACAATGTGCTCTTCGAGGGCGGCGCGGGGGAGACCATCCGACGTGACCGCAGTGCGTCGCACGTCACCTGGAAGAATGGCTGGTCGGTCCGTCACGGCAGCTGAGCCTATTTGTCGGGATGCCCGTCCTGAAGGTATTGGACGCGGCCGGTCTTGCGCGCTTCGAGCGCGATAGCCGCACGCCGCCAGACGTGGGGTCGGAGTCGTTGCTGTGCTAGTTGTTCGGTGCAGAACTCGAACGCGGCCAGCTCGCCGTCGACGAGTGTGAGGTCCGCGATCTGCTCGTCGCTGAGTTCGCCGCCGTCGAAGATGAACGCGAGTAAGTCGTCCCACGGCCCGTGCGGCGATACCCAGTCGATGCACAGCAGGTCGCCGACGAGAAGTTCGAGGCCAATCTCTTCAGTGAGTTCGCGCTGTGCTGCCTGGTGCGGTGGCTCGTTGGCCTCGGCCATGCCACCAGGCAGGTCCCAATCCGGTTTGTACTTCGGGTCCACCAGCAGGATGCGGCCGGCTCGGTCGCGGAGGATCACATCGGCGCTGACCCGCTTGCGGGGCTGGGTGGCATTGCCCTCCGCCAGGAGTGCTTGCCACGCTTCTGGGTCTCGTTGGTAGAGCGGAGCGTTCGAGTTCACGCACCCTCCGAGTCCGGTCGGACTAGCTGTGGTCCTTCTCCCTGGTGTGCCGTTGGTGGAGCCAGGCACGCTCGTGCAGGGCATCGTCAAGGCGCAGCAGGAAGTGAGCAACCACCTTGTTAGCACGATGCGGCTCAAGGAGCTGTCTGAGGTCGACGAGTTGGTGGACCACCAGGAACGAGCCGAGCGATGCTGTGGTGTCAAGGACGTCGTGAGCCACAGCGCACGCCTCGTCCGGCTTGCCTTGCGCGATGAGCACGGTGACGAGGATGAGCTGCCCGAAAGCGCGGCTGCGAGCGCGCTCGGCTGGACGCAGGGTGATGATCCGCTCGGCCTGGCGCCGTGCTTCGGTGAGGTCCCCGAGTTGGCGCATGCAGCGCGCGGCCTCGCTGGCGAGGGAGCCCTCGTCGAAGCGGCTGATCCACGGCGACGATGCCTCGGCGTGGTTTCCGCTGAGGGCTGTCTCTGCCTGGGCGAGGAGCTGGGTGCACCTGGCGGAGTCCCGGTGCGCGGCGCATCCGCGTGCCTGCATGGCGAGTAGCCGCGCGTCGAGTTCGGGCTGTGGGGGGCCGTTCCGGAGTGTCTTGCGGCCTCGAAGGGCGAGCTGCAGGGCTTTGTCGGGCTCGTCGCGGTGGTAGGCCAGATGGCTCAGGCTGGCGAGGATGTGCGCACGGAGGTGGTGATCCCCACCGATCTGCACGAGGTCGAACGCTCGGCCGAAGTGCTGTTGTGCACGTCCATCGTGGCCGGCGTCGTGCGCCATCCAACCGGCCATCTCGGTGAGAGCTGCGGCGGCTGTGAAGAGGCGGGGGCCGTCCTTGGCGTGGTCGTTGCCGAATAACCGGGGCGCTACCTCGGTGTGCAGGTAGTTGATCACTGTGGCGTAGAGATGTCCGCCACCGACTTGGCGGTCCGCTTCGCGGAAGGCTTGCATGGCTGACGCGTCAGCGATGGGGCTGATTCGCGCCCCGTTGCTCAGAGGTAGGAATGGCACCGGGGTGGCTGCGGGTGTCTGCACGGACACCGAGGCCATCGGCGCTGGCGAAGTCTCCGTTGCGTGGGCACGTTCGGGTGACGGCTGGCTGTTGAGAAGTGTGAACCACAGCAGGTGCTCGGGGATGCGGAGCGTCTTTGCCCAATGAGTGAGGTCATCAAGATGACGAACTGGTGGACCGTTCTCGATACGGCTGATCCGCGGTTGGCTCAGCCCGAGCCAGTTACCGACAATTTCTTGCGGTATCCCATCCCTACCGTAGAGGGCAACGTGGTGCGGGTGTTTGCGGTAGGCCCGCGAAACCAGCCCGATGTGCTGCATAGCCGCGGCGTCGCGGAACTGCTCCGTTTCCCAGAAATCGTCCGGTATGCCTGGCGGTTCGATGCGCAGGGCAGCGAGCCTCTTCTCACATGGGCTGCACAACTCGCCCGCGTGGTCACGCGCGAGGCGCGTGCCGCACCGGCAGTAGCACGGCCCACGGCTCCTGTTCAATGGTTCTGACCTGACTGGTTGGCACTGGACATATTTTGCCCTGTCCGGGCAGCTTAGCGTTGGTTGATCATCTTACGTGCCAGTCTGCATACGCTTATGCATGACGCGCATACCTGCCGCGCCGAACTGTCAGCTCATGCGTCGGGCGTATAGCGCCATGCGGCCTACCACTACTCAAGACCATTACTTCGCAAGCACTGTGCCCCCAGGCCCCAGCGCCGGGCCGTACGCGGACCACTGCCCCCGGACAGGCGCCGTATGTCGGTGGCCGTGCTGGTTGCGGCCCCCGGCGCTGGGTGCCTTTCACGCGAACAACCGAGCGCAAAAGGGAGTGCAGGCAGCGATGCACCAGCCAGGTCAGGACACCGAGCGCTGCGGAACGTCGCCCGCAAGCGCAAGTACGACGCCGACTACCTGGCCGCTCAACCGGAGCCCAGTTCGCTCGCCACCGCGCCCGGCGCACGTCCACACCATGGGAGGTGATCTCGGCATGATGGATGCTCACCCCGCGACCGAAAGGATGCCGCCGTGATCGTCGACTCGGTGATGACCGACCATCCGTCCTGGCTATCCACCGACACCGGTGCTGCCTTCCGGGCCGTGCGCTGCGGGAACGCCATATGGGCCCTGAACGCCACCCCCGCCGAGGACGGTGGCCGGCAGCACACCGCCGCGGACCGCGTGTCCGGCCGGGGGATGGAGCCGGTGGCCGATGTGATCGACCCCGCCACGCTGACCGGGACGGGCGAGATCGTCACCGGCCTACGGGCCGGTGGGCGGGTGGCGCGCTGGCGCAACCCGGATCTGTGGGACGCGCTGGCCACCTCGATCGTCCGGCAGGTCATCCGAGCGGGGCAGGCCCGCAAGCTCTACCGCGCCTTCAGCCAGGCCCACGGCGAACCGGTCGCCACACCACTCGGGGCGACGTGGCTGTTCCCCGCGCCGGAAACGGTGCTGGCGCTGCCGGACGCCGAGTTCGCACGGCTGGGCATGGCGTTCAAGGCCCGGCCGCTGCGGGCCGCGGCGGAAGCCTGCCTGGAGTTCGGCCCGAAGTGGACCGAGCTCGATCCGACCGCGCTGGTCGGGGAGGTGCAGAACGTGCCGCGGATCGGTCCCTGGACCGCCGGCGCGACCGTCGCCGACCTCACCAACGACTACACCTTGTATCCCTTCGCCGACCTTGCCGTCCGCACCTGGGCGAAACGCCTGGCGCCCGAGCGAGTCTGGCCGGATGCCGAGCCGGGGTTCGCGCGTATGTGGGCGGGGTTGGCGGGAGAGCAGCTGTCCGAGCGGACACTGCTCACGCTTGCCTGGGGAGTACGCCATGCCAGCACAACCGGAACCGTCGCCCTCTGACGTGATTGCCGGCGCGGATCGCACCCGCCGGATCGACGCCCTGTTCGTCAACGCGCCCTTGCGCGACTACACCCAACGGCCGCGGGTCAACGACTTCACCCTGCCGGTCCTCGGCATGGGCTACCTCGCGACCTATGCCGCCGCCCAGGGGTTCAACGTCGGCGTCCTCGATGCCGAGGCCCACGGCCTGGGCGTCGGCGCCACCATCGAGCTGGTCAACGCCGTGTTGCCCCAGTGGGTCGGGTTCAACTTGCTCGCCCCGACCTACGAGATCAGCGCCCGCATCGCCGCCCAGCTGGCCCCGTCGATCAAGGTCATGCTGGGCGGCCACCAGGCCAAGGCGATGCCCACCGAGATCCTCACCGACCGGCGCATGGTCCGCTGCGAAGCCCTGGTGCTGGGCGAGGGCGAAACCCGCGTGGCCGCGCTGCTGGCCGACCACCGCTCCCGCGCCGACCTGCCCGGCGTGATGTGGCTGGACCCGATCCTGAAAACCCCGGTCACCGGCGGGACACCCAGCAGCACGCACCACCTGGCGCCGGACATCAACGCTCTGCCGTTCGTGGACCGCCGGTTTCTCGCCCAGGACCCGCACCTCGAGGCTGGGCGGTGGGAGGCGAACATGGTGGGGGCGCGGGGCTGCCCCTACAACTGCTCGTTCTGCGGTGCCGCCGTCTCCGCCAATCCCGACATCACGATCCGCACCCGCGACCCGCGCAACATCCTCGCCGAGATGCACCAGCTGTGCGGCCAGGGGGTCACGGCGTTTCGGTTCGTCGACGACCTGTTCCTCGGTGCCCGCCGGGTGATCGAGCAGATGATGGTCGCGTTCACCACCGACCGCGTCGGTGACTGGGCCGTGTGGGACACCACCGGCCGGATCAACGTCCTCAACCGGGCCAGCGACGCCACACTGGACACGTTGGCGCGCAACGGATTGCGGGAAGTCGCGCTCGGCATCGAATCCGGCAGCGAGCGGATGCTGGAGCTGATCGACAAACGCATCGACCCCAGAATGACCCACACGGTCGTGCGGCGGCTGACCGAACGGGGGATCAACGTCAAGGGCTACTTCATCCTCGGCTTTCCCACCGAAACCGCCGCGGAGATCGACACCACCGTGCGCTTGGTCCACGATCTGTGGGAGCTCACCGAGGCGCTGCCCGGCCGGTTCCGGGCCTCGGCGTTCGAATACCGGCCCTACCCGGGCACCCCGGACTGGCACCGGCTCATGGCCACCGGCCGCTACACCTCCGCCCAACTGCTCAACTACAGCGCTGTCGACCTCACAGACGCCGGGGTCGAGGAGTCCATGCGCGAACGCGACGAGTTCAACTTCTCGGTCAACCTGCCCCTCGCCGACGCACCGATCGACTACGTCCGCACCCAGCTCGTCGGGCTCTCCCGCGAACAGCACGACCGCAAGGCGGCCTTCGCATGACCGCCACCAGCATGTCCACGGGCCATCGCGGGGTGTTCGTCACCCTCGACGGCCTGGGCGGTGCGGGCAAGTCGACCACCACCCGGCACCTGCGCCAGCACCTCGCCGCGCAGGGCTACACGGTGCACACCACCTCCCAGCCTTCCCGAGCTCAGCTGGGTGAGATCGCCCGCCACGGCACCGACACCTATCGCGGGCACGCACTCGCGTGCTTGGTTGCCGCCGACCGCTACCACCATCTGGCCACCGAGATCCGCCCACAGCTGGCCGCCGGGCGGATCGTGCTCTGCGACCGCTACGTCGCCTCCTCCTACGTGCTGCAACGCATGGACGGAGTGCCGATCGAGTTCATCGAAGGGCTCAACGCCGCCGCCGACACCCCGGACCTCGCGGTTATCCTCACCGCAGACCCGGCCGTCACCGCCCACCGGATAGGCCGGCGGGGCGCACACAGCCGCTTCGAAACCGGCCTCGTCACCTCCCGCGCCGAAGCCGACCTCTACCGCGACACCACCCGCTGCTTGGCCGAACACGGCTGGACGCTCCTCACGATCGACACCACCCGCAACCCCGCCGAGCGGGTCACTGCGGTGATCGCCGGGCGAATCGCCCAGCTGACCGGTCTCCCACACGCCGAGTCCGCCACCGCGTAGGCTCCGCCGCGTCCAGACGAAGGGAATCGGAGCGAGCTGCGCTGGCCCGACCGCTGATGGCGCCTGCGAGGGACACCTGCCGATGGCCGACCGCCACCTGATCGACGTTCATCTGCTGCTCGTGCGCGACGGCCAAGTGTTGCTGACCCGACGCCGCGACACCAACCCGCTCTTCAACGGACTCTGGCACCTGCCCTCGGGCAAACTCGACGCGGGCGAGTCCGCGCTGCACGCGGCCGCCCGGGAAGCCGACGAAGAGGTCGGCGTCCTCATCGAACCGGACGACCTGCGGCACGTGCACACCCTGCACGTCAACGGCTCCGGACCCGAACCTCGCCTCGGGCTGTTCTTCGAAACCCGCCGCTGGGTCGGTGAGCCCACCAACCGAGAACCCGACAAATGCTCCGCCGTGTCCTGGTTCTGTCTCGATGCCCTACCCGAGAGGCTCATCGACTACCCAGCCGCGGGCATCCACGCCTACCGCACCGGCGTCCCGTTCAGCGTCCACGGCTGGACCCCGCAGCCAGTCGCGGCCAGCGTACCCAGCTGACTCGGCGTGCGTAGGCCCGCTACCGCAACAAAATTCGGCTGACTAGTCAAACACGGGCTCCGACTCCAACACCGGCCGCCGCGTGAACGCCCCCACTGTTTCGGGAATATTGGGGCCGGTCAGGATATCTGGGCAGGACCCTGCACGACGAGCTCGCGCACTGCGGGCGCCTGGGTGAGCTGGTCACACACACGCGCCCAGTTCTCGCGTTTGTCGATGAGTACGTAGCCGTGTGGCGTCTCGAAGCCGTCTAGCATCGTCGCCAGCTCGTCGGCTGTGAAGCCTGAACTATCCAGCGGAGCCGACGCAAATGGGCTGTCGTGGAGGGGCCCAGAGACCGATCCACGAAGAACTCAGGCTGCGATGCGGCAGATCGCTTCGGCGACATCTCGGGTGAGTCCGTACTCCTCCGCTACCGCATCGAGAGACTCGCCGGCACGCCACAGCTGCACCACCATGTCGACCTGGACGTTGTTGGTGGTGATCACCGGCGATCCCCAACCGAACCGGGGGTCGATGACCACGGGTGCGACGCCGGGGTACTGCCGAAGAGTGAGTCTCATGGGTGATCCGTCCGCGTCATCCCAGGTGATGTACCGAAGATGCTCGTCGATGATCTCGCGGATTGGTATCTGCCCGTCGTGTGCGCGGACGAGGTCGTCGTCCGCGTAGCTAACGAAGATGTCGATGCCGTCCGTCGCTATTCTCCGGGTAGCCAGACCATAGGAGGTGTTGAACTCGAGCCGCACTGCGGCCGCAGCATCGCGGATCTTCTTCTTGGACAGCCCCAGCTCCCGCAGGGAACGCAGGACGTACGCCTCAATAACGGCGATGAACGGAACTGACGGCCACCCGCGCTTGGTAGGTGGCACTCGGTGCACCAGCGCTTCACCTGCCGCCTGCTCCCTCAGCCAGTAGCTCAGCGTCGAGGGGGGAAGCTGCAGATGGCGGGCTGTCTCCTTGGGAGTCAGCAGCGCGTCATGGTATTTGTCGATCGGCACACCGCTCTCCCTTCGTTAGGTGCACCATCCTGGCACATGCGGCCGACAGAACACCGGTGACGGGACCGGTGATCCGCGCGGCGGTCCGCGTGGTCTACCTGCGCGCGAGCGCACTGACAGCCCCCCACCGATGCGAACGCGAGCCTACGCCGAGCTTCGCCTCGAAGCCCCTATCGATGACGCGCGAGAGTCCGCCCGCAAGCCGAACCCCCGCTGACGCCCCAGCGAGCCGAGCGCCCAGTGATCTTGCCTGCGCGCCCTTGGGTGTTGGGCGATGCAAGCAGAAGGAGTGCCAACCATGATCCTCCCGAAGGTCCGGGACCCTCGCTTCGTGACGATCCGCCGCGGTGGGACCCTCACTGATTCGGATCACCATCTCCTCGCTCTTTGGGCGGCCTCGTGCGCGGAGCACGTCCTTGTCCTCTTTGAGTCGGCTCAGCCTGAGGACCCTCGGCCGCGTCAGGCGATCGAGCATGCCCGCGCCTGGGTGCGTGGCGAGGTCAGAATGACCCGGGCTCGCGCGGCGGGCGGCCATGCAATGGGCGCGGCCAGAGACCTGCGTGGGGCGCCGCGGCATGCCGCGTACGCTGCTGGCCAGGCCGGGGCCGTCGCTCACGTCGCCGCGCACGAGCTCGGTGCGGCCGCCTATGCGATCAAGGCCGCACGTGCTGCTGCACCGGAAGGCGAGGGAGTGGCCGCCGGGCGACTCGAGTGCCAGTGGCAGCGTGACCAGCTCCCGGACGCGATTCGCGAGCTCGTACTTGACGACCAGCGGTTGCGGAACGACATCTGCTGGTCGGTGTTTGACTGCTGAGCGCGCGTCCGGGCGCCGGCCCATTGATCACCTACCTGCCCGCAGAATATGTCGGGTGTCCCGCGTGCTGGTCAGCCGCTCTTCGAGTTGATTGTGACGATGACGTTGGTGGTGAACTTCCACCAGCCCTGGTTGACGTGTCTCCAGGTCATGTTGTGTTGGGTGCCAGGGTGGCGGACGCCATCCACCCAGTAGCCGGTGTAGCTGGTTCCAGGGGCGATGTAGAACGCGTCGACATCGGTGAACTGCGGGAAGCCATAGGTGCTGTGCGGTTTCACATAGGCGACTTCGCTGCTCCGGCAACCGTGGTCCGGGTATGTCTGGTCGTTGCCCGACCCGTACCAGTTCTTACAGACGGCGATGTGCGTGTCGGTGTTGTTACGGATCGTCCCGCAGACGGGTCCGGCGCATCCGCTGGCAAGACGGACTGTGTCCGCGGAGGCGAATGGTGCGGCGCCTGCGCCTGCGGTGAGCCCTCCGGCGGCGAGCAATCCAACAGTGAGTGCGGTGACGAGCTGGGAGCGAATTGGCATGACAGTTCCCCCTGATTCTTTCCGCGCCATTCCGGGTGGCACGTCTCCCCGTCCGCGTCGATCACGGCGTATCAGAGCGAGAGCCGGCCTGCGCGGGTTCCCCCCGCACGCATTGCCCCTCTCCTCCCTACTCCCGACGCGACTACTCGGAAATTCTACTCCCGTCGGGAGTACTGTCAAGACATGGCCGGACTCTCCGTGAGCTGACGACTACCAGGCCGTGCCAGAACCTGGTGCGTCCGGAGTTCAGGCTCCGGCGAACCGGCCGACCGCGACCGCCAGGCAGACCAGCAGGATCACGGCGTTGACCGCGACGGTGCGTGGTTCCCGCAGCCGGGCGTGTGCGGCTGCGGCCCCGACCATGACCACGGCCAGGCCCAGTGCGGCCAGCGGTGTGAGCACCGGGACGATCCCGGTCGCCTGAGGGACCAGCAACCCGATGACCGCCAGCAGCTCACAAGCCGCGACCAGTCGGATCGCAGGCAGGGGGACGTCTCGAACTCCGGTCTGCCCCGTCGCGAGCATTCGCTCTTTGGACTGCGCTGACTTGAGCGCACCGGAAACAGCGAAGAGAGCTGCCAGGACGCCCTGGCCGATCCACAGCGCGACATTCATCGTCTGCACCTCCTGCGTCTCCTGCGTCGGGTCTTACACACAGGACGATCGCGGGTGCCGGAGTGTGACAGCGGTGGACCCATCTCACGGGTGCAGCAATAACGGCAGCTTCCGCACGCCGGTCATGTTCGGGCTGGGGATGAACTCCGGCGGCTCCTGCGGGTCGGTGCGCAGGTCCGGGAACCGGTCCAGCAGGAGGTTCAACGCAACCCGGCCTTCCAGCCGCGCCAGCGGCGCGCCGAGGCAGAAGTGGATTCCGCGCCCCAAGGCGAGGTGCGGGTTCGGGTCACGGGTCGGGTCGAACACGTCCGGATCGGTGAACTGGCGCGCGTCCCGGTTGGCCGCCGCGATCCACACCATGAGCAGCTGATCGGCAGGTATCCGCGTCCCGCCGATCTCGACGTCGCTGTTGGTGGCCCGTCCGAGCGTGGCGAACGGGCTGAGAAAGCGCAGCGACTCCTCGATCACGGCGGGCAGCGTCGAGGAGTCCGCGCGGGCGCGGGCGAACTGCTCCGGATGCGCGTCCAGGCACAGGATCGTGTTGCCCAGCAACATCGTGGTGGTGATGTGCCCGGCGAGCAGCAGGAGGTTCGCGAAGTTCACCACCTCGACCGTGCTGAGGCGTTCACCGTCCACTTCGGCCTCGACGAGCTTGGTGAGCAGGTCCTCACGAGGCTGGCGCCTGCGCTCGGCGGCGTGTTCACCGAGGTAGTCGGTCAGGTGCTTGTT
Source organism: Pseudonocardiaceae bacterium (assembly GCA_050699955.1). Lineage (GTDB taxonomy): Bacteria > Actinomycetota > Actinomycetes > Mycobacteriales > Pseudonocardiaceae. Next base: position 20,123 of record JBOHGD010000010.1, on the reverse strand, counting down.
CTGTTCGAGGGCGAGCTCCATGGCGCGCTCCTGCTCCTCGCTGCGATCGACGAGGGAGAACTGCTCGGAGTTCTGCAGCATCTTGTCGACCCACTGCTTGAACAGATGCCGGTCGCTGCTGGGCACCCCCAGCAGCTCGGCGATGACGATGACCGGCAGCGGATAGGCGAGGTCGGTCACCAGCTCCATCCGGTCCCGCCCGGCCACCGCGTCGAGCAGCTCCCTGGTCAGGCCGGCGATCCGTGGTTCGAGGTCTGCGACCACCTTCGGGGTGAAGGCGTGGCTGACGAGCTTGCGGAGCTTCCGGTGCGCCGGCGGGTCCATCTGCACCAGCGAGCCCTCGGCGGGAACATCCACATCCGGGAGTAGGCGGCTGGTGTCCGAGGAGAACGTGGCGGGGTCGCTGAGGATCTTCAGCGCCTCCTGGTGGCCGTAGACGTGCCACATCCCGAGATCGGGGTCGAACCGAACCGGCTGGTCCGGTTGCCGGCCGCGCAGCCAGAACTGCTGTTCGTGGATGCCCCAGGTGTCGGCGAAGATGGTCATGGCGTGCCCCCTTCTCATCGGAGGAGCCCGGGATCAGCCGGACTCCGGTGCCTGCGCGTGCGAGTAGATCCAGGTGCGGTAGCTCGCGATCAGGTCCTCGAACACCGCGCTGAGCTCGGATGCGGTCGCGGCTACCACCGCGGGGTCGGGTTCTGCGGCCGGTTCGAAGGCGTGCCGGATGGTGTGCGCGAGGGCGTCGGCCTTGGCCTGCCGGTCGAGGTCGGCGACGTCCGCGTTCAGGTTGTCGATCAGGTAGAAGCCGGTCGTCGCGGCCTGCATCGCGTAGGCGAGGTTCGGGACGTCGTCCCGGAGCAGGCGGTGACGGGTCATCAGGGCGAAGAAGCGCTCGCCGGCCAGCAGTTCCTGGCTGCGCAGCGGAGTGTCCATGAGCCTGCCGAGTAGTTCGGTGTCGCCGGTGAGCAGGGCGACGATCAGCGGCCTGCGGAGCGTGGCCAGGAATGAGGCCGGCACGAAGCGGTGCGGGATGATCTCGGCAGGGTCTTCCCGCAGCCGGTCCAGGAGCTCCTCGACCAGGCCGATTGACTCGCGCAGCATCAGGGCTTGGAACAGCTGCTCCCTGGTGCGCCAGTGCAGGTAGACCGTGCCCTTGCCGATACCGGCCTGCTCGGCGATGTCCTGGATGGTCACCTTCCGGTAGCCGAGCCGCAGGAGCAGCGCACCCGCGGCGTCGAGGATCCGATCGGCCCGGTCGGTGGCCTGGTTCCGGAGTTCGGACACATCCTGCTCCTGCGTTGAGCCGATGACCAGATTTCAAATATGGTCAGCCAGTCACAGGTGAACGTAGCACGCCCCACACCGCCGGACCAGGCCTCGGAGCTCAGCGTCACAGTGATCTCGCGCTGAGCGTCGAGGCAGCCGTCTCACAATGTGGACGGGTGACTGGAGTACCAACCCTGCCATGGCACCTAGGAGGATTCCGAGCAACCGATCTCGGTGCCCGAGCTTGTCCAGTATCGCACCCGAGAATCCTCGGGTGCGATACTGTCCGTATAAATTCCGGGCTAAATCGGCGCGTCAGCTGTGATCATATTGCCAGGATGAGCATCTGTCGAAGTCCCTTTGGATGTTCACGCAAGCTCGGTAACGGATGGACTGGTTTTCCGGCTGATTCCTCCGAACGTGCAGGACGCTCCCGCAGCCACCGCCATTGTCGATCCGCCCCGAACTCGGGCCCTGGTACTCGACGTAAACGGAATGGGAGTCACAGGCGGTGTCCTTAATCGTGAAGGAATCGCCGTAGGACTTGAAAGACGCACTGGCACCCGTAGTGCTCACCGGTCCGGAATCTGCCCATGCCACCGATGGGACTACTACGGCAGCGGCCATTGCCATCACCCCGACCAGCGTTGCGAGTGTACCGCCGCGGGCCACCTTCTTCAGCATCGCTACTCCTCTGTCTTCGTCCTTCTAGCTGCCACGTGTAACCGGACAGAACTGAGGCTGCGGGCCGGGTGCTTGTCTCCCCATATCCCGCCGACCCCCGCCGGATTCCCTACTCTTGGATACGTACCCACGTTTGATGAGCCCGTCCCGGCCTGAATGTCGATCCGGTGATACCGGTCGTCTCCCCATCAGTGGCGCACGGCCATTGTCCCCCGTTTCACCCGTGTCACACTCCTCCCCTACTCCCGACGGGACTATTCGGAGAGTACTCCCGTCGGGAGTAGTGTCAAGACATGGCCGCACCCCCCCGTGAACTGACGACCACCAACCACGCACTACTCGGACTGCTCGCGCTGCGCCCGCACTCGGCCTACGAGCTGACCGGACAGATGCAGCGCATCCTGCGGTTCATCTGGCCACGAGCCCAGAGCAAGGTCTACGAATCGGCGAAACGCCTGGTCACCCTGGGTTACGCGACAGCAGAGCGGCAGCCGGTGGGGCGGCGGCACCGCACCGTCTACACCATCACCCCCGCAGGCAGACAAGTGCTCGAACAGTGGCTGCGGCGACCCGGCGGCCCACCGGCACTGGAGTTCGAGGCCGCGGTGAAGCTGCTCTTCGCCGACCTCGCCGACCGGGACGACGCCCTCGCCACCCTCAGGGACATCGCGGCGTGGGCCGAGGAGATGCACCAGTTCGGGGTGACCCTCGGCCGGGAGTACCTGACCACGGGCGGCGGCCCCTACCCGCAACGGCTGCACATCAACGCGCTCCTCGCGGAACTGCTGTGGCGGCACTGCGAGGCGATCAGATCCTGGGCCCTCTGGGCCAATGAGCAGGTGCTCACCTGGCAGGGGTCCGGACCGCAGCCCCACCGGACCGACACCGACCTCGACGTCTACCGACGCATAGCCCGCGAAGCGACACCGACCGAACACCAGCCGGCCGAACACCAGCCGGCCGAACACGAAGAGCCGAAGGACGAATAACAGACAAGCGTGACGACCGTGTCGCCCGGGCTCGGCGAAATACGCTGCCGCTGCCCACGTGGGTACCCCAAGAAACGACCACACCGAACCAATACCACCTGCACGGTGGCGGAATCAGTGTGTCATATTACCCGGAAGGCTCCGGACCGCCCATCAAGGATCGCGGCCTGCTCCGCTTCACTTATCACGACTCGGTCCGGTCTCTTTCCTTCTACGGTGACGAAGTGCGCACGGTGGACGTTTCGGATCTCGGTACCGTCGTGAGTGTGACAATCGTTCACACCGTCGATACCGGTAGCACCACGGCCAGCCTGCTCGTGCCACTCGTGGTGCTGCCGTCCCCGCCGTCCTCGCCGGTCCCGATAAGTACCGACCTCATCACGACCCTGCATCGCTTCTTCGCCACCGCGCTCGGACACCCGCAACGCGAGGTGTACTCCGTGACGGCGTTGACGGGCGTCGCCGGCGCGGGCCCGCTTCCCTTGTAATCTCTCGGGGTGTCGCGCCGGTGCCATGGCTCGCGGCCCGTCCCTGGGTCGTGGGCGGGGCGCCGGCTGTGCGGCGCGACTCTCGCCGTCGTCGTGCTGCTGTTCGTCGCCGCATGCGCTGCGCCGCGACCACCCGTGGTCGAGGTCGCTGATCCGCCACCGACCAGGCCGGTGGCGCAGGGGCCCGCGTTCCCGAGGACCGCGGTGTACTTCCTGGAACACCAGGACCTGCCGTCCGCCGAGACGCTGGCGCGCTACGACGTGGTCGTCCTGGACAGCGAATGGGGCCACCGGCTGCCGCGGGAGTTCTTCAGTACGCTGCGCAAGCTCCACCCCGGCATCACGCTGCTGGCCTACGTCAACGTGGTCGATCGCCCACCCCGGCTCGGCTCGCGCGATCAATGGGCCGACCGCTACGCGCTCTGGCAGTTCACCAGCTCGACCCGGAGCCGGTTCCCCGCGCAGTGGATGGCCCGGTCCGGTGACGGGACCCCGGTCAGCGAGTATGCGCAGACCACGATGGCCAACCTCACCGACACCGCTCCCCGGGTGAACGGCCAGACCTATGCGGAGTACGCCGCCGACTGGGTGGTGAACCAGGTGTGGTCCTCGGGGGTGTGGGACGGGATATTCCTCGACGTCTGGGGGGATCGCGTCTACGGGGCGAGCCGGGACCGGTGGGACATCGCAGGCAACGGTGTCGACGAGCCGGCGTCGGTGATCTACGGGCCAGCCGGCCCCTGGGAGCGTGGCCTCGACGCCGCCGAGCGGATCATGCGGCAGCGGATGCCGACCGCGATCCTGGTGGCCAACGGAGACCGCACGCTGCACGCCGGCCAGCTCGACGGGCGGGCCTGGGAGAGCTTCGCCGACGAGCGTGACGGCCGGAACCCGGTGGACGATCTGCGCAGCTACGTGAGGGTGACGGCGCAGGCGGCCCACCGGTTGCCGGGGATGGCGCTGACGATCAGTACCCAGCGGGCTCCCGCGGGCTCACCGGAGGACTTCCGCCGAGCCCGTCTCTTCATCACCGGGACGCTGCTGCAGGACGGGTACTGGGCGCCGATGGGTCCCGACTACGGTCACCTCGCCCGCTACGACGAGTTGGACGGTGGCGGTCTCGGGCCGGGGTATCTCGGTTATCCCTATGTCGGCAGTCCGACCAGCTCGCAGCTGGCGGCACCATTCTCCGCGGGCATCGGCCAGCTGGCCGATGGGCTGTTCCGGCGGGATTTCGAGCACGGCATCGTGCTGGTCAACGTCGGCTCCCAGCCGCGCACCGTCACCTTCGATCACCCCTACCGCAAGCTGCGCGGCGTGCTGGACCCGGTGACCGACGACGGTCGCGTGGTGCGGACCGTCTCGATACCCCCTCAGGACGGTCTCATCCTGCTCCGCGACACCCCATAACCACGGCGTGTCAGCCTCCCACGCACGGTGTGTCAGTCTCGCGTGCACGGTGTGTCAGTCTCGCGTGCACGGTGTGTCCGCCCGCCGTGCACGCGTCGTCCTCGCTCAGCGTCAGCGTGCGGGCTCGCCCGCTACGGGGTCGGGACGGCCGAGCAGCCGGCCGTAGCAGCTGATCAGGTTGCGCTGGGATGTCGCCCAGGACAGCTCCGACTCCACCCGGGACCGTCCGTGCGCGCCCATCCGCGCGCGCCGGGCCGGATCGCGCAGCAGCCCGTCCAGCAGCTCCGCGAACGCGGCCTCGTCATTGGCCGGCGCGTAGGCGGCCGCGTCGCCCGCCGAGACCCTGGCCTCGGCCAGCTCGAAGGAGACCAGCGGCCGGCCCATCGCCATGTACTCCACGACCTTGTTCATCGTGGAGACATCGTTGAGCGGGTTGCTGGGGTCGGGGGACAGGCACACATCGGCGGTGGACAGGCAGCGCTGCACGAACTCGTCCGGGACGCGACCGGTGAACTCGACGCAGTCGTCCAGCCCGAGGTGCGCCGACAGCGCGACCATCTCGTCGAAGGTGTCCCCGGTGCCCATGAAGATGGTGTGCAGGTCGTCGCGCCCGATCTGGTGGCGCAGGTGGGCCAGCGCGCGCAGGGCGTAGTCGACCCCGTCCTGGGGTCCCATCACACCCAGGTACGCGGCGAGATGGTCCTTGCCGCGGCGCAGCGCGGGATCGGGCTCGCGCTGGACGAACCGGCCCAGATCCGGTGCGCTGCGCACGACGGTCACCCGCTCCGGCGCCACCTTCCCCCGGTCGATGGCGACCTGCCGGTAGCTCTCGTTGGTGGAGATCACGCCGTCGGCGACGCTGAAGGTGATCCGCTCCAGGAGGGCCGACGCGCGGTAGAGCAGCCGACCGCGGCCCGGGAACCGGGACCGGAACAGTTCCGGGACGAGGTCGTGATGGTCGAAAAGGAACCGCGCGCCGCGCCACTTGAGCGGCAGGGCGACGAGGAACAGCAGGTCCGGTGGGTTGCAGGCGTGCACCACGTCCACCGGCCCCTCCCGGCGGACGCGCAGTGCCAGGCGCAACGTGTGCCACAGCGCGAGCCAGTACTCGCGCAGGTATCCCGCGGGTCCGCCGGTGGCCGCCCGCAGTGGGTAGCGCAGGATCCGCACCCCGCCGATGGTCGCCTCCGGCTCGACGTCCTGGGTGGTTCCCCGCGGGCAGATCACCACCACCTGGTAGCCGGCGTCGACCAGCGCCTTGCTCTCCTGCCAGACGCGACGATCGAGGGGCACCGACAGGTTCTCGACCAGGATCAGCACCCGGGCAGCGCGCTCCCCGCCTGCCGGGTTCTTGTGATTCGGCACAGCCCCGTTCCTCCTCATCGACTCTCCACCAGGCCGGTCAGCAGGCTGGTGAAGCCCTCGACGGTCGTCTCGATCCGGTGGTCGCGCTCGGCCCGCGACCGGCCGAGAGCACCTTGACGGGCCCGCAGCGCGGGATCGGCCGCCAGGCGTGCGAGCCGGTCGGCGAGCGCACCGGCGTCGCCGACCGGGACGAGGAAGCCCTCATCGCCGTCGGTGACCATGTCCCGTACGGCACCGCAGTCGGTGGCCACGATCGGAACACCTGCGGCCATCGACTCGATCACGACGATCGGGGCGCCCTCGTGTACCGACGACAGGCACGTGACATCAAAACCCGGGAGCAGCCCGACCACATCGCGACGGACGCCGGTGAAGTGCACCCGATCGGCGATGCCGAGCTCGTCCGCGAGCGAGACCAGCTCCGCCGCGCGGGCACCTTCTCCCACCACGACGAGCCGCAGCCGGGGATGGCGCGGGGTCAGCCGGGCGATCGCCTCGAACAGGACGTGGTGCGCCTTCTGTGCGGACAGCCGGGCCACGATACCGACCACGAAGTCGTCCTGGCCGAGTCCCAGCGTGGTCCGGGCCTGCGCCCGGTCGTCCGCGGTCGGCACCGCCGCGAGCGGGATGCCGTTGGGTATCACGACCTCCCGGATCCGCCGCCAGGGAAACCGCCCCACCCCTTCCTCGCGGTGCAGGTAGCGCCCCTGACTCGGCGCCAGCAGGAGCAGCGCGCTGGACAGGAACAGCGTCTCCACGTCGTGGCGCGGAAGGCAGCGCTTCCCGACGGAGGTGAGGTCCATATCGTGCGCGGCCACCAGGTTGGCGGGCACTCGGGCCAGCCGGGCGGCCACCCTGCCCAGGGTGAGCGCCGCCCGATGATGGTGGGTCACCAGCACGGCGTCGGTGGCGTGCCGCCGGAAGTAGCGGATCAGCTGCGCCATCCGGGAGAACAACCGCCCTGGGCGGTGCGGCCCCGGAGCGTCGAGCACGTCGACGGGGACGCCCGCGGCCCGAAACTCCGCCGCGAGCGGACCGGCCTCGCGCAGGCAGACCACCCTCGGCCGGACCATCGCCGGATCGAGCCCGCGCAGCAGGTGCAGCAACAGAACCTCGGCGCCGCCGACGGCGATCAGGTCGAGCACCACGGTGAGCTGGACCGGGCCCGCAGGCTCCCGGCCCGCGGTGGCCTCGATGGCCCGCTCGGCCCGACGCAGGCAACGGTCCAGGCTGAACTCGGTTTCCAGCCGCTCCCGGGCCGCCCGGCCCCACGTCATCGCGAGCTCCCGATCCCGCAGCAGGGGCAGCCAGGCCCGCGCCAGGGCCTCCGGGTCGCGCGGTGCGACCAGCGTCCCGGTCACCCCGTCGACGATCATGTCCGGAATGCCTCCGACCGCGGTGCAGACGGCCGGTCGCCCCGCCGTCATCGCCTCCAGCAGTGCCATCGGTGCGCACTCGATGGTGTACGAGCTCAGCGTGAAGACGTCCATGGCCTGGAGCAGGTCCCCGGCGTCCGCCCGGGATCCGGTGAAGATCACCCGTTCGGCGATCCCGAGTTCGGCCGCGAGCTGCTCCAGGTCGGACCGCTGCGGCCCGTCGCCGACCACCAGGAACCGGGTCCGCGGCAGCTCGTCGATCACCAGGCGGGCGGCCCGCAGCAGCGTCGCGTGGTCCTTCTCCGGCCGCAGCGCCGCCAGGATCCCGACCACCGGCTCGTCCGGCTCGATCCCCAGTGCGGCTCTGCCCGCGGGATTGCGCTGCGCGGCCGGGTCGGGGCCGAGGTCCGCGGCGTCGGCACCGTTGGGAATGATCCGGATCTTGGCCGCTGGGTGGCCCAGCACATCGGTGAGGTAGGGCAGCTGGCCGTCCGCGACGCCGTAGTAGGCGCTGGTGAACGGGTCCAGCAACCGGTCGGTGAGCCGCCGGACCCGGCTGCGGGATGTCAGCTCGCCGCAGTTGTGCACCCAGATGACGGACCGCGGGACGCGGGTGAGCACGGCCGCGATCCGCCCGAGCAGCTCCGCGTTGTAGCCCCGCATGATGACCACGTCGGGCCGGGTCCGCCGGATCTTTCGAACCAGCTCGACCAGGGCGATCAGGAACTCCCGCTTGCCCCGGCCCAGGGCGTGTGCCGGGACGCCACCCGCGGCGAGCGTGCTGAACAGCGCTCCCTGCGCTCCGATGCAGACCGCGCAGGGCGCGAACCGGGTCCGGTCCAGCGCCGGCAGCAGCGTGGTGACGTGCCGCTCGGCGCCACCCACTCGAAGATCCGGAACCAGGTACATCACCCGCAGTGGCCCGCTCTGCCGCACCCGGCGGCGCAGCAGGCTCATCGCGGCACGTCCCGGGCGCGCGGGACCCGATCGGCCCAGCCCACGACGATGCCCACGAGCAGGAAGACGAGCGCGTTGAGGAAGTCGAAGTAGCGCAGGTCGACGGTCTGCCCGGTGAGCTCCCAGCAGGCGAACGCGAGAACCGCGGCGAGCGCGAGGCCACGGCCGCACAACCCGTCGCCGGGCAGTGCCCGGACGGCGACGATCATCTGCCGGACGAGCAGGACGAGCACCGCCAGCCAGAGGACCAGCCCCACCACGCCGAGCTCGGCGGTGATGCCGAGCTCGGTGTGGTGCGCGGCGATGCCGTACCCCCGGGACCAGTCGATGGCCGGGGACCACTGCTTGTGCTGGTAGGTGTTGAACTCGATGAAGCGGGATATCCCCCATCCGGCGAACGGTTTCTCCTTGATCGCCGCGATCGCGGTGGCGGCCAGGTTCAGGCGGTCGTCCACCTCACTGGTGGAAGCGACCCCACCGGCGGCCCGGTCGCTGCTGGTGAGCGCGGACCAGTCAGCGGCCACCGCGACCACGGCGCCGATCAGCGTGATGACGAACCCGGCCCGGAACTTCCGGGCCCACAGCGCTCCGGCGATCAGCACGACCGCGAAGACCAGCCAGACGATCCGGGTGTGGGTCAGGTAGATGGCGGGGATCGCGGCCACCGCACCAGCGGCGGCGATCACCCTGCGCCACCGCGGTTCGCTCGCCTGGTTGGCCAGGAACAGCGCGAGCACGAAACCGATCACCAGCAGCAGCCCGTTGACGACCGGTTGGTTGAAGATCCCGACGGCGCGGCCGGGCCAGTCGGGGGCGGTCACGATGAAGCGCGGCCACACCAGCCCCGGCGCGGCGAACTCCGCGATGCTGACCACGGCCGAGTAGCCGAAGAATCCCATGACGATCCACAACAGCCACCGCACCGCCGACTCCCGGTCGAAGACGAACCGGCCCACGACGTAGAGCACGAACGGGACCATCGCGCCGGTCAGGATGAAGCGCCACGGCGACAACACCTCACCGGTGGACGGCACCATCGCCGGGTAGCTGTGCGGGGCCAGCTCCGACCCGATGTTCCAGGCGAGGTAGAGGACCATCATCAGTTCCAGGGCGCCGAGCCGGGGCAGCCTGTTGACCCGCCGCGTGATGGCGACCGCCGCCGCCCCGATCACTCCTATGAAGGCGAGGACGAACGGGTCGACGGGCAGATGGTCGCTCGGCAGGGCCAGCCGGAAGAAGGAGATGGTCAGCAGCAGGGCTATCGCAAAGGTCGGGCTGCCGAGTCCGGCGAACACCACCGCCGCGGCGACGGCCAGTACCAGAATGATCAGGCCGACATTCGGCGGCGCGATGATCACCAGAGCCAGCTGGACGGCCAGCGTGCTCAGGAAGACGACGACCGGAATCCACGGCCGCTGGCCGAAGAGATCACCTCGGCCGAAGAGGCCACCTCGGCCGACGTGAGCACCTCGGCCGAGGTCACGAGATCCGTCCCCGGGTGCCTCCACCTCCGGCGAGACGGCTCCCTTGGTCACCTCGGGGTCCTTCGGGCACCTTCCTCGCCGTCCACGGACGAGGCGAACAGCGGTGGCCACTCCTCGACCCGCGAGCCGTTGCCCGGTCCAGCGGCCAGTGGGGCGTTCGGCCCGGCGTTCGGTTCGGCCGGAGTGTCCGGGCTCCCGGCGGGCGGGCGGGAGCGGCCCGCCGGGGATTCGACGATCACGACACCGAGCACCGTGGCCTCGACCTGCTCGAGGATCTGGCAGGCCTCGGCGGCGTCGCCGGCCCGGGTGGCGTCCTCCTCGACGACGAGGATCGTGCGGTCCGCGGTGGCGCAGATGACCTGGCCCTCGGGGGCCTCGATGATCGAGGGTGCTTCGATGACCACGAGGTCCGCGATGCCGGTGACCCGCCGGACCAGATCGGCGAACCGGTCTCGGCCGAACAGCGCGTAGGGGTCGCCCGAGGAACTACCGGGGGGCATCACCTGCATGGCGTCGCACCATCCCGGCAGCACCTTGCCCTGCAGCCCGACCGTGTAGGGACCGGCACCACCGGCCAGGACGTCAGCCACCCCCATCCGGCCCTGGTACTCGTCCCCGCGCCGTGACCTGCCGCGCTGCTGGTGCAGGTCCGCGCACATGTGCAGGGTGCGCTCACCCTGGATGGCGCGGTAGTAGGCGAGCCCCTCGGCGACCCGGGCGACTCCCGCGGACGGCCGCGGCGAGGTGATCGCGACCGTCGCCGGGCGGCTCAGATCGCCCAGGCTGACCAGGTTGGCGAGCCGCTTGAAGCGTTGCGTGCGGATCCGTTCGGCGGCTTTCGACCTGCCGCCGGGAAGGGTCACGAGCGTGTCCAGGCCCAGCCGGTCATGGACGTCGTGGGGGTTGGTGAGCCGGTTCTCGACGCCGGCGAAGGCCAGCGCGACGGCACAGCCCAGGACGAGTCCGCCGACGAGTCCGAGTGCGGCGTTCTGCAGCAGATTCGGGGCGACCTTCGTCACCCCTGCGTGCAGCTGCAGCTCCTGAAGCTGGCTGGAGCTGTCCGACTGGAGCTGGGTGATCTGGGACTGCAGGTTGAGGATGGTGTTGGTGCTGAGCGAGGCCTCGGGGCTCGACTCGGGCAGGGTCACCAGCAGAGCACGTTCCTTGGTGATCTGGTTCTGCAGATTCGCGATCTTGCTGTCCCGATCGGAGATCAGGTTCGCGTTCACCTCGGTGAGGAACGCCTTCGCCATCGCCACGGTGGCCGAGTCGGCGAGACCAGGGTTCGGGGCGGTGGCCTCGATGTAGACGATGGGGCTGGTGGCCGCCGTCCGGGCGTTGAAGGTGAGGTCGCTCGGCACGCCCGCGGACTTGCTGAGCACGTCCTGGTAGGACTTGTTGTTGAAGTACTCCGCGTAGCCCTGCGCCAGTGGGGCGTCCTGCTCGGGAGCCCGGTTCTGCGAGATGATCGTCAGAGTCGAGAGTCCGGTGTAGGTGGTGTGCTGGCCGAGGCCCGCCGCCAATGCTGCGAGTACCGCCAGGACCGTGATGGCGAGTACCAGCCAGGCACGGCGACGTATGCGGTCGAGCTGTATCCGAAACGGGCTCATCCCTGCGCCTTCTCTGCGTCGCTGGCCGCCGAGGTATCGGGTCCAGGTGGTTTGCTGTCGTCAACGCCAACACCGGCAGGTAGATGCGCGGCTGCCAGCACCTCGCCCGTTCGGCGTATCGCCCAGCCCGCCGAAGTGTTACCGCGAACGGGTAAGGGTGCTGCTCAACGTAACGAGCCCACCCCAATGCCCGATATCCGCACTACACAAGAAGGACGCAGACGGCGGATCGGATGAATTCGGATGAAGGTAGCCAGGTCGGGTGCGGTGCTGCGGGCGGTGGCGCGGTTCTATCTGCGTCCGCTGCGTCGTGCGCTGACCGGTGGTGGCCGGTCGGCGCCGGGGATGTGGCGGGTGCGGCTGGGTCCGGTCGAGGTTGCGCGTCGTCGGGTGGTGTTGCGTAGTCCTCGGCTGTCCGATGGGCCGGAGTGGTGTGCGATCCGGTTGGCGGAGCGGGAGCGGATGGAGCCGTGGTGGGTGAGCTCGTCGTTGTCCTGGGAGCAGCGGCACACCGAGGCGGTGTGGGTGTCGACCTGGTTGCAGATGCGGCGTGCGGCGCGGGCGGGGCGGGCGTTGCCGCTGATGGTGGAGGTGGACGGCAGGCTGGCGGGGCAGTGCGGGCTGGAGTGGATCGATCCGTTCACTCGGATCGGCGAGCTGGGCACGTGGATGGACTCCCGGATAGCGGGAGGCGGGTACGGAGTCGCGGCGACGGCGATGGTGGTGGACTACGCGTTCGGCGTACTGGGCCTGCAGCGGATCACCGCGCCGATATGTCCTGAGAACGTCGCGCCTGCCAACGGTTGCCGCCGGCTTGGAATGGTGCGGGAGGGCACCATGACCTCGTCTCTCGACGTCGGCGGCCGCCGAAGGGACCACGACCTGTGGGCGATCACACCTGACCTGGTCCCGCCCCGAGGCCTGATTCGCCGGCTGGCGCAGCGGGGTGCGGTAGTCAGCCCGCCCGCCGGGGTCTAATACCTCATCGGTGCCCAGCGAGTCGGCGCCCAGTGATCGGGAGACGCGGCTGATGGATGTGGCGGGGTCGGGTGCGGTGCTGCGGGCGGTGGCGCGGTTCTATCTGCGTCCGCTGCGTCGTGCGCTGACCGGTGGTGGCCGGTCGGCGCCGGGGATGTGGCGGGTGCGGCTGGGTCCGGTCGAGGTTGCGCGTCGTCGGGTGGTGTTGCGTAGTCCTCGGCTGTCCGATGGGCCGGAGTGGTGTGCGATCCGGTTGGCGGAGCGGGAGCGGATGGAGCCGTGGTGGGTGAGCTCGTCGTTGTCCTGGGAGCAGCGGCACACCGAGGCGGTGTGGGTGTCGACCTGGTTGCAGATGCGGCGTGCGGCGCGGGCGGGGCGGGCGTTGCCGCTGATGGTGGAGGTGGACGGCAGGCTGGCGGGGCAGTGCGGGCTGGAGTGGATCGACTCGTTCACCCGCAGTGCTGAGCTGGGGATCTGGCTGGACGCGCAGGTGGCCGGGCACGGGCTGGGCGCGGCCGCTACCGCCGCGGTGCTGGACTACGGGCTCGGCGTGCTGGGCCTGCAGCGGATCACCGCTCCGGTGTGCCTCGGCAACGATGCGGCGGCCGGCACGATGCGCCGGGCCGGGATGACCCGCGAGGCCACCATGGCGTCCTTCCTCGATGTCGGTGGCAGGCGCAGCGACCACGACCTGTGGGCGATCACGGTCCAGGCCAGGCAGGCGGGGTCGTAGGCTGCGGTCATGGCGCATCTGGAGGCGTTGCTGCGCGAACGGCTTGGCCGCGCGTTCGAGTCGGTGGTGGGCGAGGGGGCGGACCCGATGGTCCGCCGGTCCCAGCATGCTGATTTCCAGGCCGACGGTGCGCTCGCGGCGGCGCGCAGGATGCGGTCCAACCCTCGCGAGGTGGCGGCTCGCATCCTGGAGCACGCCGACCTCGCAGACCTGTGTGCTTCGGTGGAGATCTCCGGCCCTGGGTTCATCAACCTGACCATCCGCGACGACGCCCTGGCCCGTTTTCTGGCCGAGGTCGTCCCGGCTGACCGGCTCGGTGTACAGCCGCCCCCGGCGCTGGAGACCGTGGTCGTGGACTATTCCGCGCCGAACGTCGCGAAAGAGATGCATGCCGGTCACCTGCGTTCGACGATTATCGGTGACGCTGCCGTTCGCTTGCTGGAATGGCTCGGTCACACCACCATTCGGCAGAATCACGTCGGCGACTGGGGAACCCCGTTCGGCATGCTGATCGAGCATTTACTGGACCTCGGTGAGGACGAGGCCGCGCATGAGCTCTCGATCGGTGACCTCAACGGCTTCTACCGAGCCGCCCGGATGAAGTTCGACGCCAGTGCGGATTTCAAGGAACGAGCTCGTGGCCGCGTCGTGCTGCTGCAGAATGGTGACGCGGACACCATGCGCTTGTGGCGGCTGCTGATCGGGGAGTCGGAAAAGTACTTCATGACCGTCTACGACCGGCTCGGCGTGCGACTGGTCGAGAACGATTTCGCGGGCGAGAGTGCCTACAACGACGACCTCGCCTCGGTGGCCGCCGAGTTGGAGAGCCTGACCCTGGCCAGGTGCAGTGATGGCGCGCTCTGCGTTTTTCCGGCGGGCTTCACCGGCCGGGACGGTGACCTGCTGCCGCTCATCGTGCGTAAGAGCGACGGTGGTTACGGCTATGCCTCCACCGACCTCGCCGCCATCCGTCACCGGCTGCGCAAGCTCGGCGCGACGCGACTGCTCTACGTCGTCGGCGCACCACAGCACCAGCACCTGGAGATGGTGTTCCAGACCGCGCGGGAGGCAGGTTGGCTCAGCCCCCCGGCCCGAGCCGAGCACATCGGGCACGGATCGGTCCTGGGTAAGGACGGCAAGATGCTTCGCAGCCGGGCAGGCGAGTCGGTCCGGCTCGTCGACCTGCTCGACGAGGCGGTGACCAGGGCGAGGGCGGCGGTGGCCGACAAGAACCCCGACCTCGACGAGGCCACGCAGACAGCCGTGGCTCATGCCGTGGGCATCGGAGCGGTGAAGTACGCCGATCTGTCCACCGACCGGAACAAGGACTACGTCCTCGACTACGACCGGATGCTGTCGTTCGACGGCAACACCGGTCCGTATCTGCAGTACGCACACGCCCGTATCCAGTCGATCTTCCGCCGGGCCAGGATCGAGCCACCCGGCTCGGCGACCGCCCTGGTGCTCTCCGACCCGGCCGAGCGTGCCCTGGCGCTGGTGATACTCGAGTTCCCGAGCGTGATCTCCGACGTCGAGGCGAGCCTGCAGTTCCACCGTCTCGCCGCGTATCTGTTCGATCTGGCCACCGCGTTCACCGGCTTCTACGAGCGGTGTCCCGTGCTGAAGGCCGAAGGCCACCTGCGGGACAGCCGGTTGGTGCTGTGCGCCCTGACCGCGAGGATCCTGTGCACCGGCCTAGGGCTGCTCGGTATCGAGGCTCCCGACCAGCTGTAGCCCGTGCTTGCGGGGAATGAGGTCGGGCAGCCTGCGGGGGGTGGCGGGTGAGCGTAGTGCGGGTGCTACCGGTGCACCGTCGAGGAAACCCGTGACGGTGCCCGCTTCCAGCGCCCGACGGTAGACGACCATCGCGCCGGAGACCGCGGCGACCGTGTCGTCGAGATCGCTGTCGGTGTGTGCGGCCGAGATCACGAAGGACTGCCCGAGCACGCCGCGGCGCAGTAGCTCGGCCAGGAAGAGGGTCCGGAACTCCTGGGAGGGTGCACCGTCCGGGCCGCGAGTGACGAAGATCAGGCAGGACGGGCGGCCGAGGACCTGGAGATGGCCGGCGACCCCGGCGGCCTCGGCGGCCGCGGTGATCTCGCGGGCCAGCCGGGTGCCCTGGCGCTCCATCGTGGCGATGGGATCGGTCCGCCGGTAGGCGGCCGCGACCGCCCGGAACGCGGCGAGGGACACGGTCTCGGCACCGAACGTGGTGGAGAGCAGGAAGGTCCTCGGCTTGTCGGTGCGCAGCCCACCGAGCTCCATCAGCTCCCTGCGCCCGGCCAGGGCGGAGATCGGGAAGCCGTTGCCCATCGCCTTGCCCCAGGTGGACAGGTCCGGCGTGACCCCGTAGAGGGACTGCGCCCCGCCGGCCGCCCAGCGGAACCCAGTGATGATCTCGTCGAACACCAGCACGGCGCCGTGCAGGTCACACAGGTCCCGGACGCCCTGCAGGTAACCCGGTGCGGGCTCGGTCAGGCTGGTGGCGGCCTCGAGGACGACCGCGGCGACCTCGCCGGGGTGGGCCTCGAACAGTCCGCGCAGCGAGGCCAGATCGTTGTACCGGAACCCGACGGTGAGGCTGCGGACCGCGGCGGGGACGCCCTCGCGCATCGCAACGGTGCCGATGAACCAGTCGTCGACCGAGAAGAATGGCTGATCGGAGCAGATGGCGACCAGGTCCCGGCCGGTGGCGGCGCGCGCGAGCCGCACCGCCGCGGTGGTGACGTCGGAGCCGTTCTTGGCGAACTTGACCATGTCGGCACCGGGTACCAGCGCGAGGAAGTCCTCGGCCGCGGCGAGCTCGATGGTCGTCGGGCGGGTGAAGTTCAGCCCGTCGTCGAGCACTGCCCGGACCGCGTCGAGCACCGGCTGGTAGCCGTGCCCCAGGGTGACCGATCGCAGACCCATGCCGTACTCGACGAACGTGTTGCCGTCGGCGTCCCAGACGCGCGCTCCGCGGCCTGCGACCAGCACGGGTGCCATCCCCTCGGGATACTGGTCCGCACCGCGGGCGTAGGTGTGCGCCCCGCCGGGAACCAGTTCGTGCAGCCGGGCCTGTAGTGCCACGGAGCGCTCGAAGCGCCGCTCGCTCATCCGTCCTCCGAGTGTCCCTCCGGTGCGTCGAACTCCTTCGGCTCGACCTCCGGTGTCCCGATACCCTCGCCGCTGTCCTCGACTGGCTGTTCATCGATTCGGGCACCTGATCTGTGACACCCCGCCTGGAGTACCGGCCCCCCGCGGGGCCGGTACTCCCTACGGTGAAACGAAATGAAGCCACGTGGCGACAGAGAGTGAGAGAAACTCGATCCCGTTTACTCCTGGCTGGGGTCCGCGGTGGAGCAGGAAGGAACACCCGTGGCGGAAACCGGTCCTTCGACTCGGTTCCGGAGCGTTGCGCTGACGGTGCTGGCGGCCGGCGGAGCGTTCCTGCCGGTCGCCGTGCTCGCCATGGGGGGCCTCGGGCTGCTGCCCACCCCGAGCACGTCGGAGACGGTGGATCAGGGGAACCGCAACGACCAGGCGTCGGTGGCCGCCTACGGTGCTTCCGGGATCCTGCCGCAGTCCACCGGCCTGAGTCCCGCCGTGCTGGCGATCATCACGACATCACCTGTCATGGGCGCCGATCCGGCGGCCGGAATCCCGGCAGGCGCGCTCAGCATCCCGCCGGTGGCGCTGGCCGCTTACCACCGCGCGCAGGATGCGCTCGCGCTGAACACACCCGGTTGCCAGCTGAGCTGGACCCTGCTGGCGGGGCTCGGCAGGGTGATCTCCGATCACGGCAGTGGCAGCCTGGAGCCCACCGGCAACAGCTCGCACCCCATCCTGGGTCCGCGTCTGGACGGCAGCCCCGGTCTCGCGCGCATCCCCGATACCGATGGCGGCCAGCTCGACGGCGACAAGGAATGGGATCGGGCCGTGGGCCCCCTGCAGATCATCCCGAGCGTGTGGCATCGGGTCGGTGGTGACTCCAACGGCGACGGCTATGCCAGCCCGCACAACATCTACGACGCCGCACTCGGTGCGGGCCGCTACCTCTGCGAGGGCGATGCCGTTCTCACCGGGGTGGCCAACCAGGCGCGCGCGGTGTTCCGCTACCAGCGTTCGGACACCTTCGTCCGCGCGGTGATGGCGTGGTCGCAGGCCTACGGTCCCCGAATCGTTCCGGGACCGGGCCCGGCACCGGTGCTGCCCCCGGTGAACCAGATCCCGCCGCCATCCAGCACCCCACCGCCGCCGGGGGCGCTGCCCTCCGGTGCGCCGCAACCCCCCGTTTCCGTACTGCCCCCGCCCGGCGGCCCGGCCGCCACCGACCCCCGCACGTTGCCGTCAACGCCGCCGCCGACGTCAACGCCGCCGCCGACGTCAACGCCGCCGCCGACGTCAGCGCCGCCGACGACATCAGCGCCGCCGACGACCACCCGGACGACGACATCATCGCCGCCGCCCACGACGACTACGCCGCCCACCTCATCATCGCCACCGCCGACGACGACTACCCGGCCGACGACATCATCGCCGCCCACGACCACCCGGCCCACCACGCGGCCGACGACGCCCACCCGGCCGACGACCACGAGTACGTCGCCGTTGTCGTCCTCGCCGCCACCGTCCTCGCGGTCGGCGCCACCATCGTCACCTTCGGGCGTGTCCCCTTAGGAGCCGATGACCTCCCGGTACAGCGCATCGACCCGCTTCCACACGACGTCGACGTCGAACTCCCTGCGCGCTCGCTGCAGTGCGGCGGTACCCAGCCTGCTCCGGGTGAGCGGATCTGTGATCACCCGGCGCAGTGCTGTCTGCAGTGCCTCCGGGTCGGCGGGCGGTACGAGCAGGCCGCTGACGCCGTCCTCGACGAGGTCCGGGATGCCCCCCACGTCACTGGCCACCACGCACAGGCCATGGGCCATCGCCTCAAGGATGGCCATCGGCTGACCCTCGTTCAGCGAGGGAAGGACGAGCACCTGTGACGAGCCGAGGAGCACGCTCACGTCGGCGGGGGACAGCCAGGACCGCAGTTCCACCGTCGCCGTGAGCCCGAGGCGCGCGATGGCCGCTGTGGCACGGTCGATCTCCTGGTCGCCGGCGATGGTGAGCCGCGCCGCACCGGGCGAGAGCTCCGCGGTCAGCTTCGCCCACACATCGAGCAGCGCGAACGTCCCCTTGCGCTCGCCGATCGCGCCCAGGAATACGACCTGCACGGGCTGCCCGGCGGCGGGCTCGGTCATCGGCCCCACGATGTGCACGGCGTTGGGAATAGTGGTGATGCGTGCCTTGGGGGCGATCTCCCTGAGCCGGACCGCCCAGCGCTCGCCCAGCGCCACCACCGCGCTGGAGTGGTTGAGCGTCGCGCTGATCAGCCATTGCAGTGGCCGAGGCGACCGGTCGTAGAAGGTATTGAACTGCGCCCCGTGGACGTGCACCACCACCGGGAGCCGCCGAGCCCAGGCCAGCCAGCAGATGACGGCCTTACGGACGAAGCTTCCGTAGGAAGCCATGTGCACGTGCACCACGTCGGCCCCGCGTACCAGTAATGGCAGGAAGGTGAGAACTCCGCGGCCGAAGGCGAGGATGCGGGCCAGAGTGGTGCCGTCGCGATGAGTGGCGACGTGTGCCACGTCCCATCGGGTCCACAGTGGGGTATCCCTGAGCATTCGCACGTAGCTGGAAACGCCGCCCCGGGTTTCCAGGCCGGTGGACACCCACAGGACCCGGCCGGCTCGTGGTGTCGAGACAGCCGTTGTTCCGTTCGGCTCGTCGCCTTCGACGGCATCCGCGCTCATCGGGTGGATGTTAGGGCCTGCCGGTCGGTGGGCATCCGGCCGAGGCGGGCACCATTCGCCATCAGGACGTACATGAGCGGCCGACACGCCGGGAACAGCCGTAACGCGTGACTCAACGTGCCGATATGGCAACCAAGGGGCAGCAGCCACCCACCCGGTGGCCGGCTGCACCGCAGGCCTTTGCACGGGCAACTCTGAACGGGTCAGCCCGGCATGCGCCAGCGCATTCTCACGCTCATGCAGAGCTAGTTCGACCACAGGGATGGCACGTGGCCAACAGCGGGGAATCAGCCGATGCGGCTTCGGTACCGGCCGCCATCCTGACCGGGGTGCTGCGATGAGCCCGCGTCCGTTGCTGCTGATCGGCGCGGGAGGGCTGGCCAGGGAGGTGCTGGCCGCCACCCGCGCGGTGTCCACCGACTGGGCGGTGATCGGGCTGCTCGACGACGATCCGATGCGGCACGGCACCGTGGTCGACGGGGTGCCGGTGCTGGGCGGCTCCGACCTGGTGCACGACTACCCCAATGTCTCGGTGCTGGCCTGCGTCGCGAGCCCGCACCGCCCGCTGGGCCGGGCCACCCTGGTGCGTCGGCTCGACCTGCCCGCGCACCGGTGGGCCACCGTCGTGCACCCGGCGGCTTCGGTGGCCGCGGGCGTGGTGCTGGGCGAGGGCACCGTGCTGCTCGCCGGAGCGGTGGTCACGGCCCCGCAACTGGTCGGCGCGCATGTGGTGGCGATGCCCCAGGTGCTGCTCACCCACGACGACGCGGTGGGTGACTTCGTCACCCTGGCCGGCCGGGTGGCCCTGGCCGGCCAGGTCACTGTGGAGACCGCGGCCTACCTCGGTGCCGGGGCGCTGGTCAGGGAGGGGCTGCGGATCGGCGAGGCGGCGGTGGTCGGGATGGGCTCCGTGGTGCTCCAGGACGTCCCCGATCGCCAGATCTGGGCCGGTGTCCCCGCCCGCCGCCTTGTGAGTGGCGATGCGAGCTATAGCTCGCAT
>JBOHGD010000009.1:0-110745 GCA_050699955.1 Pseudonocardiaceae bacterium | reverse complement strand
TGTATGCCACGGGTGCGGTGTTGCTGCCGTTCTTCGCGTTCACCACGTTCTTGATCGCGGTGCCGACCGGGGTGAAGTTCTTCAACTGGATCGGCACGATGTGGCGTGGTCAGCTGACCTTCGAGACCCCGATGTTGTTCTCGGTGGGTTTCCTGGTGACGTTCCTGCTCGGTGGGCTGACCGGGGTGTTGCTGGCTTCCCCGCCGATCGACTTCCATGTCTCGGACACTTATTTCGTGGTGGCGCACTTCCACTATGTGCTGTTCGGTACGATCGTGTTCGCCACGTTCGCCGGGATCTACTTCTGGTTCCCGAAAGTGACCGGCCGGATGCTGGACGAGACGTGGGGGAAGTTCCATTTCTGGGCCACGTTCATCGGGTTCCATATGACGTTTCTGGTGCAGCACTGGCTGGGTGCCGAGGGAATGCCTAGGCGTTATGCCGACTACCTGCCCAGTGATGGGTTCACCACGCTGAATATGGTGTCTTCGGCGGGGGCGTTCCTGCTCGGTGCCTCCATGTTGCCGTTCCTGTGGAACGTGTTCCGTAGCTACCGCTATGGCGAGGTGGTCACGGTGGACGATCCGTGGGGCTATGGCAACTCGTTGGAATGGGCGACGTCGTGTCCGCCGCCGCGGCACAACTTCACCGAGCTGCCCCGGATCCGTTCCGAGCGTCCTGCCTTCGAGCTGCACTATCCGCACATGTCAGATCGGATGCGGGCCGAGGCGCATGTCGGTAGCCATCCCACCCAGTGAAGCGCTACCGGGGGGCGCTGCTGACCTCCGGGTGTAACTCGACATCGCATTGCCGGCAGGTGCTCTCGGCGCCGCGAAAGCGCCCGGCGCGTGGCTATGTCGTGCCGAAGCCGGCGGCCCGGAGCGTACGTCCGCTGGGGCACCGTTGACGATCTGCTGGGCCAGATCGACCGAGTCCGCATAGCTGAACCTGACACTGACACCAGGGTTGCCGGTCTCGAACTGCGTGCCCAGCGCGGTGAAAGCGCCGGTCAGCGACGCCGCCGCGAACACGGTGAGGGTCCGCGGAACCGGTGCCCGGGACGCGCCCGAGGCCGGCCGAGGACCCCCCACCGCATCCGGCGAGGGTTAGGCACAGGCCGGCGAGCACGCCCACAAGACAACGAACCTTCATCAACACCCTCCTGAGGGAGCACGGTGCGCTCAGCGCCACCCCGCCGTCCCATCACTTCGTGCGCACCTCCCGGCACGCGCGTAACCCCCACCGCGCACCGTCCCGGCCTACGGCGCATCAGAAGTGGCGTCGCTCCGTAGCACCCCACTCTGACAGACGGGCAGCTCCTCTAACACTCTGTAACCGATCTGAGCACATGCAGGCCATAGAAGTTCCTAATTTTCGGAACTTTTTACATTAAATTACCGCATATGCGATATCTTTATGCTTGTGATTCCGCTTATGCTGAACGCTTCCACGTTCGGCGGTATCCATCGCCGGAAGGAATTGCCGATGCGGTTCGACCAGCGGGTGCCGGCCCCGCTCATCACCGGGCGGCTAGCGGCACCACCCACCACAGCAACCAGGCCGACCAACCGTCGACAGGCCACCCCGGGCCTGCCTCTGGGTGCCGCCGTTGATCGATCGCCGGGAGCGACATCGAGTCATGCCGACCAGGACCGCGGGTCCGAGATCTCCAGGAGACAGGACCACAGATGACTCTCATGATCGTCCTCATCGCGTTGTTGATCGTTGTCGTGGCCGGCTGTCTTCGCACTCTCGGTGTGCTACTCACCCGCACCGCGGACAACCTCGAGGACTGTGGGCAGAGCGTGAAGATGCTCGACCGGCACGCCAGGGTGGTCGGGCTCGCTGTCGAGCACCTCAACCGAACCGGTGGGCTCCTGGCAGAGGAGTTGGCCCACTTGCACGACGGCGCTGAACGCCTCCTCGCCGTATCGCCGGCGATGCGCCCGGGTCGGGGTCTACGGCCACGGCACCACCCGCAGATACTGCACGATCTGTCACGGATGACGTGAAACACGTCATGCACTACCACCGATAGTAGGTATGGGCAAGCCATTGCGTGAGCCCACTGTCACCGGAATTGGACGGGTCCAGGATGGGTGCGGCGACTCACCGGATACCGCGTAGGGAGGGGCTGAGAATGATCACTCAGACGTTCACCATCTGTCCGGGCTGCGGTGAGATCGCCGAGATTCGCGACCGCGTCGTGCTGTCCAGCACCGACGGGCCGGTCGAGCACATAAGGATGATGTGCATACGCTGGCACCATTTCGTGCTGCCGGTCGCCGGCCTGGATCAGATGTCCACACTGAACCCACCGGCTGCGGACACACATCCCATCGTCGGGAATGCGAGCTGAAACACCAACAGCGGTGCAGTTGTCGCCTCGCTGCATGTCGCGCGAGAACTTCGCCCCAGCACAGCGCAGCAACCACCTCGCGAGCCCTGCACCTTGCGTCTCACTCCGCGTTTCTTGGCCTATTTACCGGCGGTAGGGACTTGCATTGTCGCTGCCAGGATCACCTCGAGCACAGCTTGGTCGGGTATCGGTGGAGCATGCCTGCCGGCCAGGGCACGCAAGTGGTCCCATGCGGTGGGGATCTGGTCGGCGTTGATAGTGGGGCTGTGTCCGGAGACGATTGTGGTCATGTCCAGGTTCTGGACGTTGGTGACCTCGGTGGCGAACCGTGTCGGGTCGATCAGTTGTAGCCAGGGGCTGAGGGCGTTGAGCGCGTACATGCTCATGCCGTGCTGCCAGAACTCGTGGTCGAGGTCGGCGACGTCGATGGCCAGTTCGGTGGCGTCGGTGCCGCCGGGGATGGGGGTGGCGAAGGTGTCGGCGGCCCAGTAGACGCCGGTGGAGGTGTCGAGCAGGCCGCGGGTCGTCGGCGAGTCGTAGACCGGGGGGCGGACCACTGCGAGGGTGCGGTCGCCGACTTCGAAGCTGGTCCCGTCGTTGGCCCAGCGGCACCGGTGGAGCGGGAACTCGAAGCCGCTGGTGAAACGCTCGACGATGGCCCAGCTGCACACGAGCGTCGCGTTCGGGCACAGCTGCATCGCTTCGGCCAGGTTGCCCACGTGGTCGGGGTCCTCATGGGAGATGAAGATCCAGCCGACATCGTGGGGATCGACCAGGGCGAAGGTGTCTTCCAACCAGGCAGTTCGGTTGCGGGCCGAGCCGGTGTCGACCAGTACCGGTTCCCTGGCCTTGATGACCATCGAGTTCAGATATACCGAGAAGGGCGCGCCGAGGGCGTGCTGGACCTCGTGGATCACATAGGTACCGGGAGCGACCTCGGTGGGCGTCTCGTGGTGGGTGGGGGCGGTCAGGATCTGAGACATGGGGGTTCTCCTCAACGTGGGGTTCAGTCCGTGGCGACCATGGAGGTTATTCAGAACACATCTGGTTGAGCGGAAGTTGTATATAGCGTCATATGTGCCACGGCAGGTACGACATGGGTGGCGGTAGTCGAAGAATCATCTCCACAAGACCGATACGGTACTAGCGTACTACGGGCTTGATGCAGATGGAGGAGCTTTTCTACCGTGTTCACGGTGCGTTGACCGAGTCGTGGAACAAGAAGATGGGCCGACCGAAGTCGTGCGGCTCGTACCGCGCGGCGGAGATCGCCTGCATTGTTATTACAGTCGAGGTTCCAGGGCAGCCCACGCAAACGTCAGTGGTAATAGCGTCCACTCCGCCGCTGGTACCACTCACCCTGCTCGGCTGCGGTGGTGCGGCCGTGAGGAGGGTCCGGCAGACTCGTCCCGATGAGCGAGACAGTGCTGGTCCTCGGTGGGCGCAGTGAGATCGGGCTCGCGGTGGCCCAGCGGCTCGTCGGCCGGGGCGCGGATCGGGTGGTGCTCGCGGCCCGGCGCAGCGCTGATCTGGACTTCGAGGAGGCGGCGCTGCGCCAGGCGGGCGCCACCACCGTGGCACGGGTGGAGTTCGACGCCGACGACGTGGCGAGCCACCGCGCCGTGCTCGACGAGATCGTGCACCGGCACGGCCCGCTCGACGTGGTGGTGGTGGCGTTCGGTGTGCTCGGTGACCAGGCCCGCGCCGAACGCGAAGCGGAGCACGCACTGGCCGTGGTGCACACCGACTACGTGGCCCACGTCAGCGTGCTGACCCTGCTGGCCAACCTGTTGCGGGCCCGGGGGAGCGGGCAGCTCGTGGTGTTCTCCTCGGTGGCCGGGGTGCGAGTGCGCCGGGCGAACTACGTCTACGGATCGGCCAAGGCGGGGCTCGACGGCTTCGCCAGCGGTCTGGCCGACGCGCTGGTGGGCAGCGGGGTGCACCTGCTGCTGGTGCGGCCCGGTTTCGTGATCGGGCGGATGACCGAAGGGATGAGCCCGGCGCCGCTGTCCAGTACGCCGGAGCAGGTCGCCGATGCCACGGTGGCCGCGCTGCGCCGGGGGCGCGCTGTGGTCTGGGTGCCTGCCGCGCTGCGCCCGCTGTTCGCGATGTTGCATCTGCTGCCGCGCCGGGTCTGGCGTCGCATGCCACGCTGACGTGCGACAGGATGGTGACCCCGTCGACGGCGGCGGGCGAGGAGGAGGACTACGTGAGTGACAAGACCCGCCCTGAGGTGGAGGTGCCCGAAGGCCCGCCACCGACCGAACTGATGATCGAGGACCAGGTGATCGGCGAGGGCGCCGAGGCCGTTGCCGGTTCACGGATCGCGGCGCACTACGTCGGTGTCTCGCATGCCACCGGGGCGCAGTTCGACGCCTCATGGGACCGTGGTGTCCCGCTGGAGTTCCAGCTCGGTACCGGCCGGGTGATCCAGGGCTGGGACGATGGGATAGCCGGGATGCGGGTCGGCGGTCGTCGACGGCTCACCGTTCCCGCGCACCTGGCCTACGGCGACCGCGGTGCGGGCGGTGTCATCAAGCCTGGTGAGACTCTGGTCTTCGTCGTCGACCTGGTCAGCGTCAGCTAGTCCACTGCTGCCTACGGCCGGCTCGCCGGCATACCGGCGTCCTCCCACAGCCGGTCAGCCAGCAGTGTGTGCTCGTGAGGGTCCCGGCCGGGGTGGTCCGCGCCGAGGACCGGGCGACCGAGCAGTTCGACCGTCGTGAACCATGGGGGGACCGTACGACCGGCTACCAGCGGGCGGAGACGATCGCTGACCAGGGCGGGAGCACTCGACGCAGTCATCAGAACCTTCCTGCTCACGCATTAACGCCATATCCAGGCTAGTGCAATAGTAGCGTGACACGTTCGAGCAGCGCAGGGCAGGCGCGGCTAGGCTCGGGCGTACTCGTTGGCTTTGGAGCCCGAGGTTTCCGGGACCGAGCCCTCAGGCTGCTTCTCGTAGGTCTGCTGCCAGTTCTCCCAACTCCAGCCGGCCAGGAACTTGGTGGTCGCCTCCTGCCCGTGGGTGAACAACTGGTCCCGTGTCGCCGGGCCGAGATCGAAGTCGGTGGCGGAGATCCCTGTCGTGTCGACGAAGATCGTGCGGGCCTGCACCGACGGCTGATCGACATACAGTGTGTCGTGGGCGCTGCTCATGGTGGAGAACAGGCGCTCGAACATCTGGACCGGGTTGTTGACCGGTCGCCACTCCGATGCCGGGGCTTGTCGTGCCGACAACTTGACGCCGAGAGTCGGCCATCGGCTTGTCGCACCGTCCTTGCGGTCGAAAATGTCGATGGGGTAGCACGACAGTGAGCCGCCGTCAGTGAGCGTGAGCTTCTGTTTGCCCTGTGCTCGCCCGCAGGTGAGGTGCTGGGCGCGGAAGAAGAACGGGATGGAGGCGGACGCGACCACCGCGTCGGCGACCGGGATGTCATCAGGGTCGAGATCGCACAGATGCTTGTAGTCCCATGGCAGGCGCAGCATCCGTCCTCGGGAGATGTCGGTGACGATGACGACCAGCTTGTAGCGCTCCTGCTCGGGCAGGGTGGCGTCGGCGCCGGGGTCGGTGTACTTGAGGTCCCGCCACGTGCGGATTCCGCAGGTTTCGAGCTGTTCTGCGATCCAGTGATGCATGTAGTCGGTCTTGTAGCTGCCGCCATGAAGCAGGATCTCCAAAGCCTTGCCGGGCAACCCGAGACGAGGCAGCAGACCGGCGTCTTCGAACTTCTTGTAATCCAGACTGCGCATCACCTCGTCCATGCGTTGAGTCGGCATGCCTGCGGCGATGAGAGATGCGACGATGGCGCCGGCAGAGGTTCCGGCGACCCGCTGGATGTGGGGGTAGCCGGTGCTCCGCAGCTTGTTGACGGCGCCCACCAAGCCGATTCCCTTGACTCCACCCCCCTCCAGCACAAGGTCGGCTTTGCCGGTGCCGAGGTCGGCCTGGCGCTCCGGAGTGGTCGGTGGGGGCCCGGAGAGATTGGACCCGGAGAGACTAGACATAGTCTGTCCTCTCATAACAGGAATGAATGTGGTACTCGTCGTGTCATGTGCTGGGTGTTTCCGCACCGCCGGTCGTCGCGCGGTTGCGAGAGAGCCGGCGCCTGGACGTGTGCGACCGGATCGTGCGGGCCGGTGCGCGCCGGCAGAGGTGGTCCGGGCACCGGACTGGCTGACCTATCACTCGCATATGAGAAAGAGACACGGAGGGCGCGGTGAGATACACGCCGACGCCGGCCATGGAAATCTGCGGTTTCCTCCCGATCTGTGTTTGATGACTGAAGCTCCGTGCGCATGTCTCGGTCGCGCCTTATCCGCAGAGGCTGTTGTGCCCGGTCAGCGCTTGAGAGTGGCGTGGAACGCCCGGGCCGAGGTGGTGGCGGCGACGTAGCTGCTTCGGCAGTCCCGGAGCAGGGGGGTGGCGCTCGAACGTCGCGCGGCGTCGGTTTTCTCGTCGACCGACCGGGTGCGGTCGTAATGGTGCACCGGGGCGATGAGCCGCTCGGTGAAGGTCAGCAGCGCACCGCTGATCTGGGTGAGGAGCCCGCTGATGGCGATCAGTTCCTCACGATCCAGGACCGCCTCCGGGAGTGCGCGGGTGACCCGATTAATGAGCTCGACGGCCCGGTCGAGTTGCTCGACCGGTTCGCCGCCGGCAGCCGGCGAGGACAGGGACACCGCGGCGCGCCTCCGCGGACGAGACAGCACCCCGTCGGTCATGACACGAATGGCTGCGATGCCCCTACAGCCATGGGTCCGAGGCCCTGCAACTGGGTGGCAGACGCACTGTTCGGGCCCCGGCGTGCCGAGACCGAGGACACTGCACGCATCGGCGGGCCCGAGCCGACCGGGGGTATGACGTGCCGGGACGCCGTCCGCATGGTGTGATGCCGGGCGGGCGGCACCACCAGAGCCGTGGTGGCGCCGGGGGGAGATGCCGCCACCGGCGGAACACCGCGACGCGACCCGGGCGGCTGCGGCGGCTCGGCGGCGTGACGCCTCCGCGATGGTGCCCCTGAGCGGCCTTCGCGGTGCAACAACTGCGCCACTGAAATCGAGGCGGTGGCGGGCCGCAGCACGCGCAGCAGAGCCGTCGGCCCGTCCAGGTGGAGCCGGCTGACCAGCTCAGCGACTGTGAGTGCAGCGCCGGGCGCACTCGGCGCACCCAGCGGTGCGGTCAGATCAGGCGGTGCGGTCAGATCAAGCGGTGCGGTCAGATCAAGCACTGTGTCCCCCGATTCTGTACCCCACATGGGTGCCCTTCACTCGTACCGGTGCATGGAGAACCTCGATTGCGGACCCGGTAACGATATCACTCCGCGTCAGCGGAGTGATAGCTGTCAATACTCCGCACGAGCGGAGTTCGCACTTCGATGGGCGTCGGGTCGACGCCACCTGCGAGCGGCGCCAGAGCATGTGCTGCCATGGTGGTCCTCCTCATGGAGCAACACCATGGTCTGGCAACCTACCGGTAGTTGCTGGGATGCTGCAATTAGCGACGGTTACATTGCTGGTACTAGCGGCCGCCATCCCCCCGGGGGACCTCCACCCGGGGGACCTCCACCCGGGGGATCTCCACCCGGGGGATCTCCACCCGGGGGACGTCTGCCGGAGGGACCTCGGCCCGCAGCCGGGTGACGGTGTCGTAGGCGCGACTCCGCGACCAGCCCTGCACGGCAGCGAGTGCGGTGGCGAGGGTCTTGGTAGGAACACCGTCGGCCGCGAGCCGGCGGGTGAGGGTCGCGACGAGGTGGTCGAGGCCGGGTTCGTCGTCGGTGCCGTCCAGGCAGCACATCACCTCGGACCCAGTGCTGGCCAGGTCGGTGGTGCGGATCGGCCCCCAGCTCGCCCACGGGTCGACACCCGGCCTGCGGAGTATCACTCCGGTCTCGACGGCCCGCGTTTCCGCGATGAGATCGAGTAGCTCGGGGAGCTGCTCCGCAGGCGCGGAGAACACCAGCTGGGCGCAGGCGGGTACCCGCCGCAGGGCTCGTCGGGCCTGCGCGGACGGTAGCCGCCCCGCCAGGTGCACCGGAGCCCGGCGGGGAGTGGCGGCGGCCGTGGCCAGCGGCGCAGGCAGTCCCGCGACCTCGACCTTGACCAGGTCCGGCCGGCCCAGCAGCTCGGGCACCGTGGTGCCGGGAAGGCCCACGGTGGACAGCACGAGAATCCGGTCGAGATCGCCCTCGGCCACCTGGCGTACCGCATCGCCGGCCGACCCGCTCCGCGCGCGGGCACCGATCGCCCCCGCGTGCAGCGCCAGCTCCCGGGCACCGGCGTCCTCGGCCACGACGAGGTCCGCGGCGGCCAGCTCGGCGGACAGCCTGCCGTCGGCACCGCCGGTGGCGTCGAGCCACATCAGAACGAGTCCGGCCCGGCCGTCGCGGTGCCGGGTACGTGCCTCGACGGCCACCTCCAGCCGCACGTCCGGTCCGGACAGCCTGGTGACGAAGGGACGCGGCAGGTCCGCGGCCGACAGGTCCGCGTCGGTCGCCAACGTTGCGGGCAGCCGATGGGAACTGCGCCGCACGACCGCCGTGTCGCCAGGGCGCCAGCCCGGGTTAGCCACCGCGGTCAGCTCGACCGTGTCGGCGCCCGCGGTGAGCCGGATGCGGACCGGCCCGGCGATCCCGGCCGCTGCGCGCGATGTGACCTCGGTGTCCACCGCGACGACGCAGGTGGCCCGGCCGCTGATCGAGGATGCGGGGGAGAACTCCATCGTCTTGTGGTGCCGGGCCCGGATAGCGGGATGACCGCTGCCGCAGAGCTGCAGCAGCGGGCCGGGCTGGGGCCCCGGCGTCGGCCAAGCCCAGGGGCCGGGGCTGTTCACTCGGACGCGGTGGCGGTCAGCGCGAGGACGTCGAGGTTGTTGCGGGACGAGCCCAACCGTCGACCCCACGACGTGGCCAGGGTGTCCAGCTGCGCCGTGTCGAGGTAGTCGGCGGCGTCGAGCCGCCACCCGTCGGTGTGGTAGGTCCCGGCCAGCTCGTCCCGGGCCCAGCGCGGGTCGGGTTCGTCGGTGGTCCCGACCTCGGGCACCGGCGGTCGCCAGGCGTGCAGATTCAGCGTGACGAGCAGCTGCGCCCCGGGTGCAGACGCGGCGCGCAGCCGGCGCAGTATCGCCGGGTCGAGACCCACGATGCCGCGCAGCAGGCTTCCCCACGGCATCAGGACGTGTACCTCGGACATATCGCGCAGCGCATCCGGCAGCTGCTCGACCGAGGCCCAGACGAACAGCGCGTTGGGCATGCCGCCCTTCGCGGGCCTGGCCGCGGCAGTGGCCGATGTCCTCCTCATCTGGTCCCGGCTGGCATCGAGCCCGACGACCAGCCAGTGCGGTCGTTGCCGGGCCAGGCGCACGACGTGTCTGCCATCCCCGGTGCCGACGTCGAGCAACACCGGCCGGTCCCCCCGCAGCCAGCCGAACTCCTCGGAAGACATCTCGATTACCTGTTTGCCGACCACACGACGCATGTGCAAACCCTCCGTCAGGTTCGCGCTGCATTGTCCCACCGCCTGGCCGGCCGCAGAGCTGGGCCGTGCGCGGTCAGATCGTGATGATCGGTTGCGTGCGGGGCGGCGGGAGGCTCGTTGGTGTGCGACACGACCGGGAGCTCGCCGGACCAGTGGAAGGCCTGGGGTGAGTACTCCCATCCGCAACAGCAGATCATGTCGTCCACGAGGCGATGGTGGTCGCTCATGATCGGTCATCTCCTCGGCTCGGCAGCGGTGCCGGCATGCTGGTCACTCCGGCGGCTGTTCAGGGCAGGGTGATCGCTCGGGCGTGCTCGAACCGGCGGGTGACGTCGGCCCAGTTCGCGACGTTCCACCAGGCGTCGACGAAGTCGGCCTTGACGTTGCGGTACTGCAGGTAGAAAGCGTGTTCCCACATGTCCAGCAACAGCAGCGGCACCGTGGCCGGCGCCAGGTTGCCCTGGTGGTCATAGACCTGCTGGAGGACCATGCGCTGTCCCAGGGTGTCCCAGGCCAGCACCGACCAGCCCGATCCCTGCACACCGAGTGCGTTCGCGGTGAACTGCGCGCGGAAGGCGTCGAAGGAGCCGAAGTGCTCGTCGATCGCCGCGGCGAGCTCGCCGTCGGGTTTGTCGCCGCCATCGGGGGACATGTTCGGCCAGAACACCGAGTGGTTGACGTGCCCGCCGAGGTTGAACGCGAGGTTCTTGGCCAGCAGGTTCACGGTGCCTAGCTGGTGGGCGGCGCGTGCCTCGGCCATCTGCTCGATCGCGGTGTTCGCACCCTTGACGTAGGTGGCGTGATGTTTGCCGTGGTGCAGCTCCATGATCTGGCCGGAGACGTAGGGCTCCAGCGCGCCGTAGTCGTAGGGCAGGTCCGGCAGGGTGTAGTCGGCCACGCTGACCTCCACTAGTAGCAATGATGATGCGTCGATCTCGCGGC
This sequence comes from Pseudonocardiaceae bacterium, assembly GCA_050699955.1. GTDB lineage: Bacteria > Actinomycetota > Actinomycetes > Mycobacteriales > Pseudonocardiaceae. The sequence continues at coordinate 99,965 of JBOHGD010000009.1, read as the reverse complement.
GCAGCCGGGCCCAGCCCAGTCCGGTCATCCCGGTGAGCCTGCGCAGGCTCGCCCCTGCCGCATACTCGTCGCGCAGGTAGTCCACCAGGTTGTCGGCGCCGAGTTCGGCGAGGCGTCGGGCGAGGGCTTGGTCGCGCCGGGTGGCCCTGGTCGCCCGGCCTGCGTCCAGTGCCGCGCGCCGGATACGCGCGAGCTCCGGCGACACGCTCCTGGCCCGCCCGATCCGCGCCAAGCCGGCCAGCCGGCCGGTTCGGGACAGTTCCTGCCCGGTCGCGAGCCGGGCCCGGACCGCAGGTGAGCGACGGTAGGCCCGGGCCTGGCGGGTGGCGATCGAGATGGACAACGCCTCGGCGACTAATGGCCGGGTCCGGCACAGGCCCATCGCCGCCCGGTAGGACTCGGCGGTGTGTCCGTGGGTGCGCAGGTGCCCGCCCAGCGAGACGAGCCAGCGCCCGCACACATGGCAGCACACCCGCCCGGTCCCGGCCTCGACCACCAACTCGCCATACGGCGCGTGTAGCCCGGTGCCGTCGGCCGACAACCACAGATGCCCGTGGGAATGCGCGCGTCGCTCGTGGTCCACGTGCGGCGGCCCGGTAGCCGCCCGGCGAGTCACAGCGGGCCCAACCCGACGCCTCTTCGGGTCGCCGTGGGGCTGTTCAGCGGGACAAGCCGGTCCAGTACTCGTCATGGTTGCGCTCCCTGTTGCCATAATATTGCAACTATCTCATCTTGCCGTGACGATGGTCCGAGCGCAACGGCTGTGGCGCGGGAAGAGGGGCAAGCCGGGCATGGGCCGGCCAGTTCGACGCTCACCATGGGCCACGTCATTCAGCGACAAACCGGCCGGCGACGGACAAAGGTGAACGCTACCGAGCATGACATTGAATGATGGTGACATCGACGTGCTACAGACGCCGCTCGATTTGTATAGCACGCTGGCTACTGTCCGCACGACTGCCGGGTGTATCGACAGTTCCTCGTTTCTGCACCGTATCCGGTCGTACGGCGGTAAGCGTCGGGGATCCGAACGGACGAGGTGTGCGCTAGCGGTCATCGCTGAGCCCACCATGATCACGAGGAGAGTAAGTGCGACGAATCCGGATCCGTCACGCTGTCGCGATGAGCGCGTGTGCTTTGGCCATGGCAGCACTCCCGGCGACCGCCGAGGCCGCCACCACGCTGGTGCCTTGTAATACCACCGCTCTGGTCACGGCGATAACTAATGCGGCCCCGTCAGGCGACACCCTGAAACTGTCGGGACACTGCATCTACACCCTGACCAGCCCACTGCCGGTGATCGACAAATCACTCGCTATCGATGGAAACGGCAGCGCGATAACGCGCAGTGCGTCCGCCCCCGCTTTCCGTATCTTCGATGTCACCAACAAGCTGAACCTCGACCGTATCGCGCTCAGCGGCGGTAATGCGGCGGGAGACTTCGGCGGCGCCGTAGCGGTCCAGCCGGGGGGCACGCTCAACCTGGACCGCAGCATCCTCACGCACAACACGGCCGAGTTCTTCGGGGGCATCAGCAACGCGCCCGGAGGTACGGTCAACGTCAGTCGTAGCGTGATCATCCGTAACCAGGCCATGGGCGACGGCGGTGGTGCGGGCAACCTTGGAACGATGATCTTTGACCGCAGTGTGATCGAACAGAACACCGCGGGCGGCAAGGGTGGCGGCATCGTCAACCTCGGCGGCACGGTGAAGCTGGACAGAACAGTCGTGACCCAGAACCGGGCGACGAGCGCGCCGGGCGGTATCGACAACCAATCCGGGACCGTCACGCTGACTCGCAGCGTCGTGCGAAACAACGTGCCCACGAACTGCAGCCCCACCACCGTTCCCTGGTGCGTCAACTGATCGGCTTCGTCGCATCCCAGAATGGGTCCACTCCGGCCGCGGAGGGACCCATTCCTATTTGTACTGAGGTGGCCTGCCCGGTGACGTGCTGGTTGCCGGTTCGGGCAGGATCGAAGGATGACACGGTGGGTGCGCCAGGGTGAGACCGATGTCTGCGGGCGGACCCATCGGTTGTGGTTGCTGGGTCCCGGAGCGGGACAGGACGCTGTGCTCGCCGCTGTGGCGCACAGTCCGCCGTGCGGTACCCGCTGGACATCCTGAAGCCACGCAGTGGACTGCTACTGGCGGACCTCACTGACCAGGCCCCGCGCGGCCCGCCGGTCGGGTACCAACCCGCCCCCCTTTTGATACCCGACCGGCGGTGCCACTCTCACCCCCTGGCGGCCCCCCTCCGGACCCCCTGGCGGCTTCCCCAGCCCCCTGGTGGCCGGTGGTTCCTTGCGTCGACACAAGGTTCGGCCGGGCGTCAAACTACGACGGGCTGGAGTTGAGGTGCAAATTCTCTGCCGAAATTCGCCCACTCGGGTAACCTCGATCCGGCCCGGACGCTCCGGCGCGCGGCCCCCGCCATCTTCATGTACGACGCAGGACCACGGTTCCCCCGTAAATTTGCATTTACCTTATATTCATGCACTGTCAACCTAGCCCGGTTATGCGTGGCCCTTTCGCGGGTCTCTGTTGCTCACCGGGGATATGTTCCGCGCGGTGTGGCTCAACACCTGTCTGCACAATTCAATTCAAGCGGATGTCCATCTCGATTTTCTCGGCTAGTTGGCGAGCCGTCCCGCGATGTCCCTGAGGACGTCGGTCAGGCAGCGGACGGCTGCGGGACTCATGCCGTTCAGCGCCCGTTGAAGGCGATCTGCGGTGTCCGGGGCGGTGTCACCGATCATTTTTTCGGCATCCCCGGTAACGCTGAGCAGGACTCGCCGACGGTCCTGCCGGGCGCGAGTGCGGGACACGAGGCCGGCGCGGACCAGGCGGTCGACCATGGCGCAGGTGGCCGGTGGGCCGGTACCCAGTGTCTCGGCGAGAGCGGTGAGCGTGACCGGAGCGTGCGCACTGATGAGATGCAGCGCGGACAGCTGGTGCAGGGTCATGTCACTGCCCGCCCAGGCGGCGGGACTGGCGGCGACCATCGCCCGCAGGTGAGCGGCGAGCCAGTCGGCGTCCTGCACGATCCGGGTCTGGCCGCGTCTGCTGCGGTGTCCGCCAGATTCGTGGACGAGGGTGCGAGCCCGGGCCGGCAGTGGGGCCGCCGGTGCCAACCGTCGGTTGGTGGCCTCGATCTGAGCGAGCGTGGTTGCCCGCAGCGTCGCCACTTGCTGGTCGGACAACCGATCGCAGACCCAGTCCCAGTGCAGCGCCACCTGTTCTCCCGGGGTCACGTCGGGCAGGAAGCTGCGCCCATCCACGGCCAACGTCACCCGCTCCTGCCTCGGCGCCGACAGCCCGAGCGCAGCGCCGTCCCAGGCCAGGCGCCGGGTATCGACCAGGAGAGCGTCACCTTTCCGCGCCACCACGGTCCCCCATCGGATCCGGCAGTTGTCCAGCACGTGCAGTGGCTGCTCGTCATGCTCGGGGCTCAGCAGCCTGGACCACGGGTACACACCGAACACGTGGAAGCAATGGTTGGGCGCCACACCGTCGAGGATCTCGGAGCTCAGGTGTGTCCAGTGGTGGCCGGCTTCCAGCTTGATCCGGGCCAGCAGGGCCTCGCCGAAGGCTTGTGCATCGACGTCTGCGGCCACCCCGCCACCAAGCCAGTAGGACTCGACGATGCGGCGGTCGAGCGGGTCCCCCACGCCGGTCAGCTCCGCCATGATCTCCAGATAGGGCCAGGCCCCGCGGAACTCCCTGGCCAGGGTGTGCAGGTCGGTGTCGGTGGTGCCGGTCGCCCCATAGTCCAGCAGTAGCTGGGAGCGCACTGGTCCGCAGTAGCCCAACTTGTTGGGGGCGTAGGCGTACCGGGCGAACAGCCAGGCACCCGTGGTGTCGAGGGCCCAGGAGTCGTTCATGGCCTGCGCGTTCATCGGGCATCCTCCACGCCCGCCTGGGTATCGGCGATCACGCCGAATTCGCGCATCATGCCCAACGTCACCAGTGCTTCCTCCTCGTCAAGTCGGGTCAGGGCGAACCCCGCGTGCACCATGGTGTAGTCGCCCACCACGAGATCGGGCAGGTAAGCCAGACACACCCTCCGGATGTCACCTGCGGCGTCCATCTGGGCCATTCGGGTCCCACCCTCGTCCCAGACTTCGATGATCTTGCCCGGGATGCCGAAGCACATTGGTCAGTCCTCCTCACTGCCGGCGTGCAGCGCCGATGGCTGCCCTCGTGATCGGCGCCGCCAGAGCATCACCCGGTTGTTCCCGGAGTCGGCGACGGCCAGCCGATCACCGTGCAGCGACACTCCGTACGGCCAGCACAACGTGTCAGCCACCACGCTGGACCAGCGGTTCTCCCCGTTCGCCTGCAACGAGGGCTGGCCGAGCACCGCGTCGGCCGGCCGGCCGGTGGTGGGCACCCCGTCCCAGATCAGTACCCGGTTGTTCGCCGTGTCGGCGATGGCCAGCCGGTCCGCGTCCAGTGCGGTGGAGTACGGGAACCGGAATCGGTCGCCGCGTTGCGGTCCGTAGGGGAACTCCACTGCGGACTGGAAGTCCCCCTGCCCCAGCAGGAGGTCCGCATCGCGGTCCGCGCTGGGCCCGGGGCGCCAGCCGAGCACCCGATGGTTGCCTGCGTCGGAGACCAGCAGCACCTCGGCGTTGCCGGTGACATCGTGCGGCCAGCGGAAGCTCGCCGGGCCGACCCCGCTGCCCCGGTTCTCCTCACGATGGGCCTGGTCCGGTTGACCGAGTACGAGATCGGCGGGGATGTCTGCCGAGGCGGGCACTCCGCCTGCCCAGCCGAGCACGCGCCGGTTGCCGGTGTCGGCCACGTAGAAGCAGCCTGCGACGACGCCGATGCCGAACGGCCAGTACATCGAGCGAGCGCTGGCCTGCCCGCCCCGGTTGGGTTCGACCGAGGACGCGTCGGGCTGGCCGAGCACCCGGTCCGGCGGCTGGTCACCGTGCGCGGGAACGTGGTCCCAGATCAGGATGCGGTGGTGCCAGGCGTCGGCGACGAGCAGCGCGCCGTCGTGCACCAGCACCCCGGTGGGCAGGTGCATCCCGCGCTCAGGTCCGCGCCCCTCGGCCGCCGGCCCTTCGCTGACCGCGTCGACCTGGCCGAGTACGACGTCGGCAGGCTGCTCGTCACGCTCGGGAACGCCCCGCCACACCAGCACGCGGTGGTTGCCCGAGTCGGCCACCACCAGGTAGTCGTCGTCGAGGTACACGCTGCGCGGCCCGTAGAGCCAGGACAGTGTCGGGTGCGCGGCGGGCAACGCCAAGCCTCCCGGGCTGGGCGCGCCGAGCCAGACGTCCGGTGCCCAGCCGTCCGCGAGGTCGGCCTGCGGGGGAGCGAGCTGGGTCTGGGTCATGTGCCCACCCTGATCCAGAGGTGGCCATCGTCGACCCGCAGCGGGAGCTGCTCCAGCTGCGCGCCGGGGGCGCTCATGCACTCGCCGGAGGTCGCGTCGAAGCAGTAGCCGTGCCACGGGCAGGTCAGGGTTCCCGCTTCGGTATCGAGTATGGCCGCGTCGAGCGGCAGTCCCTGGTGGGCGCATACGTTCAGGTAGGCGATCAGCTGCCCGCCCAGCCGCACGACGATGACCTCGGTTTCCTTCCCGTCGCCCGTGACCAGCTCCATCAGCGTGATCTCGCCGTCCGGGACCTCCTCGACCGGGTTCGTCCGCACCCAGCCGTCAGCGCGCCGATTGGGTCCGGCCCCCACCGCATCGAGCGGGATGAGCGTCGGGGACGGCTCGTTCGGGAGCACCTCGACGGAGGTGATCGTCGGGATGTTGCTGACCAGCGCCTCCTCGACGCCGCTGCGCATCGTCCTCGACGCCATCGAGCAGCCGTTGCAGGCACCGTGCAGGCGGACGTAGGCCACGCCCTCTTCGACCAGCACCAGCTCGACGTCGCCACCGTGGGACTGCAACGAGGGGCGTACACCGTCCAGGACGCGCTCCGCCTCGGTCATCACATCCGGCCGGACGATTCCGTGCAGCGACAACAGCAGGTGGACGATCGGGTCGTCCACCAGCTCGAAGAGCAGCTCCCTGGCCCGCGGGTCCTGCCGCATCCGGCGCACGATGGTCACCAGGCCGGCCCGGTGGACCGCTTCGACGGCGGCCTTGACCTCCTCGGCGGTCTCCTTGGCCGGACCCTCGAGTGTCGCGATCCGGCGCACCGCGTCATCCACCCGCTTGGCGAGCTGGTCGGATACGGGCACGTCCGTGCCGGGGCCCACCGGGCTGGTCCGTCGTTTCGTCGTGATCATGTGGGCCTCCTCATCCGTAGCGCTCGGCCAGGTCCAGCGCTTCGACGGCCTTCCTCACGAGCAGCGCGGCGAAGACGTCCTTGGCGAGAGCCAGGAGAACGTCGGTCACGGGTCCCTCGCTCTGGACGGCGACGGACCTCTTCGGGGTGGCCTGCAGCACGAAGCACGCCCCGGCCACGTCGTCGAGACAGGACTCGGCGAAGACTGCGTCGACGAACTCGGACAGCCAGACTCCCGGCCCCTGCGGGTCGCTCTGCAACTGCCGCAGCGCATTGCTGGGACCCTCGCAGCGCTGGACGACTCGCTCGACGAAGCGATCCGCGGCGGTGAGCAGCAGGACATCGAACTGTTGGCGGAGGTAGGCGTCCATTCTCTTATCTCTCCGTTTTGACGAGCATGATTTGCCTGGCGATCTCGTCCAGCACATCCCGGACTGTTCGCACCGCGTCGATCTCCTCGAACTCCTCGAAGAGGAACCGCGCCTCATACAGCTTGGCCTTGGCCTGGTCGAAGACCCCGAGATGGGCGAGCGCATTGCCCTGGTTCGCCAGCACCCGCGCCCGCCCGAGCGGATCAGTCTCCCGGTCGCGAGCGTCGAGCACCGTCTCGTACAGCTCGACTGCTTCCACGAGGTTGTCGCCCTGGTGCTTCGACGGTGTGTAGACCAGCGCATTGGCGAGGTTGAGCTGCGCGCTCGCCCAGCGCTGCGGGTGCGTCCCGGGGTTGTAGACGGTCAATGCCGCCCGCAGCGACTGCACCGCGACTCCCAGCCGGAGCTGGTCGGTGGCCTCCACCATGGGCGTCGTGAGGTAGGCGGCGGCGAGATTGGCGTGTGCGGCAGCGAACACCTCAGGGGCCTGTTCGGAGGTGACCAGCTGCAGCGCGCAGTGGTAGTGCTTGATGGCCGCCGCCAGCAGGTTCCGGCTCTCGCCGGCCAGCTCGTGCAGGGTCAACCCGAGGGTGAGGTGCAGTTCGGCCTTGGCGACCCGCAGGTCGGTGTCCCCGAGCAGGCGCAGGGCTCGCTCCAGTGTGCTGGTCACCGCCGGCCCGGGTCCCTCCGAGTCCTTGCGTATCGACGCGGCCGCCCCGAGCAGGACTGCGGCCAGCGGCTCGGCCACCACCCGTGCCCGCTCGACAGCCTCGGCGAGCAGGTCCAGGGCCTTCGACGCGTCCCCCGCGCTCACCGCGTGCGTCGCCTGCGCGGCCAGCACGAGCGCGGCCAGCTCACCGTCCGAGGTCCCCAGCTCGGGCGGGTCATCGCTGCGACCGAGCGCGAAGCAGACCAGGTCCACCAGGACAGCCAGGCCGGGACCCAGATCACGGCGCAGCGCCGCGGGGTCCTCGGTGCCGGGGTCGATGACGAACCGGTTGTAGCGCGCCACCGGGTCGGTTCCCCGCAGTGTCGCCAGCGCGGCGTCCAGCTCGCCGGCCAGAGCCAGCTGGTGGGCCCGCAGCACGGGCGGCCACTGCTCGGGAAGGTGGCCGGACAGCAGGGCAAGCCGGGCCGGCTCGGTGTCCTCGCCACCGGGGATGAGCATGAATCCGGCCGGGAGCGGGAACACACCGATGGGCAGGGACCGGACGGGTAAGGCCACGCCCGCGCGGGGGGCGCCCTCGGTCACGACGTCAGCCATTCATCGGCCCTCGCACATCACGTTCAGCACCACGTTTGATGAGCCGGGCGCTGATCTCGGCACGTTCCTTGGTCGGGTACGTCTCGATCCGATGGCGCACGACGCCGTCATCGAACAGGACGATGATGTCGACGGCCCACCGGCCTTTTTCGAGGTAGATGACGGTGTCGACACCGAGTGCTCGGCTCGGGGCACCGGCCGGTCGCCGGTCTCCTGCTGAGCCGTCGTCCCCGGCGCCGCGGGGCCGTCCGATCACGTTGTCGGTCATGGCGGGCACGTCTCCGGCCCTGGCGTTATCCGCAGGGGCACCGGTGTCCCTGCCGCCGCACCCGGGCGGAGCGGAGCCACCCAGTCCGCCTCGATCAGCGACATGACCTCGGCCATACCCGCCCGCACCGGCGGGGTGATCTCGGTACCGAGATCGACGCAGCGCGCTTCGATGAGGAAGACGGTGATGTCGTCGGGGTAGGCATCCTTGAGCAGCCAACGCCCCAGGGCCAGTGCGTGGTCCCAGCGGAAGGAATGCGAGTGCATGCTCTTCAGCCGAGGTAGCTCCTCGAGATCGGGGCCCGGCACGCGGTAGACCGTGCCCGGCTCCGCGCCGGTATGGCTGGCATCGACGAGGACGACCCGGCGGGCGCCACGCATCTGGAACGCCACGTCCATCCCGGCCGTGCCGCCGTCGACCAGGCGCACACCTCCCGGGAGAGGGGTGTCCCAGAGGAGACGAACCAGCCTCGGGCCTGCCCCGTCGTCGCCCCTGAGCAGGTTGCCGCAGCCGATGACGAGGACCTCGCACCCCGGGCCTGAGGGTTCGTCAGCCTGGCCGTCCGGCTTCGTTGCCGCGAGCAATGTCCTTCGCCTCCCTCTCGTGCTCAGACCGTCCCGTTGATGACGAACTTGCTGAGTTCGCGGCCCGTCTTGGCGTCGTAGGCGTGCACCGTGCACACCATGCAGGAGTCGAAGCTGCGGGCCACGTGCCCGAGCTCGACCGGGTCCTCCTGGTCGAGGACCGGCGAGCCGACCAGCGCCTGCTCGACCGGCCCCAGCGTCTGCGAGCCGTCACGCGGACCGATGTTCCACGCGGTCGGGGTGACCACCTGGTAGTTCGCGATCTTGCCGTCCTCGATCACGATCCAGTCCGAGAGCGAGCCGCGAGCGGCCTCCGTCGAACCGAAGCCACGGCCCGAGAGGTGCTCGATCGGTTTGGTGTAGAAGCTCTCGTGCAGGTCGAGCTGGTCGAGCCAGCCGCGCGCCCACTTGTAGTACTTGGGCGCCTCATGCATCCGCGCGAGCTGGCGGACCATCACCGAAGGGCCGATCTTGTCCACCATGTCGACGAACAGCGGGTCATAGTCCTGGTGGGCGGCCGCGTCGGGCGCGCCCGCGGCGATCCGGCGGGCCAGCGGACCCGCCTCGAGCGGGATGCAGCCGAGACCCGGGATGTCGTAGCGCGGAGACTTGGCCCAGCTGTACTTGCCCTGGGGCCGCCCGACCTCCGGGTCGATGGGCTTGGTCTCGCCCTCGAAGGGGTGCAGAGCCTTGCTGCCCCGGTAGAAGGAGTGCGTCACGTCCTCGCGGACGCGAGCCTGGTCGAACTCCGACCACTGCCCCTTGACGTACACCCCGCCCCGGCTGATGAGCGCGGCGTTGCGGCCCTCGATTGTCGGGTTCTCATACATCGACGGTTCGAAGTAGGTGCCGGTCGCGAAGTAGTTGCCCACCCCGGCGCCGTAGGTGTGCAGACCGACGTCCATGCAGAACCGGATGAAGAACCCGCAGTCGCTGTTGTGCTGCGACTCGTTCTCGTCCACCCATTCGAGCACGTCAGCCCAGCTGCGGTTGTCCAGCCAGCGATCGACCGAGCAGCCCAGCCAGTGCTTCTCCAGCCAGTTGGCCTTCCAGTTCTCCAGAATCGAGATCGAGCGGGTCACGTCCGACAGCGTCGGGGCGCACATGACGCCGCCGGGCACCATGAAGCTCGAGTGCGGCCACTGGCCGCCGAAGATCGCGTAGATCTCCACCGGCTTACCGGACATCACCACGCCGGGGCCGTAGCTGGTGCCGACGTACGGGGCGAAGCGGCGGACCGCGTCGTCATAGAGGGGTGAGCGGGCGTAGTTCTTGTTAGTCAGGTCGATCGCGAACAGCGCGTAGAAGTACCGCGGGATGCTCTGCATCGTCTCGCAGGCCTGGCCGATGTTGCGGATCAAGGTGGCGTTGGGCGGTACCTGGGTCTCCCACGCGACGTCCAGTGCGTAGGCGGCCTTGTACAGGTGGCTGCCGCCGCAGATGCCGCAGATGCGCGGTGTGACGATGAGGCCGGCCTGGGGGTCCTTGCCCCTCAGGATCATCTCGAAGCCCCGGAACATCGCGGCCTCGGTCCACGCCGAGGTGACGACCCCGTCTTCGATGGTGACCCGCACGTCGAGGTCACCCTCGACCCGCCCCAGAGGGCTCACGAACAAGTCGATCGCAGGCATTGGTCGTCCTTACTTTCTCCGGTGGTGGGTGACCGGTGGCCTCAGACCACGAACATGTCCTCCTTGGACCACTGGGGGGCGGCGATCCGGGCGGCCGCGGAGTGCGCCATGTACGTGAGGTGGTCGTTGCCCTCCGGAACCTCCTTGGGCACGACGCCGCTCACCTTCTGCGTCTTGAACACGGTCCCGGGGGCAAGGTCGAAGAACGGGAACTCCGGCTCGGTGCAGCCGGTACACGGCATGCCGGCCCGGGTCTTCGAGGACTGCCGGTTCCACAGGATCCGGTTGCACGGCGAGTGGGTCATCGGGCCACGGCAGCCGAACTCGTAGAACAGGCAGCCTTTGCGGGTTCCTTCGCCGAAGGATGTCGTCGCCTGCTTGTACTCGAAGTACTGCACGCGAGTGCAGCCGGTCTGGGTGAACGTCTTGAAGAACGTCTGCGGACGGTGCAGCTCGTCGAGCGCGATGTCCGCGGCGCGGCCGGTAGCCAATGCGACGAGGATCTGCGTGATCCAGTCCGGGTGTGCGGGACAGCCGGGGATGTTGATCACCGGAAGTCCCATCTTGGACCGGAAGCCGGCACTGAGGAATCCGCCGCGCTCCCGCTTGTGGAACTGCAGCCCCGTGGAGTCCGAGGGGTTCGGTGCCATCGCCGGAATGCCACCCCAGCTGGCACAGTCGCCGATCGCCACGACGATCTGCGCGGCCGCCGCGAGGTCGGTGACCCAGTCCTTCATCGGCCGGTCGGCGAACATGTCGAACCGGCCACTGCCGTACGGTCCCTTGATCACCGTTCCCTCGAAGACGAAGATGTCCAGCGGACGGTTGCCGTGGACGCAGTCCCAGAACAGCTTCTGGGCGTTGCTGCCCAGCTCAAGACCCAGCGAGGGGTGCCACAGCAGGTCCAGCCCGAAGTCCGTGATCAGGTCGATCACGTTGGGTTCGTCGGCGTTCAGGAAGGACATGGTGTTGCCACTGCAGGCTCCCCCCTGGAACCACAGCACGGACGACATCGGGTCTCCTTTCGCAGGACCTGCGTCGCGCGGGGTTTCAGCGCCACGACGACGTGAGAGCCTGCTGGTGCGGGTAGGTTCGGTCGGGCCTCCGTTAGGTGTCCTTGAGCTCTCCGCCGAATGCTCGAACCACCTGGAGCAGGAAGCCGAGCCCGCGGACCACATCGTCGTCGTTGAGCGTGCGCATCAATGCCAGGACACCACTCACCGGTTCGGTTCTCGCCGCTTCGGCGCCCACGACGAGTGCGCGGACGAACTGAGTGATGATGTCGATTGTCTGCGGGTTGGTGAGGTCCGACCGCAGGATGGCCTTCAGGGCGGGTGCAGCGTCGGTGAGCGGGCCCGCGAGCGTCGCGAGGCTCTTCGCCAGAGCACCCAGGTCGACCACCTCTGCCGGCTTCCGTGTACCGGGCAGCGCGTCACGCAGCTCGCTGACCGCCACGTTGAACGCGTCGGCGATCGCATCTCCCCGCCTGACCAGCCCATCCATGGCCACCACCATGATTGCCAGAACATCGGCATGATCGAGTAGGTCGTTGAGCGCATCGGCGACCCGCGGCTCCGCCAACCGGGACATCAGGGCATCCATGGGAGACGATGCGATGAGCGAGCCTTCTACGGTCACATGGACCTCCTCGCACGAGTGGTCCGCAGAGATGGGCTGGCGCACAGACTAGGCCGGACAGCGTCGCCTGCCTATCTTTCTGGCGCACGTGCTGTCAGGATTGCGCACACCTTTGACGCTACAGCGCAGTGAGACGAAGGGGTTGTGGTGCAGACGAGGTCGCAGGACGAGTCAGCGGCAGTCGGCAGGGGCTTCGGCGACCGTTGGGGAAGGACACTCGGCGGTGCCGAGCGCGGCCGTTGAGCATGTCTCGACTGGCCAACCGCGGTTTCATCGACGCCCGGCGCACCATGAACCCGGTCCGTCGGCGGGTGCGTTCCCGGGGAATTCCCCCCGCCCTGGAGGGTCACGAGATCTTCTACACCGAGGATCCGGTGGAGGCCGCAGACCTTATCGGCAAGGCGTTGTCGCGGGGCCGTCTGACCCTTGGTGAAGTCGATGCCCAGCGTTTCGCGGCCAGCCTGCACGGAGTGCGTCTGCGGGACGTGAGCATGCTCTACCTGGACTTGAACATCGCGGTGACGCTGGACGTCCCGGCGACCGGGCCGCATGTCGCCGTGCATATGCCGACCAACGGCCGAGCGGTCTGCATGCTCGATGGTCAGGAGTCCGAGGGCAACGCCACCCGCGCCGTGATCACCAGCCCGGGACAGGCGCTGATCATGCGTTTCGACCATGACTCGCCGCAGCTCATCATCAGAATCGAGCAGGACGCCCTGGAGCGCCACATGACCCGGTTGCTGGGTCGCGCGCTGCCCCGGCCGATCGTGTTCGACGCCGAGCTGGACCTGCTCACCGATGTCGCCGTCCGCTGGCACGCCGCGGTCCAGCTGTTGCACACCGAGGTGTTCCACAAGGGTTCGCTGCTGCAGCGCGGCCAGGGTATCGGGCCGCTGGAAGAACTGATCATGAGCAGCCTCGCGCTGGTCCAGCCATCCAACTACCACCATCAGCTGTCCCGGCCGTCCGTGCCCTCCCAGGAACCGGGGCGGCGAGTGATCCGGGCATCTCTGGACTACATCGAGCACCACCTCAGCGAGCCGATCGCCCCGCAGGACATCGCCCGCAACGTGGCGATGAGCGTTCGTGCCGTCCAGAAGGCCTTCCACGACGAGCTGGGCACCACGCCGATGGGGTACCTGCGGGACCGCAGGCTGGAGCGGGCCCGCGAGGAACTCATCGACGCCGTGCCGGTCGACGGACTGACCGTCACCGAGGTCGCCTACCGCTGGGGATTCAAGCACCTCAGCAACTTCGCTGTGCTCTACCGCCAGCGTTGGGGAGAATCCCCCTCGGACACTCTGCGCCGCTAGGCAGGCCGCGCGGGTACCGTCGACCGGGCCCGAGAGAGGCTGACATGCATGAGCTGTCGATCTGCAGATCCATCGCCGACATCGTCACTCGGCACGCCGAGGATCGCGAGGTTCGAATAGTGCATGTGCGGGTTGGCCAGCTACGTCAGATCATTCCGGAGACACTCGTGTACTGCTGGTCGATGGTCAGCGCGCAGAGTCACCTAGCCGGCTCGACCTTGCAGGTCGAGAGCATCCCCGCGGCGATCCGCTGCACGGTGTGTGAGCACCGTGGGACGATCACCGCACCCGTCCTGCGGTGTGCCCGATGCGGGGGCCAAGAGGTGTCCATTGTGGCCGGTGAAGAGTTTCTGATCACCTCGTTGGAACTCGCGGAGGCATGAGAGATGGGACGTTTCCACAGCCATGACGACGCGCACGGACACGGGCACGAGGTGGGTGACCACTCGCGTTACCGGACCGGGCTCGAACGGGTCGAGGTACTCGAGCGGATCTTCGATGAGAACGACCAGACTGCCGCGGCGAATCGGGCCGACTTCGACAACGCGCACGTGACGGTGGTGAACCTGATGTCCTCGCCGGGCGCGGGAAAGACCTCGCTGCTGCGCGAGACGCTGGTCCGGCTGGAGGGCCACCTGCGGATCGGCGTCATCGAGGGGGACATCGAGACCAGTCTGGACGCCGATCGGCTGGCGGGTTTCGGGGCTGCTATCGCATTGGTGAACACCGGCAATGGCTTCGGCGGCGAATGCCATCTCGATGCTCCGATGGTTCGGTCCGCGTTACCCCGTCTGCCGTTGGACGAGCTGGATCTCGTCCTCATCGAGAACGTCGGCAACCTGGTGTGCCCGGCCGAGTTCCACGTCGGTGAGCACCGCCGCGCCATGGTCTTCTCGATCACCGAAGGAGAGGAGAAGCCGCTGAAGTACCCGGTGATGTTCCGCTCCGCAGACCTCGTGATCGTCAACAAGATCGACCTGCTGGCACATCTCGACGTCGACATGAACCTCTTCTATGCGAACCTCCGCTCGGTGAACCCCACCGTGACCACGATCGAGACCAGCGTCCGGACCGGCCGGGGAATCGACGAATGGTGTACCTGGCTCACCAACTCGCGCAAGGCCGACCCAAGCGCCTCCACGCGGAGCCGTTGATGTCATCCACCGCAATTGCTGGACTAAGCCTTGCATGGCAACACAGAGCTCATCTCTTGCAGGCGTAGTAAGGCACCAGCCACCTGGCCGGCACGGCTGTCCGGTACCTCGGACTGGCGGCCGCGCCCACGCAGGGTGACAGTATTAGTTCTGTGACAGAATCTTCTCGACGCTGTGCCAGCGGCGATGGCGGTGTCTGTGCAGTGGCTTCGGCGGGGTGAGATGAGGCTCGGGAGGGCGTGCGGTGTTGCTGGGCGAGCGGCCGCGGCCACGGGGGGTCCGTGAGCATCCGCAGGCCGGGTGGCTGGCGGTGGGCACGGTGTGTCTGGGCGCGTTCATGGGGCAGTTGGACGCCAGCATCGTCACGTTGACGTTTCCTACGCTGCAGGGTCAGTTCCAGGCGCCGTTGGCTGCGGTGCAGTGGGTGTCGCTGGCGTATCTGCTGACGCTGGCCGGGCTGCTGGTCGCCGTCGGGCAGGTGGCGGACGCGGTCGGCCGCAAGCTGATGTACCTGCATGGGTTCGCCTTGTTCACGGTCGCCTCGGTGGCCTGTGGTCTTGCGCCTGGGCTGGCTTGGCTGGTGATCTTCCGGATCGTGCAGGCGGTCGGGGCGGCGATGCTGCAGGCGAACAGTGTGGCGCTGGTGGTGACCAGCGTCCCTCGGTCCCGGATGCGAGCCGGCCTGGGCGTGCAGGCCGCGGCCCAGGCATTGGGCCTGGCGCTGGGTCCGACGGTGGGTGGGCTCCTGGTGGCCTCGCTGGGCTGGCGGTGGGTGTTCTGGGTCAACGTGCCGGTGGGCTGCCTAGCCTGGGTTGCCGGTCGTTATCTGTTGCCCCGCACCCGGGAGCGCACGCCGGTCCGGCGTTTCGACGTGGCGGGCCTGCTGTTGCTGGCACTGGCCACGACGACGCTGTTACTGGCTGTCTCTGCGGTGTCCGGGCTGCCGATGCCGGGCTGGTCGGCCGCCGTGTTGCTGGTGGTCTCGGTGCTGGCCGTGGTCGGCTTCGTGGCGCGGGAACGGCACGCCACCAGCCCGCTGGTCGACCTGTCGGTGCTACGCCCGCCTGCGGTGTCCGCCGGACTGGCCGGAGCGCTCTGTGGTTATCTGGTGTTGTTCGGGCCACTGGCACTGTTTCCGCAGGTGCTCGGGGCCCACGGTGCAGCGGGCGTGCGCACCGGGCTGATCCTCACCGCGCTACCGGCCGGGTTCGCCGTCGCCGCCGTGACCGCTGAGCGGGTACTGCCCGCCCGGTGGGGGCCCCGGGCCCGGTCCCTGACCGGCGCCGGGATGAGCCTGGCCGCTGCGGCTGCGCTGATCGCGGTGCCGACTTCGGTGGGCTGGGTGGTCGGGTTGCTGGGCCTGTTGGGACTTGGGCTGGGGATCTTCATCCCGGCCAACAACGGTTCCATCATGGCCGCGATCCTGGCGCGGATGGCAGCCATCGGGGGCGGGCTGGTGAGCATGAGCCGCAGCCTCGGTACGGCACTGGGGATCGCGCTGGTCACCCTGTGCCTGCACGCGGCTGAGGGCATGGGATCTGGCTGGGCGGGTGCTCGGCTCGCCCTCGCGATGCTGGCGCTGGTCGCGCTCGCGGCAGGGGCGAGCAGTCTGGCCGCCGGCCACCCCGTTCCCACTCCGCGCGCCGGCGAGCAGCAGCCGTGACCGCATCCGCGATGCCACCCGATCACCACGACCAGCCCGCGGTGGAGCACGAGTCCGCGCTGGCCGAGGTGATCGCCCGGCTGCGCCGAGCCATGCGCCGCGCCGCCCGCACCGCGGACCCAGACAACACCCTCTCGGTAGCGCAGCTGGAGCTTTTGTCGTGTCTGGCCGAACACCCCGGTGCTCGCCCGAGCCGGCTCGCCCGCCTGCTCAACCTGGCACCCAACTCGGTCACCAGTCTGGTCAACGGACTACAGGCCCGCAATGTGATCGTTCGCTCCGGCGGCGACGGCGACCGTCGCACCGTGTCACTGGCACTCACCGAGACCGGCACGCACGCCGTGCGCCGCTGGCAGGCCACCAATGCCGCGATCCTGCGGGCCGCCTTCGCGGAGTTGCATCCCGGCTGGCAGCACCTGCTCAATGCGGCCCTGCCGGCACTCACCGAGCTCATCTACGCCATCGACACCCACGCGGACCCGTCCGCTGGATCATCCAGGGATAGCCGATGACCGAACCCCACGTCGAGGTGGTAGCTGGTTCTCGGCGCCCACTGCGCTGAGAAGCCGAACCGGTCGCCGCGGACGAAGGTCTCCCGCCATTCCACCGGACGGCTGTCGGCCACACCCTGGCGTTCGATGAAGAACACGGCCACGGTCTTGTCGATCTGCAGTGTTCGCCGTTGGCTCGGGGTGGGGACGACGGCGTGAATGTGCTCGTGCCCGCCGGTCGGCCGACTGCCTGCGCGGGTGGCCAGTTCATCGTAGAGACCGGCGTGGGTGAGGTCGGCACCGAGCAGCGCGCCGGCCACGTCCTGGGGCATCCAGGTGTGGTCCAAGGCGAGTGGATCGTCACCCGCGAACCGCAGTCTTTCGAGGTAGACCAGTGTGGTGTCGGCACTGAGCTGCAGTAACCGCGCTACCCGGGAGTCGGTGCGCACGTCGAGTGCGCGCACTTCGCTGCGCTGTTCAAGGCCGTGCGACTCGACCACGCGAAACAGTGAGTACAGGGCGCCGACCGGCTGTTCGATCTCGGGTGTGCTGACCCGGGTACCGCGACCCCGGGTGGACTCGAGGGTGCCGTCGTCGCGCAGGCGTCGCAGCGCCTCCCGCACCGTGTGGCGGCTGACCTGGTAGTCGGCCATGAGCTGGTGTTCGCCGGGGAAGTGCTCGGTGAACGCGCCGGCCGCGAGCCGCCGGGACAGGTCCTCGAAGAGCTGGCACCACAGCGGCACCGGACTACCGCGATCGAGCGTCGCGGCCTTCCGGCTCCTGCCGGTCCGGTCGGCGACGCTGTTGTCCATGGGGCGCATCGTAGTGCCCGGCCGTCGACACCGGGGGGTGCAACGACTAATGTACGGACATATATCGCCTCTGGGGCCGGCTGGCGAGGAGACGTGAATGATCTTGGACCAGTATTACCTTTCGTGTCTGTCGCAGGCGTCCTACCTGGTTGCCGACGAGGTGACCCGGCGCGCGGCGGTGGTGGACCCCCGCCGCGACATCCAGGAGTATCTCGCCGCGGCACGGGAGCGGGACCTGACGATCGAGTGGGTCTTCCTCACCCACGTACACGCCGACTTCGTGCCCGGACACACCGAGCTCGCCGAGCGGACCGGGGCGCAGATCGCGATGAGCGAGGACGCGCCGGTGGACTTCCCCATCCGCAAGGTGCGCGACGGTGAGCGGATCCACCTCGGCGACCCGGAGAGCGGGGTGAGCATCGAGGTACTCGCCACGCCCGGGCACACCCCTGAGTCGATCACCTTGGCGATCTACGAGCACGACGCGGACGAGAGCCCGGTCGCGCTGCTGACCGGTGACACGCTGTTCCTCGGCGATGTCGGGCGTCCAGACCTGCTGGGCTCGGCCGGACGCAGCCCGCAGGACATGGCCCGTGAGCTGTACCGCTCGCTGTGGACGAAGATCCTGCCGCTGCCGGATGCGGTGCGGATCTACCCGGGTCATGGTGCGGGCAGTGCCTGCGGAAAGGCGCTGTCCTCGGCGACGGTGTCGACGCTGGGCGAGCAGCGCGGCGTCAACTACGCGCTGGCCCCGATGACCGAGGACGCTTTCGTCGCCGCGATCACCGAGGGTCTGGGGGATCCACCGGAGTACTTCGCGCAGGAAGTCGCGGTCAACAAGGCCGGGCACACCCCGTTCGATCCGGCCGCGACCGTCCCGGACGTGCCCGCGGCCGACGCCGCGCGCCGGGCCGAGCTCGGGGACCTGCTGCTGGATGTGCGGGACGATCAGGCCTTCACCGCCGGGCACCTGCGGGGCGCGGTCAACGTCGGGCTCTCCGGGCGCTTCGCCGAGTACGCCGCGGCCGTGCGCACACCGGGCAGGCCGGTGATCCTGGTCGGGTCCGCCGCGGAGGTCGCCGAGGCGCGGATCCGGCTGGCCCGGGTGGGGATCGACGAGGTGGCGGGCGCGGTCCGCGACTTCGACGACCTGGTCGCCCATCCGGAGCTGACCTGCACGCAGAGCCGGCTCACCACCCGCCAGGCCGCGGAGCGCATCGCGGCCGTGCCGGAACTGCAGGTGGTGGACGTCCGGGGGCCCGGTGAGTTCGCCGGGGGTGCCCTGCCCGGCGCCGTGAACCTTCCGCTGCCGAGGCTGCGGACACTGATGTCCGAGCTCGACCCCACCCGACCGGTCCTCGTGCACTGCGCGGGCGGCTACCGCTCCATCGCCGCGGCGAGTATGTTGCGGGCGCGCGGGTTCGGCGACGTCTCCGATCTCCTCGGCGGCTGGGCCGCGTGGCAGGGCGAGCGCGACAGGGCCACGGCGCGCTGACGCCCCGGCCGATGACTCGACCTGAGCGGTCGGCGGGGGCTTCCGAAGGTCAGATCAGGGTGGCCACGATGGTCAGCAGACCGAGGACCGCCACGCCGACTCCGAGGGTCAGCACCTCGATCGTCGGCTCGGGGACGATGCCCGCTGGGCACTGCGCTATCCGGCGCCGCCGCCGCAGGCCGCTGGCAGCGGCGATCAGGGCGAGCACCAGCGCAGCCCCTGCCGGGATCAGACCTGGGAGTCCGGTGAGGTCGGTGCCGCGCAGCATGAGCAGCGCGCCGTTGGCGAGCAGGCCCAGGGAGCTGCGTTCCCAGGCCAGCAGGGTGCGTTCGGCCTGCAGGCCGGGGACCTCGGCGCGAGACCCGGTCACGGCGTGTTCCCGTACAGCGCGAGCAGGACGAGCACCAGCAGGCTCAGCACCGCCAGCGCGCTGCTGACCAGCAGGGGTGCCCGGGTGGGCGGCAGATCCGCGCCGCGCCGCATGGCGGCCTGCACGGCGCGCCACCGCACAGTGCTGGTCACGGCCAGCGTGGTGGCAAGGCCCGCGAGGATCGTCCCGATGACCTTACGGGCACCGGGCAGCCCGAGGCCCGGCACGAGATGAACGACGGCGATGGCAGCCGCGAGCAGCCCGAGCGCGGTACGCAGCCAGGCCAGCAGGGTCCGCTCGTTGGCCAGGGTGAACCGGTAGTCGGGTTCGGTCTCATGGTCGGTCATCGGGGGCCTTTCGGTCGCTTCGGCGCTGGAAACGTCCAGCCTTCCCGCTCGGCGGTGCGCACCGTCGCCGAAAAGACCCGGGACAGGGTTCCGCTCGGACTTTGTCCGGACATATGATGACCGGGTCAGCGAGGAGACACGATGCGTTACGGCTTCGCGATCGACCAGCGCACCTGCATCGGGTGCCATGCGTGCACGGTGGCCTGCAAGACCGAGCACGAGATCCCGGTCGGGCAGTTCCGCACGTGGGTGAAGTACGTCGACTCGGGTGAGTTCCCGAACACCACCCGGGACTTCGGAGTGATGCGATGTAATCACTGCACGGACGCCCCGTGTGTGCAGATCTGCCCGACGAAGGCGCTGTTCATCCGGGACGACGGCATCGTGGACTTCGACAAGGACCGGTGCGTCGGCTGTAAGGCCTGCATGCAGGCTTGCCCCTACGACGCGATCTACCTCGACGCCGACACGAACACGGCGGCGAAGTGCAACTTCTGTGCGCACCGGGTGGACGAGGGCCTGGAGCCGGCGTGCGTGGTGGTGTGCCCGACGCACTCGATCTGGGTCGGTGACATCGAGGATCCCACCAGCGGCATCTCGAAGCTGATCACCACGAACCCGGTCGCGGTGCGTTCTCCGGAGCAGCGAACCGGCCCGAACGTGTTCTACCTCGGCGCGGATCGCGCCGTGCTCGACCCGTTGGCGGCCCCGGTGGACGGCTCGTATCTTTACTCCGATCCTGACGCGCAGCGCAGCGCGGTCTGCGCGGATCTGCCCCGCGATCCGGTCAGCGGCGCACGCACCACCCTCAACACCGCGCATCCGCGTCCGTGGGGGTGGCGGGTGAGCACCTATCTGTGGGCCAAGGGGTTCGGAGCCGGCGCTGTGCTGGTCGCCGCGCTGGCCCGGTTCCTGGGAGTCGACCTCGGGGTACTGGGCACCGTGGTGGCCCCGGCGCTGGGTGTGCTCGGTGCCGGGATCACCGGCGTGCTGCTGGTGACCGATCTGAAGCGCCCTGAGCGGTTCTACTACCTGCTCACCAAGCCCAACCCCCGCTCGTGGCTGGTGCTGGGTGCGGTGGTGCTGCTCGTCTTCGGTGCGGTGGCGGGGCTGTGGCTGGTTGCCGGGCTGCTCGTCGAGACCGGTCTAGTCGCCTCGGCGGCCGGTCTGCTCGACGTGCTGGCGATCCTCGCGGTACCCGCCGCCGCGCTGGCCGCGGGCTATACCGGGTTCCTGTTCGGGCAGGCCGAGGGCCGGGACCTGTGGCAGTCCCCGCTGTTGTTCTGGCACCTGATCGTGCAGGCCGTGATGGTCGGCGCCGGGGCGCTCGCGGTGGCCGCGCCGGCGAGCCAGCCCGCGGCGGGTGCGACCGCGCTGATCGCGCGGAGCCTGGTGCTCGCCACCGTCCTGCACGTGCTCATGCTGCTGCTCGAATACGGCGGGCGGCATTCCGGTGCACACGTCGCCGCGGCGGCACACCTGGTCGTGCGCGGGCGATACGCCCGGCTGTTCTGGTCGGTCGGGGTGCTCATCGCGCTGGTGGCCGTTGCCCTCGCCGTGCCCGGGTGGACCGGTGGCGCGGTGGTGCTGGTCGCGCTGGCCGGTCTCGCCGTCCAGGTCGCGCTGCTGGCTTACGAGAGTGTCTTCGTCCGCGCGGGTCAGGACATCCCGCTGTCCTGACCCGCTGACCACCCGGCCACCACAGGAGGCGGCATCGCCCGTGACCCACTCCGTTCCCGAACCGGCCCCCGCCACCGCACCCGTGGTGGCGGACCCCGCAGGCCCGCCACCACGGGTGCTGCCGGGCGAACGGCGCCACGAGAAGCTGCGCAACTTCCCGCCGGTCTCGGACTGGGACCATCACGTCGAGTACGACGCCAAGGCCCATCCGCGCAAGGTGCCGCACTCCTACATGCTGATCCCGACCACGTGCTTCAACTGTGAGTCGGCCTGCGGGCTGCTGGCCTACGTCGACAAGGACGACCTGTCGATCCGCAAGCTGGAGGGCAACCCGGCACACCCCGGGTCGCGGGGGCGCAACTGCGCCAAGGGCCCGGCCACGGTCAACCAACTCGACGACCCGGAGCGCATCCTGCACCCGCTGCGCCGCACCGGGCCGCGCGGCGGCGGCCAGTGGGAGCAGGTCAGCTGGGACACCGCGCTCGACGACATCGCGACCCGGATCCGCGAGGCCATCGTCGACGGGCGCCACGAGGAGGTCATGTACCACGTCGGACGGCCCGGCGAGGACGGGTTCGCCGAGCGGTTCCTGCAGGCCTGGGGAGTGGACGGGCACAACAGCCACACCAACGTGTGTTCCTCGGGCGCCCGGTTCGGGATGGCCCTGTGGGGTGGGTTCGACCGCCCTTCGCCGGACCACGCGAACGCGAAGGTCATCCTGTTGCTGTCCAGCCACCTGGAGACCGGGCACTACTTCAACCCGCATGCGCAGCGGATCATGGAGGGCAAGCAGTCCGGCGCGAAGATCGTGGTGATCGACCCGCGGATGTCCAACACCGCCAGCCACGCCGACCTGTGGCTCGCCCCGTGGCCGGGCAGCGAGGCGGCCATCCTGCTCGCGGTCGCGGCCCACCTGCTGCGCACCCGGCAGATCGACGAGCCCTACCTGCGGCGCTGGTTCAACTGGCAGACTTACCTGCAACGCCGCCACCCCGAGGCCGAGGCCACCTTCGAGTCCTTCCTGGACCGTCTTGAGGCCGACTACGCGCACTTCACCTTCGAGTTCGCCGCCGAGGAGGCCCAGGTCCCGGCCACCAAGCTGGCCGAGCTGGCCCGCCTGATCGCGCAGTGTGACCATCGACTCGCCGCACATATCTGGCGGTCGGCGGCGGCTGGGAACCTGGGTGGCTGGCAGGTGGCCCGCGCGTTGTGGTTCGTGCTCGCGCTGACCGGCGCGATCGGCACCGAAGGCGGCACCAGCCCCAACGGGTGGAACAAGTTCATCCCGCACGGGCCCGCCATGCCGCAGGCGCATGAGCACTGGAACGAGCTCGCGTGGCCCGCCGAGTACCCGATGAGCTGCAACGAGATGTCGTTTCTGCTGCCGTACTTCCTCGCCGAGGGCCGCGGCAGGCTCGCGGTCTACTTCTCCAGGGTGTTCAACCCGATCTGGACCTGCCCGGACGGCTTCGCCTGGATGCGGGCACTGTCCGACGAGGACGCCGTCGGGCTGCACGTCGCGCTGACCCCGAACTGGTCGGAGACCGCCGAGTTCGCCGACTACGTGCTCCCGATGGGGCACTCCGCCGAACGACACGACACGCACTCCTTCGAGACGCACGCCGCGAAGTGGCTGGGATTCCGCCAGCCGGTGCGCCGAGTCGCGATGGAGAAGCTCGGCCGCCCGGTCGGCGACACCCGGGACGCGAACCCGGGCGAAGTGTGGGAGGAGAACGAGTTCTGGTTCGAGCTGTCCTGGCGGATCGACCCGGACGGCGCGCTGGGGATCCGGCGGTATTTCGAGTCCCCCTACCGCGACGGCGCGAAGGTCACCGTCGAGGAGTACTACCGCTGGATCTTCGAGAACCAGGTGCCGGGACTGCCGGAGAAGGCCGCCGCCGAGGGGCTCAGCCCGCTGGCGTACATGCGCCGCTACGGCGTGGTCGAAATCGCCGACCAGCTCTACCGTCAGGACGAGCGGCCCTTGTCCGCCGAGGAGCTCGCCGGGGCCGAGCCCGACGCCGCCGGCGTGCTGCGCACACCCACCACCGACGACTCGGTACCGCCGCTGATCGGCGAGGCAGGCGCGGTCGGGGTGCGCCACGAGGACGGCACGGCCACCGCCGGCTGGCTCTCACCCTCACGCAAACTCGAGGTGTACGCCACGACGATGGCCGACTGGGGCTGGGAGGAGCACGCCACCCCCGGCTACATCCGCTCCCACGTGGCTCGCGGGGAGATCGACCTGGAGGCCGGTGACCTCGTGCTGGTCCCGACTTTCCGGCTGCCCACCCTGGTCCACACCCGGTCGGGTAACGCCAAGTACCTCAACGAGATCTCTAACACCCACCCGCTGTGGCTCAACTCCCGCGACGCCGCCCGGCATCGGATGAGCACCGGGGACCTGGTAAGGCTGAGCACCTCGATCGGCTACCTGGTGGCCCGGGTCTGGGTCACCGAGGGGATCCGGCCCGGCGTGTGTGCGCTGTCGCACCACATGGGACGGTGGCGGCTGCACGACACCGAGGGCAGCCGCTGGGTCAGCGGACTGGTCGACATCACCCACCCCGACGGGCCGCAGTCCTGGCTGCTGCGCTATCGCGGCGGCGTCGCGCCCTTCGCCTCCGATGACCCGGACTCGCAGCGGATCTGGTGGACCGACCCCGGCGTGCACCAGAACCTGGCCTTCGGTGTGCAACCCGATCCCTGGTCGGGGATGCACTGCTGGCTGCAGAAGGTCCGGATGGAGCCCGCCCGCCCCGGCGACCGCTACGGCGACGTCTACGTCGACGCGCGGCGCTCCACCGACGTCTACCAGCAGTGGCTGGCCATGGCCCCACCACGGCGCGGGCCCGGTGGCCTGCGTCGCCCCGAGTTCCTCATGCGCCCGGTGAAACCGCGGCGCCGCGCCTTCCGGGTACCCGACGCCGGAGGGGGGCAGTAGCCGTGCGGAAGCCGGGACAGCGGACAGCGGTCGACCTCACAGTGCTGCGCGCCGCCATCGGCGCGGTGCTCGACCCCGAGATCCGCCGCCCGCTCGCCGAGCTGGGCATGCTCGGCGACGTCCGGGTCGACCGGCGGGGCCGGGTGTACGCCACCGTGCGGCTGACCACGGCGAGCTGCCCGCTCACCGGGCAGCTGCGCGCCGACGTGAGCACCGCTGCGGGCGCGGTGCCAGGGGTACTCGAGGTCCACGTCGAGTTCGGTGAGCTGGCGATGCGCGAACGCGCTGAGCTCGCCGAGCGGCTGCGCACGAGCACCCGCCCGGTCACCGGCGGTTCCGGCAGCCGCACCCGGGTATATGCCGTGGCCAGCGGAAAGGGCGGAGTCGGCAAGTCCACCATCACCGCGAACCTGGCCGCCGCGCTCGCCGCCACCGGGCAGCGTGTCGGGGTGCTCGACGCCGACGTCTGGGGCTACTCGGTGCCCCAGCTGTTCGGGGTGTGGGACAACCCGGTCACCGTCGGCGGCCTGATGATGCCGCTGCAGGCGCACGGCGTCGCGCTCATGTCGGTGGGCTTCCTCGTGCCCGAGGGCCAGCCGGTGGTGTGGCGAGGGCCCATGCTGCACAAGGCCCTGGAGCAGTTCCTCACCGACACGCACTGGGCCGAGCCGGACGTACTGCTCATCGACCTGCCACCCGGCACCGGTGACGTCACCCTGGCACTGCTGGAGCTGGTGCCCGATGCCGCCCTGCTCGCGGTGACCACCCCTCAGCTCGCGGCCCACTCGGTGGCTGCCCGGGTGCTTCGGATGGCCCGCGAGCTGGGCATGCCGGTGGCAGGCGTGGTGGAGAACATGAGCGCCACCTGTTGCTCGCACTGCGGGCGTCGCGACGAGATGTTCGGTGCCGGAGGGGGCATGTTGCTGGCCCAGGAGGCGGACGCGCCGCTGCTCGGTCGGGTACCGCTCGATCTCGCCCTGCGCGAGGCGGGCGACCGTGGTGTCCCTGTCGTGGTCGGCCAGCCCGCCTCGGCGTCCGCGAGAGAACTCGTCCAGATCGCCGCCGCGCTGCCCGTCGTCCGGCGCAGCCTCGTCGGACGGCCACTACCGCTGTCCGTCGTCAGCACAGGATGACTGGACCCGTGACACCCATTGCACGAACATATGAGCGTGCACGTGTTCTTGCATCGGTGCGGCACGTCTGGGACCGTAGTTCATCCGTGCTTTGGTTCCGATTGCCCGGCACGACCGGGCAGTGGAGCCGCCCAGCGCAGGGAGGGGACACCTCATGGGCGAGCAGCCGGATGCCCGCGAATCGCACCGTCGACGTTCTGCCGGACGCAGCCGACCACGGCGGCTACTCGGTCACCGTCCGGCACTGACGCCGCTGGAATGCCCGCGCGCTGTTGCCCACTCTGTGGCACCCACCGGGGCCCGAACCTCGGCTCAGACATCGGAGGCGCCTTCGATGACCCGTGAACTCATCCCTGACAGTGACGATCAGGACGAGCAGTACGTTCTTATTCCTCCGAACCGCCTCGCGGCCCTGGTCGACCAGATGCAACGGAATTGGGACCACGACAACCACGCAGCCAATGAGGTGCTCGTGGTCCGGATTCGAGAGCACATCCGCCAGCAGCAGGCTCCGCCCACCGGCTAGGTTGTCTGGCCAGATTCGCGCGAATGGCCTCTTGACCTTCCTGAGGTACCGCTCCTAGGCTGCCCGGGGCACTTGAGACCATATGAGCGTCTAGCGGCGTGTCCGGCTCAGCAGGTCCGGAATTGCGCTACGCGGGGAGACGCGCGCCCTCGATTCGCTGAGGCGAGAGGCAACAGTCGTGACCTACGTTGGATGTCGTGTTCCGCGCATCGAGGGGCCGGCCAAGGTTACCGGAGCAGAGAAGTACGCCGCGGATGTGATCCTGCCGGGGATGCTCTGGGGGAAGACCCTTCGTTCCCCACATCCGCATGCGAGAATCGTCTCGGTTGACGTGTCCAGGGCCCGGCGGTTGCCCGGTGTGCACGCGGTGCTGACCGGCCGGGACATTCCCGTGACGATGGTCGGCCGGATGTTTCGTGACCTGCCTGTTCTCGCTCGGGATGTCGTACGGTTCATCGGTGATCGGGTGGCGGCCGTCGCCGCCGACTCACCAGATATCGCACACCGTGCCCTCGGGCTGATCAGCGTGGACTACGAGCCGCTCCCGGCGGTCTTCGAGCCGGACGAGGCGATGCGGCCCGGTGCTCCTGTGCTGCATCCGCAGGTGCACTCCTACACTTATGTGCCGGACCCTCCGCCGAACTGGCCGATACCGCATGTCATCCCCGACGACATAACCAACGGCCAGTCGTATGTGAGTTGGCGCCACGGTGACATCGAGAAGGGGTTCGCCGAGTCGGACATCGTCGTCGAAAACGAGTTCCGAACCCCGCCGACCCATCAGGGGTACATCGAGCCCTCGGCGTCGACGGTGGATATCGGCCGAGACGGGCGGGTGCATGTGTGGATGACGCACAAGAATCCCTTCCCGGCCCGGGCATGGCTGGCGCAAGCCGTCGGCATACCGGAAGAGGATGTCATCTTCGAGTTCATCCGTCTGGGCGGGGACTTCGGCGGCAAGGGCGACCTCCGTGATGCGCCGATCGCATATTATCTCGCGCGGGAAACGGGCCGTCCGACGCGGGTCGCCATGGACTATGACGAGGAGTTTCTGGGGGGGAGCACCAGGCACGGCTCCGTCGTCCGGATGAAGACCGGTGTGCGTCGCGACGGCAGGCTGGTCGCGCACCGGGCGGAGGCCGTCTTCGATGGCGGGGCCTACGCCGCCTACAAGCCACGCCCCGAGGTCCACCTGGTCGGCCCCCGCCACCTCGGGGGTGGGTATCGGTTCGAGCACGTGTTCATGGACGCCTATTGCGTCTATACCAACCACGTGCCCGCCGGTTACATGCGGGCACCGGGCGAACCACAGGTGATCTTCGCCCTCGAGTCGCAGATGGATATCGTCGCGGAGGCGCTCGGGCTCGATCCCTATGAGCTGCGGCGCAGGAACCTGCTCGTCGACGGTGAGCTGTCGGCGGCCGGACACCGCAAGAGCGACCTGCAGTTCCATGCCGTGCTGGACGCGGTGATCGAGGCGTCCGGGTGGCGGGAACCCACGTCGCGGCCCACTGTGGGGCGGGGTCTGGCGGTGAGTAACCAGAAGCTCGGCACCGGTTTCTCCGTGGCCATCGCGATGCTGCTGCCCGATGGGACGGTGGCGGTGCGTACCGGCGTCCCCGATGCCGGTGTCGGCGCCCACACCATGCTGCGACAGGTGGCCGCCGAGGTCCTGACGTTGCCGATCGACTCCGTCGAGATCCTCACCGGCAGTACCGACGAATCTCCGTGGGACATGGGTCTGGGCGCCTCGCGGCACACCTACATCCACGGGCGGGCGGTCACCCAGGCGGTGTCGGACCTGGCCGGCAAGCTCAAGGAGACCGCGGCCGGGCGCTTCGGGGTCAGGCCAGAGGAGATAGAGCTGGCGGACGGGACGCTCACGCATGCAGGCACCAGCCGGGTGCTGAGCTTCGCGGACCTGGCCCGGGCGCTCACCGGCGACGGCCCCTTCGTCGTCGTCGGGCAGTACCTTCACCCCGGCGACGAGGCCGATACCGAGTGCTTCTCCGCGCAGGTGGCCGAGGTCGAAGTCGATCCGGAGACCGGCCAGGTGAGTGTGCTGCGGCTCACGACGTGCAACGACCCCGGCACGATGATCAACCCACTGATGGTGGAAGGCCAGGTCGACGGGGGCGTCATCCAGGGGCTTGGCTTCGCGCTGACGGAAGAGATCCGCATGGCGGACGGTCAGGTCATGAACGGGCACTTCGGTGAGTACAAGATCCCCTCGGCGGGCGACGTCCCCCCGCTGACCAAGGTGCTCATCGAGGACAAGGCCGGCCCGGGTCCCTTCGGTGCCCGGCCCATCGCCGAGTACGCGGTGGCCGCCACCGCCCCAGCGATCGCCAACGCCGTCCACGACGCGGTCGGTGTCCGGATCAAGCAGACGCCGATCACGGCGGAGCGAGTGTGGCGGGCGTTGCATCCGGATCGGGTGGAGTCGGTCCCGTCCCGGGAGGGGCCGGCGTGACTACCGTCCGGCTGAGGGTGAACGGCGAGGAACATGAGCTCGAGGTGCCCCCGGGGCGTCTGCTCCTGGATTTCCTCCGCTACGACCTGGGCCTGACCGGCACGAAGGAAGGCTGCGGCTGCGGCGTCTGTGGAGCGTGCACGGTGCTGCTCAACGGAAACATGATCAGCTCATGTCTCGTACTGGCCGTCATGGCCGATGGCAAAGAGATCACGACGATCGAAGGTATGGCCCGGGACGGCGAACTCGACGCGGTGCAGCGGGCCTTCATCGAGTACGGGGGCTTCCAGTGCGGCATCTGCACGCCTGGGCAGATCATCGCAGCCCGGGCGCTGCTGGACCGGACACCGAACCCCTCCGCGGAGCAGGCCGGCGAGTGGATGACCGGCAACCTCTGCCGCTGCACCGGCTACTACAAGATCATTGAGGCGATCATGGCCGCGGCACAGCACCAGATGAGTGGGTCACCAACTACCGCCGTCCCTTCCCCGATCGAGTCCGACCGATGATCGACTTCGACTACCGGACGCCCTCGGAGCTCTCAGCGGCTGCCGCCATCCTCACCGAATACGGCGACGACGCCAAGGTGCTGGCCGGCGGCACGACTCTGCTGCTGCTCATGAAACGCCGGCTCGTCAGCCCCCGCGTCCTGGTCAGCCTGCACCGCGTGCCCGGCCTCGCCACCGTGGGCGAGAACGACGGTGGCCTTCGCATCGGGGCCGCGGCGACGCTTCGTGATCTCGAAACCTCGCCCCTGCTCACCGAGCGGTTCCCCGGTCTGGGTCAGGCCTTGGCGCAGGTCGCTACGATCCGCATCCGCAACCAGGCCACCATCGGCGGAAACCTGGCCCTCGGTGATCCGCTGATGGACCTTCCGGCGGTCCTGACCACGCTCGACGGCAGCGTCGAGCTGTCGAGCAGCAGCGGGAGCCGGACCATTCCACTAGCGGGCTTCTTCACCGACTACCTCACCACGACCGCCCGCCCTGACGAGATCATCACCCAGATCCACGTCCCATTCCTGCCGCCCACAAGCACCGCAGTCTACCTCAAATACCTGCCGCGGACCGTGGCCGACTACGGGACCATAGGCGTGGCCATCTGGCTGAGCCTGGATGCCGCCGGGGAACGGGTGCACGACGTACGCATCGCACTCGCCGGTGCCGGGCCCACAACCCTGCGCGCCCTGGAGGCGGAGACCGCCTTGCGCGGCCGGCGAGCGAACGAGGCGGCTTTCGCCGTGGCGGCCGCCGCGGTCCGGTCGTCGACCTCGCCCACCTCCGACTCCCGGGGCTCGGCGCACTACAAACGCCACATGACAGAGGTGTTCGTGCGCCGAGCGCTGCGTCAAGCCCTCGGCAACGTGCGGAACGGACCGCTGTGCGGGCCGACCAGGTCCTGAGCCCTCAGCGTTTGCGACCGACCCCGCCGACTATCTTCAAGCGCGTCGCGAAGGATTGCGTATCAGGTCGCCAGTCCTCCACCTCGACCACACCGGGGGGGAGAAGCTCAAGGCCATCGAAGAAGTGCAGAATCTGGTCGCGGGGCCGGAAAGTCACGCTGATCGGGCCGTTCGCGTAGATCTCCTCAAATTGCGTGATCCCTGTGGAGTCGCTATCAGCCGAGAACTGGCAGACCGCGATATGGCTGCTCGGTGCCATGTGTTCCGCGAACCTGGCCACGATCCCGGCCGGATCCTGTTCATCGGTAACGAGGTGCAGTACGGCCACGCACAGTAAACCGACCGGCTCGTCGAAGTCGATGACCGTCCGCAACCTGCGATCGGCAAGGATCTCTTCCGGTTGCCGTAGGTCCCCCATGATGGAAATCAAACCGTCGTCGTTCGCCAGCAGGGCGGCGTTATGAGCTGCTACCACCGGGTCGTTGTCGATATAGACCACCCGGGCAGCTGGATCAAGATCACGGGCGACCTCGTGCACGCTCGGCGAAGTCGGGATACCCGTGCCGAGATCGATGAACTGGTGAATACCCGACTCGGCGATCAACCGCACCGCGCGGACCAGGAACCCCCGGTTGGCCCGAGCCAGCAGGCGGGTATCCGGCGCTACCGCCGCGATCTTCTCAGCGGCCAGCCGATCGGCTGCGAAGTTATCCTTACCACCAAGAAAACAGTCGTACACCCGCGCATGGTTCGGCGTCCTGATGTCGACATCCCTGGATGCCCGCTCTGCCCAGCCAGCCATCGACCTACTCCCTCCAACGAGGGCTAGTCTAGGAACCGCCAGCAGCCCCCTGACAGGGGCCGGGGTCATCACCGCATCGCCGCTCACGCTCAGGCAGTGTCCGGGACGAAATACGTAGCGGTCTCGGGGGCCACGGGTGCTGCTGTCGCCGAGGGTCGCCAGCTTGGACTCGGAAGTGCGACACTCGACCCCACACTTCACTCCCAGGAGCACACCGTGACCAGAGCTGAGCCGGGTCGGACCCCCTCGGTGAGCAGTATGGATACTCGACCGGGTGGCGGCCCGACAGTGTTGCGCATCGTGGTGGGGACCCACCTGCGTCGGTTACGGGAGGCGGCCGGGATAACCAGGGAGGCCGCCGGCGAGGCGATCCGGGCGTCCCATGCCAAGATCAGCCGCCTGGAGTTGGGGCGGGTGGGTTTCAAGGACCGCGATGTGGTCGATCTGCTCACGCTCTATGGCGTCGACGACGGGGTGGACCGGTCGGCGTTGCTCGGGCTTGCCCGGCAGGCCAACGCGCACGGGTGGTGGCACAGCTACGGCGATGTGGTGCCGAGCTGGTTCGAGACGTACGTCGGACTGGAACAGGCTGCCTCGATCATCCGCAGCTACGAAGTCCAGTTCGTGCCGGGCCTGTTCCAAACCGAGGACTATGCTCGTGCCGTCGCGCGGCTGGGCCATCCAGGCGAGTCCGATGAGGAGATCGAGTGCCGGGTCGGTCTGCGAATGGAACGGCAAGAGCTCCTCACCCGGCCCCAGGCGCCCAGTCTGTGGGCGGTGATGGACGAGTCCGCGTTGCGGCGGCCGCTCGGCGGCGTGCAGGTGATGCGCGCACAGCTGCGCCGCCTGATCGAGGTGGCCACGCTGCCGAACATCACGTTACAGATTGTGCCGTTCCGATCCGGAGGGCACGCCGCAGCGGGCGGCCCATTCACGATCCTGCGATTCTCCGAGCCCGATGTTCCGGACATTGTCTACCTCGAACAACTCACCAGCGCCCTCTACCTGGGCAAGGCAGAGGATGTCGACCACTACGCGGCGGTCATGGAACGCCTCTGTGTCGAGGCCCAGCCGGCCGGTGACACAAGAGAGTTCCTCAACACGATCGCTGAAGAAATGTAACGGTGACACCGTCACCATGCACTTCGTCGACCGGGCCGGCGGGGCCGACCCGGCCTTGGTCGCGGTGCAGGCACCATCCGGTTCAGTAGCTCGGTCAGCGGGACCGTGGCGATGCCGATGGTCGTGTCACTCGCGCCGTAGGGGATCACCAGGATGTTCTCGTGCAGCAGGCCCCCGCAGGAGTACACGACGTTGGGCACGTATCCGTCGCGGTCGACTGCGTTGGCACTCAGCAGCGGGTCGGGGAGAGCGGCAAGTACCTGCTGAGGGTGGTCGAGGTCGAGCAGAAGCGCACCGACGGAGTAGACGCGCATGGGCCCGACGCCGTGGGTGAGCACCAGCCAGCCCTCAGTGGTCTCGATCGGTGAACCACAGTTGCCGACCTGGATGAGCTCCCAGGCCCGATCGGGGGTCTGCAGAGTACGGGGCTGGCCCCACGACCGGATGTCGTCGGAGGCCACAATGGCCGTGCTCTCGCCGTCGCCACGGGACAGTGCCATGAACCTGTGGCCCACTCGCCGGGGGAACAGCGCCATTCCCTTGTTCCGTGCGGCCGATCCGGTCAGCTGAGAGATGTGGAAGGTACGGAAGTCCTGGGTTTCTACCAGTTGTGGTGCCACTGTGCCACCGTCGAACGCCGTGTAGGTGGCGTAGTAGGTCCTGGTCCCGTCATCCTCGGCGAAGCGCACGAACCGGGCGTCCTCCATGCCGTGGCGCTCCGCGGGGCCGGCGGGCCACAGCACACGCTCACTGATCGTGGTGTCCGGCGGGAACTCGGAGACATAATTGCAGGCGGCGATCCAGTGGATCCGTTCGATGGTGCGGTGGGCTTCCTGGCGCGCCAGGAGCTGTGGGTGCAGGGCGTCGAGCATCTCTTCGAGCTCGGCTCCGGTGAACTGCGCAGGCAGGCGCCGGTGCAGTACGGCGCAGATCTCGTCGTCGTGTCCGAACTCGGCGAGCTTGCCCTCGAACAGCGCCCGTTCGTAGACGGGTGGGTGGGATCGTCCCGTGGTCACGAACCGGCGAGGGGTGTCGACCTGGAGTTGACCACCGTGGTCGATCACTCCGGTGCGGAACTCGATCGAGGACAGGTGACCTTCGCCGACGGCTCGCACGCTCATCACGAAGCGCACCTGGCCGGGCGCCAACCCGCTCTGGTCGGGGTGGGTGACCATGGACGGGTTGCACAGCGCCGCGGACTCCACGGAGTACTCGTGAGTGAAGTACGCGCCGATGAGCAGTCGACGCTGGGGCGAAAGCTCGGTTTCCCGGGAGAGCCGATGGCTGACGCTGTCGAAGTGTTCGGAGAAGGTGTTCTCGAGGTGGCGGTGGCGTCCCTCGAACAGCCGCATGGTGCGCCGTAGTGCGTCCCGCACGGTCTCCTCGTCCAGAGCCATCACACGCCGGATCACGGCGGCGGACCGGGATTCGTGCTCGGGGCGTTCTTCACCTGGCACGAACATCTTGGTGATCACCCGCTGGGAGTCGGGCCACAGCCGCAGCGGTGCCCGGGTCACGATGTCGGCGACCTGGTCGTGCTGGGCGTTCAACGGATCTCCCTGACGAGCTGTCGGCTGTGCTGAAGGGTGGAGATCAACGCGAGCGTCGATTCCGCGCCCTGGTTCTCGTTACGCCCGTGGGGCTCGAGCCCGTCGTATCCGCCTCCGGTGCGGGGGTCGTGCATAGGGGTTCGGGCGTCGTTGTCGCCGAGGAACCAGCCCACGGCCAGCCGGACCCCGTCGATCCATCGCCTGTCCCCGGTGAGCTGGAACGCTCGGGTGCAGGCGTCGGCGATGGCCGCCGCTTCGAGGGGTTGCTGGTCGAACGCCGGGCGTGGTTCACCGATGCGCCACCCGCCGACCGGCGTGGGCGACAGGTGACCGTCGAAGGTCTCGGTCGCGAGCAGCCAGCCGAGCAGCTCCAGGCCCTCATCCAGAAGTCTCTTGTCGTCCAGGGCGTTTCCGGCGGCGATCAGTACTTCGGGCAGCACGGCGTTGGCGTAGTGGAGCCGGTGCTCGGGCCAGTACCACTCGGTGTGCGGTCGTGGTCCGGCGATGAGCGAGGCCGAGTCAGCGAGCAACGTCATGGCGAGGTGGTGATCGGGCTGGGTGGTGAGGACCTCGGCGGCGCCGAGCGCAGCGAAGGCCATCGAGCGGACCGACGGCGGCCGGTGGTGGGCGCTGGTGTCGAAACAGGCCAACGCCGCGGCCCGGATCCACGAATCACGGCCGCGGACCGCTGCGGTTCCCAGACCCCACAGGGCCCGGCCCCACCAGTCGCCCAGCCCTGGTAGGTCCTGCCACTGCCGGTCGTATCCCAGCCGGTTGTGAAAGCGCCCGTCGGTGGCCTGCGCGTGCGCCATGAAGGCGAGGTAGTGCGCGGTCAGCTCGGCGAGATCGTCTGCTGGTGCCTGCTGCCTGCATACGACCACCAGTCCGCGGGCGACATCGTCGAGGCAGTAGCCGTGTTGCCTGCGTGGCACGGCACCCATGGCGTGCTCGAGCAGCCCGGTGTCGTCGGTGAGTCTTCGTAGCTGGTCGAAGCTCGCGTCGACGATGGTCATATGGCGATCTGGGCGCGGGCGGCAACCAGGCTCTCCGCCAGCTCCCGGTAACGTGCGGCCACGGCCGGCCAGCGCAGCGTGGGCGCGAGTCGCGCGGCCTTGCGTGTCATATGTGCGGCCAGTCCCGGTTCGGTCAGGACCCGACGGAGCGCCCTCGTGATCGCGGCGGGATCGCGGTGCGCGACGAGTAGGCCGGTCCCTCCGGCGAGGAGCTCGCTCGCATGGGGGAACTCGGTCGCAACCACGGGCCGCAGTGCGGCCAGTGCCTCGATGAGGACCCCGGAGGTGACCTGCTCGGAGGAGTCGTAGGGCAGCAGCACCACGTCCGCCTGGTTGATGAGGTCCATCAGCGCTCCGACGTCCCGGTAGGTTGAGTCGAACTCCATCAAGTCGGCGACACCGAAGGCGGCGGCTGTGCAGCGCAGGCTGTCCCGGTACGCCTCGCCCTCGTGCGCCAGCACCCGCGGATGGGTCTGGCCTGCGACGAGGTAAAGCGGTGTCGGGGTGAGGTCGCGGAGACCGGCGAGCGCCTCGATGCCCCACTCGATGCCTTTGCCGCGTCCCAGCAGTCCCCAGGTCAGGATCACCGGCCGGCGACCCGCTCGCCGGGCTGGGGCCGATGGCCTGCCGGTGAGGGCGCCGTGCGGGATGACCACGACCTTGTCCGGCTGCTCGACGGTGTAGTCGTCGAGCAGCCGGTGGGCGGCGGTCTCGGACATGGTGACGACCACGTCCGCGCGGTCGACGACGTCGTTGAGCACCCGCCGTTGGCCCCGAGTGGGAAATGCCAACACGGTGTGCAGCACCAGGATGATCGGGACACGGAGGCCGTCAAGCACATCGACGACGTCCGCACCGTCACGGCCGCCGTAGATGCCGTACTCGTGTTGCACGACCGCGACGTCGAACCGGTTGAGCGCCTCGGCCGCGTCGTCAACGGCGCCGGGGACTCCGTTCATCAGATGATGGACGACCTCGGGACCGGTGGACCGGGTGGGACCGTCCACGCGGCCGTCGAGCACGCGGCCGTCGAGCACGCGGCCGTCGAGCACGCGGACGACCCCGCCCCAACTGCCCGGCGCAAGGGCCGTGAGATGTCGCAGCAGCGCGGAGCTGAACGTCGCCAGCCCGCACTGCGTCGGCGGATAGGTGCTCAGGAAACCGTAGGTACGAGCCATAGATGACGGCCTTTCCAAGAAGACGGCCGAGGCGCCGAAAAATGCACGCCGACCTCACGCGGACAAGATCTGCTCAAGGCCGACCGCGTGCCAGTCGACCGCACGCTTTCGCGCGAGGAGGGTGAACCAGAACCTCGGACAGGACCTGGACAGGTCTACGGCACGGTCCTGCGGTTGAACGCTGAATTCAGCGTGGCGGCGGAAAACCCACGACACCTGCGATGGTGAACGGTGACCGCCCTTGGCAGAGTAGCACGGGCCGGCCCGCTGACTCGATCATGAAATGTGACCCCGTTCATGGTTGATCGGGCTCGGATTCTTCGGGCTGGTCGACGTGGGCGTCGGTGGCCAGCAGGGGGTCACCGACGGGCTGCAGGGGGTCGCCGGCTTCGCTGCGCAGGGAGCGGATGCCGGAGTTGAGTACGGCGAGAAGGGGTACGGCCAGCAGGGCGCCGACGATGCCTGCGGTGAGCAGCCCCGCGGCGATGGCCAGGACCACGGCCAGCGGGTGGAGATTGACGGCTCGCCCGAGCAGCAGGGGTTGCAGTACGTGACTTTCCAGTTGCATCACGGCAATGACGATGCCCAGCACGACCAGCGCGGAAACCAGGCCCTTGGTGACCAGTGCGATGAGGACGGCGACGCCACCCGCCAATACCGCGCCGATGATGGGGATGAAGGCGCCGAGAAAGACCAGGGCGGCCAGGGAAACGGCTAACGGGATGCCGAGGATGGCCAGTCCTATCCCGATGCCTGTGGCGTCGACGACGGCCACGGCGGCAGTGGCTCGGGCGTAGCTGACCAGGGCGGACTGGCTGCGGTGACCGGCGATGTCGAGCCGGGTGCGTACCTTGTGGGGCGCGGCGCGGATGAGGAACTGCCATATTCCCGCGCCGTCGTACAGGAAGAAGATCAGCGTGAACAGCACCAGCAGGATCTGAGCGAAGGTCTCGCTGATGGTCGTGGCGGTGGTCAGGGCGCCGGCGGTAATGCCGGCCTGGTTGGCGTTCAGTGCCGCGATGAGCTTGTCGCGGATGGTCTGAAGTTGCGCCTGGCTCAGGTGGAACGGGCCCGTGGTCAACCAGCTGACGATGCTGTCGACGCTGTGCGAGAGCTGCGTTTGCAGGGCGGGCAGGCCGTTGATGAACGTGATGATGACGAAGGTGAGCACTCCGCCGAGCGCGGCCAGCCCGCCCACCAGGACCACGGCGGTGGCCAAGCCACGGGGGACCTTGTGTGCGACCAGGTAACCCACGGCGGGGGCCAGCAACGCGGCCAGCAACAGGGCGATCGCGACTGGGACGACGAGGGTCGCCAGGTAGCTGGTGACGATGCCGACCACATAGAGCGCCGCCACGACGATCAGTAGTCGCCAGCCCAGCGCGGCGCTCACTCGCAACGTGCGGGGCACCACCCGCCGGATACTCTCGGCGCTGTCGATGACGTCCATCAGCCGACGCAGCATGGCCGCGGTCGTGGTCAGCTCATCGCGGGTCATCCCGTCATCTTCCACTATGGATTTCCGCGTCGCTGGGGGTAGGCCGAGACGTTACCGGCGAAGGTCAAGGACCTGAGGCGAGAACGTCGCCCCGCCATGGTCAGGCGCGGCGACGTTCTCGAGTTGACGGTCCCCCTGGGTCGCTTTGCTATCGGCAGGGACGAGCCCATTGATTTCCTGGTAACCGCCGGAGTTGATGGCGGGACCCATGCTGTCCGTGCCTCCGGGAACCGCTCGCCGATCTTCCTTCCGCTTCATGACAGACTCCTCCCCCTAAAAGGTTTTCGACGTTGCCAAATCTCGAAGTCACCGACTTACTCGCGCCGATCGGGCTCCGTAAAGCGAAGAGCTCATTGCTCCTCTTCTGGCTGATCCAGCCTCGGCTCGGATGCCGGCCGCCCGGCGACGAAACAGCCCATACCTGCGGGCGATCCGAGGACGACCATCACGGGACCCAGCAGGGGACCGCACCGGAGATAGTCGACGCCGGTAGCGGCGCGAACTCGAAGCTCAGCCACACCGCCATCCCGCGGACCAGATTCGGTCCCAGAATGCGTGCGCACCTCTTACCCTACCAGCCCGAAACCCCACATCTGGCGCTCTAGCCGGTGAGATACCGAACACGTCGTCCACATCGCCGGCCGGGGAGCTCCGGCTGGCTCAGGATTAGGGGCCCCTGATCTGTGGCCCCTCGATTGATCTGTGGCCCCTCGATGTCGACCCCGGGGCACGGAATGCGCAGGTCACAGCAGCAGAGCGGGCCCGAATCTCACGCCACTGTGCCCCTGAAATGGCCCCTGAAATGCGAATGAAAACTATGTGCCCGACTTCTCGGTTGCAGCGTCCGGCTGCACGGCAAGAGCGGCTTCGACATCCTTGACGCGTAACCGCAGCGACCGGTACTCCGTGTGACCCGTCAGCCTCGTTCGCACCTTGAGGTCGAACACATCCGGGGTACGCCAGGGTGTTCCCCACTTACGGTCCACATCAGCGGCGACTTCTGCCTTGATTGCACCCATCCGCTCGCGCAGGTCCTGCAGCTCCCGCTGCCCAGCGTCCGCACCGTTCCGGTTATCCGCACCCGCCGATGTCGCAGGCGTGCCATCATCCTGGCTCACGTTGACGCTCCCGCTCTCTTACCGTCGAGCTTGAGCATGCACGGTGCGCGCCCTCGGCGTATCCACTCTATATGATCGGCGCTCGTCACGTTGCCCGTGCAGGTTTCAGGCGCCGAGCAGCTCCGAGGCACGCGCCCCGGTAGACTCCCACATCACGGCCGTTGCCCGGCCGCATATTTCCATCCGTGCTTCGACAACTCGGATCCCAAACCGGGTTGTGCAGGCATTTTCGCGCACCCCACCCGGCATGTCGCTCACCGGTCGATCACGATGAAGCGCGAGGTTAGTGGGGGTCCTCGTTATTTGGTGTCGCCGACGCAGACGCACCCTCGGCTGAGCGCTCCGGCGACGGTCGCGGCGCAGTACCGGACTCCGATGCGGTCGTGGGCATCCCACGGGTGGGGACACACGGTGCAGGTGACGCCGGCTCGGTCACCGGTGTCCGTCTCGGAGTCGCCCGGTTTCGTCTCAGTCGTTGGCATACTCGTGGTTTCCCGTCCGCGTTGTGTCTACCTGATTCTCAGTGATCACGATGCTCCTGACTCTCTTCCGGCACCGGCAGTGAACCGCCAAGGAGCGGATGGGCGTCCGACCGTGTGCCTGTGTGTCGTCCCTGGTCTGTGCCCTCGTCCCTGGCATGGGCCTAGGCCGGTATCGCCCGGCCACCTTCGGCGGTGGCGGCATCAAGACGAAATCTCGACACGAGTTGCTCCTGAACCTCGTCGCGGTGCGCCAGCACCGCCTGGCGGGACGTCCAGGGCGCGGCGGGCTCACTTGCCTCGCGCTGCACGTCGTTGCTTACTATCGCCGAAGTCCGGAGCGATACCGCCAGGCTACTCCGGCAGGCCACGATCGACAGCGAAGCCTGGTCGGTCGTACGTCACCAGACCATGTGGCCTCGGCCCAGAGCGGGCACACATTCGGCGCAGATGTCCGGCGACGGCCGGATCCGGCCGGACCTGGCCGGACACCGGAGAATGCCCCTGACTGGTTCCCGCTCGGGAATCTCATTCGCGGTTTGGCCTGGGGCTTTGCTGATGTTGATCAGCATCGTGCGATCATCGCCGGGTACTGCCGCTGCGGCAGCAGCCGGTGCGCGCTCCCGAAGACGCACCCACTGGTCGCCGCAGACCTCGATCGACTCCTCGAGCTCGATGTCATGTTTGCATGTGTAAACGGCCGGGGAGGATGCCGGCGACCAGTGCCGACCCGAGAAGTGATCATGCCCGACGGCCACCGTCCAGCGATGCCGCAGGTCGGCGACGTAGACGACCTGCTCGGCACCCGCACCCTGAAGCCCACACCACCCACACCACCCACACCACCCATATCCGCATCCGCACTGCCGATACTGACACAAATAGAGCCTCAACAGCTGCATGTAAGATGGACGGTAGCACCCGGAGACCGATTACCGGAGGTGAACGGTGGACGACATTATTTCTCATACTTCTTGGATGCGTGACATTCCCGATGATACTCGAGTGACAACACTGAGCATTCCGGGAACCCATGATTCCTGTAGCATCGAAGGACCTCTTGGATTTGCCAAAACCCAGAACCTGGATCTCGCTGATCAACTGACTGCGGGGATACGCTTTCTCGACATCAGGCTCGCGCACTACCAGGACAACCTTTTTGCCCATCACAATGCTGTACACATGGAAAAGAGCTACGCGGACATTTTAGACATTTGCTCCACTTTCCTCAGAAAGCACCCTACCGAAGCTGTTTTGATGTCGGTCAAGGAAGAAGAGCGCTTCGATAGCGTTCTGGGCCGGTTTGCCCCCTCTGAATCCTTTGGAAAGTTCAGGCGGGACCCGGTGAACTGGGTGATTCGATCGAGTTCGTTCGAAGACGCATTCAAGGCGAGAACGTGGCAACATATCGAGGACCCCTCACTGTTCTACAATTTTCCCGCTCCCCTTCCTGATGACGGCTCTGTCGTTACCAATCATACGCTCACGTCGGAGACGACATTGGGAGAGATTCGCGGTAAGATCGTCTTGCTTCGGAGGTTCGAAGCCGCCGAAGATGTCGGATCTGATTTCACTCACTGGCCAAAGAATCGGCACTTCAGAAGCGATAAAACCCTGATTTACAATGTCGAAGACTGCTATCTCAACCCCGGAGAAGATAATAAGTACGACTGCTTGATCGCCCACATAGACGAAGCGCGACGAGGCGAGTTCGGGGATTTTTATATCGCGTTTGCGAGTGCGGTCGGCATGAAGTCGAGCCGCTATTCGAAAATCATAAACAAGTATCTCAACGCCTATCTTTCGGGACTCCCAAGGGGGCGCATCGGAATTATTGTGATGGACTACTTCGAACAACCTCGGAAATTAGTTTCTAATGTGATCAAAATGAATGAACGAATTGATAATCGGCGCCCGGCATCCACGCGCTCGGCCGAAGACGTCCCGTCGACGAGCTCGGGCTAACCAGGTCAGGCTAATCCTGGATGCACGTGACCGAGATCGGGTGGGAGAGTGCCGGCGCCGACGAGGAACCCTCATCCCGGCCAATCCCATCCAGCCCCGCCGCCACGCCGCCGCGGTGTGGGCCACGCCCGAGCAGGCCTTGACCATCGCCTGGCAAGCCGTCGCATGTAGCCGGCGAACGGACCGCCGGGCCACGCGGCCGGGCTGATGACGTCACCGGCGAGATGATACGCCCTACACCATATGCGCGGGGTTCCCTGGTTCCCACCATGCTCGACCGCATTGTAGGGGGCCTCGTTCATGAGGAGGACCAGTTCCGCGATCCGCTGGGTCTCCATCCCCGCACGATAAGCGTGTTCCGCGATGAGGTGCCGCAGCGTGGCAGGGTCGTGCTGGCCGAAACAGATGGTGGTTGCCGAGGCCGGTGGCTCCGGTAAATCCTCCTGGTGGTATTCAGCAGCCAGCTCGGCTGGTTCGGTGTAGGCGTGGTTGGGGAAGCTGGTCGTGCCGATCACTTGCTCGGGGTGCGTTCGCAGGGCGTTTACCAGGATCTCGGCACGGAGGCCAAGCACGTAGTATGGGCAGATACTCAATACGGGGGAGTCGGCGAACACCGCATTGCACATCGACTCGTATTGGGTCCACTCCCTGATCTCAGCTTCGGTGCGGTCGTGCCAGATCGGTTCACAGATGATGCGAACGCACTGGTCGGGGTGTTCATCCAGGTATCCGCCGTAGGCGGCGAACGTCCGTGCGGGGTTGCGATACCAATCGACCGCGTCGGCGAAGTCAACCAGATCGGCGTTACCGCCGAGTGCATCACGAAGGAGCCCGATGTTGGCCTCGCTGGTGACCACGAGGAGGGCGTCGTCATGGGCGAGGCCACACTGCAGGAATGGCAGGGTGGTGGCCAGAAACTCCTCAGCGGCGGTGTAGAAGAGGAGCCGGTGGGCGAAACCTGTGCTGGCGTTGCCAGCACTCGCGCCCACGGAGCGGAGGTCAGCGGTCATCTCTCCTCATCTCCTGTCAGTACCAGTCCAGGAATCCTGGTCCACTTGCGCAACAGGTGACGCAGGCGACGCGGGAGGACCGCAACGCCAGGCGCCCGCCCGGTGGTTCAGCACACTGCATGAGCGTGCGACCGCAATGATTGAACGAGGATGCGCAGACGTAGAACAAACGTGCGGTGCTGACGCGCTGGGGCAAACGCGCTGACCACATGGCTCGGGACAGCCTGTAGCGCCGAGGGAGAAGCCGGTGGCGTGGAACATCCGTGCGCTGACGCCCGTGACGCTCGATACGAAACCGGCTACCAACAGTGCCGACCCGGTCGCATGTCGTAGTTGAGCTGAGAGGCGGAGAAGTCGATGGGACCGGATCTGATCACGCCCGACGAGGTGCCTGGGCAATTGACGGTACGCAAGTCCGACCAGGGGGTAGCGACGTGGAAGTCCCGCTGGAACGGGACTGCGTGATCGTGGCGTACCGTCTCGGGCGCAGCGACATGGGCCATTCGTCGGATCGCATGCGCCATTCGTCGGATCGATGGACGCTGGTTGAGCGAAGGCCCCGGCCCGGGCGACGTGGTAGAACGAACGTGCGGTGACGCGCTAGGAAATGGCCCGTGACAGTCTGTAGCGCTGAACGAGAAGCCGGCAACGCTGACGACCACGACGCTCGATACAAACTGGCTACCAACAGTGCCGACCTGATCGCATGTCGTAGTTGAGCTGAGAGGCGGAGAAGTCGATGGGACCGGATCTGATCACGCCCGACGAGGTGCCTATCTGGGTGCCTGGGCAATTGACGGTACGTAACCCCGATCAGGGGTGGCGAGGGTTGAACGTACGCGGCTATCGGTATACCGGTTCCGACGTTGACGTCCCGCCGGTGCGGGATTACACGATTGTGGCGTACCATCGCGGACGCACCGATATGCGCCGTCGAATCGATGGACACTGGTCGAGCGAT
Source organism: Pseudonocardiaceae bacterium (assembly GCA_050699955.1). Lineage (GTDB taxonomy): Bacteria > Actinomycetota > Actinomycetes > Mycobacteriales > Pseudonocardiaceae. The sequence goes on along the minus strand of JBOHGD010000009.1, from coordinate 57,456 downwards.
GCCCTCGGCCCGGGCGATGTGTCCCTCATGACGCGTGCGGCGGACTCACGATGGGCGTGGTCACAGGACATCGAGGTAGCGCTCGTCTTCCTCAGTCAGGACGAGGTCGCCGAGACGTGTCGTCAGATGTACGACCGCGAGGTGTCCGACGTCGACCTACGAGATGTATTGAAAGCCGACGACCCAGCCATTTACCGCACCGCGACGCAAATAACCTCCGAAGCGGCTCAGGGTAACGTCGGCAGCCAGTTGATGGTGGACTCGCTGTCGTGTCAAATGGCGGTGCACCTCCTGCGACGCCACTCCCAGATTAAGTTCCGCGAACCGGGTGCGAACGATAGTCTGACTTTTCAGCAGGTCCGTCTCGTACGCGACTACGTCCAAGAAAACCTCCACGAGAACATCGTGCTCCAGGATCTCGCAGGATCGATAGCGCTGAGCCGATTCCACTTCTCGCGCCAATTTCGGAACACCACCGGTACGACACCACATGAATTCGTTCTTCAACAGCGGATCGCCCAGGCTCGAACAATGTTGCGTCGAACCAGGCTATCACTGCGAGAAGTCGCCAGCGCCTGCGGGTTCGCGGACCAGAGTCACATGACCCGAGTATTCCGGAGACGACTCGGTATTACTCCCGGCCAGTACCGGCGCGAGCGTTGAAACCTCATCACGGGCTCCGCATCCGCAGGACTCAACGGTGCTGCGCCGTCCTGTCAGACCCTCGTCTGTTGGTGAACGGACCGGTCCGCTCAGTTATGTGTGGGGGTCAGATGTGACAGGTCGCGTGGGAGCAGGCACGGTTCGAAGATCCAGTCGGCGAGCGGAAGCCGGACCCGGATCCACCGATCAACCGGGACGTCGCGCGCACTGCAGGTGATCCCGACCTCGGCGTAGGTTACCGCGCAGGCACCGGCGACCAAACGGCGACACCGGCTACCACCAATGCCGCCGTCGCCGCGCGTTCGAGGTACATCTGGCGCCGTAGCGTCCCGGGACCGGCCGTTACCGGTCCGGGGGCGTCCTCTGGCTGCGAGACAGGTTTCGGGTCCGAGTTCGTGTCGCGCCAGACTCACCAGATCGCTCAGCGACAACGCGCGCTTGCCCGTGCCGACGCCCGGCCTGCGCACGCAGTAGGTCGAGTTCGAGTTTCACCTCGTCCAGCCGCCGCACCCTGGTCGGATCCGGTGCCCGGCCGTTCCCGTCTCTGTCCCCGTCCACGAAGCAATGGAGTTCCGAGAGCGGAGTCGACGGACGAAGACCACCCGAACGAGGGAGTCGGCATCCCCCCATTTGCACGATCCAGATGCCGGGTCGTATCCGCTCGCAGGCGGCGCTGAGACCGCCGCGGACGGATACGGCGAGCCCACGACGCCCGGACGAGACGGGCACCGACCCCCGGGTCAGCAGTGGGGGAGCGCTGACCCGTTCCCTACCACGTTGTGAACCGGAACTCAGCCCCAGCGTGCTTGATCGCCATCCATCTTGATCCACTGTTCGTCGCCTGTCCGGCAGTCGGCCCAGTAGACGACGCCCTGGTGCACCAGTCCGCACGTGTAGGAATCCAGCCGGGGGTACTTACGGACACCACTGGTGATCGCCACCTTCAGATGCTGGTGCACCTTCCCGTCGTCCGGTGATGACCTGAACAGGTGGGTGAACTGTGGGTTCAGATCGCCGATGTGAGGCGTGGGTCCGGGGCTGTCCATCGCCCTGCGGCAATGATTGCTGAGAGCTCCTGCATGGACATACCCGCGCGGTACGGTCGCGTGGTCCTGCGTGTCCGCAGGGCTGCTCCGCAGATTTCGCAGTTCTCGCTGGGCGGTTGGTCCCGGATGATGTGCGGGTCATTCATCGAGGTCCCTGGGGTAGTAGGTATTCTTTGTGTCGATGCGCGCCCCTCTCGTCGGAGCGCTCTCGGGACTACCGAGGACAATCGGAGCTGGACGTGAGGTAAGTAGTCCGCTGTGGAGGTGGCCGACCTTTCTGTGGTTCCCGCCGGGGGCACTGTGTGTGATGCAGGAGTGGAGGGCTCCGGCCAGGTCGGTGTGCAGGTCGAAGACCATCTTCAGGGCCACGACGTAGATGGAGGGGATGGCTCCGGTAGTCGAGTCGACCACGGCTGCCAGGTGGCCGCCACCGCTGATGTCGTGGTGGTGACTGACTGCGAAGAGAGCGTTCAGGACGGTCGGGTCCAGATACGTCATCGCGGACAGATCGAGCACGAGATGCGGGTTCCGATCGCGCACAGCTCCGGCGAGGGTATCGCTCAGGGCTGGTGTCGTGCCCGCGTCCATCCGGCCGGTCACGGTACAGACGGTCGTGTCGGGTTGGGGGTAGCTCAGGACGGCCGTAGGAGAAGGAGAAGTCTCATGGGACTGTGGTTGGTGAGTCATGGTGTGGCGCCTCCCCGACGAAGCGAATTGAGACCGCACTGTACTCACTGATGATCACAGGTCAATCTCAGAGCCAGCCCTCACGACCGCCTGCAATTGCAGCTGCAATTGCAGGCGGTGCAGTTGTTTCCATCCCGTCGTTCGACCTGCTCACCGGGGGTAGGAGGATCAAGGTAGGGATGGCAATGATTATCTCAAGAACGCCGGGTACGCCACGAAGATAGGGAGAATTCCCTACTTGACCGAGAGCGTTATCGATGAGCCGGAAGCCCCGAGCCGGTCGTGGCGTAGGGCGCGAACGCTGGGTGGTGGTCGGGTGCGCCGCACCATCACTGGCCGGGCTCCCGGAAAATCACCGGGGCAGGAGAAGCCGCGTGATGGCTATTCACACCAGCGAGGCTGATGGCCCCATTCTCATCCGCTGTGCTCGTCTCGTCAGCAGATGGGCAGGAATGTGATGAGGACGAATGTGAGGATGTCAAGGCGCTGCGGGCTTGGGAAATCCATACCCGCCACATGGCAGCGTCCCGATACTCTGCGCTTTGGCGTTCCAGAGCGGACAGAATGCCGCGCACCCGCGCGGCCAGCACCGGATGCTCTCGCACCATATTCCAGCAGCGATGAGCATGATTATCGTGGCTGCGCACGAGCTGGTGAACCTCCTCGACCACAACCTGGTGCGACAAAGTCAGCCAACGCTCGACCACATCACGCTGAGACATCCACCGTTCCGTTCTCAATCGCTCTCGCATCGTTGGCGCTTCCGTCTGACGATGAACCCGGACGCCGCCTGCGCAACGATACGCACGCAGTAGGGACCACCTGGTGGCGGGCACCAGCCAGTGTGGCCCACAAAGCCAGACCCCGCATAACCGGGCGCCGTCTCGACACTGTGTCCACCGTCACAATCGTTGTCAGCGGTTTACCAGCTGGTGCCGTCGACATACGCGCGGTTCCAGACGGTGACGTGGAGCGTGACGGACTTGGTGAACGCGGCGTGCATCCGGTCGACCTGCTCGGGCGAGGTGCCCTTGGTCGAGGTAACCGCGGGCGGTGGCGATGACGACAGCGGTGAAGGAGAGCAGATAGCGCATCGGGATCTGATCGATGGAATCGGCGTTGTCGGTCTTGTTCTTCTTCGCCGTCGTGTGCCGCAGCCCGATTTCGTGCTGATAGTTCAGCCAGTCCTGGTCCAGGGGACGGGTGCAGGCGTCGATGATCCACCGGTCGAAGCGCGGTTTGGTCGCGGCGGCGTACTCCGGGTTGGGTGTGCCGTCAGGATGGCCGGAGTAGTCGGTCAGCCACACTGCTTCCTTGAGCCGGTCGAGGTCCTCCAACGTCAGTGGTGAGGACACCACCGATGCCGCTGAGATGTTCCGTTACGTTCCCAGACGGTAGCCGGGGAACACTTCGACGACAGTCGAATCGGACCTACCGTTGCCGCATGAGACAGGCACACGCTGAACCAGCGCCACCCCAGGCCGGCGGCGACACCGACATCGCCGCCGTTGGCGCGGCTGGTGGCCGACCCGGGCCGGTGCCGGATTCTACTCGCTCTCAACGACGGCCGCGCCCTGCCCGCCAGTCGCTTGGCCGCCGAAGCGGGCGTCGGCGCCGCGACCGCCAGTGCGGACGCGACAGGTCGCTCACCATCAGTGCGGGGCTGGGCCAGGCCTGGTGGATCTTGCCGGACGTCGGGTCACGCGCCACAGGCTCAGCGGCAGCAGGATCACGACAGTGGCGGGCAGGATCCACCAGGCCGGGATCATGGTGGTGCTGGTCCAGTAGGTGAGTGTCAACGCTGCGATGACGCCGACGGCCACGCGCCAGTCGTCGCCGACGATGAAGTCGTACCAGAACCGGAACAACGCTGCGATGCGCTCGGTCATGGCTGGGCCGCCGAGGCGAAGGAGGGGCCGGCTGGGGTCGTGGGCGCGTTACCGGCGCAACGGAGCAGGGAGATCAGGGCCAGAGCGAACAGCGCGACGGCGGGAACGAGGGCGAGTAGCGCGCCGTCGGCTGTGGGCCATTGCGCACCGGCGCCTTCGGCTCCCCAGAAGATGCCGAACGACGTCAGCATGATCCCGACAACGAGCTTCATCGTGTTTTCCGGGACCCGGGCCAGCGGGGCGCGTACCGCGATCCCCGTGACAGTGACGACGACCACAGCGGCCACGGCGGCGATGGCGGCGAGCGGGATGTTCTGCTGGTTGGCCCCGAAGGTCAGCGCGATGAACACGACTTCGAGGCCTTCGAGTAGGACCCCTTTGAACGACAGGGTGAAGGAGTACCAGTCGGCGACCACGCCGCGGCGCTCACTCGCGGCGGCCTGGGCGGCGGCCAGTTCAGTACGGAAGATGGCGTCCTCGTCGTGCAGGGCCTTGAATCCACTGGCGCGCAGGATCGCCTTGCGCAGCCACTGGAGCCCGAAGATGAGCAGCAGCCCCCCGACGACGAGACGCAATCCACCCAGCGGCACTGCGGTCAGTGCCGGTCCGAGCACGGCGACGACCAGCGTCAGCACCGCAACACCGGACCCGACGCCGATGATCGCAGAACCCCAATCCCGGCTCGTTCCCGCGGCCAGCACGATGGTCAATGCCTCGACCGCCTCCACCATGCAAGCCAAGAACACTGCTACGAACAGAGCGGTGCTACTCATCCTCACCTCCTTCCCGCGCTGCCCCGGTGCGCCACTCCCCGCGCACGATCAGGCTATCCCGGCGGGCAGGGCACGGCGGCATTGCTGAGCTGGTGACGGGACTGATCGGCCATCTTTGCCGGCATCTCCGGTCAAGATCATGTAAGTTCGGGTTGGACGGGCGCCGTTTGAGGGTGCGTTTCGATGCGCTCCTGTTCCTCGCAGGCGGCGCGGGTCAGGGGGACCGCGAACACCGCAGCGAGCGCGAACACCCCGGCGAGCGCCCACCACCCCAGCGGACCTGCGCCGATGATGACTGCACCGAGCAGCAGGATACCGAGGGCCTCGACTCCGGCGGATCCGAGGGTGAAGACGCTGAGGCCGCGGCCCTGTGCCATGGCCGGGGCAAGTGCCAGGGCGAGCCCCCAGCCGCCGGCGGACTGCCACAACTCGGCGGCGGTCAATGCCACCACCGCTGCGACCAGCAGCACGATCGAAGCGAGCGTCGGCACCTGCCCTGAGACGGCGAGCAGACCGGTCAGCACCACCAAAGCGATGCCGGCTCGGCGCAGGGCCGCGCCTGCGGCGACCGGGCGTTCACACCCGCGGCTGAAGCGAACCTGCAGGATTACCGCCAACACGGTGTTCACCGCGATGAGCAGCGGCACGACTGCGGGCGGCACGCCGCGCTGCGCCACCACCCACAATGGGAGGCCGACCGAGAGCACCGCAAGGTGCAGCGCCAGCACACCGTTGAGCAGCGTCAGGGTGAGGAAGCGCGGCCGGCGCAAGATCGTCGCCCAGCTACCGCGCGGACGAGTAACTGTGGTGGGCTGGTGCAGCAGCGGCACGCGCGCGAGCACGAGACCGGCGAGAACGAAGCTGAGCGCGTTGAGCGACATCACCACCGCCAGCCCTAGCCGCCCGGGTGCCAGCAGGGCTAGCGAACTCAACAGCGTTCCTGCGGTAAGACCCAGATTGCGCAGACTGCGTAATACGGCAAGGGTGTGGACACGCCGGGTCTCGTCGAGTGCCGCGGATACCACCGCCATCGTTACTGGAGGCATCGCTTTCTCCAATAGGCCGAGATACACGGTGACCACAAGGAAGCTGGAGAAACTGTCCACTGCCAGGTAGCCGGCGAACCCCACGGCACGCAGCAGGTTCAGCACGACCAGAGTGGCGCGTGGCCCGACGCGGTCGGCCAGCGCGCCCCAACCCAGGGACGCCCCGAGCCCGATCACACCAGCGAGCGCGAGCCCCTGTCCCACCTCGGGAGCCGAAAGGCCCACTATTTTGGTGAACAGGACGACCGACCCACCGAGGTAGATTCCGGTGCCAACCGAGTCGACCAGCGCAACGATCGACAGCCGTCGAGCCGCCAGGCCATCGGGCCAAAGGGATCTCAGTGCCGCGCCGGCCCTCATCGGACGAGCACTTCGGCGGCGGCCGATGCGCGTTCCTCGGCTTGCGCGGGAGGTGCGGTGAGGAACAGCATGTGGATCTCCAAGGGGTGCCGCTCAGCGTGTGCCCACGCAGAGGAAGTAGCTGATGCTCGACAGGAACGCGCCCGTTTTCGCGCGATCCTGGAGCGCGGCGATCCACTCCGCGCTCCGGCCCGCACCGATGGCTCCTGCCTCCTCAGCCGCCCGGGCCAAACGCATCGACATGCCGAACAGGTAGGAGTCCGCTGCGGTATCCAGGTGGGTGAGCACTCGGACCGAGACCTCGCGATAGCCCGCCTCAGCCAGCAGCCGCGCCATCCGGCGGCCGGTCCAGCCGTCGGCATAGCGCTGGTCGCTGTTGAAGGTGGCGATCCGCCGGGTGGTCTCCCGGTCGGGATGGTCCACCACCCAGGTGTCCCCGTCCTGGTCCGCGGTGACGAAGCGCCCGCCGGGACGCAGCACCCGCCGGGCGTCGGTGAGCGCGCTGCGCAGCACCGGGTCCGGCAGGTGGATCAGGACCGTTTGGGCCAGGCAGGCATCCACCGTGGCGTCGGCGGCCGGGATGTGCTCCGCGGACCCGGTGTGCACGGTGACGGCGCCGCCGTCCGGCACTGCGGCCGCACGGCGGCGGGCGGCGTCGGCGAACGCCGGCTGTGGCTCCACGCCGAGCACTCGGCCGCCGCTGCCGACCGTGTCGGCGAGTTCGGCCAGCAGCGCCCCGGTGCCGCAACCGAGTTCGACCCCGTGATCACCGGGGCGCAGGACGGCCAGATCACGCAGCATGGAGCGCAGCCGGACCTGGTCCGCGCAGGCAGCGCGCTGATCCAGCGCCGCCGCCCAGTCGGCTGCGGTGGTGCTGTCCCAGGACAGCACCGTGCGGAACGGGTCAAGAGTCCCCAGACCCGATTCCCCGCTCACCGGCCACCAAACCGGGTGAGGATCTCGTCGATGCTCACGGTGTGCTCGTCGATGTGTGCGGCCTCGAACTCCAGAAGCTGCATCACGGTCAGCACCTCGGTGCGCAGCCCGAGGATGTTGACGGCGATGTTGTGCTGGCGTCCGGTCCGGGCCAGTGCCTGCTCCGGGATCACCTCGACGACCGACATCAACCGGCCGAACCGTTCGTTGATGGCGGCCAGAGCCGCATGCCAGGGGCGGCCCTGGTAGTCGCGGTCGGCCGCCCATTCGTCGGCGTCGAAACGCAGCAGCTGTGGCTCGGAGTCGGTAAGCATGGCCTGCAGCCGTAGTGTCGTGGCCTCGAAGGCGTCGGCGACGTGAAAGGTGTTCTGTTTGATCGACCAGACACCCTTCGCCGGCTCAACCTCCAAGACCTTCAGGGCCACCCCCGCGCAGCGGGCATTCCAGCCGGCCATGCCTTCGCGCATCCGTTCCAGGGTCTTCAGATACCGTTCACGGCTCATGGCACTGCTCCATAGGGTTCGCGGTGGGACGGTGGGGAGTATCGGCGGCCAGGAGATCGGCTCGGGATTGGGTCGAGGTCACTCGGCCACCGTCACCCGGGCACCCAGCGCGCCGAGGTCGTCGAAGAAACCCCGGTAGGTCTGGCCGACGGATTCCCAGCCGCGGACAGCCAGTCCCTGCTCGCTGCGCAGCGCGACTGCGGCCATGGCCATCACGACGCTGTGGTCGTGGCGGCCGAAGACCTCGGTGCCGCCACGCACCGTGCCCTCGCCGTGGATGATGATCGCATCACGGCGCTCCTCGACTCGGGCGCCTGCGGTGGCCAGTTCGTGGCAGAAGTCCGAGATCCGGTCGCATTCCTTGAAGCGCAGGGTCTCCACATTGGAGAAAACGCTGATGCCCTCGGCGAAGCAGGCCAGCGCCGCCATCGGCAGGATGCTGTCGGGGCAGGCCGAACCGTCCATCGTGATCGGCAGGATGCGCTCGGCGCCCGCGCAGACCAGGGTGTCGGCCTCCCGGGTGATCGGGACACCCATGGTGTCCAGCGCCTCGATCATCGCGGCGGTACCCAGATCATTGCCTGCGAAGCCGCTGATCCGGGTGCTGGAGCCCGGGACAGCCGCGGTGGCGGCCACGAGACCAGCGACGCTGGAGGCGTCGCTGGCGACCTGGAAGTCTGCCGCGCTGTACCGTTGGCCGCCTGCCACGCGGTAGCGCAGGTGGTCGGCGCAGACATCGACTTTCACGCCGGCACAGGCCAGTGCGTCGATTGTTGTCATGACCATCGGCACCGAGCTGAGCTGGTCGCATACCTCGATTTGCACGTCCTCGCCGACCAGCGGCGCGAGGAAGAGCAGGCCGGAGAGGAACTGCGAGCTGCGGCGGCCGGAGACGCGCACGGTGCCGCCGTGCAGGCCCGAGCCCCTGCCGACCACCAGCGGGGGCCGCGCTTGGGCGGTTATCCCCTGTGCGGCGGCGCCGAACTGGGTCAGCGCATCGATGAGTTCGTGGTTGCCGCGACGTCCCAAGGAGGCGTCGAACCGGGTGCCGACCGTGCAGTGCTCCATCGCCGCCCCGACGGCGGTGAGCAGCCGCAGCACGATGCCGGAGTTACCGGCGTCCAGCCAGGCCCGTGCGGGCAGCTCGTGGTCGATCCCGATGACAGTCCGGGTGCGCGCGTCGAGCTCGGTGATCTCGGCGCCCATGATGCCGCACGCGGCCGCCATCGCCCGCGCATTGTCACCCGAGCCGGCGTTCTCGATCCGGCTGGTGCCGGCGGCGAGTGTTCCGCACAGCAGGGCGCGCACGGTGCCACTCTTGGCCCCTGGAGGGGTGACCGAGCCGGACAGCGGGGTGCCGGGTGCGAGGTGTATGAGCGGCTGGGAGTTCATCAGGATCTTTTCCGATCTCATCAGAGCGCGACGGACTGAACCACGAGCGAGCTGAAACAGGCGTGGAAGCCGGCGAAGGAGGTCATCAGAGTCTCCGCGCCGGAGATGGCAACCTGCTCCGGGACAGCCAGGGTGGCGAGGTAGAGGGCCATGTAGTTGCGGTGGTCGCCGAAGCTGGACACCTGCCGTGCGGTCGACGGGCCGAGACGGTCTGTCTCGAAGCCGTCCAGCTCGCCGCCGCGCAGGATCGGGCGCAGATGCATGCCCAGGGTCGCCAGCTCTTCGATCATCACGGCCAGCCGGCTGGTCTTGTGGTGGTGAATGTGCCGGGCCCCGCACAGTCGAAGGCCGTTCGGCAGGTGGGGGGACACCGCGGCCAGCGCAGGGACCAGGGTGGGCAGGTTCGCGGCGTTGACGTCGAGCGGTTCGGCCGGAGCGGGTCCGGAGACGATCCGGATATCCATGCCGTCCTGGGTGATCTGTACGCCCAGCCGACGGCCGAGCGCCACGGCGTTGTCCAGGAACTGGTCGTCCCCGAGCAGCACGTCCTGGACCCGGATGTCGGCGTCCGCGATCACTGCGGCGGCGATGAGATAGAACAGTGAGGTGACGTCCGGTCCGAGGGACAGCTCGCGTGCCGCGTAGCCGCCGGGCTGCACCTCGATGAGATCCAGGTCGTCCGCGGCCCACGCTGTGGCGCCGAAGCGCCGCATCATGTCCAGGGTCATCTGGATGTAGTGGCCACCGACCACCGGACCGGGCACTCGCACCCGTGTCGGCCGGGTCGCGTAGGGGGCTACGAGAAGCAGCGAGCTGACGAACTGTGAGGTCTCGTGGGCGGGCACGGTGACATCACCGCCGACCAGCCCACCGCTCCAGTTGACGAGCGGGAGAACGAATTCGGGTGCGGCGTGCTCCAGCCGACCGCCGAGCTCGGTCAGCGCGTCAACCAGCGGTTCGAGCGGTCTGGCCGCCAGACGCTGGTCGCCGGTCAGTACACACGGGGACTCGGCGAGCGAGGTGATGGCCATCAAGTGTCGAAGAGCGAATCCGGATCCGGCGGTACGCAGCACCGTGGTGGGCCTGCGGGGCCGCCCGTCGACGCCCTGGATGGCCAGGGCCTCGCCGGCCGGGGTGAAGACCGCGCCCAGCTCCTCGCATGCCTGCCGCAGAATCTCCGATTCGGAGCAGGTGTTGGGACAGCGGATCAGCGACCTGCCCCGGGCGAGGGTCGCCATCAGGAAGGCCCGCTGCGAGTGCGGTTTGGAGGTCGGGACGCGGACGCTGCCGCGTAGCACCTTTCGTGTCCGGCCGATCACCGAGGGGTGGCCGGAGGGTTTGCACTGCTGGTTCATACCTACTGCTCCCTGTGCTGAACCGACGGCGTCACGCGGTTGTCGACTCGATGAGCGCCTCGACGAGCGCTGTGACCTCCTGCTCGGTGTGGAAGAAGCCGATCGAGGCCCGGACGCAGCCGTAGCCCTGAATTGACCGGACGGTGAAGCCGCGGACGGCCATCCGCCGAACGAGTTCCTCCGCGGACAGCGCGGTGCGAAGCGTCACGAGCCCGGAATGCTGTCCGGGCGTCAGGACGGTGACACCGGGCACGACGGAGAGCCGCTCGCGTGCCTGTTCTGCGAGGGCTCCGGTACGCTCGGTGGCCCAGGACAGCCCCACCCGCGTACGCAACCAATCCACCGCCGCCGCGAAACCGGCGATCTGCGGCAGGTTCCGGGTGCCGACCTCGTAGCGAGTGGCATCGGGGTTCGGCGCGAAGTGCCCGTCCAGTTCCCAGGTATCGACGGAGGCCCAGCCCACCACGGTCTGGCCGATCCGGTCCAGGCAGCGTGGGTGCACATACAGCGCGCCGGTGCCCTCCGGGCCGCACAGCCACTTCTGGCCGGAGATCGCGTAGGCGTCGACGTCCAGTGCCGCCACGTCGATCGGCAGCACGCCCGCGGACTGGGCACCGTCGACGGCGACGAGGGCGCCGTGTCCCCTCGCAGCCGCCACGACCGGCGCGAGGTCTATTACCCCACCGTCCACATAGCTGACGTGCGAGACCACCACGAGCCGGGTGCGGGCGTCCACGGCCTCGGCGATCCGGCGGGGAAGATCATCCAGCGGTTCACCCGGTGACCAGGCAACGGCCCGGACCTCGACCCCATGCCGCTCCCGCAGCACACCGAGGGGCAGGATCCCGCCCTTGTGCTCCACCCTGGTGCTCACCGCGTTGTCACCCGGCTGCCAGCGGACGCCATGGGCCACAAGGTTCATTCCGTCGGTGGTGTGGTGGGTCAGCGCGATCTCGCCTGCTCCGGCGCCGAGCAGAGCCGCCGCAGCGGCACGGGCCTCGGTATGGATCCGGTCCCGCTCCGTGCGTGCGTGACCGCCCATCCGGCCGACCCAGTACTCCCGCTCGGCGGTGGCGAGCGCTGCCTGGTGGGCGGCGCGGCACAGCGGGCCGGTGTAGCCGCTGTTGAAGTAGCCGCCGGCAGCCACGGCTGGCAGGTCTGCTCGCACGGTCGCCAAGTGGTCCCCGTCGATTTTCGCCGGTGAGGAGGGAGCCGAGAGTGTGGTGGTCACGAGACTTGCCTGTTCTTGTCGGGTACGGGGCGCGTGTCGGGGCTCGAGCAGGCAGCTGTCTCAACCCGCACCGTGGTACACAGCTCGATCGCGCTGTCGGCTGCCGACTGGCGGGTCGGGCCGGTGGCAACCACATACGAGGTCCGGTCCAGGTAGGAGGTGAGCGGCCGGATGACCTGGCCGATCGCCAGGTCGCAGTGGCCGGTGAGGACCCTCGGATCTGCCAGCACCTCATTCCAGCCGGTCACTCGGGTGATCCGTCCGGGCGCGGGGGTGAGGAAGCGGATCGCGGCGCCCGGCAGCGGGCGGGCGGGCCTGGCCGCCGGAACGCGTCCCAGGAACTGGTCCAAGACTGTTCCGTGCAGTTCCAGGTCGGTGACGTGCTGGGTCATCGTGTGGATGTGATCTCCCCCGGGCCGGGCATGCATCTCGCCGAGCACGACCTCATGCCCGTCGATCCACAACTCCACGTGGAATACGCCCCAGGTCAACCCGAGGGCGGTGAGTGCGGCGCAGACCGTGCCTTCCACCGCCTCCTGCCGGACCTGCCCCAGGTCGGCCGGCATGGCGTGCCCGATCTCCACGAAGTGCGGTGGACCGGTGGTCGACTTCTCGGTAACGACCAGCACCCGGGGGCGGCCGTCGAGGCACACGCCCTCCGCGCTGTACTCGACGCCGGTCTGGAAACCCTCCATGAGGAAGGTTGCGGCCGGGTCGGTGCTTACCGTCCTGTGGTCCTGGCTCGCACCGGTGTCGTGGGCGAAGTCCGCGCAGGAGGAGGCCAGATGGGTCAGTGCGGGGTCGAGGTCCCCGGGGTCGTTGAGCAGACTGATGCCGATGCTGCCCTGCGCGGCCGGCGGCTTGAGTACCCAGGGACCCGGCTTGTGGGCGGCCATGAAGCGCAGCGCCTCGGCCCGATCCCGGCACCGTGCGGATGGCGGCTGGCGGAAACCGCACTCGCGCAGGGCCTGCCGGCAGGCTGCCTTGTCCTGCAGCTTCCGGGCTGTGGCGAGGCCGATCCCGGCAGTGCCGAGCACCTCCGACATCGCCGCCACCGACTGCACGGCCTGCTCGCGGAATCCATAGACGCCCAGGAACTCCTGTTTGCCGCGCTGGAGGCGGGCCCAAGAGACGCAGGAGTCCGGCGCGTAGTAAGGAAGTTCGACTACCCGAACCGCACGTTGGGTGAGTTGAGGGAGCCGGGCGAGATTCGCCGACGTGTCAGCCAGCCAGACCGGAATACCGCGGGCATTCGCTTGGTCCAGGCAGTCCCGCCCGGCGGGCAGACTCGCACCGCCGATCAGGAGCAACGGGTCTACGGCAGACATGGGCGTCCTAGGGATCGAGCCGATCCGGCCGGATCGGGATACGACAGAGGGAAGTGGGGACGGGTTGGCAGACAACGCATCGGCCGTCACTCGACCAGGCAATGCACCAGGGACAGTGCTTCCTCGGCTCTGGTCACGGCCTCGTCGGTGCCCGGCCCCTGCGTGATGACGAAGCAGAGTCGGTTGTCGAAGAAGCTCTCGGGCGGGATCAGTACGGTATCCCCGACCTGCTTGTTGACGCCGACTTCGACCACCCCCAGCGCTCGTCCGGCCGCCTCCAGACCCGTCCACCGCCGCACCGTGCCTGGGCGTTGCGCGACGAGGAACCGGATGCACGCGCCCTCGGTCCGGTCCGGGCGCAGGTCGACCGGACGGCCCATGGCCGCGGCGATCGCCACCCGGGTGAGGTCAATGCCGGTGGCCAGCGGAACCAGATGCGAGGCGATGAAATCCCCGCCAAGCCGTCCGTTCACCTCCACGACTTTGCCGCCCGACGCGGTGAGAATTATCTCCGCGTGGAATCCGCACTCGGCTAGACCCAGTGCACGGACCGCTGCGGTGGCGACTCTCTCCGCCTCGTCTCTTTCTTCCGGTGAGATCCGAGCGGGATGGGCGTGTCTGACCTCCACAAAGGATACCGGACAGACCATTTTCTCGGTGACGCCGGCAACGTAGACCTCACCGCCGGCCACCACCCCCTCGACGCTCACTTCCGCGCCTTCGAGAAACTCTTCGAGGACGAATTCATGCGGATAATAGGCAAAGAATCGATCCCTTTCAGGATTGACGTACGTCCGCGCGTTGTCGAACGCTGCTCGCAACTCGGCAGCGGAGTCGATTCGCACCACGCCGGCGCTGCCAGCCCCCCCGGTCGGCTTGTAGATCGCCGGAAACCCAATATGAGTTGACGCAGCGAGTAACTGCGGCCAGTTGCTGACCTTCATGAACGCCGGACCTGGTACACCACTTCTGGTCAAGGCCTCCCGCATGGCTGCCTTGTTACGAGCCCGGCCCGCCGACTCGGCATCTCCCGGTAGCCGCAACGCCCGAGCAACCTGCGCAGCCGGCAGCACGCCGTGGTCCCAGAAGGTCACCACTCCGTCGAAGGGATCCTCGCGATGGACAGCGGCCAAGGCGGTGACGGCCTGCTCAAGAGCGCAGGCGTCAGCCGTTTCCGCCTGAATGAAACGATCTGTGAAAGGGGCCGCCCAGCCGGGGAGATCAGGGCCGACCACGGATATCCTGCAGCCCATCTCCCGTGCCGTCTGGAAGCTTTTGATCTTGTGGCGATACATAGCGTTCATGAACAGAATGTGCGGCACGCAGACGAGCCCCCTCCACCCAGAAGTCACGCGATAGTTACGACTGCTTCGCTGCTTCGCTGCTGAACAGAGGGAGGCGGTGCCACTGGTGATACCTAAATCTGCAACTGTTTCGTGAACGGGCGATCAAGCAGCGTTGCCGGCGAAGGATGGGCTGCGACCACCGCGTCTGAGGTCGGCGGAGCGATCAGGCGGTGTTGACCACCTGGAAAGCCTCGCAGAGCCGACCCCCTGGCAGCCCTGCGTCGACCGCGAGGGCAGCGAGCCGCCCTCGCATCACTTCGTCGAAGCCGGGCTCGGCATCCCCTTGGCTCCGGTGCGCCCGGATCGCTGCCATCTTGGCGTCAAAAGTATCCGTCACGTCCACGAACCGGTCTGCGACTGGGCCGCCGCGTAGCCAGACTTCCGGGACCGCCCATGCATCCAGGCCTTCCTTCATCTGCAGTTCCGGGAAGGCACACGGATTACGAGCATCCGGGTAGACGGCGTCGAGCGTCGCTGTCCCCACCGCGCGGTGGTCCGGGTGACTCGACTTGACCCGGGCATAGTTACGTTCCGGGCTGTGGGTCAACACCACGTGAGGGCGCACTTGACGGATGATCCGGGTGATGCTGCGGCGCAATGCCGGTCCGGGCTCCACCAGACCGTCGGGCAGGCCCAAGAACCGGACGTCCGTGACCCCCACCACTCGACCGGCCTCCCGCTGCTCCCGACGCCGGGTCGCGGCCAACTCGGCTCGATCGACGGCAGGATCCGAGTGTCCGGCGTCCCCATCGGTGACCACGCAATATGTGACGCGCCACGCTTGACGCACCCAATAGGCGACCGTGCCCGCCGCTCCGTAGTCGACATCGTCAGGATGGGCCATCACGACCAGGACCCTGGTGTCAGTATCCGCTTGATCCACGATCGCAGGGTAGTAGTGCGTTAGCCCTGGTCAAGTCGTCAGTAACGAAACTTTTGGTCCAACCCGGTGACCGTATTTTCGAACCCAACAGGTTTCGCGACCAGGTCACCTGACCTCTCGGCCACCTACCGTGGCAGCCCAGGCCCGCAGGGAGATGTATCTGTCGCACCCTGCGGGGAGAGGATGGAGCCGATCCAGCCTTTGCCTACTTAGGGTGATGCCGTTAACGGATTCCCGGTCGGTGACTAGCCCGATCGGGGGGGTGACGAGGCGGTCACGCTCAGGTACCGTTCCGTCACAGGGACACGGGGCATGTCTCGACCATCTCGGCTTTTCGCTACTACGCCAAGGCGCGCCGGACGGATGGACGTGATCTTTGATATGGGCAGCACACGGGCTTCGTTGCACCGACTTTTCGTCGGCCTGGAGATGGTGGGCGCCCTGACTGGTCTCGGCGTCGTACTGGCACCCTCATCGAATGCTGTGACGGCTGCAACTGGCAGGGCTTCCGCTGGGCCGTAGAACTGTCAGACCGGCTTCTGGCAGGCGGCAGACGGCGTTCAGTCCGTCAAGGTGAGCGTTAAAAATGCCTCCTTGGGCTGTTCTGCGCCTAGCCGGACTTGGGTGACCGCGACCCATGAATGCCGTCACACTGCGGGCGTCAATAGTTCCATGTACGTCAACACGTCAGCATAGGCTGAACAGACCCGTCGGGCGTTCGTGTACGTCCCGCGTGCACGATCTCCGCATCTGCATGCCATCTGGTATTCCACAAATAAGGCTTACAATCGCAATTTTGAAGCGCTCGTCATTGGCTCTCTACCATGAGGAGACATCGTGAGTTCGGAATCGGAGGAATCGACGGGAAGCGCCGTCGGTCGTCGGGCTTTGTTCAAGGCGGCGAGCGTGTTGGCCGTCGCGCCAGTGCTCGGTTCGCTGGCCCCGCCCGCAGCGGCGGCGGGTTCATTGCTGGCCCCCGCACCGACCGCCACACCGGTGGACCAGGAACGATGGCAGGCCTGCCGGAGGCTGGCCAGGGACCTGCTGCTGGTCGGTCCACAGGGGGAGGACCTGAAACTGGCCTACCTGAAGATCCTCATCGACGCCGGGCTGCCGAGAACCCGCACTCCCAAGAAGGTGCTGGTGGTCGGCGCCGGCATGGCCGGGCTGGTCGCCGGGTACCTGCTGAAACAGGCCGGACACCACGTGACGATCATCGAGGCGAACGGAAACCGCATCGGCGGCCGATTGAAGACGTTCCGCACCGACCCACTGCGGGGTCTGCCCGCCCCGTTCGCCGACCCCAGGCAATACGCCGAGGCCGGCGGTATGCGGCTGCCGAACTTCCACCCGCTGAGCCTCGCGCTGATCGACAAGATGGGCCTCGGCCGCCAACTGTTCTACAACGTGGACGTGGTGAACGGCACCGGAAACGAAACGGCGCCGGTCCCCGCGGTCACCTACAGGGCGTTTACCGGCGAGATGTGGAGCAGAGGACCGGGCCAAACCGCGTTCCGCGGGCCGGACCAAGCCAACCAGACCTGGATTCGGGCGAACAATCTCCAGGTCCGGCGCGTCGACTACGCGAAGAATCCGGCATCGATCAACCGCGGCTTCCCGGTGACCGGCGGCAACGTCGACGCAAACGTCAACACCGTGCTCGACAACGCGCTGCAGCCGGCATACGACTACTATTCGGTGCGCACCCCGACCGGGCGGCAGAACAAACCGGTGCCACAGTGGATCGAGGGATGGGCCAGGCTGATCTACGACCTGGACTCCTACTCGATGGAGCGGTATCTGAGCGAAAAGGCGCGTCTGGCCCCCGCCGAGATCGACGCGATCGGCACACTCGGCAATCTCACCTCGCGGCTGTTCCTGTCATTCATGCACAGCTTCATCGACGCGTCGATCATCGCTCCGCAAATCACCTACTGGGAGGTGCCCGGAGGCAACTGGGCGTTGCCCTATTCCTTCGAACCGTTGCTGCGCAACGAGATACACATGAACCGGCGGATGGTCAGCATGGAGTACTACAGTCCTGACCGAGACTGCTCACAGTGCACCCACGTCGGCCCGAAGGGCCCAGCGGTCTGGGTGCGGACCACCGAGGAGTCCGGCGGGAACGACGAGTACGCCGGCACCCCCCTCCCACATACCGAGGACTTCACCGCCGACGTCGCCATCGTCACGATCCCGTTCTCCAGTCTCCGTCATGTCCAGGTGAAACCACTGTTCTCCTACCACAAGCGGCGCGCGGTCATCGAACTGCACTACGACGCCGCCACCAAGGTGCTACTGGAATTCAGCAAACGATGGTGGGAGTTCACCGAGGACGACTGGAAACGCGAGCTGAACGCGATCAAACCAGGTCTCTACGACCACTACCAGGAACCCGGCACGACCGCCGACCACGTTTTCGGCGGCGGCTCGCTCGCCGACAATCCCAACCGCTTCTTCTACTATCCCTCACACCGGGTACCCGGCAGCGACGGCGGCGTCGTGCTGGCCAGCTACAGCTGGGCCGACGACGCGAACCGCTGGGACTCCCTGGACGACAAAGAACGCTACGGCTTCGCCCTGACCGGCCTGCAGGAGGTGCACGGCAAGCGGATCGAGGCGTTCTACACCGGACACGGCCAAACCCAGAGTTGGCTGCGCAACCGCTACGCGCTCGGTGAGGCCGCCGTGTTCACCCCCGAGCAGCTCACCCTGCTGCACCCCGCCATCCCCACCCCGGAAGGACCGGTGCATTTCGCCGGGGAACACACCTCCCTGAAACACGCCTGGGTGGAGGGCGCCGTCGAATCCGCCGTCCGCACCGCCCTGGAGGTCAACGGATAGAGAGGGGCATCCTTATCGGCGAGGTGGCGGTAGAGCTGCGACTTGCTGGTGCCACTCGCTGCTCTGACATCGTCAAGGGTTTGAATTTCACGAGTCGACAGCAGACGTAGCTTAAGGGGCATCGTCGAAACCCGCCTCCAGTCGAGCCACCATCGGTTACTGGATCCTGCACCGCTACCGGGGACAGGGATTCTCCACGGCCACGGTGGCGACATTGTGATTACGGTCCGGAACAGAGTGATCGTGTGGCTGGAGGGGTGGCGACTGGTTGATCGCTCGGGGAGGGCAGACTGCTGCCATGACTGAGCGCACCGTCCCGTCACGATCGTTGTCTCGGCTGGCCCTGCGGGTCCCGGAGATCACCGTCTACTTCTGGATCATTAAGGCCCTGTCGACGGCGATGGGCGAGTCAACCTCGGACTACCTCGTTCATGTGATTAATCCCGTTCTGGCTGTGGGTCTGGGGTTTGTCGGGTTTGTCGGTGCGCTGGTTCTGCAGTTTTCGATGCGCCACTACCTGGCATGGGCCTACTGGTTGGCCGTCGTGATGGTCGGGGTTTTCGGCACGATGGCGGCCGATGTGCTCCACGTCGGGTTCGACGTCCCGTACTTCGCGTCGACGGCGCTCTATCTGGTCGCGCTCGCTGCTGTCTTCGTGACCTGGCAGATGAGTGAGAAGACGCTCTCGATCCACGGCATCGACACTTCACGACGAGAGGCGTTCTACTGGGCTACGGTCGTCGCAACATTCGCGCTCGGTACTGCGGCCGGCGACCTCACCGCGATGACCCTTCATCTGGGATACTTCTTCTCGGGTGTGTTGTTCGCCGTAGTGATCGCCGTCCCCATCGTTGGCTACCGGCGGTTCGGTTGGAATCCGATTTTCACGTTCTGGTTCGCCTACGTCATGACCCGACCGCTCGGCGCGTCATTCGCCGACTGGCTGGGTAAACCCCCGAGCGTGGGCGGTCTCGGGTTGGGTGATGGACCCGTAACCCTGGTCCTGACGCTCGCCATCGCCTGTTTCGTCGCCTACCTCGCCGTCACCCGCAAAGACGTACAGCGGGGTCGGCCGGAAACGCGTGAGAACGGGCAGCGGGCCGTTCTAGACAGTGATAGGCGGCGCTAGAGGGACATCTATGTCGAGTCCTCCCCTCGAAACGCGAGTTGCTGGTGGTCGGTCACGATGAGGGTCATGGCAGGCGAGCGTGGTGATGTGGTTGGGCGGCCGGAGACCAGGCGTGGCCGTTGGGGTTCGTTCAAGGGGTGATCACGGACTGGACGAAGCTCGCCTTCGCGCTCAGTCGGCCCTAGTCGCACTCGCGGAGCCACCAGCCCTCATGGAGCCAGACGGCGTACCTGCCATGATCCGGTCGCGGCGGCAATGTCGAAGCGCAGTCGATCATGCATCCGGCTGGAGCGGCCCTGCCAGAACTCGACACTGTCCGGTGTGATGCGCCAGCCGCCCCAGTGCGGCGGCAGCGGCACATGCTCGAGGTCGGCGAACCGCCGCGTCACCACGGTGAGGGTGTCGTCGAGCGTTTCGCGGTCAGCGACCGGCTCCGACTGGGTGGATGCCCATGCGCCCAGCTGGGCGCCTCGAGGTCGACTCGTCCAGTACGCGTGGGTCTCCTCCCTGCTGACCAGCACTACCGTGCCCCGCACGTGCACCTGCCGGTACTGGGCGTACCAGGGGAATGTTGCGGATGCCCTCGGCGTGGTCTGGAGATCGCGACTCTTGGTCGAGGTTAGGTTCGTGTAGAAGACGATGCCGCGTGGGTCGAGTCCCTTGCATAACACGGTGCGTGAGGACGGATCCCCGGCTTTATCAGTCGTCGCGAGGACCATGGCGTTCGGCTCCACGACGTCCGCGGCGCGCGCCTCAGCGAGCCAGCGCGTCAGTTGTTCATGCCACGTGGGGGCGAGACCCGCGATGTCGAACACGCTCTGGCCGTAGTCGATCCGCATTTCAGCGAGCTTGTCTCCAAGCACTTGACACCTCCCATCGGCGCACCTGGACGCCGCAGGCCAGCCGAGTTCTCGTAGACGTACGTGCGATTATGCGGCCGTCGACGTCACTGCCGCACAATGGAAGGTCGGGACTTGGAACCATCGGAAACTGGCCCCCAGCTCGATGCTGGCAGAAATCCGGTCGCCTCGGCAAGCGACTTGACGAGAATCGTCGGATCGTCGCGCAGCATCCACAGCAGCGGTTACGCTAATTGTCGTGTTCGTCAAGGTGTGTGGGGTACGTACTGAGGCTGATGTCACAGCCGTCGTGGAGGCTGGCGCAGATGCGGTCGGCCTGGTGTTCGGCGACAGCGTTCGACACGTCGACGTCGACCTGGCCCGGCGCCTAGTGGAGGGGATCCCGCCCCGAGTTCTGGCCGTAGGGGTGTTCGGGGGCGTTGAGGTACGGGACGTCGTGCGACTCGCGAAGGAAGCCGGTGTCAGCGCGGTTCAGCTACACGGGCCCTACCCTCGGTCGGCGTTCGAACAGCTAAGTGGATTGTCGGTACGGCTCTTGAGGGCCACGACGCTCGACGCGGACACGGACTTCCGGGTCGGGGCGTACGGCGAGGAGATGCTGTTGCTCGACTCCGCTGTTGCGGGCTCGGGACATCGCTGGGAGCTCTCGCTGCTCGACCGCGCCCGACCACAGGGACGCTGGTTGCTCGCCGGCGGCCTCTCACCCGACAACGTGGCCGAGGCAGTTGCGGCCGCCCGCCCGTGGGGCGTTGACGTGTCCAGTGGTGTCGAGTCCCGTCGTGGTGTCAAGGACCACGGCCTGATCCGAGACTTTGTCGCGGCCGCGCGCGCGGCACTGGCGGACGTCGGAGTCTGACCGGGCCTGCGGTAGTTCAGTCGGGGCCAGACTGGCTGGTAACTACGCGCGAACCTTCTACTGGACGTTGGTATCTGCGCTACGGGCTCTCGGACCGCGACGTCGAGGAGCTGCCGGCCGAACGGGGTAGCGCGGTGGTACCGCGTGACGATCATCGCTGGGTGCAGTGGTTGCCCTGGCCGCTGAATCGATGCCCTGGTCGAGCATGCTGGCGGCAGTACTCCATTCAGCATGATTGAGACCCTTGCCAGGTCTCCGCTCACTGCACAAGTTCACTCGATCGGGGTTGAGTATGACGTACTTACCGAGCGTTGCCCGTCTTCCTTCCTGTGGTTGCTGATTTAGGTCGGCGGGGGAGAGGACGTCGAGATGCCAACGCTGCGGCTGGTCACGCCAAGCGATTCATCTCGGCTCCTACCTTACATGCGGGAAAGATCGGCACTTGTGCGTTATTGATCGGACCGGGAGTAATTTATATGGGAGGGTGGTACTGTCTGTGCGCGCATCGTTGGCCGTCGGCAACAAGTTGGCGAACTCGTGGGTCGGTGACGTTGACCTGCAATCCATCAGGAACCATGTCGGTACACCTGTGTTCCTTTACAGCGAGCGGCAGCTGAGGCGCAACGTCGAGCGGATCACGGCCGCCGCGGCCGCCGCCGGGCTGGCGGACCGCGTCGAGTTGTACGTGCCGTTCTTCCCGAACTCCAACCCACACGTGCTCCGACCACTGCAGGACATGGGCGTCGGACTGCTGCTCCAGTTGCCGGGTGAGTACGAGATCCTGAGCCGCTTCGGCTTCGACAACTTCATCGTCTCGCCCGGCCACGTCTCCGATGAGGAGATCGCGTTCTGGTCCCAGCACGGCTACCCGACGTTTCTGTCCAGCCTCGACGAAGTGGCCTACGCGCTCCGCGTCGGCGCCCCGTCGATCAGCGCACGGATCGACAGCCTCGACTCGGGCAAGCCGGGCATCAAGTACGCTGAGCTGGGCCGGCTGGCTAACCTGCTGCAGGAATATGACCGGGAGCTGGAGTGCTTCGAGGTCTACTGCGGGAGCGGCAATTCACGCGACGAGATGATCAGGATCATCGAGACGCTCTTCACGATCTTCACGACCCACTTCCCCGGGACGCGGTCGGTGAACTTTGCCGGTGGGCACGGTTTCACCTACGAGGCGTGGGACGAGGCCGACAAGCATTTCGCCTGGTCGGATTATTTCCAGGCACTGAGGTCGGTCGCGGACCGCATGAACATCCCGGACGGCGTGAAATTCCTGTTTGAACCGGCGCGCGACGTCCTGGCCGACACCGGCGCCCTTCTGTTGGGGGTCAAGCGAGGCGTCATCACGACACCGGTCTCCAGCATCGTGGCCACTGACGGCTCGAGGATGCTCATGCCGTCGGCCCAGCTGCGCGACCGTCGGCACAACGTGGTCTTCCTGGACGCCGCGATGGCCGAGATCCCGGCAACCGACGGCTCGACCGGCATCCTCGGCGCGCTGCGTGGTCGCAGCATCTTGCGCCACGACTACATCCTCCCTGGTGAATACCCCGTGCCTGAGGGCGTCGGCTCCGACAGCCACGTCGTCATCCTCGATGTAGGGGCTTACTGCGCGACCCAGCACATGGAGTTCCTCAATATTCCGCCAGCGGCGGAGGTCATGATGGACACCGACGGCCGCGCCCACCTGGTCACCGCACGCGGGGACGACCTCGACAAGTGGCGGCATCTGCTGACCGAGCGCAAGGAGCTCGGATGACGAGCCCGTTCCGGTCCGCGGGGTCGCCGTCTCCCGCTGAACACCGACCCGATCCGGTGGCTGGCCTCGATGCCGTCCGGCGCGTCATCGTGCAAGCCTGCGCCCGGGCCGGGCGAGAGCCGTGGTCGGTGACGCTGGTGGCAGCCTGCAAGACAGTTCCAGCCGAGCTCGTGGAGCGGGCGATCGAGGCTGACCACGGGGTCTACGGCGAAAACCGGGTCCAGGAGGCCAGGGCGAAGTGGCCTGCGCTGCGTGAGCGGCACCCGGATGTGCGGCTGCACCTGCTCGGTCCGCTGCAGTCCAACAAGGTCCGCGACGCGGTGGCCGTGTTCGACGCCATCCACTCGGTCGACCGCCCCACCCTCTGCCGGGCGCTCGCGCGCGCATGCGGCGAGCGGGGCTGCCAGCCGGAGTTGTTCGTGCAGGTCAACACAGGCGCGGAGGCGCAGAAGGCGGGAGTTGCGGTGACGGAGGTCGATGGCTTCCTCGCGGGCTGCCGGGACACCTACGACCTCGAGATCGGCGGTCTGATGTGTGTCCCCCCTGCCGGCGAGCCGCCCGCACCGCATTTCACGCTTCTGGCCGAGATCGCCGCCCGGCACGGGCTGAGCCACCTGTCGATGGGGATGAGCACGGACTTCGCCACGGCCATCGCGTGTGGTGCCACACACGTGCGCGTCGGAAGCGCCATCTTCGGATCGCGGCCGCCTACCGCCCAGGGGAGCGCCGAATGACCCGTCCCGCCCGGTTCAACGTGCTCTTCGAGAGCGTTCAGATCGGCCCGGTCACCGCGAAGAACAGGTTCTTCCAAGTTCCCCACTGCAACGGGATGGGTCGCGCCTTCCCGAGTTCGATGGCTGCGATGCGCGGGGTGAAGGCTGAGGGCGGCTGGGCGGTGATCTGCACCGAGCAGTGCGATGTGCACTACTCAGGCAACCACCAGCGGGAGCTGCGGTTGTGGGACGACCAGGACGTCCCCTGCCTCGCTCGCGCCACGGACGAGATCCGACGGAGCGGGGCCCTGGCCGGGGTCGAGCTGGTGCACAACGGGTCCCATGTCGGGAACCTCGAGTCCAGGGCGATTCCCATCGCGCCAAGTCTGCGGCCTACCAAGGGCATCTTCCCGATCACGGCACGGGCCATGGACAAGAACGACATCCGGGCCTTTCGGCGGTGGCACCGGGCGGCTGCGATGAACGCACAGCGGGCCGGGTTCGACATCGTCTACGTCTACGCGGGCCACGACATGTCGTTGCCCGTCCACTTCCTTTCGCGGCGGCACAATCACCGCACCGATGAGTACGGGGGCAGCTTGGAGAACCGCGCCCGGCTCCTGCGCGAGCTCGTCGAGGAGACCAAGGATGCGGTCGGCGACACGTGTGCTGTCGCGCTCCGGCTGGGGGTCGACGCGGTCGCGGGCTGCCGTGGGACCGGGTCGGAGAACGAGGCCCGTGACGTCGTGGAGCTGCTCGCGGAGCTGCCAGATCTGTGGGACGTGAATCTCGGCAACTGGAACGACGACGGTGTCACCTCGCGGTTCAGCGACGAGGGTTACCAGGAGCAGTACGTCAAGTTCGTCAAGACCGTCACTACCAAACCGGTGGTCGGGGTCGGGCGGTTCACCTCACCGGACACGATGGTCGCCATGATCACCGGGGGAACCTTGGACCTCATCGGTGCTGCGCGGCCCTCGATCGCCGATCCGTTCCTGCCCCTCAAGATCGAGCAGGGCCGCTTCGATGACATCCGGGAGTGTATCGGCTGCAACATCTGCGTCGCGTGGGATAAGGCCAGCGTGCCGATCCGCTGCACCCAGAACCCCACGATGGGGGAGGAGTGGCGGCGGGGCTGGCATCCCGAGTACATCCCACCCAAGGACACCGATGACAGCGTCCTCGTCGTCGGCGCAGGGCCAGCTGGGCTCGAGGCCGCGCGTGCTCTGGGGCAGCGAGGCTATGACGTCATGCTCGTCGAGCGCGATCGGGAACTGGGAGGACGGGTGAGCCGGGAGAGCCGGCTGCCGGGTTTGGGCACCTGGGCGCGGGTGCGCGACTGGCGTCTCGGGCAGCTGCGCAAAATGCCCCACGTCCAGTTGATCCCCGATAATGAGATGACCGCCGAGCTGGTGCTCGAGTCTGAAGCCTCGCTCGTCGCCGTCGCCACCGGGGCGTCTTGGCGGGCCGACGGCGTGGGACGCCACCACACCGATCCGGTCGAGGGGCTGGCCGCGCTGCCGGTGTTTACCCCGGACGACATCATGGATGGCCGCGTGCCGGCTGGCCGGGTGGTTCTCTTCGACGACGACCATTACTACATGGGCGGTGTGGTTGCCGAGCGCCTTGTGGCGCTGGGTTGCGAGGTCACCTTCGTCACGCCGGAGAGTCTGGTGTCGGCCTTCACTCAGTACACGGCTGAGCAGGGCCGCATCCAGCGTCGGCTCCTGGAGACGTGCGAGGCCGTCCACCCGTCGATGGCCCTCTCCCGCGTGGAGCCGGGTCGGGCCCATCTGTCATGCGTGTATACCGGCCGGGAAACCGCCATCGACGCCGACGCGGTCGTTTTGGTCACCGGCACTGTGCCGCGCGATGCGCTCTATCACGAGCTGGAACGCCACGATCCAGCCACGCTGGAGGCGGCGGGCATCCGTCGTGTTGTCCGGGTGGGCGACTGCCTGGGGCCGGGCATGATCGCGTCGGCGGTGCATAGTGGCCACCTCTTCGCACGCACCCTCGACACCTCACTCACCGACTGGACCCCCTACCGGCGCGAGAACATCGAACTCGACTGGGAACAGGGCCTACCGCCGGGGAGCGGAGGGCGACATGAGTGAGTTTTCGTCCCTGATCGGCAAGGTCGCGGACGGTGCGGTGCTGACCCGGGTCGAGGCGGCACGGGCGTTCGAACTGATGGCGGAAGGTCACGCTACCCCGGCGCAGATGGGCGGGTTCCTCATGGCGTTGCGCACGCGTGGTGAGACCGTCGAGGAGATCACCGGCGCGGTCACGACGATGCGCGCGAGGATGCTCACCGTCCGGGCGCCGCGCGACGCGATTGACGTAGTCGGCACCGGGGGTGATGCATCGGGCTCTTACAACATCTCGACCTGCGCTGCCTTTGTCGTCGCCGGCGCCGGCGTCCCAGTGGCCAAGCACGGCAATCGCGCCCTCTCGTCACGCTGCGGTGCGGCGGACGTCCTGACTGCGCTCGGTGTCCGGATCGATATCGACCCGGACACCGTCACCCGCTGTATTCGCGAGGCGGGAATTGGTTTCATGTTCGCGCCGGCTCACCACCCCGCGCTGCGGTACGTGGCCCCCACTCGCGCCGAGCTCGGCACGCGCACTGTGTTCAACCTGCTCGGACCGATGCTCAACCCGGCAGGTGTCCGGCGGCACATGGTCGGAGTATTCGCGCGGCGGTGGGTCGAGCCCGTGGCGCGGGTGCTCGACGCCCTGGGTTCTGAGCGCGCGATTGTCGTCCACGGCGGTGACGGCCTCGACGAGGTCACCACGGCCGACTCGACGTTCGTTGGCCACCTCGAGGGCGGGACGGTGCGCACGTTCGAGGTGTGTCCCGAGGACGTAGGGCTGCCCCGAGCCCGTCCGGAGGCGTTGCGGGGCGGTAGCGCGGCCGCCAACGCCGCCGCACTGAAGGCCGTGTTGGAAGGCCAGCGAGGTGCCTACCGCGACGTCACGATCTTCAATGCGGCGGCCGCGTTAGTGGTCGGGGGACGCGCCGACGACCTGCGCCATGGCGTGGCGCTCGCCATAGACGTCATCGACGATGGCAGAGCGCTGGATCAGCTCAAGCGGCTCGTCGCCGTCTCAAACGGAGCCGCATCGGACGACGCGCCGAACGGGCCGGCCGGGACAGGGCCGCGAGGAATGCCAGTGCCAACGAAGGGAGCATGACAAGATGGACATCCTCGAACGGGTCCGCGCCTACAAGGGCGACGAGATCGCGGCTGCGAAGCATAGCCGGCCATCAGCCAGCCTGGAGAGCGAGGCCCGGGACGCGGCTACGCCCCGCGGATTCCTCGCCGCGATCGAGCGTCGGCTAGCCGCAGGTGGATACGCACTGATCGCCGAGATCAAAAAGGCCAGCCCTTCGAAGGGGCTGATCCGTGCTGACTTCGATCCCCCCGCCCTGGCGCGTTCCTACGAGGCGGGTGGAGCGACCTGCCTCTCGGTACTGACCGACGCGCCATCGTTCCAAGGCCTGCCCGAGCACCTCGGGCAGGCGCGGGCGGCGGGGTCGCTGCCAGTGCTCCGCAAGGACTTCATGATCGACCCATACCAGGTGCTGCAGGCCCGCGCGTGGGGCGCCGACTGCATCCTGATCATCCTCGCGCTGGTCGAGGATCCCATGGCGCGGGAACTTGAGGATGCCGCCCTCTCCTACGGGATGGACGTCCTGGTCGAGGTGCACAACGAGGAGGAGCTCGACCGGGCGGTCGACCTGCGCTCCCGCCTCATCGGCATCAACAACCGCGACCTAATGACCTTCCAGACCACGCTCGCGACGAGCGAGTGGCTCGCGCCCAACGTGCCGTCGGAGCGGGTCGTGGTCGCGGAGAGCGGGATCACCGTTCCGGCCGATCTCGCGCGCCTCGCAGGGGTCGGCATCTCGGCGTTCCTCGTGGGGGAGAGCCTGATGCGACAGCCGGACGTCGTATCGGCGACCAGCGCGCTGCTCGCGCCAGCGGTGGCCGTCCCGGAGAGCTCCGGTGCCTGAGGAACTGTCTGGTATCTGCCCGACCCTCGAGCGGTCGTTGCCCCGATCCTGCACTAGCATCAGGCCCTGTCGTCGCCATGGCACTGTTGATCGCGTCGTCGCGCTCGGGGGGAGCACTTGAGCATCGAATTTCTGTTGACGTCCTTCCTCGTCGTCGTCACCCCCGGTACCGGCGTGCTCTACGTGATGGCAGCAGGCCTGTCCCGCGGCATCCGGGCCAGCGTGATCGCGTCGGTAGGCTGCACGCTCGGCATCGTCCCTCACATGCTGGCGGCGATCACCGGTCTCGCCGCAGTGCTCAACACCAGTGCCGTGGCATTCCAGATCCTCAAGTACCTGGGCGTGGCCTATCTTCTTTATATGGCCTGGAGCACGCTAAGAGACAAGGGTGCGCTGGTCGTCGAGGAGAACACAGAACCCCTCACGGCCACAAAGGTGATCGTCCGTGGTATCCTGATCAACCTCCTCAATCCGAAGCTCACGATCTTCTTCTTCGCGTTCCTGCCGCAGTTCGTGAGCACCACTGAATCCAATTTTCTCCTTCATCTGATAGGGTTGAGTGCGGTCTTCATGCTGCTCACCTTTATAGTTTTCATCGGTTACGGGAAATTTGCCGCCTCCATTCGGAGCCACCTCATCTCCCGTCCTCAAGTGTTGACCTGGATGCGGCGCGTCTTCGCAGGCGCGTTTGCTGCCCTCGGCTTGAGCCTCCTCGCATTCACTAACGGGTGACGACGGCCCGCTCCCTGAACCACACAACAGCAAGGTGATCCGATGCACTTCCAGCACTCGAGCGAAATCTGGAGCGAGTTCCCCGAACTGTCCGCCGGTGTTCTCTTCGTCGACGGAATCAGTAAGGACGTGTCCGTCGCCGACCGTCTGACACCGTTCCACCGCACTGCTGACGCCCGGCTGGCAGCCTCCTCGGAAGGGGAGTTCCCGGAAATCCGGGCTTGGCGCCGGGCGTTCTCCACGATGGGTCTCAAGCCCACTCAGTACCGATGCGCTTCGGAGTCGTTGCTGCGCCGGTTCAGGAAGGAGGGGTCGCTTCCCGAGATCCACCCGCTGATCGACCTCTGTAACGCTGTGTCACTCGCCTACGCGATCCCGGTGGCCGTGTTCGACGCATCGAGGATCGGTGGCGGCCTCGAGGTCCGACACGCGGTCGGCGACGAGTCCTACCTGACCTTCTCCGGTCAGACGGAAACTCCGGAGGTCGGCGAGGTGGTGTTCGCCGACGACGCAAGGAATGCGCACGCTCGGCGGTGGACGAATCGCCAGAGCGCCCACTCCGCCGCCCGCGACGCAACATCCACGGTGCTCATCGTGGCGGAGGGGCTGCACGACTCGGCGATCGCGGACGTGCAGAATCTGACCTTCACGATCGCCGACGAGCTGGACACGACCTGGACGGTGAAGTCACAACAAGCACAACTTAGCCGGTCCGCACCGCGGTTCGAATTCTGAGCTCCGGTGGGACGGGTCCCGAACGTGTGGGGTTCCAGAAGTCGGCCGGGACGCTGATGCGATGAAGGATCCGGGCCGCCGCTCCTCGTGGTCCCGGATGGACACTTGGCCAGCACCCGCTCCCGCAGGTCGGGATCCGCGTCGAGCTTGCGGCTATTGGACCGAGACCGCGCGCTCGCGGCGGCGCGGGCGGCCACCACCGCCCGATACCGCCCCCGCCCGCCATGGCGGGCGATGTTCAGAGCCTTGCGCCGCAGCATCACCGACACCGAACCAAGATCAAAAGAACCATCCGGAACCTCGAACTCGTCGACGAACCCGACCAGGACCTCATCCGCGACATCGACGAACGCCGCACCGAGCTACACGCCCACAAACAACAGTCGAGACCCAACTCGCCGAAGTCGACGAACGCATCCTGCACGCCCTCGCCATGCCACTACGCCGCAAACAAGCCCGTGACCAGCAGGAACGGCAAAACAACGACCAAGATGACGTCGTGTCCGGCAACCACCCTGGTCCATCCTTGTAGTGCCCCCGGCGGGGTTCGTCACAGAACTGTCCGTGCGTGCCGATTGCTTCGGCGTCCGATGCTGCAGCTAGTTGTTGGATCCGGGGGATGGTGTGTGCGGCGATGTCGATGTTGAAGTTGGCTTGGTGGGTGTGTTTGTTGTAGGTGATGCGGAGGGCGAAGGCGTCGCAGAGTTGGCGGAACAGGTGGTGGGGCATTGTGGCCAGATCGAGGGTGGTCTGCGGTAGGTGGTGGATGAGGTGGACGGCGTTGGCGGGCTGGGCTGGGGCTATGTTTTGTAGTTCGGCCAGCTCGGCGAGTTTGGTGCGGTGGTTACCAGCGAGTGTGGTGAGCCGCTGTTGGAGTCGCTTGAAGATTGTTCCTGTGGGGTCGTCGCGCTCTTCCAGGGTGCGCAGGAGCCGTTCTTGGCGGAGTTCGAGGTCGTCGATGGTGCGGCGAACTGCTTCGATCTTCTGTTGGTGGGCGTGTGCTTGGTCAAGATCGGCGGCGGACACTGAGGCGGCTAGGAGCTCTTGGCGGTCGGGACCGAGGACGTGGGTGTTGAAGAAGTCACTTGTGGCGGCCAGGACCTGGTGTTCGGGTAGCCAGATCGTGGGTGGGTGTCCTTCGGGGTGGTGTGGGCCGCGTGGCTGGCAGTAGTAGTAGGTCTTGGTCGTGCGGACTTTGCCGAACATGCGTTTGTCACATAGTTCGCACACGATGTAGGAGCGCAGGCGGTAGACGTGTTGGGTTTGTCGGTGCGGGTTGGTTGCGCCGGGGGTGGCATCGCTGCGTGAGCGCGCGCGTTTGGGCGCGACGTCGAGCGCGGCTTTGAAGGTGTCCAGGGTGATGATCTCGGGGTGGGTGGGTTCGTTGGACCAGACCCAGTCGCTGGTGGGGTTGTTCTTGCCGGGGTGGATGGGGTCTTTCATCGCGCGCCGGTTCCACACCTGGTATCCGGTGTATTTGGGGTTGTGCAGGATGTCGCGGACCGAGGAGCCGCTCCAGGCACCGAGAGCGCGGGTGGGGTCGGGCGGTACGGGCGGTGGGTAGCGGTCCAGGTCGAGGTTGAGACGTTCGGCGATGGCCCGGTAGCCGAGTTTTTCGTCGATGCGCCAGCTGTAGATCTGCTCGACGACCGGTGCCCGGTCGGGATCTGGGGCCAGGCGGGTTTTGGAGCGGCCTTCGGCGCGGCGGGCGGGTACGGGGTGTGGGATTTTCTCGGCGCGGTATCCGTAGGGGGGTTGGCCGATGTTGAATCCGGCTTCGGTGTGTTGTTCGAAGCCGCCGCGGGATTTTTCCAGCATTTCCAGTACGTACCACTCGGAGATGCCTTGTTTGACACGGCGGGTGAGTACGTTGGTGGCTCGGGGGCCGGTGGTGCGGGAGAGGTCGATGGGTTCGTCGGCGGCGAGGAGTCGCACGCCGTGGAGTTGGAGCTCGTGTTCGATGCGGGTGGCGTAGACGGTGCGGCGGCCGATGCGGTCGATGGATTCGCAGATGACTAGTTCGAAGCGCCGCTGGGCGCTGGCGGCTTCGGTGAGCATGTCGGCGATGCCGCCGTCGCGGTGGATGGGGATGGTGAATTGTTCGTGGGCGTTGCTGTGCCCGCGTGCTTCGAGGTCTTTTCGCCCGGATTCGACGTCGTAGAAGTGCGCGACGATGACGACGTTCTCTGGGATCCCGGCGAGTGTTTTCTGGCAGTTGCCGAGCTGGCGGGGCAGCGAGAGGGTGGGGTCTTGTTTGTCGTCGGTGGAGGTGCGGCCTACGAAGCAGGCCGGGATGATCCCGGCGGGGGTGGCGGTGGGTGTGCGTAGTCCGGTGAGGATTTGCTGGGGGGTCAGGGTGTCGCGGTGCCGGTAGGTCAGGGCGCGTCGTGCGGGGTCGAGGATGTGTTCGGGGTGTTGTGGGTCGCCCACCATGTCAGCACCTCCCTGATCGCTCGTGCCTGTATCAGGGCGAGGTGACGTCCGCGTTCGCCGTCGATGAGGGTGACGGTGAAGTGGGTGGTCAGCGGCGGCTCGTCGCCGCTGACCCGGCGGCGTCGACGCAGGGGTGGTCGGCTGTTGTGGGGTGTGGGGTGGTGGTGTCGGGGACTGCGGGGCGGCCGGTCACCAGTCCGCCGTGGCGGACCGGGGTCAGGTGTGGTGCTCACTGGGGGTCTCCGTCGCGCCGGTGGGGTGCCGGGGGTGGGCTGGTGTGGGGCGGGGTCGGACGCGAATGCGGACCGGCCGGTAGGGGGTCGCGGGTCCGCGGTGGTGTCGACGCGAGTGGGCCGCGCCGGTGGGGCGTATCGCCCGATCCTCGGGTCCTGAGCCCACCAGTGGGACGGGGCTGGTGTGGCGGGGAGGTGCCTGGTGATCGGTGGTGAGGCGCTCACCGGATCGTGGGGGGTCAGGACGCATACGCCGCAGGCGGCCAGCTCGGAGTTGATGCGAACGCTGTCGAGGGTGCGGCGGGCGAGCCGGTTGAGGTCGGCGCAGGCGACGACGTCGACGTCGCGTTCGGGACTGGCAGCGTGCGCCAGCAGGTGATCGACGCCGCCACGGACCGGGTGGCCATCCAGGTTCCACCCGGTCGTGGAGCGGCCCCGCGCGCCCAGGCCGCTCCCTGGCCCGACATCGGCGTAGCAGCCGACGAGGAGTGCGTCGGTGGGCAGTGCGGCCAGCACCACGTGCAGTTGCCGAGCGATGGCCGCGGCGGGCTGGTCGTCGCGGGCGACGCGTCCGTAGAACGCGACTCGCAGCCGGGCGCGGTGGTCAGGGCGGGTGGTGGGGGGACTCAATTTTGGTTGCCTTTCGTGGCGTGTGTGGGCACTGATGGGCCGCCGGTGGGGCGGGGTGTGGGTGTATCCACGCTCGGTGTGGCGTGCGGGTCAAGCGCGGGTAGTGGGACCCGACTCGGCGCGCCCCGCTACGGTGGGGCCGCACCCCACCCTGCGGCCCTGGTCCCCCCAGGGGGACGGGTGGGCCCGCTGCGACGCGTTGGGGCCGTGGACCGGGGTCATACAAGCCTCGGGGTGGCGGGACAGGTAGCCAGCCGGTGTGGTGGTGAGCCGGGCCGGGTTCGGCCCTGCGGCTGGGGGTTGCGCGGCGGGGTGAGGGTCAGCGGCGGCGGGCACTCTGGGCCAGCTGGTGCTGGTAGCGGCGGATCCCGTAGCCGAGGTCCCGATCAGCACGCCTAACGTGCTCGCTGCGGGGCGAAGGCAGCGACCGGCCCCGGGCCTGGGTCCGGCGCCACCAGGACGCGGATTGTCGGCGGCGCCAGGTGCCGGCCGTGGCCGGGCGGCCGGGCCGGTCACCAAGATGTCGGGACGGCGCCGGGACAGTCGGCGCAGTGCTCGCAGGATCGGCATGACAACCTCCGATGGTGACTCAGAGCCAGAGTGAGGGGCAGGGTCGCGGCGGGCGAGTCGTCCCCTGCTGCGGGGGCCGGTGTGGTCATGTCACCGGGTCGACCAGTGCCGCTGCGGGCTGGGGTTCGTGGGTTCCTCGCAGGGCCAGGACGAGTTCCGGCGCCGGGGTGGCCGGTACCGCTGTAGGCCTCGGCGAACGCTGGAGGAGAACCACGTCTTCGTGGGCGATCAGGTGCAGGGGCAGCCCTGCGGCGCGTTGTTGGGTGATGAAGTCGCGTTGGAAGAAGCTGCCCCGGGCCACGAGGCTGTCCTGGGCGAGGCGGGCGAGCAGCGCGACGCAGCGCTCGACGGGGATCAGGCCGGCGTGGGTGGCGCAGGTGAGGATCTGCGATGGGAGGTCGATGAGTTCGCAGTGTTCGCGCCAGGGGCGGATGGTGATCGCGACGTGTCCGCCGGGGCGCAGGTAGGGCACGAGCCCGGCCAGGATGCGGGTGAAGCCGGACAGCAGGCGGTGGTGGCCGATGTTGGCGAGGTTGCCGCGGTCGAGGGTGTTGCCGTAGAGGTGGTCGCGTTTGTGGACTCCCCCGCCGGGGGTGGCGCTGACCTGGCCGTGGGTGGAGGGCCCGTAGGGCGGGCTGGTGACCACGAGCGTGACCTGCCCGAGCAGGCCGGCCGGGAGTAGGGCGGGTAGGTGGCGGGCGTCGCCGTGGATCACCTGGGCGGGGGTGGTGTTCCCGGCCCGGGCGGCGAGGTCGAGGTTCGCGGCGCTGACCTGCGCCCAGCGGGGTTCGTACTCGATCCCGATCGCGGGCCGGTCGAGGTGGATGGCTTCGATCAGGGTGGTGCCGATCCCGCACATCGGGTCCAGGACGAGGTCTCCGGGTTGGGTGTAGTGGGTGATGGCGTAGGCGGCGACGGCGGGCAGCATTTTGGCTGGGTGCGCGGTCGAGGCGGGCAGGTAGCGATGTTTGCGTTGAGTCGCCGGGGGCTGCTGCGCGGTGGCCCACACCGACACCGCCGGGCCGGGCGCCGGTGAGCCGGGATGGGGGTGGCCGGGGTCGTCGGTGGGCGGGATCGCTGGCGAGTCGGCCGTGGCCGGGTGCGGGGTTGCCGGGTGCGGGGTGGGTGTGGCGTGGTGGGGGGTCATGGTGTCCTCCCTCAGGAGCCGGGGGCGGGTTCCGGCGGGGTGCTGGTCGAGGTGGGTCATCGCGCAAGGCCCGCTTCAACGGCGGCGGCGGTCGGGAGCTGAGGCACCGGGTCGTGGGGCATCGGGTCGTGGGGCACCGGGTGGTGGTCGTGTGGCTGCATGGCCAGGACGAGGTCGGCATGGATGCGGCGGTGCGCTGGGGGTGTTTGGCCAGGCGCCGGGGCCGGTGGTGCGGGGTTCGCGCCGGGGTGCGGGTCTGGGGTGATCACGAGGGCGCCGTCTCGGATTGGGGTGTGCAGGATGACGATGTGTTGGAGGTAGAGCAGGTCGGCGTTCTGCGCGGCGGCCACCAGGGGTCCGGTGGGGTCGACCAACCGGCCCCGCGTCCAGTCACAGTGGGTGAGCACGGTGAGGAGGCCGCCGGTGCGCAGCAGTCGCGCCGCGACCCGGGTGAGGTGCTCGCACACGGGGTCGGTGGCCTGTTGGGGTCCCAGGCTGGCCAGGACCAGGTCCGCGGTCGCGGACTGGTCGTCGGCCACCGTGGTCGCCTGCCCCGTGGCGGGGTGCGCGGTGGGGGTGGCCGGGCTGGGGTGCGGATGGTCGCCGGCCGGGTCAGTCCGGTGCGGGTGGCCGTCAGGGTGGTGCCGCGGCGGGTGGTGCGGGGGTGGGAGCGGGACCAGGCGGGGGGTGCGGCCCAGATCGTGGACGGTGGCCAGGGCGGCGGCCACCGAGGCGGCGGGGTCGCGGTCGGGGGGTTGGGTGGACTCGTGGTGGTGGGTGGTGGGTGCGGGTGTGGGTCCGTCGAGCAGCACGACCTGGGCGCCGGGATCGGTGAGGGAGGTCAGGATCATGGCCAGGACCGGTGCCGGCCAGGGCGCGTCGGGGTCGATCGGGTCGGGGCCACAGGCCCACACCGTGGTGGGTGTGGGCGGGCGGAGGGTGCTGCGGGGTTGGGGGGGTGTGCGGCGGGTACCGGGCCGGGCCGCCGGTGAGGGCCTGCCAGCCGTCGATCCGCGGTGGCTGGCTCGCCGGGCCGACCCGGTGGGGCTGGTGGGGTCGGTTCGCCCTCGCGGCCCGCGGGGGGTGCGGTGGGCGGGGGAGTGCTCGGGACGTGTCATGCTGTCTCCGTTGCCGGGGTGGTGCGCATGGGTGCGCTGAGGACATCCCTGAACTCCGAAAAAAAGGCCCCGCGGGGACAACCACTGCCCGGATTCTTTTGTCGGTGAATCGACGGGGGAATCCCCACAGCGCTGCGGCTGCCCCGAGTCCAGGACTGAAGCGACCCCCTTCCCGCCCTTTGTGAACCGCGAACAGGG
Source organism: Pseudonocardiaceae bacterium (assembly GCA_050699955.1). GTDB lineage: Bacteria > Actinomycetota > Actinomycetes > Mycobacteriales > Pseudonocardiaceae. Next base: position 22,040 of record JBOHGD010000009.1, on the reverse strand, counting down.
CTGGTCGACGATCCCGCGAAGAAATTTTGTGATGAAGGGTCTCTGGTCGGTGTCCTCGGCAGAAGGCACCAGGGGACTGCGTAGGAGCCCAGCGGCGACGACACCCACTGGGCTCCGACGGCAAAGACGTGACAGCAGGTCAGTAGCTATTTCGATCGATCACTGCTGATCACGACTCGGGGCCGAAGATGATCAGAGAATCGCCCGAGTGTTGATCAACGAAATACCCGGGAATGATCATACGAGATCGATCGTACTAGTTTGGTACTAGTTTCGTACCAGTTCGGTCATAGTGTCGAAACACCTCGTGTGGCTACCTGTGCGGCGTCGTTGTTCAACTCGCCTCACAAGGAGCCGCTCGTGGCTGGAAAGAATGATTATCCCCCGCCGGGTGGGGGCTGGGAGCGCGGGCCGTTGGATGCCGCGCGGACCGCGTTCGCGTGGCTGGTCACCGGGCCGGAGCCGGTGTCGATCCAGGGCCGGGCCTTCCCGGGACTGCCGAACCGGCCGGTCCCGCTGGACGAGTTGCGGGATCTGCTGTTGGCCCGGGGCTGCCCGCAGGCCACCCGGGACGCGGTGTGGGCGCATCTAGTGGGGCGCTGCCGCGCCGAGGGTGGCACCTGGACGGTGGGCTGTGTCGGGATGGCGCTGCCCGCGCTGACCCGGACCGCGGCCGGGCTCTCGGCCCGGTTCGCCTCGGATCGGTCCGATATCCACGCCGCGGTGCTGGGCGGGTTCCTGACCGAACTCGGCCACGTTGATCTGGGGCTGCCCTGCGTCATGGCCCGGCTGCGGTGGGCCGCCTACCGCGCCGGGCACACCGCGGTGCGCGACGCGCTGGACGCCCCGATCCCGGCCGGGGACGGATTCGGCTCGACCGCACCGGCCCCACCGTGGGGCCATCCCGACTTCGTGCTGGCCCGCGCGGTCGCCGAGGGAATCCTCACCCCGGCGGAGGCCGAGTTGATCGGCGCGACCCGGCTGGAAGGCCTACCGCTGCGGACCGCCGCGGCCCAGCGCGCCACCGGGTATCAGGCGGTCAAGAAGGCCCGCCGCCGCGCCGAGTACCGGCTGGCCGCCTACCTGCGCCAGAACACCCCCCACGAGCCGCACACCACCCCCGGGACCGGGGATCTGGCCACCCAGGTTGCCGACACCGTGACCATCACCACCGCCGCGGCCACCACCACCCCACCACCCCGCCGGTCACCGTCAGTGACCGAACCGGGCGTGTCCGGGGAGCAGAAAACCCGGCCGCCGATGTCCCCAACCGGGCCGGAAAACGGAGTTCAGAGATGCGGGGGAACTCCACCCCCCGCCCCACCCGCCCCGGCCGAGGACCCGGCCCGGGCAGAGCACAAAGGTCCCGCCATGACCCCACACGATCCGACCTCGCACGACTCGACTGCGTGCGACTCGACCTCCTGCGACTCGCCCTCCCAGGTCCCTGCCGTTGCGGATCTTGCTGCTGCGGATCTTGGCGAGGATGAGTCGGTGGCGGAGCAACCCGTTCGGCGTCGTTCGCACCCGGCGCGGCGCCGGCGCCGGTATCGCCTCGTGTCCCGCAACGCCCGCCGCCGTCGCCGCCGGGCCCGGGTCCGGGGCTACCGCCCCCCGGCGCCGCAGGGCCGTGCCGGGCGGCGTACCACGGTCCGGATCCCTGCTGTGCCGGCGGTGGTCATTGCCGCCGTGGCTGCGGTGGGTGTGCTGGTGCTCGGTCCGGTGGGAGGCGCGCACGCGGACACGATCCAGGTGGCACTGGCTACCAGTGTGGATCAGGTCCTGACCAACATCCGTAACTTCCTGGTGGGACTCGCGGGGGGTGTCGCGACCGTGTTCTTGACGATCGCCGGGGTGCGGTACGGGATGGCCGGGGGTGATCCCGGTGAGGTGGACGCGGCCAAGCGGGCGTTCAAGAGCGCCGGGGTCGGCTACGGCGTGATGCTGCTGGCCCCCCTGGTCGTCGAGGTCCTCAAAGGCATCGTGGGTTCCTGAGGCCATGTCCCCCGCCACGCTCACCGCACGCCACCCGGGCAGGTGCGGCCCGGCACCCGGGCGCGGGCCGGCTCGCACCCGGGTGGTCATGATGGTGGTCGGGCTGGTGCTGGCCCTGCTGCTGGGGCTGGCTGGTGTCGGCTCGGCCGCTGCCTCGCCGGCGCCGGGTGCGGCACTCGCCCCGGATCCGGTGCCCTGCACGGGTGCGGGCTGCCTGCCCCAACCACTGCCCCCACCCCCACCGGGCGGGGGAGCTGGGGTGGTACCCGGTCAGGCCCCCGGGCAGGCCGATTCGCCGGGCCACTGCGGCATCACCGGTTTGGGTGATGTCAGCGGCTGTGTCACCGACGCGATCTCCGGGTTCTTCAAGGGGCTGGTGGCCGATGCGCTCAACCCGCTGCTGGGTTTGCTCTCGGCCACTCTGCTGAGCACCCCTACCCCGGATCAGTTGCCTCGGGTGGGGCAGTTGTGGGCGCAGTCCTGGCAGATCGTGCTGGGCTGTTATGGGCTGCTGGTCACCCTCGCCGGGGTGGTGGTGATGGCGTATGAGTCGCTGCAGACCCGGTACTCGGTCAAACAGATCGCCCCCCGGGTGGTGGTCGGGTTCCTCACCGGGGCTGTAAGCCTGTTTCTGGCGGAGAAGGCCATCACGGTGGCCAACGCACTGACCTCCGCGGTCCTGGGTGGTGGGGTGGACCCGGCTACCGCCGGGCCGGCGCTGGAGAACATGGTCCTCGCGTCGTTGAGCACCGGGGGGATCTTCCTGGCCATTCTGGCGTTGTTCCTGGTCGCTGGGCTGGTCGCGTTGCTGCTCACCTATCTGGTCCGGGTCGCGATCACCCTGATTCTGGTCGCGGGGGCTCCGCTGGCCCTGATGTGTCACGCACTGCCCCAGACCGAGCCGGTGGCCTACTGGTGGTGGCGGGCCTTCGGCGCCTGTCTGGGTATCCAGATCGCGCAGAGCCTCACTCTGGTCACCGGGTTGCGGGTGCTGCTGGCCCCCGGCGGATTCACCCCGTTCGGGCCCACCCGCTCCGGGCTGGTCAACGTGCTCATCGCCCTGGCCCTGCTCTACATCCTGATCAAAATCCCGTTCTGGCTCCTGGGCGCGCTGCGGATCGGTGGTGGGCGCCGCTCGGTGGTCGCCACCGTGGCCCGCGGCTATGTGATCGGCACCACACTGGGCTGGGTCCGCGGTTCGCGTCCGCCCACCCGACACCCGGGTCCCCACGGCGGTGCGGGTGGGGGTGGGGGTGGTCGTGGCCCCCGCGGACGCGGTGGTCCTCGTGGTGGTGGCGGTCCTGGTGGTGGAGGTGGGGGTGGGGGTGGCCCACGGGGTAGTGGTCCTCGTGGTGGTGGTCCTCGTGGTCCTCGTGGTGGTGGTCACCGTCCGGGTCGTCCGGCGCCTGCGACCGGCGCTGCCAGGGCCGGGGGGCGCCGCCCGGTGCAGTCGCGCCCCACGCCGTCCGCACCGTCGCCGCGCCGGCCCCCCACCCGCCCGGCAGGCCCTGGCTACCCGCGCCGGCCGCCGCGCCCACCCGCCGCGGCGGCACCCACCCCGGCGAGGGCACTGGGGCGGGTGCCGGTGGCCCCGGTCCGGCGAGGGCGCCGGGGTGGGCCGGTCCCGGCTCGCCCATTCCGTCCTGCCCGTCCTGGGGCAACCCGATCTGAGGGTGGTGTCCGATGAGTGTGCGTATTCCCGCTGATGTGGAGCGCCCGGATCGGGTGCTGGGCCCGTTGACTGCCCGGCAGGTGGTGATCCTGTCCGTGACCGGGTTGGTGCTCTACACCATCTGGACGCTGGTTGGCGCCGTGGTGCCGCTGGTGGTGTTCCTGGTCCCGGCGATCCCCCTGGCGGTGGCCGGGGTGGTGCTGGCGGTGGGTCAGCGCGATGGGATCAGCCTGGACCGCTGGGTGGGCGCCGCGATCGGCCAGGCCATGAGTCCCCGGCGGCGGGTGGCCGCCCCCGCAGGTATGCGCCCGGCACCGAGGTGGCTGGCCGTGCGCTCCACCACCCCGGCAGGCCAGGCCCCGGCGGGGTTGAGGCTGCGGGCCCCGGGGGGGTTGGGGTTGCCGGCCGAGCAGGTGAGCGAGACCGGGGTGATCGACCTGGCCGGGGAGGGCCTGGCGGTGGTCGCGGCCGCGAGCACGGTGAACTTCGCGTTGCGGACCCCGGCCGAGCAGGACGGGCTGGTGGCCGGGTTCGGCCGCTGGCTGCACAGTTTGGGCGCGCCGGTGCAGATCCTGGTCCGGGCCGACCGGCTCGACCTGTCTGGTCTGATCACCGGGCTCCGCGACCAGGTGGAGGGGCTGGCGCACCCCGCGCTGGCCCAAGCGGCCGGGGAACACGCCGAGGACCTGGCCGACCTTGGGGACCGGGGTGAGCTGCTGCACCGCCAGGTCCTGCTCATCTTCCGCGAACCCTTGCCCATGACCGGGTCCGTGGTCGGTGCCGGGCTGGGGTGGCGCCGGCGGCGGCGGGCCCGGGCCGGGGCGCGGGCCGGGGCGGAGGCCCGGCTGGTGCGCCGCCTGACCGAGGCCAGCGAGCTGCTGGCCCTGGCCGGGATCGTGCTGACACCACTGGACGGGGGGCAGACCACTGCCGTGCTGGCCGCCGCCTGCAACCCCGCCACCGTGCTCCCTCCGGCGACCGGCCTGGCCGGAGCCGGGCAGACCATCACCACCCCGGTGACGCCCGGACACCCCGACCGCGGCGGTGACGGGTGGCGGTGTGACTGGCCCGCCGATCCCACCGCCGGCGACCCCGTCGGCGGGAACTGGACCGGCGAGGACTGGACCGGTGAGGACTGGGAGGAGGGCGGCGCCGAGCGGGACAACCCCGATCCCGGTGAGGACGGTCGTGGTCGGCGGGCCCGATCGGGGTGGGGGTGGTGGCGCCGTGGTGGGGTCACGTCGGCGGGGGCGACCGCGTTCCTGCCCGACGCGGTGTGTGTGGGGGCCCGGCATCTGCAGGTGGGCACCGGCTGGGTGGCCAGCTTCGCGGTGACCGGGTATCCGCGGGAGGTGAGGGCGGGGTGGCTGGCGCCGTTGTTGACCTGGCCGGGCCGGCTCGATGTGTCCCTGCATGTTGAGCCGTTGGATCCGGTCACCGCCGCGGCCCGGTTGCGCCGCCAGCTCGCCCGGCTGGAGTCCGGCCGCCGGCACACCGACGAGCACGGCCGGCTCCCGGACCCGCAGGTCGACGCGGCCACCGAGGACGCCCACGACCTGGCGCAGCGGCTGGCTCGTGGGCAGGGCCGGCTGTTCCGGGTCGGGCTGTATCTGACCGTGCACGCCGGATCTGAGCGGGGGTTGGCTGAGCAGGTCGCGGCGGTGCGGGCCCTGGCCGCGTCACTGTTGCTCGACGCCAAGCCCACCAGCTGGCGGGCACTGCAGGGTTGGGTGTCCACGTTGCCGATGGGCCTGGACCTGATCGGGCTAGGCCGCACCTTCGACACCAGTGCGCTGGCCGCGGCGTTCCCGTTCTGCAGCCCGGACCTGCCCGCCGCGGACCCGGCTGGCGCCGCGGCCCCGGACGGGGTGCTCTACGGGCACAACCTGGACTCGGCCGGGCTGGTGGTCTGGGACCGGTTCGCTTGTGACAACCACAACGCTGTGATCCTCGGCCGCTCGGGGGCCGGTAAGTCCTATCTGGTCAAACTCGAGGCGTTGCGCTCCCTGTACCGGGGGATCGCGATCCAGATAGTGGACCCCGAAGACGAGTACCTGCGGTTGGCCGACGCGGTCGGGGGCAGCTGTGTGCGGCTGGGCGCGCCGGGGGTGCGACTCAACCCGTTCGACCTGCCCCTCTTCCTCACCCCGCAGGGACACCGCGGCGCGCCGCCCGATGCCCTGACCCGCCGCAGCCTGTTCCTGCACACCGCCCTGGCCGTGCTACTCGGCGCCGAATTGTCGGCCACGGAGCGGGCCAGCCTGGACCGGGCGATCACCGCCACCTACCACCGGGCCCAGATCAGCACCGACCCGCGCAGCTGGACCCGCCCGGCCCCGCTGCTGAGCGATCTGCGGAACACCCTCACCACCGCAGACCAGGCCGGTGACCCGATAGCCGGGCAGCTGGCCGCCCGGCTGCACCCCTTCACCGACGGCGCCTTCCGGGAGTTGTTCGACGGGCCGAGCACCACCACCCCGGCCGGGCATCTGGTGGTGTTCTCGCTACGGGATCTGCCCGGCGAGCTCGCACCGATCGGGACCCTGCTCACCCTGGACACGATCTGGCGCCAGGTGTCCACCCCGGCGACCCGCCGCCCCCGGCTGGTCATCGTGGACGAGGCCTGGCTGCTGATGACACAGCCCGCCGGGGCGCAGTTCCTGCTCCGGGCCGCCAAATCCTTCCGCAAACACTGGGCTGGGTTGACCGTGGCCACCCAAGACGTCGGCGACGTGCTGGGCACCGAATTCGGCAAGGCTGTGATCGCTAACTCCGCGACCCAGATCCTGCTCCGCCAAGCCCCCCAAGTGATCGACGAGATCACCCGGACCTTCGATTTATCAGACGGGGAGAAACAGTTCTTGTTGTCCGCGGACCGGGGACAGGGACTGCTGTTGTCCGGGACCCAGCGAGTGACCTTCGCGGCCAGCGCCTCACCCACCGAACATTTTCTGGCCACCAGCGACCCCGCCGAACTCGCCGACCATGCCGCCAAAGCGGATCCCCCACCGGCCGGTATCGACCACTCCTACCTCGACCTCGGCCCCGCCACCGAGGACCGCTCCTGGGGTGGTGAGGACAGCTCCTGGGTCGGCGACGAGGAATTCGATACCGAATCCGGGTACGGCGCCCGCGGGTCAGCCGAATCCGGCCCAGGGGAGTTCGGGTCGGTGTGGGCCGGCCCTGAGGCCTGAGGCAACACACAACCCCCTCCAGCCCTGTGCCGCTCTACGCCCGGCCCAGTCCATAACCGTATTTTTGGCGCTGTTCGTGGAGGTACCCATGAGCTCTGTGACATCAGTGACCACAATGCCGGTGACAACAATGCCGGTGACACCACTGGCAAGAACACTCCCGGCGGGGTCGGTGACCCCGCCTCCCCCCACCGGGGGGCATCCGATGGTGGTGGTGGGGGAGTGGATCCGGGAGTACCTGCACGACCCGTGGGGAGCGGTACAAGCGCTGGCGGTCTCGTTGCGGGACTGGGCGAACAGCGCGGGGCCGCTGGGCGGCCCGGCGCTGGCGGTGGTTCTCGGGGTGCTGGTGGGCCTGCGGTGGTGGTGGCGCCACCGGTGTGAGGATCGGTGGCAGGCACACGCCCGGATGGTGACGGTCCTGGCCCCACCCACCGTGGACCCAGCGGGCGCGGCGCTGCTATGGGCCAACCTGACCGGGTTGCTGTACCCGCCGTGGCGCCGGGTGCTGTGCGGCCAGCCGCACCTGGTGTGGGAATACGGGTTCTCCGAGCAGGGGACCACGATCGGGATCTGGGTGCCCGGCCCGACCGCCCCCGGACTGGTCGAGCAGGCCATCGCGGGCGCCTGGCCCGGCGCCCACACCCGCACCGACCCCGCCGGGCCGCCGCTGCCCACCCCCGCCCCCCGACGACGCTGGCTGGTCGTGGCCGGGGCATTGCGGCTGGGCCGCCCGGAAGCGCTGCCGATCCGCACCGACTCCGCCGCCGACCCAGCCCGGGCACTGCTGGCGGCCGGGGCCGGACTGGGCCCTCACCAGCACGGCTGTGTGCAGATCCTCACCCGCCCGGTCACCGGCCGCCGGGTCGCCACCGCCCGGCTCGCCGCCCACCGGATCCCCACCAGCGCCGCGCACCCGACCCGGCGGGTGCTCGCAGGGGTGCTGGACCTGCTCACCCCCGGCCCCACCCCCCGCCGCCCCACCAGCAGCAGCCGTGGGCGGGCCACCGATCCGCTGAGCGCCCACGAGCACGCCACACAACACCGGGTGATCACCACCAAGGGCCGCGGCTCGCACTACGAGACCGTGATCCGCTACGCGATCGCCCTCGACCTGCCCGCCACCGCCAGCACCGCCCAGCTGCGCCGGGCCCGGGCGGTGGCCCGGGGCCGGGTACACGCATTGGCGGCGGCGTTCGCGCCGTTCACCGAGCACAACCGCTTCGCCCGCCGAAGGCTGCCCCACCCTGCCCAGGCCCTGGCGGGGCGGCGGCTGCGCCGCGGCGACCTGCTCTCGATCCCCGAGCTGGCCGCGGTGGCGCACCTGCCCCTCGACCCGGCGGCCCCCGGCCTGGCCCGGGCCGGGGCCCGCGCGGTTGCCCCACCCCCCGGGGTCGCCGGCCCCGGCCCGGACGCCAAACCCCTCGGGCTCACCGATGCCGGCCCACCCCGCCCGGTCGCGCTGCGAGTACCCGACGCGCGGCACCACCTGCACGTCCTGGGCGCCACCGGCTCCGGGAAATCGACCCTGCTTGCCCAGCTGATCCTCACCGACAGCCACGCCGAGCGCGGCGTGGTGGTGATCGACCCCAAAGGCGACCTGGTCACCGACGTGCTCACCCGGCTACCCCGCCGGGTCCGGGATCGGGTGGTCCTGATCGACGCCGACTCCCCGTCCCGCCCACCGTGCCTGAACCCGCTACACGGCGGCGACACCCACCGCACGGTCGACAACCTCATCAGCGTGTTCCGCCGGATCTACGCCGCCTACTGGGGGCCGCGCACCGACGACGTGCTCCGCGCGGCGTGTCTGACCCTGCGCACCCAGCCCGGGACCGCGACCCTGACCGACGTCGCGCGGCTGCTGACCGAACCCGCCTTCCGCGCCCGGGTCACCACCACGGTCACCGACCCCATGCTGGCCGGGTTCTGGACCTGGTACGACGACCTCGGCGACGCCGGGCGGGCCCAGGTGATCGCCCCGCTGATGAACAAACTCCGGGGCCTGCTGCTGCGCCCGTTCGTCCGCGCCACCCTGGCCGCCGGCCCGTCCACCGTGGACCTGGGTGCCGTCCTGGACGGCGGGGTGTGCCTGGTGCGGATCCCGAAAGGCTCCCTCGGGGAGGAGACCGCCCGGCTGGTCGGCTCACTGGTCCTGGCCCAGGCCTGGCAGGCCACCACCGCCCGCGCCCACATCCCCCAGCACCAGCGCCCCGACGCGTCGATCGTGCTCGACGAGTGCCACAACTTCCTCACCCTGGGCGCCCCGATCGAGGACATGCTCGCCGAAGCCCGCGGCATGCGAGTCGCCATGACCCTGGCCCACCAGCACCTCACCCAACTGCCCCGCGAGCTGCGCGACGCGATCTCCACCAACGCCCGCAACAAAATCTTCTTCACCGCAAGCCCCGAAGACGCCCGCGACCTGGCCCACCACACAACCCCACAGCTCTGCGAGCACGACCTGGCCCACCTCGGCGCCTACCACGCCGCCGCCCGCCTCATCGTCCGCGACCACCAGACCGACCCGTTCACCCTGCGCACCCGCCCCCTACCCCCCACCCGCACCGGCACTCGCACCGCAGGCCGGCTCCGCAGCAGCCCGACCGCGGCCAGGCCCAGCCGGCATCCGGTCCGCGCCCCCGCCCGGACCCACCCCATCCGGCGCCCCGCAAGCACCGATCCCCGCCGCACCAGCTGACCCACCCCCCCGCACCCGTCACGCCCCGTTCGCCGTGCCCTGTCCTGCCTGGATCTCCCGACCTGTGGAGGTGCTCCGTGCCCACCCACCCGCCTCGCCAACGCGACTCGCGTGTCCCCCGCCCCCCGCGCCCCACCGCCCGGGTCCCGGTCTCGGTGCCGCTACAGGCCACCCTGGCCGGGCGGCTGACCTCTCGGGACCGGTGGCTGCTGGCCATGATCCACGAACACCGGGTGCTGACAGCCGGTCAGATCACCGCGCTGGCCTTCCCCTCGCCCCGCTCAGCCCGCCAGCGGCTCCGCGAACTCTACCAATGGTCGGTGCTGCACCGCTTCCGGCCCCACCGCAGCCCCGGCACCGCCCCCCAGCACTACGTCCTGGCCCCCACCGGCGCCAGGGTCCTCGCCGCCGAACACGGCCTGACCCTCACCGATCTCGGCTACCGCCACGACCGGGCCCTGGACATCGCCCACAGCCTGCGCCTGACCCACACCGTCGGCGTCAACGACTGGTTCACCACCCTGATCACCCACACCCACCAGCACCCCGACCACACCCTGAGCGCCTGGTGGTCCGAGACCCGCTGCGCCCGACACTTCGGAGACCTGGCCCGCCCCGACGGCTACGGCCGCTGGGCCACCGGTGGTCACCACATCGAGTTCTTCCTCGAATACGACACCGGCACCGAACCGCTGACCCAACTCGCCGCCAAACTCCTCGACTACGCCGCGCTCGCCGCGGCCACCGCGATCACCACCCCCGTGCTGATCTGGCTGCCCACCACCCGGCGCGAAACCACCGCCCGTCACCAGCTCACCACCACCTGGCGCACCCTCGACCACCCGAGCACGGTCCCCGTCGCCACCGCCGCCGCCGACCAGCTCACCAGTCCCCATACCAGCCCCGCCGACCCACTCTGGCTCCCCCTCGAGCCCACCCCCGGTGGGGCCGGGCGCCGGGGGCTGCACCGCCTGCACCACGCCTGGCCCCAACTGCCCACCCTCACCCCACCACCCGTGATGGCGCCGGCCCGCCCCCCGCTCCCCGCGCCCACCCCTCAACTGCCCCCACCCTGACCTCGCCAACCTCGCCGATGTCGCCCCGATCCAGGCCTTCTCCGGCATGACCGTGCGACACCGGCTCAATCACGGCTCCGACCGTGCCGCGAACGCCGCCCCGCATCGTGTGCGCCACAAGCACCCCGCCACCCGCTTACCCGCAATGGCGCAGTGCCGAGGACAAGAGCACACGCGAAGCCATCCGCTGCCTGAAGCGCTACGTCACTCGCGACGTCTACCGCCGCCTCCGCGCCGCTCGCACCGCCCTGATCCCACCACCCCGCCACCGGCTAACCGCACCACCGCTGCCAGCCGGGTGATCCATCCCACCATCTCACCCGGGGGTGACCCATGCTCAAAATCGCCGTATCCGCCACCGTCGGCCTCCTGATCGTCATCGCGATGCTCGGTGCAGCCCTCGCCGGGGTGATCTCCGCGCTGTTCGGTGGCGGATCCTTGGTGCCCAGCCACACCGCGCGCACCGACATCCCCGCCGATTACCTGGCCCTCTACCAACGAGCGGCCACCGTGTGCCCCGGGCTGAACTGGGCGGTACTCGCCGCGATCGGCAAGGTCGAAACCGACCACGGCCGCTCCACCCTCCCCGGAGTCCACACTGGACACAACTACGCGGGTGCGGGCGGGCCGATGCAGTTCCTGCAGACCACGTTCGACACAGTCCTCACCCGTCACCGGATCCCGCCCGGCGGGATGGCCCCACCCTCGCGGTACAACCCCCATGACGCGATCTACGCCGCCGCCTTCTACCTATGTGACTCCGGTGCCCGCGACGGCCGCGATCTCCGCGCAGCGATCTACACCTACAACAGGGCAACCTGGTACGTCGAGGAGGTCCTGGCCCAAGCCGACCTCTACCGCGACACCCCCACCCGAGGTGGCACACCACCAAACCAGGCCGCGCTTGCGGCCGTGCGCTACGCCCAAGACCAACTCGGTCAGCCCTACGTCTGGGGCGGCGACAGCGACGCCGAGGGCGGATTCGACTGCAGCGGCCTGACCACAGCCGCCTACCAAGCGGCCGGGATCACCCTGCCGCGCACAGCGCAAGCCCAACACGACGCCGGCCCCCCGCTACCACCCGGCACCCCACTCCAACCCGGCGACCTCGTGTTCTACGGCACCGGACCCACCCACATCACCCATGTCGGACTCATCATCACCCCCACCCACATGATCAACGCCCCCCACCCCGGCGCAGTGATCCGCATCGACCCCATCGGCCACTACCTCGCCGCCACACGCCCAGCAGCCGGCACCGGCACTGCCTGAGAAGAACCCAGACGAAACACGCTCATCGCGGCAGAAGAGGACGTCGCCACCCAGGTAGTTCCGCAGCGCTAAATGAGCAATCAACCGTTGCCGCTCGGTCGCGGTCTGCCGGTACATCAATAGATCTTCCATGTCGGGATACGGGTGGGTCGGCACAGGTCCACCGGTCGAGTACGAGTATCCTGACCGCCGATGATGGAGTATCGGTGGAGGAACTGCCTGTGCGGTATGATTTAACTCGACTCGGCGAGTATGAGTTTGAGCATCTTTCGCAGTCGTTGGCCATCGCCGTGCTAGGTGGTGCGGTGTCCGTGTTCGGTGATGGTCCGGACGGCGGCCGGGAAGCCACGTTTGAGGGGGAGACACGTTACCCCGATCCGGCTCCGCCGGGAGGATGGTGGAACGGCTACGGCGTCGTGCAAGCCAAGTTCAAACGCCAGCCGACAAGGACCGGGGTGGACGCCAACTGGTTTAATGATCAGGTCCAAAAGGAGCTCAAGAAGTGGGTTGATCCGGATTCTAGCCGGGTCAAGCGGGGACGTGTGCCGCGTTATCTTGTGGTCACTACGAATGTGGTGCTGTCGCCGGATCCCGGCCGTGGCGGAATTGATCTCATCAATGATCTAATCCGGCGCTTCAACGCCAATTTTAAGCTCGGGCTCAAGGGCTGGACGATCTGGCACCATGATCAGATCTGTCGATACCTTGACCTGTACGATGGAATTCGGCGCACCTATTCGGGCCTCACCGTGACGGGAGATGTGCTTGCTGAGATCCAGCGGGCGCTAGCACGCCTTTCTGGAGGCCAGATTCCATCAGTCGACTTTTCGACGCTGTTGACCAGCCACGCTGCCAAGGAATTGATGGCGCAACAGTGGGTGCGCCTCGGTCAAGCAGGTCACCCCACCAACCAGAAACTGTTACTCAGTGATGTGGCCATCGATCTGCCAGCGCGCGCCCACTCTGCTCGGCCTACCGACGGGTTCCACGACGGGTTCATCCCTGGCATCGTCGCGCACATCATTCGTCAGGGCGACACGATCCGTCGGCCACGGCCCCAACATCTTGCGCTGCCACACCTGGCGATCGTCGGCGGCCCCGGACAAGGCAAGACCACGGTCGGTCAGCTGCTATGTCAAGTGTACCGAGTTGCGCTGCTGAAAGACCGACCTGAACACACGCTCGGGCCGGAGATACCTGACCTGCTTCAGCAATACCGCAACCACTTGGATCGGCTACGGATACCGACACCGGTCTGTCGACGGTGGCCTCTCAGTATTCCGTTGAACGAGTTCTCCGATGCGCTGGCAGAGAAGCGCGCAACGAGCCTGCTGCAATACATGGCTGAGCTGGTGAAGCAACGCAGTCCGATTAACAGTTTGATGCTGCGGGAGTGGCTTCGTGAATGGCCGTGGCTGGTGGTGCTCGACGGCCTGGACGAAGTTGCCGCCCCGGATATTCGCGAGAAAGTACTGGACGCGATCTCCGAATTTTTCGTCGACGCGGCCGAACTTGAGGCTGACCTGCTTGTCGTCGCTACAACTCGCCCACAGGGATATCGGGAGGAGTTCTCACCAAGATTCTACGAGCATTTGACCCTTCAATCCATGGATGCGGATAACGCCCTCGACTACGCGAAGCACCTCGCCAAGGTCCGCTATGCGCAGGATCCTGACATGCGCGCTCGGGTAATTGAGCGCTTGAAGGTGGCTGCTAATGAGCCAATCACTGCACGATTGATGCGTACTCCACTTCAAGTCACTATCATATCGCTGTTGCTCGAGCGGCGCACCCGCGCACCACAGGACCGGTACGCCTTGTTCGAGGCGTACTACAACACTCTCTACGACCGCGAAATCGCTAAGGGCACACCGGTCTCGCGGCTGCTTGACGAACAGCGACGTAACATCGATCATCTGCATGAGCGGATTGGCTTGCTGCTGCAAGTTCGGGCCGAGCACGCCGGAGAGGCTGAGTCTCAGCTGCCAGAGGAAGATCTCTACCGGCTGGCGTACGAGAGGCTGATCGCCGAGGAGTACAGCGCAGAACAGGCAACTCAGCTCGCCAGCCAGCTCGTGAACGCAGCTACCGACCGCTTAGTCATGCTGGTCGGGCGATCGACAGGCACCATTGGATTCGAGATTCGTAGCCTGCAGGAGCTCATGGCTGCGCGTGCTCTTTTCTCGGGGGGAGATCAGGAGCTGCTGAAGCGACTGAAAGACCTCGCTACCTCTGCGCATTGGCGCAACACCTGGCTATTCGCCGCTAGTCGGACGTTCGCGCAACGTGAGCACCTGCGCGACGCCATAATCACATTGCTCGATGAGATTGATTCCGACAGCACCTTAACTATGTACCTCAAGCCGGGTGCGCGGCTGGCCGTCGAGATGCTCGACGAGGACATTACAGTAGGGCAACCACGTTACATTAAATTGCTCATCCAATGCGCCCTGAGGCTACTTGACTCATATCCTGGAGATGGCATGGAACGCCTAGCTATTGTCCTCAACGATACTGCAGCGAAAAATAGCCAGATCGCATCTATTGCATATTTCGCCATTGAAAGCAAAATCGGTGGTCGTGGCCGGGCGGCGATAACTGCGCTTGACGCCTTGGCAGCGTGGGCGGAGCTTCCCGGAAATGACTCGATCAGAGCGAAGAACCGCATCGACAGGATCGAGAGAAGTGTGCTACCAATGTTAGTGGAAGCTATCCAACAGCTGAAGCAGTTTAGTTACCGTAAAATCTGGTTCCATTACTACACACCTAGGGTGGACCCGGAGTGCGAGCCTCCGAGCGAGGTCTTTGCCAGCCACGTTCGTGCGAGCGACCTGCCCGTTTCTGAGCAGGCCCGGCTCACTTCGATGGTGCACCGCCTCGTCAAGGGTAGAGGTGATTTGACTGGCCTCGGTGATCCTCAACTGCAAGAGCTGCTAGTCCTTACGGTTGAGAATTTGGATATCGATCGATGGCCACAAGGGGCAGACATCCAAGAGGCGCTGATCCATTGGCACGCCAGACGGCCAATCGCCAGCAGGATATTGACAGAACTGGCCGAGCCTGCGACTACTTCCGCGTATACCTGGCGCGGAGAGTGAGGCGAGTTATGGCCGTCGCGTGGGGCAGGCACTCGACCAACTCACCCACGAGGCCGGATTCGCCGCATGACACCAAACTTGACTCGATCAAACCGACTTCGTCGGCCCTACCCGTCTAGTACTACAGGGGATAGATCAACTTCCGTGTGGTCGAAGCTCGCTGGTCACGGTCGTGCCCGGCGGTTGACCCCTCGGGCATCGCCGCAGGTCGCAACAAGATCTGTCCCTGTAGCCCAGCTAAGGGGGCTACGCCCCAGCCCGACGAGGCATGCCGTGTTCGGCTTGGGTAGGCGGGCTCCGCTCGGCGGGGTCTTGACCGTGACCGGGTGTGCCGGTCCGGTGTATGAAACCGCTCGTAGCGGTTAGTTGGCCTGCTGGTCGCCCCGTCCGACCGGAGCCCACCATGACGATAGCGCGCACGGTGGCTGATGTCTTGGCTGATCATGTGGTGTTCGAGGTGGAGTGCATCGACCGGATGTATCTCAATGTCTTCGTCCCGCAGTTGCAGTACGCCGGTGGGTTGATCGGGTTCATCCAGCGACAGCTGGGGTGCCCGATCGCCTCGACCGCGCCGCTGGGGAAGATCACCGACGCGTTCAGTGCGGCGATGCGCCGTTTCGCGGCCGAGCGGCAAGTGCCGTGGGTGGATTTTGTGAAGGGCCAGCGCAAGGACGACCTCGCCCACGAGCACCTGGCCACCTTCACCGGTGAGGAGGGGGTGTTGTTCATCGGGCGGGCACAGGAGAAGACACAGCTGTTTCGGACTGAGAAACGCCGTGACGCCCAGGGGGATGCCTACCCGTGGATCGTGAAGACAACCGGGGTGGTCAACCACTTCTACGTGTATGCGGTGGATGCGGATTTCGGCCCGTTCTTCCTGAAGTTCTGTTCCTACTTCCCCTACAACGCCCGGCTGTGTGTCAACGGCCACGAGTGGGCCAAGCGCCAGGCCACCCAGGCCAGGATCGGGTTCACCGAATTGGACAACGGGTTCGCCGCAGTCGAGGACGTTGCCCGGCTGCAGGCGGTTTGCGACACACTCGGACGGAGCAGATCACCGCGCTGCTCGACAAATGGCTGCAGGTCCTGCCCCACCCATTCACCGACGCCGACCACACAGCCGGCTACCGGTATGAGATCTCCGTCCTGCAAGCCGAGTTCTCCCTGACCCAGATGCTCGACCAGCCCATCACGGGGCGGATCTTCTTCGAGCAGGTCATCCGGGACAAACCTCGACATCGGGCGCCCCGACCGGGTCAGCCTGATCTTCGACCGCCGGCTCAAGCACAACCGACCACGCGCCACACCCGGGCGATTCCGCACCCGGGTGATCACCGAAGGAGTGACCCCGAGCCTGTACATCGACTACAAACACACCACGATCAAGCAGTACAGTACCACAAAGAAGGCCGCGCGCTGCGCACCGAGACCACCATCAACCACACCCGCGACTTCCAGATCGGGAAAATGCTGACCAACCTGCCCGCCCTGCGACAGGTCGGCTTCACCGCCAACAGACGCCTTCTCGGCGCCCAACGACTCAGCCACAACCCGATCCGCGCCGAGCAAGCCTTCACCGCCGTCCACGACCCCATCCTCACCACCGACGGACATCGCATCGCCGGGCTGCGCCTTATCTGGTTCGGCTACGCAGTTGTTCGTACTGCCGCCAATATCATGATCTGAGGTGTTCATTCTTCGGTCCGTTGGAGGTCAGCCGCTCTGCGGTCGCCTGCTGCTGCCAATCCGTCGACGAGGCGTCGCCAACGAGTAGTCTGGTTCGAGGTCATCTCGTAGGACGAGCGGAGATTTTGCAGCCACCCTGTGAGGAACCAGCATCGACTGGCGACTGCGTTGTAGTCGCCGTCTATGAGTTGCTCGGCCCAGGCCAAGCCAGTTTCGGCTTGCCATTCAAATGTCGCACATACAATGAGTTGTACAAGTGCGTCAAGCGCCTGCGGCTCACGACGTGCCACCGGAATCCAGCGGATCACGAGATCGGTGATGAACTCCGGGGTGAGCCAGTTCTGTCGGGCGTGGTCCAGCGTGGAGTCTGGGTCGGTGTCACCGGAATCCAGTTGGGGGGTTGGCAGAAGTGACCCCAGTGCGTAGTCAGACCAGTGCGAGTCGGTGACCCACCCAGGGCCGTCGTCCAGTGCGTCAAGGGCAGTGGTCAAGGTGATGCGCCAGACTTCAGTCAAGGAAGACCGGAGGGCGTCGTCGTAGGTGAAGAGTACGGCGAAATCATGTAGGAGGTCGTGCAATGCCCGAGCGTTCGACGTGAAAAGTCGTATGTGGGAGATTAGGGGTCCGGTGTCACCACTGATCGCGGTCTCGATGAGGACTCGGGCGCTATATCGACTGTATCGGTTTTCGTAGCCTTCTTTAGCCCAGTGATTGGTCGCTCGACCGTTGGCGTCGAACAGGGCATCGACCAATCGTTGGGCATCGGCGGCGACGCAACTGCCGCTGCGGGAGGCGGAGGCTGTGGCAATCAGCGGCGGTATGAGGCGCGTGAGATAGAGTCGTTCCGCGTCAATCAGCGGCAGCGTCTCGTCGTAGGGGCCGTCGAGTGGCTGGGGAACCCGCTGTTGCGTTTCGAAGTCCCAATCGCCGAGTCGGCAGTCTCGTAGTCCTTCCTGGACTGCGTCCAAGGTCGCCCGATGACGGCATTTACCGGACGCCGGGTCCGTGTCGCATGGCGGGGCCCAGACGTAGTTGACCGCGAGGGCGAACGCGATCCGGACTTCAACAAAGTGATTCGTGGTGCACCGGTTCAAGACGTTCGTGATCCCGTACCGGTCGAGTTCTATACGTTCTGAGGCAGCTGACAGCAGAGCAGGCAGACCGGTTGCGGCGGAACGATCGGCGCCACGCGAGTAGACCGAGGTGTCCACATACTCCCTGGGACTCGGTGCCGTGATCGCCGCGATGAGCACATCGGTCGCCCAGCGGAGATCTTCCAGTGATATCTCGGCACGTCCCTCGATGCGAGCCACGGCGGCGGCTGCGGCGACAGCGGCGACCGAGTCGAGCGGGTTGAAGCCCGGCTCGGGGGGATCATCGGCGAAGGACCGGGCAAGAGCGATGTCCGCCTGTAGCGTCTGCACAGGCGCGACACGATCTGCGGACCTGGCATAGGTGTTCTGCAAGCGCAACGCTTCGCTGACACGGCTGAACGTTCCGCGCCCGGCGCCAGGCGGGTAGCGAGGGGTTCCGGATGTTCGTACTGGATGACTAGGTTTCCCTCGTCATCACATCGGGCGTGGTAATGCTCCGGACGGAAGGTGGCCGCCCACCCCTGTACGGAGGTCATGACGTCCTGCCCGCCGCCTCCGTCATCAACCGCGGCAACGCGCTCTTGAGCATGGCGAGCGAGTTCCTCGCTTGTGGCCGCGAGTGTGTCCAGCCGTTCCTGATCGCCGGCGAACATCGCGCGCATGGTGACCTCGGCGGCGACATCACGCAGGCTGTGCCGGCGTCTGGTCCGGCCGACGAGGTCGGCTGGGTCTGGGCCTTGGACATGCTGCACACCTTCGCCCGTGACCCGGGCGAACTCCAGATGCCACACGTCCGGTTCGCAGAACCAGCGATCCAGCAGATCGCCCGCCTGTTCCAGATGTCGCACGAGGAGCCCGACGACCAATCCGGGCATCGCCAGGTTGTGGCAGTCGTGGAGCAGTAGTTCCACGACGTGTTCCAGCGGGACGCTCGCGATCGCGACGAGTTGGTCGGCGTAGCGTTCGACGGCCAGCAGTGCGCTCATGCAGGGATAGGGGCCGACGGAGGAGCCTCGGTACCAGGTCCACACGTGCTCATCGCCGACGCAGTGCCGGACCCCGACACCGGGAAGGTCTAGGTCTGCCCCGGGAAGGTCGTCTAAGGGGCGTGTCTCAGGGCCGTCGTGGTTGCCGACGCGGATGGCGGCCGCGTGGTCGAGCATGCGGTTGATGAACGCGAGCGCAGGTCGAGGTCGGACTCGCAGCAGTTTCCAGAACGGGCCGTAGTGCGAGGCGACCATCCGAATGCTGCCGCGGCTACGGTGATGACGGATGCCGTCGTCGAATGGGTAGAAGCCGGACCAGCCGTAGGGTGGGACATTGTCGGCGTCACGCCGCTCGATGTAGTACGACTCTGCTAGGGCCAGCAGCAGGTCGGGTTGGTGGTT
This sequence comes from Pseudonocardiaceae bacterium, assembly GCA_050699955.1. Taxonomy (GTDB): domain Bacteria; phylum Actinomycetota; class Actinomycetes; order Mycobacteriales; family Pseudonocardiaceae. The sequence continues at coordinate 2,864 of JBOHGD010000009.1, read as the reverse complement.
GGCCATCATCAACACCGGCCCGACATGTTCGACCACCGGCTCTAGGTGATGGCCGCTGTCGGTGGCCAGGCTCGTCAAGAACGCCTCGGTGCGCTGATCGAGGTCAGGGCCGAGCATTGCCAGCGCCTCGACGGCGAACTCGTCCCAGCGCGAGGGGTCGGCGGCGAGGATCCGGTCCCGCACCCGCTGCCGGAGCGGAAGAGGACCAGCGTCGTTGTTGAACAGGCCACGCAGCCAGGCTAGAACCAACTCGCGGATGGATTCGTCGACGCTTCGGGCAGTGTGGCGATCGTCGTTCGAGTCGTCCTCGAGGTCGCGGCAGAAGGCCAGTTCGACGAGAGGACCGAGGATGACTGGGTCGCCGAATTCGTACGTGGTATAGCGCTGCTGCGCGAGGCGCAGCACGGTACGCAGGCCGGTTCGCTGGTCGGCCACCAGGTCCGGCCAGGTGTGGGTCAAAGCCTCTTGAGCCGAACCCAGGGTTAGAAGCGCCTCCCACGGGACTTCGTCCCACCGCTGACCGTGGTGAGCGGCGAGGTTGGCGAACACCGCGCGCAGGCGATGAAACGAGCGCCTGACATCGGGTGTGCCGAGCAGCTGCGCCTGGCAGGCGATACGCGCTGCGCGAAGCGCCCAGCGTGGTGCGTCGGCGGCAGCGAGGAGGTCGAATCCGTCGGTGATGAGCAAGCGCACGACGGACATGTCCCGCACGAGGTCACTGGCGAACCGATCCGACGGACTCCAGGCGCTGGTCGGGCCGGGTGGACGTAGCAGACCGTCCGATCGCAGGGATGGCAGCGCCGCGGCATCGGGTGCCTCTGAGCGGTCCTGGGGCAGCAGCTCGCGGCGCGCAAGGGTTCTGAGGGCTTGATCGCGGGCGTCGGGAGACGGCGCACCGGGAGACCTGATCTCGCCGCGGCGCACCAGATGACGCCAGACCACGGAGAACAGGTCGGCCTCGGATGCGGCCCCCTCGGGCATCATGGCGCCCGGACCGGCGCGCAACAGCATATCCACCAAACCCGGCCGGCCGAGCACCCAGACAGCTCGTGGATCGTCCGCCCACCGGGCAAGCTGCGGAAACGTCGTGACCAGCTGCTTGATCTCGGCAGTGGTCAGCCGGGGGACTTCGTGCTCGCGAACGATGTCTTGAGCAGCAGTACCTGTCCGGTCGATGCCCCGGGAGGCCTGCTGAAGCCCGTCGGTGACCGCTCCGGCGCCGTCGGTGCGGGTCACGGCCGCCACGCCGAGCCCCGCGGTCATGGCGGCGTTCGCGATGCCGATCAGTAGCTGGAGGCGGCCCTCGAGGACCGACTCCGCACCGTCGATGACGAGTAGACGCACCGTGCCCACGGCCGTACCGCCCAACGCGGTGACAACTCGAGTGCCCAGCAGCGCCTCGAATTCCACCAGCGAGGCGGGAACGTCACTCAGGTTCAAGGCCGTTACCGCAGCACCTTTCGCGGCCAAGTGCCGAGCCGCCTTCAGCGTCAGAGCGGACTTGCCGACGTCAGGTTCCCCAGTGATCGCCAGCGCAGACGTGCAAGACGCGGCCCGATCCATCTCAGCGGCAAGCGCATCTCGTGCTTCAGCCCGCTCCAGTTCCAGGTCGGAGTCGGCGTCAGCCAGCCGGAAGCGGACCACCTGATCGATGCTCTCGGCCAGACTGTCCAGAACCCGCCACGCCGCGGAGTGGGACGGGGACCGATCGATCGGCATTCCCGACAAGTGCTGCCGCAACATCGCATCGGTGACGGTGGCCGCCGACGGGGCGTAACGGCCGGACAGCTTTCCCAGCGCCTCGAACAGGGTATTCGCCCTGACCACCGAGGCATCAGGCACGATGCTCCGCAAACGACTCACCACGGTCGTGCGATCCGATTCATCGACCCCTTCCAACCGCAGCTCCCGCATCCAGAGCGCGTGCAGCACCCGCCACGTCAGCTCGCCTGCCTCTACCGGCGCCGAGTCGATCTCCGCCTCGACAGCGGCCTTCGCGACCAATGCATCAACATGGACCAGCCTGCCGCGAACGGGCTTACCAGTTCGCCCGGGCTGCGCCACGGCAGCGCGGAATGCGGGCTCGTCAGGCTGACCCCGTGCGATTACAGCCAACTCACGTACCTGCTGCACCGCCGGATTCGGACTGGCCACCGCCATGGCAAGGCGCCACCGCCCGCCGCGAACCTCGTCCCAGTGATCGGTAACCACGCGCAGATACGACACCAGCAGATCAGCGGTGGAGGTATCACTAGTCGTGACTCTCGGTGTTCGGCGCACACCGATTGACACCCGCCGTTCAGCACCATCCGTGGTACGACCGACCACGATCAAGTCATCGACCGGGCTGAACGCGCTGTTCTGGAACCGCACCGAGACAGGAGCTACGTCATCTCCCAACTCAGGCACAGGATCACCCAGGAGAAGATGACCGAGCAGGACAGCCCCATACCGATGCTCCAGAACGGTGCCGCCCCCACCCGTCGAGTAAGGACTCGCCACCTGATCTTGCTCATCTGGGTCCGCCATCCTCACACCATATGACCAGGTGCAGCGCTCAACACCGAAGACACTGGCGATGCCGGAGCATCGCCGTCTGGCTCGCAGCGCACTGCCACCGTGATCACCTCCGGTGGCGCCGGCGCATCGGCCTACCCGGCCTGCCTGAGCCCATCACTGGTCAATCAACAGCCCCGGGCGAACAGAACGCACTGTCATCGGCGAAAGCGCGCGACTCGCGGCAGAAGAGGACATTGCACCCGCCGCCTCCCGCCGCATGACCATGTGCTGGTTTACAGCTGTCAGCCGCCGACAAGACCCTGCCTATGTGTGGGGTCGCCAAGCCCGCCGGGTGGCCCAGGGGT
>JBOHGD010000008.1:0-114324 GCA_050699955.1 Pseudonocardiaceae bacterium | reverse complement strand
CGGAGCTGCCCGCCGGTGCACCGGCGGGCAGCTCCGCTCTGGCCATGGCTCGGGTGCCGCGTGGCCCGTGGTCGCCGGGCGGGGCCAGCACCGCGGTGCGGACGCCACCGGAGCCTGCCGAGGGCGCCGGGCCGTGCGGATCGGTCACTCCGACCCCGGCGGGCAGCACCGCGGCCAAGGGCAACGGGACCGGCACCCGGCCCATCCCCAGCTCGGCGCGCACCTGCCGCAGCGCGGCCAGGAATGCTGATGCGTCCGCGGGACGTGCCGCGGGATCCCGGCGGGTGGCCCGCACGACCAGTGCGTCCAGCGCGGCGGGCACCGATGGCCCGACGGCTCCGGGGGCGGGCATGTCATCGTTCACGTGCCGGTAGGCGACCGACAACGCGGTCTCTCCGGTGTAGGGCGGTGCCCCGGTGAGCATCTCGAACAGCAGCACTCCGGCGGCGTAGACGTCACTGCGTGGGTCCGCCGTTCCGGTCGCGACCTGCTCTGGTGACAGGTAGGCCACCGTGCCGAGGATGATGTCGCCGGTGCTGGTGCTGGCCTCGGCGGCGGCCCGGACCAGCCCGAAGTCGGCGACCTTCACCACTCCGCCCGGCCCGATGAGGACGTTCTCCGGCTTGACGTCGCGGTGCACCAGCCCCTCCCGGTGTGCCGCGGCCAGCGCGGAGAGCACCAGGTCCGCCACCGCGACGGCCAGCGGCACCGGCAGCCTGCCGCGCTCGTGCAGCAGATCCCGCAGGGTGCCCCCCTCCACCAGTTCCATGACCAGGAACACGTGACCGCCGCCGGCTGAGAGGTCCATGCCCTGGTCGTAGACTCCGACGATGCCGGGGTGATGCAGCCGGGCAGCGGCGCGGGCCTCGCGCTCGAAGCGCTGCAGAAACACTGGATCCGCGGCGAACCGGGGGTCCATCACCTTGATCGCGACGGGGCGGTCCAGCCGGGTGTCGGTGCCGTGGTACACGGTGGACATGCCACCGCGGGCCAGCATCGGGCCGACCCGGTAGCGCCCGTCCAGCAGGGTGCCGACCAGGATCCCGTCAGTTCCGGGTCCTTGCCGTTCCACACCGCAGATCCTACGTACCCAGCCCGCCACGAACGGCGGAAGGGCGCCGGTTCACGGGTATGGCAGGGTGACCGCGTGAGTGACATCTCGATCGCGGTGGACGTTCTGGATCCTGAGGTAACCGCGTTGCCCCTACCTGAGGTGGCCGCCCGGTTGGAAGTGCCGGTCACCCGAGTGCACCAGATGCTGCGTGACGGGCACCTGCTGGGGGTGCGTCGCCACGGCGTGGTGGTGATACCCGCCGACTTCATCAACGGTGATGCGGTGGTCAAGGGACTGCCCGGCACGATCACCCTGCTGCGGGACGCCGGCTACTCCGCCGAGGAGATCCTGCGCTGGTTGTTCACCGCCGAGAACTCGCTGCCGGGCACGCCGATCGGTGCGCTGCGCTCGGACCGGGGGCGCGAGGTGAAGCGCCGCGCCCAGGCGATGGGCTTCTGACCCTCGCGCGCAGCCGCGCCATCCAGGCGTCGTGTACTGATGCAAGAACAGATGCAAACACGTACGCTCACGCATCCAGTACCGCCACCGCTGTCGGTGGCGACGTAACCGCCCGGATCGGAAGGATGCAGATGCAGATCGACGACGATGCGGCGATGTCCGGGTTGCCGGGAGCTCGCTGGCGCAAGAGCCGGCACAGCAACCCGAGCGGCAACTGCGTCGAGTTGGCCGAGCTGCCGGACGGCGCGGTTGCCGTCCGGAACTCGCGGCACCCGAGTGGACCGGCGCTGATCTATACCCGTGACGAGATGGCCGCATTCATCCACGGGGCGAAGAGCGGCGAGTTCGACGACCTGCTCGATCGCCGTTGACGGATCCGTTTCCGGGGTCAGCGGCGCCCTTCGGATCAGGGCGCCGATACGGCGTCGTCATCGCACTGTCCGTGCCACGAGTGCTCGGCTCAGGCCGGGCAGCGCGACCGCGAGCCGCCGTCGCCTCGGCACCGTCACGCGGTGGGTGAGCACGTCGTATCCGGCGGCTTCGATCTCATCCAGGATGTCTCCGTAGAGGGTGAACGCAGTCCCCACGCAGGCTCGCGATACCGGGGCGAGCATCCGGATCCCGGGTGCGGCCCTGCGGTAGATGGCCCGGGTGCGGGCAACGAGGTAGGCGAGTGCGCGGTGCACCCGGGGGTCGGGTCGTCCGGTGCTGCGGCACCAGCTCAGCAGGGGGCGGTCCACGCCGAATGCGGCCAGCTCGTCAGCCGGCAGGTAGATCCGTCCGCGATCGAGGTCCTCGCCGACGTCGCGCAGGAAGTTGGTGATCTGGAAGGCGGTGCCCAGTGCGGCCGCGTGCGGTTCGGCCTGCTCTCGGGGGACCACGGTGCCCAGCACCGGTAGTACCTGCAGCCCGATGACAGCCGCCGAGCCGTGCACGTAGCGGGCCAGGTCGTCGAACGTTCGGTAACCGGCCACCCCGCCGTGGGCCACCGGCCGATCCATCCGCATGGATGTCATGAAGTCGGTGAAGTACTGCGGGTCGATCCGGTAGCGGACCGCGGTGTGCACTGGCGCGGCCAGCACGGGGTGCCCGCAGCGACCCCGGGCGAGCCCGTTGCGCAGCTGTTCGGTCAGGGTGTCCAACTCGGCGAGCCGTTCCGGCCAGGGCCGGTGGTCGGACAGGTCGTCGACGATCTCGTCGGCGTAGCGGGCCAACCCGTACAGCGCATGGATGGCCGGCCGCTCCGAGGGCGGCAGTAGCCGGGTCGCCAGGAAGTATGTGCGGCCGTGCGCGGCGTTGAGCTGCCTGCAGCGAAGGTAGGAGTCCCGTAGTGCGGGCTCCCTGATGCCGGCCGCATCGAGCTCGCGGCTCATGTCGTCCGGACAGGTGTCTGATCAACCTGCTCCGTCCTGGTGGGCATCGCGGTAGCGCGCAGATGCAACGGGTCATGCCGGAGCAGCGATGCGCCCGCCAGCAGCGAGACGGCTATCGTTGCGGCCTGGTACAGCCAGGAGGTCAGCCCGCTCTCCCCAGTGGGATAGGTGCACAGCACGAGCCACGTGGAGGCGGTCACCACCATGGCGAGCCCCCGGGGCCGCCAGGCCAGAGCCGCGCCGAGCACGAGGCCCCAGGTGAGGTACCAGGGCAGGGTCGCGGGAGCCAGCAGTGCGGACCACAGCAGCGCGATCGCGGCGCGCCGCGGCGCGGCCGGCCCGCCGTCGCGAGCCAGCCACCACTGCCTGCCGAGGATGATCAGGAACACTCCGGCGCCGAGCACGCGGAAGACGTTGATGAACGGCTGGCTGCTCGCCTCGACGAACGGCGAGCACAGCAGGTGGACCAGCTGGCCTGCGGCGGTCGGCAGCGACATCCAGTTGACGATCAGCGAGGGCGCGTTCAGCGCTGATACCCACCCGAGGCCGACTCCGGCGAGCAGCGTGACGGCGGTGAACACGACGCCGAACACCGCCAGGCTGGCCGCGCTCGCCTTGAGCAGCCGCGTTCCCCGGCTACCGGGAAGCCGAGCCGCCCAGATCCAGACCAGGAAGGGGAGCGCGACCCCGGCTGACGCCTTCACCGCCATCGCCACGGTGACCACCGCGATCCCGGCGACATGGCGGCGCTGCAGCATCAGCAGGGTGCCGGCGGCCAGCAGGCCGATCATCAGCAGATCGTTATGCGGTCCACCCACCAGATGCACGACCGTCATCGGGTTGGCGACCACCAGCCACAGCGTCACGGTGCGCTTGCCGCCGAGCTGGTCGGCCAGCCGGGGCAGCGTGAACACCAGCAGGCCGAGACCGACCAGCAGCACCAGGCGCATGCCGATCACGCCGAGGATGGCGTCCTCATGGGTCCACCGGCTGATGATCTTGGAGATCAGGACGAATGCCGGGCCGTAGGGTGCCGGGGTGGTCTGCCATACGTAGTGCACGTTGTCCGCCACGGGCCCCGGCGGCAGGTCCACGGGTCCGACCGCGTACGGGTTCATACCGTGCAGCGCCAGTTCACCCTGCGCGAGATAGCTGTAGACGTCCCGGGTGAACAGCGGGGGTGAGAACACCATCGGCGCGGTCCAGGCCGCGCTGGCGACCAGGACACGGCGGGCGGTCGCGGTGCCGCTGAGCACCTCACGACCGAGGCGCACCCAGGCCCACAGGAGCATCCCCACACCCAGGTAGAGCCCTGCGGTCGCGAGGTCACGCCCGTGTCCGTAGCGAATCCAGGACAGCGGGCCCCCGGTGATCAGCGGGTCCTTGATGAGGATGCCACCGGCTCCCACAGCCATGATGACCACCAACACGGAGCCGACCAGTCCGAGTAGCACGGGGTCCGACAGCAGCCGCCCCGGGCGTAGCCGGTCGTGCGGCAGTCTGTCGTCCGCACGCTCCGTCGCCGGGACAGGACCGGGATCGCTGGGTGCGCAGTCCGGCGCGGTGGCAGGAGACGGAGAGGTCGGTGTCATGGCGGGCCGTATATTCCCACAGCCGATGTCGGCGAGCCGTGGTTGTGGCCGGGTCGTGATCCGGCGGGGTCCGGGTTCACTCAACCGGTTGCCGCGGTCCGACGGCCGGCACCGGCACCGGTGATCCGGGCCGCGGCGAGCTTGCCCGAGATGAGCACGGTGGGCACACCTACCCCGGGCGTCGTGCCGCATCCGGCGAGCACCACGTTGACTCGCCCGCGGACCAGGTTGGACGGCCGGAACGGTCCGGTCTGGGCGAACGTGTGTGCGGCGGAGAACGGCGTGCCCGCGGCCAGCCCCGATCTCGCCCAGTCCGCGGGGGTCACCAACCGCTCGACCTCGATGGCCTCGTCCAGATCGGTGAGTCCTCGGCGTTCCAGGGTGCGGACCAGCTCCTCGCGGTAGACCGGCCCGAGGGTGGCCCAGTCCAGCGGGGCGGTGTGCAGGTTGGGGCACGGGGCGAGGATGTAGAGCAGCTCTCGTCCGGCAGGCGCCAGTGCCGGGTCGGTCGCGGTGGGGCGGGTGACCAACAGTGAAGGGTCGCTCATCAGGCGCCCGCGGTAGATGATCTCGTCGAAGGTACCCGCCCACGCCGCGCCGAAGTGGATCGTGTGGTGGGCCAGTCCCTGCCAGCCGGGTCCGGCGCCCGGGCGGACACCGGCGTGCAGCACTACCGCGGAGGGTGACCAGCGCAGCGGTATCGGACGGCGCGGCGGCCGTCCGAGCAGCCGGTGCGCCACCGGCAGGTCGGGGGTGAGCACCACCGCGTCGGCGCCGATGCGTTCGCCGTCCGAGGTCAGCACTGCGCTCACCCGGTCTCCGGAGTGCTCCAGAGCGGTCACCGTGGTGCGGTAACGGAACTGCGCGCCCGCGTCGGTGGCCGCATCGGCCAGTGCTTGGGGCAGCGCGCGCATCCCCCCGCGGGGGAACCACACGCCGGCGATGGTGTCCATGTAGGCGATCACCGCGTAGGCGCCGAGGGCGTGTCGCGGGGGGACCCCGGCGTAGAGGGCCTGGAACGAGAAGAGCCGTTGCAGCCGTTCGTCGTGCAGGAACCGGGCGATCTGCGGCCCGAGCCGTCCGAAGCCGCCCAGCGCCGCCAGGGTGGCCAGATCGCGGACCGCCTCCCGGCCGGCCACCAGGTCCAGGGGTGAGTCGAAGTTGCCGCCGATGAACCGGCCGATCTCTACCTGGTAGAGCCGGGTCAGCCAGGCCCGCAGCCGCCGGTAACCCGCCGCCTCCCGCGCTCCGGCCACCGCGCGCACCTCGGCCTCCATCGCCTCGGCGTCGGTGTGCACGTCGATCACCGACTCGTCCGCGAAGCGGGCCCGGTAGGCGGGATGCAGCGGCACCAGGTCCAGCCGTTCGGTGATCGACTCGCCTACCGCGGCCAGCGCCTCGTCGACCAGTTCCGGCATGGTCAGCACGGTCGGGCCGGTATCGACACGATAGCTGCCGGGCCGGCCGTCACCGTCCGCGGCGAGATCCATCCGCCCCGCCCGCCCGCCCGGATGGGGCTCGGTTTCGAGCACGGTCACCCGCCGCCCGGCCCCGAGCAGGTGCAGCGTCGCGGACAGCCCGGCCAGCCCGGCGCCGACGACAACCACATGTTCGGTGGGTCCGGGAACAGTACGCACGGTGGTGCACGCTAGCGCGGTCGTGAGTATGTACTCGTGTCCCGGTACCTCATAGCACTCACGAGGTTCTCCAGGTGGCCTGTTCCGCCAGCACGGTCAGCCGCGTGCGGGCTGGTTCGGCCAGGCCGGCGGTGTCCAGGCCGGCCAGGGCCGAGTCGGTCAGCTCGGTGATCCGGCGTTCCACCTCGGCGACGGCCCCCAGCTCGACCAGGAGCTCGCGTACCGCGGTCACGGTGTCCTCGTCCAGCTGAGGATCCCCGATCGCGCTACGCAGCAGGTCGGCATCGCTGGTGCGCCGCTGCCGGTCGACGGTGTGCAGACCGCAGGCCAGCAACAGGGTCCGCTTACCTTCACGCAGGTCGTCGCCGGCCGGTTTACCGGTGACGCCAGGGTCGCCGAACAGGCCCAGCAAGTCGTCCCGAAGCTGGAAGGCGACCCCGATGTCGGCGCCGAAGCGGCGGTAGGCCTGCACCAGAACCGGATCGGCTCCGCCGATCGCGGCACCCAGGTGCAGCGGCCGCTCCACGGTGTACGCCGCGGTCTTGTACCGATCGATCCGCAGCGCGGCCTCGGCGGCCTCGTCGCCGCTGGCCTGGGTGAGCACGTCGAGGTACTGCCCCCCGAGCAACTCGGTGCGCATCGCCTGCCACACGGCATGAGCTCGGCGTAGCTGGTCCGGCTGCAGTCCCGCGCCGCGCAGCATGTCGTCGGCCCAAGCCAGCGCGACGTCGCCGAGCAGGATGGCGACGGCCGAGCCGAATCGCTCCGGGGTGCCGAGCCACTGCGACGCACGGTGCCGGGCGGCGAAGTCGACGTGCACGGTGGGTGCGCCGCGCCGGGTGGTGGAGTCGTCCATGATGTCGTCGTGCACCAACGCGCAGGCGTGGATCAGCTCCAGTGAGCTGACCGCCCGCAGCACCGCTCCCGCGTCCGGATCGTCCGGTGAGCCACCCGCTCCCCGCCAGCCCCACCAGGCGAAGGTCGGACGGATGCGCTTGCCGCCGCCGAGCACGAAGTCGGTCAGCGAACCGACCGCAGCGGCGAACCGCGGATCCAGCCGACCGGCCTCAGCGGTCTTCTCGGACAGGAACGCAGCGAGCTCGCGATGCACCTCGGCGGGAAGGTCCTCGTCGAACCGGTGTCGATGCCGATCGTCAGCGGGCCTGGCTCCGGACGAGGCGAGGGCTCGCGGCGTGGCGTGCAGCTGCGTCATCAAACCTCCGGATCGTGCCTGCGCCGGCGTGCTGCCGGCGCGGGCGTGCTGCCGGCGCTGACGTGTTGCCGGCGCTGAGCTCGTGGTGGGTACTCGGCATCCCGCGTGGATTTGCTTCGCACGCCACGCCTCGGACTGAAGCCCTGATGGTCCCGACGATAGGGCTGGTGCCGGCCCGCTGCCCATCAACTCGTCCTCATGTTCGGCCGTGTTGGTGGCCCGGTTCACCGGACCTGTCCCCTGACTCCCTTCGGACGGCCTAGGCTGCGGGGTATGACGGCCGTCATCGATCGGGTCGGCGGCGACCGCCCGGTGTTCTCCGTAGAGTTCTTCCCTCCGCGAGACGACGCAGGCGAGCGCCAGCTGTGGCAGGCCGTGCGGGAGCTGGAGCCGCTGGACCCGGCGTTCCTTTCGGTCACCTACGGTGCAGGCGGATCCAGCCGGGACCGTACGGTGCGGATCACCGGACGGATCGCGCAGGAGACCACCCTCGTCCCGATGGCGCACCTCACCGCGGTGAACCACTCAGTGGCAGAGCTGCGCCACGTCATCGGCAGTTATGCCGCGGTCGGTATCCACAATGTGCTGGCGCTGCGGGGGGACCCACCGGGTGACCCGCTCGGGGAGTGGGTGGCGCACCCGCAGGGCCTGCAGTACGCCGAGGAGCTGGTCCGGCTGATCCGGTCGCTGGGCGACTTCTGCGTGGGCGTGGCCGCGTTCCCTGAGCGTCACCCTCGCTCGCTCGACGACGGCAGCGACGCCCGCTTCCTGGTGGGCAAGCTGCGGGCCGGTGCCCAGTTCGCGATCACCCAGATGTTCTTCCGCCCGGAGGACTATCTGCGGCTGCGGGACCGGGTGGCCGCCGCGGGCCCCGACGTGGCGTCGGCCCCGATCCTGCCGGGGGTGATGCCGATCACCACGTTGGGCGGCATCCAGAAGATGGCGCAGCTGTCCGGTTGCCGGATTCCCGACGCGGTGCGCGACCGGGTGACGGCGGTAGGCGATGATCCGGCCGCGGTTCGGGAAGTCGGTGTGGAGGTGGCCAGCGAACTGTGCGAGCGGCTACTCGCCGAGGGAGCCCCGGGGCTGCACTTCTACACCCTCAACCGGTCCCGCTCCACCAGGGAGGTGCTGGCCCGCCTTGGCATGGTGGCGGTGCGCTCGGGCCTCGCTCGCTGAGCCGGCTCAGCTCCCGGGTCGAACCCCGAGTCCCCGATCCGCGGCGCCGGGACGGGGGGAAGCCGGGGGTAGGAGCAGTCTGACCAGCACTGGCACTCCGACCAGTCCCATCCCGGCCAGCCCGTAGCCGGCCGAGGCGGGCAGGTCCAAGAACACCGCATGGGCCAGTGCGCTGCCCAGCCAGGTCCAGCAGAACAACACCAACGGCAGATGGTCGGGCCTGAGCTGTGGTGTGTCCAGCGCGCGGTCCAAGTCCAGCGCGCGGTCCAACCCGTGCAGTGCCGTGCACAGCACCAGGGCCACCAGCAGCCAGCCCGCATAGTTGCTCAGCGGTATCTGAGGCACGCCGGGCAGACCCGGGCCGGGGTCGGTCCATGACCACCTGCCGTCGGCCACCATCTGCGGGTCCAGGTAGAGGTCCCAGCTGGCCAGGCCCCAGGTGGCGATGAGCACCGTGGCGACACCACGTCCGGGACCGGCCAACGCCCGGGCGGCGCACCACGCCGGGTAGGCACCGAACGTCCATGCCGGGCCGATCAGCAGCGGGACGGGCCCGAACGCCGGGCCGAGCGGGCCATCGGGGGCGTAGGTGTAGTTGCCGAAGGGGAATCCCGTGGTGGTTCCCACGAACTCGGCGACCAACCCTCCGCCTGCGGTGACCAGCACCAGACCAGCCGCCCAGCGGGTACCGCGGGTGGCTGCGGCGTGGGCCACGCAGGCGGCGGCGAGCAGCAGCACGACGGCAACGGTCACCACGTCGCGGGCCACTCCGTCGACCAGCGGATAGCAGATCTGCGCGGCCACACCGACACACCCGAGACCGAGCGCGAGTGAACCCACCGGCTGCACTCCCGGGCCGGTCGCGGCCGGATGCCGCACGCCGATCACATGGTGGAAGGGTACTCGGCGAGATACCGGCTGACGGCCGGGCGGGACTACAGCGGCAATGTGCGGGCCAGTACGGCGAACGGCCGGGAGTCTCCGGTGAAGCGGTAGTTGCGCAGCAGGTCGGTGAACCCGGTTCGGCGATACAGCCGCCAGGCTCTGGTGGGGCCCTCCGGGGTGGACAGCAACACCCGCGGTGCCTGCACCCGGGACAGCAGCTCGGTGAGCAGGGCCTGGCCGATGCCCCTGCCCTGCGCGTCCGGGTGCACGTGTAGCTCGGTGAGCTCGAAGTAGTTCGCGAGGCGGTGTCGCGCCATGGCGGGATCGACCAGCGTCAGCCCGCGCTGCACCTCGTCGTGCCACCACTGGCCGCTCGCCCCGAGGTAGCCATAGGAGATGCCGACCAGGACGTCGTCGTCGAAGGCGCCCATGCAGCACCAGCCGGCCCGCAGCATGTGCTCCAGCCACATCGGGCCGCGGTGCCGGGCGGTGCCGGGCGGGTAGCGCATCGCGGTGACATAGATCCGCAGTGCCTCGTCGAGCCGCGGTCGCAACTGCGCGGCGGTCAGTTCGACCAGCCGAGCCGGTTCGCGGGCCGGCATCGCTGTCACCGCCAACCTCCGAACGTGGACCGCGCATCGGTGACGCGTGGGTCATCGAGGAACTGCACGGCTCCATCAGACCACGCCTCGGTCCAGGACTCCTGATGCCCCGCACGCGGAACTTGACGGGACCCGGCCGGGAGGGGTTATTCTTAGCCAGTGTCGAACATATGTTCGAGCACGTAGGTCTGGTGGCGGAGCGGGGGAAGCGCTCCGCCACCGGCCGCCGCCGGCTTCCCCACGGCGGAGTCGACTGTGTCGCACCCGTTGCGACTCCGACCTCAGGAGGCCGACGTGTCCGCTGCCGCCTTACTCGCCCGACGTTCCGTCCCCCACGCACGGCGTGACGTCCCATCCCCGCGCAGGCCCGCTGTGCGTACCTTGCTCGAGCAGTCCCGGCAAGGGCTGCTCGACGCCGAGTACGCCTCGCGTCCCATGGACCGATACGCCCAGGCGCACCTGGCGGCGCTGCGGGCGGCGGCCGTCGTGCTGGCTGTGCGGGCCCGGCCGCGCCGCCGTGCCCGGTCGGCCAGTGTCTGGGTGCTGCTCCCCACGGTCGCGCCGGAACTCGCCGAATGGTGCGTGTTCTTCGCCGCCACCTCGGCCACCCGAGCGGCGGCCGAGGCCGGTGTGCGTCGACTGGTGACCACTCGCGACGCCGATGATCTGGTCCGGCAGGCGGGCGAGTTCCTCGCCGTCGTCGAGCGCGCCGTGTCCGGGACCTCGAGATGACCGCTCCCCAGCCGATGATCGACTACGGCCGGATGCTCGATGTCCTCGGGATCGAGGGTGAGCTGATGCTGGGCACGGCGGCGACGGCGTTGCCGTGGGCGGCCGACGCGGAGGTGCCCGGCTGCCCGGGTTTCACCCTGAGCGAGACTCTCCGGCACGTCGGCAGCGTGCACCGGGTGACCCGGTTGTGGGTACGGGACGGACAGCAACCCGAACTGTGGCAACGGTCACCGGTGGACGGTGATCTGATCGGATTCGTGCGTAGTGGCCTCAGCGAGTTGTGCACCGAGCTGAGTAGGCACGATCCGGCCGAACCTTGTGACACGTGGTGGCCCGCCGACCGCACACACGGCTTCTGGCGGCGGCGGATGGCCCATGAGACCACCGTGCATCGGGTCGACGTGCAGGCTGCGGCGGGCGGACCGGTGGATCCGATCGACCAGGAGGTGGCGCTCGACGGCATCGACGAACTGCTGTTCCTGTGGTTCAGCCACCGTCTCGGCGAGCTGAGGATGTCCTCGCCGCAGCAGGGAGCGGTCGCGTTGTCGGCCGGTGATCGGCGCTGGCTGGCCGTGTTCGAGCGGGGTCGCTGCACCGCCCGGCGAGTGGACGAGGCCGACTCGCGGTCGGCCGACGCGATGGTCAGCGGGGAGCCCGAGGAGGTCTACCTCTGGTCCTGGGGGCGATTACCCGACCAGTCGGTCCGGATCTCCGGTGACCAGGATGCCGTGGGCCAGCTCTGGACGCTGCTACGGCCGGCCACCCAATGAGGTTCCCCGTGTCATGGCGGCGGCGTCAGGCGCGTAGCCGCAGTCCCCGGGGGGTGGCGCGGAAGCCGGACTCAGTGAGCAGACCAGCCAACGCTGACCCCAGTGCGGCCTCGCCGTCGGCTCGTTGCACAGAGAGAGAGCCCAGCCAACCCTGCTGGACCGCGCCGGCGAGGGCCCCCACAGCAGCGCGCAACGTCTCGGTGTCCTCGGTGAAGGACAGCAGCGACTTGCCTCCCCGCTCGACATAGAGCACGGCAGCACCGTCTACCAGCACGGCCAGCGCCCCCGCTTTGCGTCCCGGCCGGTGCCGGACCTCGCCCACGGTCGGCGGCCACGGCAGGGCTGCCCCGTAGGGCTGGGCGGGATCGGCGGCGGCAAGCACCACCGCGCAACCGTTGTCGTCGACCTGTCCCACCGCGCGCAGCCGGTCGATCGCGCCGGGAACGGCGAACTGTGCCGCCCCGAGTCCCTCGACGACGTACCCGCGCCGGCACCGGCCGGACTCCTCCATCGCCCGTAGCACCTTGTACACACCGGAGAAACCACCGGCCACCCGCTCGGTGTCCAACGCCCCTCTGGTCAGCACTCCATGTCGCTCCAGATAGGCCTCAGCCCGGGCGTGCGCCCGGCGGGTGGGGTCGGGCTCGGGCGCCGGCGCCAGCGACCAGCGCCCGGCGGCGGCCGGCGGCCCGGTGCGCGACGGCATCGGTGCTCGCCCGGCTCGCATCCGGGCGTACCGTCCGCGCGGCGCGGACCGCCGTGGCCGGTGCGCAGCGGAGCGGCCGGATACCGCGGCCCGCAGCGGTGCCAGCGAATCGTTGGTGAGCAGGCCCGCCCATACCAGCTCCCACAGTGCTGCGACGAGGTCGATGTCGCCGAGCACCTGCTCCCCTTCGGCGAGCAGGTGCTCGCCGGCGCGGTCGGCGAGCTGCCGGTAGAACAAGGCGCCGCCGGTGGCCGGTCCACCGGCCGGGTCCCAGCCCAGCGCACGCAGCAGGGCACGATGTGGCGAGGTGAGCTCGAGCTGCTCGTCGAGGTCGGGCAGCAGCAGGTCGGCGACGTCGGTAGGGGCCAGGGCGATCCATCCATCGCCCCTGGTCAGCGATCCGCAGCCGGTCCAGGTCACCTCACCGGACGTGGTGAGCTCGTCGAGCAGTGCGGGGGAGTAGCCCGGCAGCCGGGCCGGCAGCACCAGCGATTCCAGCGCGCTGGCCGGTACCGGCGCTCCGGCCAGCTGCTCCACCGCGCTGAGCACGTCGTCCGGGGTGGGCGCGCTGCGTAGTCGTCGTGCCGGGCTGGTGCGCTCCCGGCCACCACCGCGCTGGGACGTGCGGTCCTGGGGCAGGATGCCGTGCCAGGCAGGTAGGAACCGTCCCAGTGCGGTCTGCTCGACCGGCGCCACCTCAGCCCGCAACCGGGCCAACGACAGCCGGCGCAGCCGTCGCAACACCTCGGTGTGGCAGTACTCGGTGCCTCCGCCACCGGCATCGACCGGGCGCAGCTCCCCGCGGACCAGGGTGCCTGCGCCGGTCATCCGGTCCAATACCGCCCTGGTCACGGCGGCCCCGAGCCCGAACCGGGCCGCGGTAGCCGCTGCGGTGAACGGGCCATGGGTGCGGGCGTAACGCAGCAGCAGATCTCCGAGTGGGTCGGGCACCGGCTCGGTGAACGCTTCGGGCACTCCCACCGGCAGGGCGGCGCCGAGCGCATCGCGTACCCGCCCGGCATCCTCGATGGCGATCCACCGCTGCTCGGCCGAGATCCGCACGGTGATCGCCCGGCGGGCCGCACCGAGCTCGGCGAGCCACCCCGGCGCGACTCCACGCTGGGCCGCTTCGGCCTCGGTGAGATCGCCCAGCACACGCAGCAGATCGGCGGCGCCCTCGACGTCGCGGGCGTGGCGGGCGGGGTCGAGACGTTGCAGCTGCGCCTCGACCCCGGCGAGCACCTCGGGGTCCAGCAGCTCCCGGATCGCCTCCGAGCCGAGCAGCTCAGCGAGCAGTGTCGAATCCAGCGAGAGTGCCGCGGCTCTGCGCTCCGCGAGGGGAGCGTCGAGCTCGTAGAGGAACATCCCGACGTAGCCGAACAGCAGGCTGCGGGCGAACGGGGAGGGCACGGGGGTGGCGACCTCCACCACCCGCACTCGGCGGGCCCGTACGTCCGACATCAGCTCGCGTAGCCCCGGCAGGTCGTAGACGTCCTGGAGACACTCCCGCATCGCCTCCAGTACCACCGGGAACTGCTCGTACTTCGACGCGACGGTCAACAGCTGGGCGGAACGCTGCCGCTGCTGCCACAGCGGGGTGCGGCGGCCGGGATCACGACGGGGCAGCAGCAGGGAGCGGGCGGCGCACTCCCGGAATCGGGAGGCGAACAGCGCCGAGGTGCCCACCTCGGCGATCACCAGCTGTTCCACCTCGTCCGGGTCGAGCAGCACGTCCTCGGCGGTGGGCACTACCTCAGCACCGCCGTCGTCCAGCGCGTCCGGCAGTCGCAGCACGATCCCGTCGTCGGCGCTGAGCACCTGCGCCTCGACGCCTCGACGCTCCCGCAGCCGGGCGCCGATCGCCAGCGCCCACGGCCCGTTGACCTGCGCGCCGAACGGCGAGTGCACCACCATCCGCCAGTCGCCCAGCTCGTCACGGAACCGCTCCACCAGCACGGTGCGGTCATCGGGCACATGGCCCGCGGTCTCGCGCTGTTCGCGCAGGTAGGAAAGCAGGTTCTCGGTCGCCCACTCATCGAGCCCGGCGCTTCGCGCCCGTGCGGTGGCCGCCGCTGTCGTCGCCGACGCCAGTTCCCGGACGAACGCTCCCAGCGCGCGGCCGAGCTCCAGCGGCCGCCCGGGCGCGTCGCCCTTCCAGAACGGCATCCGGGCCGGTTCGCCCGGAGCGGGCACGGCGATGACCCGGTCCCGGGTGATGTCCTCGATCCGCCAGGCGCTGGAGCCGAGCAGGAAGGTGTCGCCCACCCGGGACTCGTAGACCATCTCTTCGTCGAGCTCGCCGACCCGCGACCCCGCGCCGTCCGCGCCGCCGGGGGTCATCACGATGAACAGGCCACGATCGGGGATGGTGCCGCCGGAGGTGACCGCCAGCCGCTGTGCCCCCGGCCTGCCGCGTAGCTCGTCGGCCACCCGGTCCCATACGATCCGCGGCCGCAGCTCGCCGAACTCCTCCGACGGGTAGCGCCCGGCGAGCATGTCCAGCACCGCGTGCAGCGCCGAGTCGGGCAACGCCGTGTACGGCGCGGCGCGGCGCACCAGGGCGGCGAGTTCGCCCACCGCCCACGGCTCCATCGCGACCATCGCCACCACCTGCTGGGCGAGCACGTCCAGCGGGTTGCGGGGGTAGCGCAGCGCTTCGATCGCCCCGCTGGCCATCCGCTCGGCGACCACCGCGCAGGAGACCAGATCTCCGCGGAACTTCGGGAACACCACCCCGCGGGACACCGCCCCCACCTGGTGTCCCGCCCGGCCGACCCGTTGCAGTCCCGAGGCCACCGTGGGCGGCGCCTCGACCTGGACCACGAGGTCCACCGCACCCATGTCGATGCCCAGCTCCAACGATGAGGTGGCCACCACGCAGGGCAGCCGGCCGGACTTGAGCTCCTCCTCGACCAGGGTGCGCTGCTCGCGGGACATCGAGCCGTGGTGCGCCTTGGCGATCACCGGTGGCGCGCCGCCCGCCAGCCCGGCCTGGCCCATCAGCTCGGCAGGCATGCGCCCCCGGGGTGCTGTGGGCTCCTCGGTGGCCAGTTCGTTGAGCCGGGCGGTGAGCCGTTCGGCCAGCCGCCGCGAGTTGGCGAACACGATCGTCGAACGGTGTTGGCGCACCAGCCCCAGCACGCGGGACTCCACCGCCGGCCAGATCGACGCGCGCTGCTGCGCACCGGCTGCCGACTCGTCCTCCTCGCCGGTGCGCTCGCCCAGCGCGCTCATGTCCTCGACGGGCACCTGCACGGAGACCTCGATGGTCTTGCGCGTGGCCGGCTGCACAACGGTCACCGGCCGCCCCCCGGCCAGGAACGCGCTGACCTCGTCGATCGGGCGGACCGTGGCGGACAGACCGATCCGCTGCGCCGGGCGTACCAGCAGGGCGTCGAGCCGTTCCAGGGACAGCGCCAGATGGGCTCCCCGTTTGGTGCCCGCCACCGCATGCACCTCGTCGATGATCACGGTCTCGATCCCGCGTAGCGACTCCCGCGCGGCCGAGGTGAGCAGCAGGAACAGCGATTCGGGGGTGGTGACCAGGACGTCGGGCGGGGTGCGGGAGAAGGCGCGGCGCTGCTCGACCGGGGTGTCGCCGGTACGCATACCCACCTGGATGTCCGGGCGGGGCAGGCCAAGCCGGTGCGCGGCCTGGCGGATCCCGGTCAGCGGGGAGCGCAGGTTGCGTTCGACGTCCACCGCCAGGGCCTTGAGCGGGGAGATGTAGAGCACCCGGCAGCGTCGGCCGACGTCGCCGGGCGGTCCGGCCACGGCGAGCCGGTCCAGCGCCCAGAGGAAGGCCGCGAGGGTCTTGCCGGAACCGGTCGGAGCGACGACCAGCGCGTGCTCGCCTGCCGCAGCAGCCCGCCAAGCGCCCTCCTGCGCGGGGGTGGGTGCGGCGAACGCCCCCGCGAACCAGTCCCGGGTGGCGGGGGAGAACAGGTCGAGCACGTCCACCCGTCCATCATGGCCCGCCGCACCGACGGTATCGGCGGGTTGCGGCTCGGAGTGCGCGGCCACAGCTCGTATCGGCACGAGGGCACGGCGACGGAAACGGCCCATTGCGGAGCTTCGTTGCCCGAGCGTTGTCCACGGCATGACGTCGCCATTCGGAGCCGAATCGCGATGTCCGGCCTGGTGTGCAGCGCTATTCGGAGACGAATCGCGATCTTGAGGACCAAGAACTCGGTACTCGGCCGCGATGCAGTCACCCCGCGAAGCGTTAGTGGTAACTCAGCGTGAAAGTGCGGCTTAAATACCTAGTGAGGCGCCACCTCGGACCGGTGAAGCAGCGTGGGCTGAGCTGGTCTCTCCCAGCCAGCGAACGAGCCTCGGCACTGCTGCAGGCCTCGCTGTGGATAACGGGCGGACCTCGGGTTCCGGATTTCGGCGGCGTCTACGACGACCACGCACGACGCGGCACACCTTGGTGTCGACGACAGCGCACTGCTGGGGGAGATGCTCACTGACCAGCCGCCGGGAGATATCTGCCTGGTCGCGGATAACGCCGGGCATGACCTCCTGTCTGACCTGGTTAAGCCGCCGAGGCGGGCCACTCCGGCAAGCGCTGCGGGCCGAGCGGCTCGCCATCCGTGTGAGTGCCGGACACAGCGTGCATGAGCGCCGGACACAGCGTGCATGAGCGCCGGACACAGCGTGCATGAGCGCCGGACACAGCGTGCATGAGCGCCGGACACGCGGTGCGTTAACGGCGGCCGTCGACCAGGATTTTGCGCAACCGTCCTACCTCGATCATCCGCTGCTCGGCGAGGTGGTCGGCGGCGACGGCAGGTGGTACCCCGTCCCGCTCGGCCAGTTCGAAGATGGACCGGGTGGTGTGGAAGATCCCGGCAACCCTGGCGCGGGCGCGCTCGAAGTCGAAGCCGCCGATCTCGTCGGCCACCTGCACGACGCCGCCGGAGTTCACCACATAGTCGGGTGCGTAGAGGATGCCCCGTTCTTCGAGTAGCTTCTCCACGCCGGCGTGTTCCAGCTGGTTGTTCGCCCCACCACAGACGATCTTGGCAGACAGCGCTGCGACCGTGGCATCGTCCAGCGCCCAGCTCAGCGCGCACGGGGCGTAGACGTCGATCGGCTCGCGGATGAGCGTGGCAGTGTCGGGCGCCACGGCGACGTCTGGGTGCTCGGCGCAGACCCGCGCCGTCGCCTGCTCGCTGACATCGGTCACGATCACCTGTGCCCCGTCGGTGAGCAGGTGCTCGACGAGCAGGTGCCCGACTTTGCCGACCCCGGCGATGCCCACCCGCCGACCGGACAGGGTGGGCTCACCCCAGATGTGCTCAGCGGCCGCGCGCATGCCCTGGAACACGCCGAGTGCGGTGAGGATCGAGGAGTCGCCTGCGCCGCCCTGTGCCACCGAGCGCCCGGTGACGAACTCGCACTCGCGGGCGACCACGTCCATGTCCTCGACGTAGGTGCCGACGTCGCACGCCGTGATGTAGCGCCCGCTCAGTGACTGCACGAAGCGGCCGTAGGCGCGTAGCAACGCCTCGGTCTTGTGCCGGGCGGGGTCGCCGAGGATCACGGCCTTGCCGCCACCGTGGTCGAGCCCCGCGAGGGCATTCTTGTAGGACATCGCGCGGGAGAGGTTGAGCACGTCGGCGAGGGCGTCCTCCTCGCTGGGGTAAGGATGGAACCGGGTGCCCCCGAGCGCAGGCCCCAGCGCGGTGGAGTGGATGGCGATGATGGCGCGTAGCCCGGAGGGCTCGTCGCGGCAGAACACGATCTGCTCGTGGTCACTTGATCGAAATACGTTCGTCACGGTGGTGACTCCCCTCTGCCCGGTGGTACCGGAGCTGCTTCCGAGCCTAGGACGGTCCGCCCGGCAGGCACCCGGCACCCACGCAGACAGGGGGATGGCGGCATCTGGTTGGGTTACTGGCGGACGAGGAGAGCAGCGCTTCGCACCTGTGAGTGGCAATGCGAGCCAGGGCTCGTATCGTCACTCACGGCTTATCCACAGGATCGCGCGGTGACGGTGGTCAGCGGCCGCGCTGCTGCCACCACCAGCGGATGAGTACTGCCAGGGCGGCGAGCAGACCGAAGAGGATCACCAACTGTCCGGTGGTCGAGGACAGCCCAGTGGGATCGGCCGAGGAGAACACCCCATTACGATAACCGTAGGGCGCGCACTTAATCTGAAGTGGTGCGGATAACCCATTTCCGGCAGCGGATGGACGAGGAGTTCGGCTCGATCCGGGCCGCTGCGCTCGCCCATGACCACGTCTTCGCCGAGCTCGGCGGCCGCACGGTGGACGGCGCCCTGGAGGCCGGTATCGATATCAAGCGGGTCTGGGCCGCGGTATGCACCGCCTTCGAGGTCCCCGAAGACCGGCGCTGACCTCCCCCTGCCCCCGGGCGTGTCCTGCTCTCATGCACGGTGTGTCGGGCTCTCGTGCACGGTGTGTCGTGTTCTCGTGCACGCCGCGCGCCCGAGATGGCGCGGCTGGCCAGCGCACCGGCGTGTCACTCCTGACATCGAACACGTGTTCGTTTAGGCTCCTGTCCACAGCCGGGCCCCTGTCCACAGATCCGGCGTGCGCCGCCGCGAAGTGTCGGTCCCACCGCCTAGCGTCGGCGTCGACCCAGAAGATCCGATCAGCAAGGGCGGACCGTCAGATGGCATCAGCACCGGACCGGGAGAAGGCGCTCGAGCTTGCCTTGGCCCAGATCGACAAGCAGTACGGCAAGGGCTCGGTGATGCGCCTCGGCGAGAACGGCCGCGCGCCCGTCGAGGTGATCCCCACCGGGTCCATAGCCTTGGACGTGGCCCTGGGTATCGGCGGTCTGCCCCGAGGCCGGGTGATCGAGGTGTACGGTCCTGAGTCTTCCGGAAAGACGACGATCGCGTTGCACGCGGTGGCCAACGCCCAGCGGGCCGGCGGGATCGCCGCGTTCATCGACGCCGAACACGCGCTGGATCCCGACTACGCCAAGGCGCTCGGGGTGGATACCGACGCCCTGCTGGTCTCCCAGCCGGATACCGGGGAGCAGGCGCTGGAGATCGCGGACATGCTGATCCGCTCCGGCGCGCTGGACGTGGTGGTCATCGACTCGGTGGCAGCCCTGGTGCCGCGGGCAGAGATCGAGGGCGAGATGGGCGACTCGCACGTCGGCCTGCAGGCCCGGCTGATGAGCCAGGCGTTGCGCAAGATCACCGGTGCGTTGAGCAACTCGGGCACCACCGCGATCTTCATCAACCAGCTCCGGGAGAAGGTCGGAGTCTTCTTCGGCTCGCCCGAGACCACCTCGGGTGGCAAGGCGCTGAAGTTCTACGCCTCGGTGCGGTTGGACATCCGCCGGATCGAGACGCTCAAGGACGGCGGGGAGGCGGTCGGCAACCGGACCCGCGTCAAGGTGGCGAAGAACAAGTGTGCTCCCCCCTTCAAGCAGGCGGAGTTCGATATTCTGTACGGCCACGGGATCAGCAAGGAGGGCTCGCTGATCGACATGGGTGTGGAGCAGGGCATCGTTCGCAAGTCGGGTGCCTGGTACACCTACGAGGGTGACCAGCTCGGTCAGGGCAAGGAGAACGCCCGCAAGTTCCTCGGCGACAACCCAGACATCGCCACCGAGATCGAGAAGCGGATCAAGGACAAGCTCGGCATCGGGGCGAAGCTGGACGATGACGGGACTGTGCCAGCGCCGGTCGATTTCTGATGTTCCTGGCCGAGACGAGGCGCTGGGGGCCGCGATGAACGATTCGGGGTCCGACATTACGACCCTGGCGGAGCAGGCCCGGGGGATCTGCCTGGCGCTGCTCACGGCCCGGCCGCGCAGCCGGGCGGAGCTGGCCGGTGTTCTGAGCCGGCGGGGCATCCCGGAGGATGTCGGGGAGTCGGTACTCGATCGCCTCGGTGCGGTGGGCCTGGTGGACGACGCCGCATTCGCCGAATCGACGGTGCGTGCCGGGCACACTTACCGAGGCTTGGGCAGGAAGGCACTGAGCGCCGAGTTGCGCCGCCGGGGAGTGCCCGACGGTGTCGCCCGCGAGGCGATAGCGGCGGTGCAGCCCGAGGATGAGGAGCAGCGGGCCCGCGAACTGGTGCGGCGCAAACTCGCGGCCACCAGCGGCCGGGACCCGGCCACGGTGGCGCGCAGGCTGGCGGGCATGCTGGCCCGCAAGGGTTACTCCGAGGGACTGGTGTTGCGCGTGCTGCGCGAGGAGCTCGGCTCGAACGGCTGGCCTGCGGAGGTCGACCCAGGATCCGACTGACCGACCGACTGATCGTCCTGGGATCCCCCCGCAGGGATGAACTCGACGCCGGCCGGGAGAGTGCCGTGCGTGTGCGCATGATTCAACAGGTTCAGCAGGATGGTGCGGAACTCCTCGGCGGCTCGAGTCGGGTGCATGTCGGTGCGACGGGCCAGCGTGATCGTCCGGATGGGGATGGGAGGTACGAACGGCACGCCGCGCAGCTTGGGACGCCCTGGCAGGACCATGCTGGGCACCACGGCGATTCCCAAGCCGGCCTCGACGAAGCTGAGTACCGCATCCATCTCGCCCCCCTCGATGGCGAATCGTGGCTGGAACCCGGCCCGCTGGCAGGCCTGCAGAGTCATCGACCTCAAGTCGTAGCCCTCTCGGAACATCACCAGTGGCCGGTCCCGGAGGTCCTCGATTCGGAACGAGTCGAGATCGGGATCTGTGTCGCGTGACACTGCGACCGTGAGCTGCTCGCGCAGGATCGGCACGGTGTCCAGGGTGGGGTCCCCCCGGTGCAGTGGCGACGTGATCACCGCCAGGTCGATGGCGCCCTCAGCGACCTGGCGCATCAGATCGCGGGACCCGCGTTCGTCGATGACGAGCTGGATGCCGGGATAGCGGGCGCTGAAGCAGGCCAGCGCGTCGGACACCAGACCGGTACACAGACTCGGCGTCGAACCGAGCCGAAGCCGCCCCTGGCGAAGCTCAGTCAGCTCGTTGACCTGCAGCCGGGCCGTCTCGACGTCCGCCAGGATCCGTCGCGCGAACGGCACGAGCACCTCTCCGGCCGGGGTGAGGCTCACGTTGCCCCGGGTCCGATGGAACAGCTCGCTGCCCAGCTCGCGTTCCAGATTGTGGATCTGCTTGCTCAGCGACGGCTGGGCGACATGGGCCAGCTCGGCCGCCCGGGTGAAGTGGCGGGTCTCGGCGACGGCGAGGAAGTACACCAGTTGCTGCAGCTGCACCTTGATAGCTTATGTCTATCGAGACGAGCGCCACCATATCTTTGACCTGTGCCGCTGGAGCGGCCTACCGTCAGGGGCGCCGCGTGACGGCGCGCCGACGGTCCACCAGCCCCCCATTGGAGTAGTCAACGCAGGGATGACGACGTTGTGTCGTCGAGAGACCAGGCACACCGACCACTAGCCCGCGCCACCGACTTGAAACGACCCCCATGACCACTACCTCGCCACCTGCGTCGTCCGGGCTCGCCCATCCTGGACGGGCAGCCATCCCCGTCCAGGCCCTGCGCACCGACCGTTGGTGGCTCTCACCATTGGTGACGGCCGTCGTGCTGAGCGTCTTCGTCGTGTACACGACGGTTCGCTTGTTCATGCGGGACCACTACTGGGTGGGTCAGTATCACTACCTCACCCCGCTGTACTCCCCGTGTCTGAGCACATCGTGCGCGCCGGGCTCGTCCCACTTCGGCACACCGCTGCCGTCGTTCCCGATGGCGCTGCCGTTACCGATACTGATCTTTCCGATTCTGGCCGGCTTCCGAGCCACCTGCTACTACTACCGCAAGGCATATTATCGGTCCTTCTTTCTCTCCCCACCTGGGTGTGCGGTGGCTGAGCCGAGGAAGAAGTACACCGGGGAGACCCGATTCCCGCTGATACTGCAGAACCTGCACCGCTACTTCTTCTATCTTGCCAGTGTCCTGCTACTGATCAACACCTATGACGCGGTGCTGGCGTTCTTCCCCGCCCACGGCGGCTTCGGAGTGGGCGTGGGCTCGCTGATCCTGCTGGTCAACGTGACCATGTTGTGGCTTTACTCACTATCCTGCCACGCTTGTAGGCACGTTTTCGGTGGTCGGCTCAAGCATTTTTCCAAGCACCCCGTCCAGTACTGGTTCTGGACCCGGGTGTCCGCGCTCAACGGCCGCCACATGCAGTTCGCCTGGATATCGCTGACCACCGTGATGCTCACCGACTTCTACATCATGGCAGTCTCGGCGGGCTGGATCGCCGACCTGCGCATCTTCAACTGACGAGGATCCGATAACCCATGACCGAGATCGAGCGCCATGACTACGATGTCGTGGTGATCGGCGCGGGCGGCGCCGGGCTGCGCGCGGCGATCGAGGCCCGCGAACTGGGCAAGCGCACCGCTGTCATCTGCAAATCCCTGTTCGGCAAGGCCCATACCGTGATGGCGGAGGGTGGTATCGCGGCCTCGATGGGCAACGTGAACCCCCGCGACAGCTGGCAGGTGCACTTCCGGGACACCATGCGCGGGGGCAAGTTCCTCAACAACTGGCGGATGGCCGAGTTGCACGCGAAGGAGGCATCGCAGCGGGTATGGGAGCTGGAGACCTACGGCGCGCTGTTCGACCGCACCAAAGAAGGCAAGATCAGCCAGCGCAATTTCGGCGGGCACGAGTATCCGCGGCTGGCGCACGTCGGTGACCGCACGGGTCTGGAACTGATCCGTACGTTGCAGCAGAAGGTCGTGTCGCTGCAGCAGGAGGATTTCGCCCAGCACGGGGACTACGAGGTGAACCTGAAGGTCTTCGCCGAGTGCACGATCACCGACCTGCTCAAGGACGGTCCGGAGCCGGGCGCGGCGATCTCCGGGGCGTTCGGCTACTGGCGCGAGACCGGTCGATTCATCCGATTCGACGCACCGGCGGTGATCCTGGCCACCGGCGGGATCGGGAAGTCCTTCAAGGTCACCAGCAACTCCTGGGAGTACACCGGAGACGGACACGCGCTCGCGCAGCGCTGTGGTGCCTCCTTGATCAATATGGAGTTCGTCCAGTTCCACCCCACCGGAATGGTCTGGCCGCCCAGCGTGAAAGGGATCCTGGTCACCGAGTCGGTCCGGGGCGACGGCGGGGTGCTGCGCAACTCCGAGGGCGAGCGCTTCATGTTCGACTACGTCCCCGATGTCTTCAAAGATCAGTACGCGACCACCGAGGCGGAGGCCGACCGCTGGTACGACGACCCGGACACCAACCGCCGACCGCCCGAGCTGCTGCCCAGGGACGAGGTCGCCCGGGCGATCAACTCCGAGGTGAAGGCGGGCCACGGATCGCCCCACGGTGGCGTGTTCCTCGACGTCTCCACCCGGATGTCCGCTGAGGTGATCAAGAAGCGACTGCCCTCGATGCACCACCAGTTCCAGGAACTGGCCGACGTCGACATCACCGCAGAGCCGATGGAGGTTGGCCCCACCTGCCATTACATGATGGGAGGCGTGGAGGTCGACCCGGACACCGAGGCGGCCACGGTGCCGGGGCTCTTCGCCGCGGGTGAGGTCGCGGGCGGGATGCACGGGTCGAACCGGCTGGGCGGCAACTCGCTGTCCGACCTGCTCGTGTTCGGTCGTCGCGCCGGCCTCGGAGCAGCATCGTATGTGGACGGGTTGAGCGGGTCCCGGCCCTCGGTGCGTGCGGAGGACGTCGAGGCGGCCGCGAAGCGGGCACTGGCCCCCTTCGGTGCGGCCAGTGCCGCCGAGCCGGACGGTGGCTCCGAGAACGCAGGTGAGGGCCGCGAGAACCCCTATACGTTGCAGCAGGAGCTGCAGCAGACCATGAACGATCTCGTCGGCATCATCCGCAAGGCAGACGAGATGGAACTGGCGCTCAAGAAGCTCGACGAGTTGCGTCGGCGGGCCGGCCACCTGGTGGTGGAGGGTCATCGGCAGTTCAACCCGGGCTGGCACCTGGCGCTGGATCTGCGCAACATGCTCGCGGTGAGCGAGTGCGTCACCCGGGCGGCGCTGGAGCGGACCGAGAGCCGGGGCGGGCACACCCGCGAGGACCATCCCGTGCTGGATCCGGAATGGCGCCATGTGTTGCTGGTGTGTACGCAAGGGGAGGACGGCGGCATTCGTGTCGAGCACAAGGAGCAGATCCCGATCCGCACCGACCTCGTCGAGCTGTTCGAGCTCGACGAGCTGAAGAAGTACCTCACCGCTGAAGAGCTCCCGGGAGGGACGGACTGATATGGGCTACCAGCAGCGGTTCCGGGTATGGCGGGGTGACGCCGACGGCGGCGATTTCGTCGACTTCGACGTGGAGGTCAACGAGGGTGAGGTCGTCCTCGACGTGGTCCACCGCCTGCAGGCCACTCAGGCACCTGACCTCGCGGTGCGGTGGAACTGCAAAGCGGGCAAGTGCGGGTCGTGCAGCGCCGAGATCAATGGCCGGCCCCGCCTGCTGTGCATGACCCGGATGTCCATACTGCCTGCCGGGCAGGCGGTGGTGATCACCCCGATGCGGACCTTCCCGATCATCCGCGACCTGGTCACCGACGTCTCGTACAACTATGAGAAGGCCCGTGAGGTGCGGGCGTTCGTTCCCCCGAAGGGCGTGGAGCCCGGCGAGTACCGGATGCAACAGGCCGACGTGGAGCGCTCGCAGGAGTTCCGCAAGTGCATCGAGTGCTTCTTGTGCCAGGACGTGTGCCATGTGATCCGCGATCACGAGGAGAACAAGGAGAGCTACTCCGGGCCACGCTTCCTCATGCGGGTGACCGAGCTGGAGATGCATCCGCTGGACGCCGCCGCCGAGGAGGGCGTGGACCGCAGGAAAGAGGCGCAGGACGCGCACGGCCTCGGCTTCTGCAACATCACCAAATGCTGCACCGAGGTCTGCCCGGAGCACATCAAGATCACCGATAACGCGCTGATCCCGATGAAGGAGCGGGTCGCCGACCTCCGATTCGACCCGCTCACCCGGTTGTTCCGGCGTAACAAGAGGAGGTAGGTCCGGTCTGGGAGCACCGGATGGCCGACCTCACCGGATGGTCGGCGCAGGGGGCACCGGGGTGCCGAGGTACTGCGCGTAGAGCCGGGCCCAGGTGCCGTCGTCGACCGCCTTGCGCAGCGCGGCGCTGACCCGATCCCGCAGCATCCGGTCACCCGGCGCCACGCCGATGCCGTACTCGGTGGTCCCCAGCGACCCGCCGAGCAACCGCAAGGTGCCGCTCTTCATGCCCGGCAGGGCATTCAGGGCGATCTGGTCTCCGGCGATCGCCTGGACGCTCCCGCCGCCGAGCAGGTCTGCGCAGGCACCGATACCGCTCCGGGTCTTGAGCCGGTCTCCCAGCCGGTCCGCCAGCGCGGCGGCGGCCGGGGAGTCCCTGGGCGCGCACACAGTGCCGTCCCCGAGCGAGCCGAGGCTGGTCGCCGGGCTGTTCGACGGCGCGGCCAGCCGAACCGGGCTCACCAGGTACGGCCCGACGATGCCGATGTCGCTGCCCTGTCCTGGGGTGATCTCGAACCCGCCGAGCGCGAGATCCGCCTCCCGACGCGCGAGCATGCCTGCTCCGATGCTGGCGGGTACCGGCTTGAAGCTGGTGCGTGCGGGATCCACCCCGAGGTTGCGGGCGATCAGGTCGAGCAGCGCGATGTCGAATCCGGTGTAACTGCTCGATCCGGAGGCGCGCTCGGCCAGCCCGGGTACCTCCTGGACCGCCACGATGAGCCTGCCGTGGGTGATCAGGTCGGCGCCGGGCGGTGCGCTGGTCGGCGGTCTGGATGGAGCAACGGTGTCGAACGGACTGCCGGCCACCGGAGGGGGGTCGTTGCGGAATGCCTCGCTGATCCCGTTGACGGCCGAGCCCAGCAACCACAGCGCGAGGAACAACAGCAACAGGAGAACCAGGAAGAGGCAGCCGAGCCGGCGAGGTCGCAGCCACCCGCGTGCCCGCAGGGTGCGCAGCATCGACCAGGCCCGGGTGCCCGGCAATGCCTTCTGGCCGGGTGGCAGATCCGGCCAGGGACGCAGCGATCCCCGGTCAGCCATGGCTGACCCGACTCGGGGCTACCACGGGTCTGCGCACCATGCCGACCCTAATGCCCACCACGCGATTCTCGGGGACCCGCGTGGCGTGCAGCCAGGCGGGTCCCCGAGAATCGCGTGGTGGCAGGTTCGATGCGCCGGTGGTCGCTGTGTAGTGTCAGGCCGTATCCGTTGCCCTCAGGTCCACCCACTCCCGGACCTCCTCTAAACTCACCTCGCGCCCGGTGGCCGCAAACAACTCCCACCACACCACGTCCAGTTCCTCGCGCATGGCGCGATCCAGTGCTTGAAACACGGTGCACCGCGGTCTTCGATGCCAGAACCGCCATTTCCACCGTGTCCACCCACAGAACTTGCACTGCCCTCGTTTGTTCACTTCGTGCTGTCCGAGCAGTAGTGCGGCTGCGGCCAGCAGCCGTACTGCCTGTTCTTCGACTTCCTCCGGCACGGGTCGCTCTTCACCACTGAGCCAGTCCGCGAGGGCTTCAAGCTGTTCGGTGCGCAATCGCCACCGCACCTCGTGCAGGCTGCTCACGATTCCCGGTCGAGCTCGCCAGCCTCCACGGTATGCCCAGGTAGGTGGCCCTCCACGATGCGCATGCCGAGCTGTGCCATATCTTTGTTGAGCCGGGCCAGCTCAGCCAAGAGCTCGCGATCTTCCCGCCTCACAACGACCAACCCTGATCGCCGTGGCCCTTACGGTTCTCGCTCCCGAAAGCCCTCGCCAGCTCCCGTCTGAGCGGAATTGCATCCTCCGGGCTCAGGTACGCACTCGGCCCAGCCCGCCAGCCTTGGACTAACAGTGCTCCGTTGTTCATGTCGGCAACCAGCACGATAGGCGGTACAGCTGTACCAGGCCGGATACTGCTCCCGATACCGAGCTGTGCTGATGGCTCACCATTGCTGTCATCGTGACGAAAACTGTTCGTGCCCTGGCCTTGCTGGTCATCGTCGTGTTCCATGCCCCGAAGCCCCCGTCCGCCTGCCCGCGTATGAGCGGCACCCCGCGCCACGAGCGAGTTCGACCCAGAGCGGGAGGGAGACTCCGAGTGGGCAGGTGACGCAGGGTGCCTCGTTCTGATCTTCGTCTTGTTGACCTTGCTCAGGAACAGAGACGAGTACGTAGATCAAGACCACCAGGGGCACTGCGTGGAGGCAGGCGTCAACCCAGAGGTTTAGCCGGAGCATTGGTGTCGATACGTGGCGTTTGTCCCGGCCAAGGCTACGCTCTGGGGCCGAACGACTGTGGAGAGGACGCCCGTGGCCCCAGAACCGAACGATCTTCTGCGTGCTGCGCGCGAAGCTGGTGGCCTAACCCAGGGACAGCTTGCCGAGTTGGCAAACGCGCAGGTCGAGCAGGAGATCGGCAAGCCAGGGGCGATGGACGCCGACTACATCGGCAAGTTAGAGCGCGGCATACACCGCTGGCCTAACCGGCACTACCGCATGGCACTCCGTGGTGTGCTTGGCCGTGCGTCGGATGCGGAGCTGGGCTTCTTCAGTACCCGTTCCGGTGCAGCTACCGTGGGACAGAGCCCCTGGCAAGCGAACGGAGGGGACGACATGGAACGGCAAGGCTTCGTGCGGGCACTGACCGGCAGCGTTGCCGGTCTTGCCCTTAGTGATCCGATCAAGGAGTTTCTATCCAACGTAGCTGGTTCCGGCGGCCAACGCCGTGTCGGCGCAGCCGAAGTCGATCAAGTGCGGCGTATGGCCCGCATGTTCGCTAGTCAAGATCACGGTTTCGTGGGCGGACTGTCCTCACAAGCTGTGGTTGCTCAGCTCTCAAGCTCGGCTGAGCTGCTTGAAGGCCGGTTTTCCCAGGAAATGCTGCGGCAGCAGTTTTTCTCGGCCATTGCCGAGCTTGCAGACGTTGCTGCTGGAATGTGCTTTGATGCCGGAGCGCACCGACAGGCCGAACGGTGTTTTCGGTTCGCCGTCGGCTGTGCCACCGAATCTGGCGACTGGTCATTACGCGCCAAGGCGTTGTCTGGACTCGCCAACCTGGCGGTTCACCAACGGCAACCAGACGATGCCCTCAGCTTTTCTGAAATGGCCTTGGTGCGAGCTGACCGGCTCAGGCCAGTTGTGCGGGCTGTCATGCACACCCGTCACGCCCGTGCGCTGGGCCTCAGCGGGAGCCACCGGGAAGCCGACTGCATGGCTGCCGTACATCAGGCGGAAGACTCTTTCGTGACCGGTGACGGTGACGAGCCTGACTGGATTACGTACTACAGCCTAGCGCACCTGGAGCGTGACTGTGGCCGCGCCCTGCTGCACCTCGCCGTAAACGGTGGAGACTATACGCACGCGCAACACCGCCTGATAGCGGCCATTGAGCGTTTCCCAAAGCAGCAGTCTCGGGGCAAGACCCTGACCATTGCTAACTTGGCTCACTTGACAATGGCGCGGGATGACCCGGCGCATGCTGTCACCTTGGGAGATGAGGCATTGAGCTCGGTAGGTTTGATCCGGTCTGATCGTGTGTTTGACACCCTACGGCAGCTGCGGACTGCTGGTAAGCGGCACCGCGCCATACCTGCAGTTCGTGGGTTGAATCAGCGGGTGGATCAGGTGTTGAGGAGCACGGCGGTGTGAGTGTGGCGATTTCTTGCTAGAGAATGGGTAGAAAGGGTTGGCATCGATCACGCCATCGTGGCGCAGGCCTGGGCAGCACAGGCTGGCAACCCTCGAGCTGAGGCTTACGCCGCTGATGTGGCGGCAGCGCATTGACCAACGCATCGCCGAACTACGGGTGACGCTGACGCCCTGGCAGCGCACTAAGCCTGTACGCGAACTAGATGAGCTGCCGATGGCCTATTCTCGGTTACCACGCGGCAGTGCCAGCACGTAGAGCGTGTATTCGGAGAAGTACGAGCCGGTCTTGCCGGGTATTTTGCCCACCGGTTGCCAGCCCCAGCGCTCATAAATAGCGCGGGCCGAGTCCGCCTGCGGGCCGGTCGCTAACGTGGCGCGCTCCTCGTGCCGCTGAGCGAGCACCGCGTCATTCAGCGCTCGGCCGACACCTTTCGCTTGCCAGGCTCGGCGCACCTCGATCTCGGCCAGCGCAAAGGTGCGTGCGCCGTTCTCGGTGGTGAAGCCTTCATCTGGTGCCGGAGTGAGCCCATCCCACCAGTACGTGCCTGCGGGCAGAGCGTAGCCGAAAACGAAGCCGATGATCTGCTCACTGTCCTGCGCGGTGAGCAGCCCGTAGCCGGGCCGGTCTAGCGCCTTGGTGGCCCGGGCGCGGAAGGCGGTGGTCTTCTCACCGCGCTGCTCCACGCCGTAGGCGTCGGCGTAGACCTCGCACAGCTCGTTCAGTAGCTCTGCCGCGGCGGCGCCGGCGTGGTGGGCAAGCGTCAGGTCATCCGAGGAAGGCATGGCGGTGAGCGTAGGGCCGACCGGCCAGGTTCGAACCAGGTGGCTCCGGGTCATCCGCCGGCGCGGATCGGGGTAACCAGGGCTTCTGGTTCGATGGCGAGTTGGTCGGCTTTGGCTACGGCGGACACGGTTCGGGTTCGGCTCAGCTTGCGTTCCACCCACACGGCCAGCTTGCCGAGCAGGTAGTTGATCAAGATGAAGATGACGCCGATGGTCAGGTAGAGCTGCAGCGGGTTGCGCAGCTCCGGGATCTGGATGGCGATCTGCACGAACCGTACCGCCTCGGCGTAGAGGATTACGAAGCCGAGCGAGGTGTCCTTGAAGATCACCACCAACTGGCTGATCAGGGCTGGCAACATCGCGCGGAATGCCTGCGGCAGCAGGATCGAGCGCATCGACTGCCCTCGGCTGAGCCCGACCGCCGCGGCGGCTTCGGCCTGGCCCCGGGGCAGCGAGGCGAGGCCGGCTCGGACGATCTCGGCGATGATCACGCAGTTGTACGCGGTGAGCCCGATGACGAGGTACCACAGCAGCGGCAGATCCACCCCCAGCGCAGGCAGCACCCGGGCCGCGAAGAAGATCGCGATGACCACCGGCAGCCCGCGGAAGAGCTCCATCGGCCCGACCACCGCCCAGCGCGCCCAGCGCGGCACATTGATCCGGGTGACGGCCAGCAGGGTGCCCAGCAGCAGGGAGAACGCCATCACCAGCACTGCGGCCTGCACATTGTGTACCAATGCCTGGCCGAGCCCGGTCCACAGCGCGACGAAGTTCGGGTTCGCCGGGTTGAGGATCGGGCCCCACTTCTCCTCGGTGAGCTGGCCCTGGGTCTGCAGGCGCAGTACCACGAGCACTGCCACCGCGGCCATTACCAGGGCGGCGACCACGCTGGCCAGCAGGATGCGTCGCCGGGTGCGCGGACCGGGGGCGTCGAACAGGACCGGCGTGCTCACCGCAGCACCGCCACCCTTCGTTCGATGACCTCCAGTGCCAGGCCCGCCGGGATGGTGATGATCAGGTAGCCGGCCGCCACCCCGAGCAGCACCGGGATGAGGTCCAGACCCTGTGCCGAGGTCAGGCTGGCCTGCACGCTGAACAGTTCCCCGCCGACGCCGAAGGCGCCGACGATCGCCGAGTTCTTGACCATCGCGATCAGCACGCTGCCCAGTGGCGGCACCACGCTGCGCAGTGCCTGCGGCAGCACGACCTGCCGCAGCGACTGGATGAAGGTCAGCCCCACCGCGCGGGCGGCCTCGGCCTGCCCGGGTGGCACGGCGTTGATCCCGCTGCGCACCGCCTCGCAGACGAAGGCCGAAGTGTAGAGCGTCAGGCCGCCCACGCCGAACCAGAAATAGGCGCCGTTGATGCCGAGCTCAGGCAGACCGAAGGCGCAGAAGAACAGCACTATGGTGAGCGGGCAGTTGCGGAAGACCGTCACCCACGCCGTGCCCACGGCGCGCAACGGCGGGATGGGGGATACCCGAAAGGCGGCGATCACGGTGCCGAGCACCAGCGACCCGATTGCCGCGTACAGGCAGATCTGCAGCGTCTTGAGCAGGCCGTCGCGGTACAGGCCGATGTTGTCGACGATGATGTGCATGTCGAGTCCCTCCACCCGTGCGCCGTGGGGGCACCGAAACCGGAGCCCCCACGGAGTCAGCGGTCAACTGCAGGGGTCGAGCGCAGGCAGGGTGGGTGTCTGCTTGTCCACCTTCCCCGTGGTGGACTTCCAGGCGGCGGCGTAGGTCCCGGACTGGGCGGCCTTGCTCAGCGTGTTGTCGATGAACTGGCAGAACTTGACGTCGCCCTTGCGGATCCCGATGCCGTAGGGCTCCTTAGTGAACTCGTCGCCGACCAGCTTGAACTGGCCGTTGCTGCCACTCACGAACCCCAGCAGGACCACATTGTCGGTGGTCACCGCGTCGACTTGGCCGGTGCGCAGGGCATCGGCGCATTTGGAGTAGACGTCGAACAAGGTGAGCTGGGCGGGGTCGACGTACTGCTTGATGTTCTCCGCCGGGGTCGAGCCCTGCACCGAGCACACCCGCGCACCGGTGCTGCGCAGCGACTGCGGCCCGGTGATGGTGTTGTTGTCGGACTTGACCATGAGCGACTGGCCAGCCGTGTAGTAGGGGCCGGCGAAGCTGACCTGCTGACGGCGCTTGTCGTTGATCGTGTAGGTCGCCACCACCAGGTCGACCTTGCCTTGTTTGAGTAGCTCCTCGCGCTGCGCCGAGGGTGCCTCCACGAACTTGATCTTATCTGGGGTGAGCCCGAGCCCGCCTGCGATGATCCGGGCGATGTCGGTGTCGAATCCGGTCAGCCGACCGTCCAGGCCCTGCTGACCGAACAGCGGCTGGTCGAACTTGGTGCCGACCCTGATGGTCCCGGCCTTGGACAACTTGTCCATCGTGGTTCCGGCCTCGAACTGGACGCCTTTGTCGATCGACGGCTGGAAGCCGCCGCCCCCCAGATCCTGCTGCTGCTTGCCGCACCCGGTCGCCGCCAAAGTGAACACCACCATGGCGATACCCACTCGCAGCACTGGTTTCCAGCGCATCCGCTACTCCTCACTGTCACCGGGGTTGGACACCGGATCGGGTCACGACTCGGTAGGCACGATCAGTGCGTCAGGATCTTGCCGAGGAACTCCTTGGCGCGTTCGGACCTCGGTGCGGTGAAGAACTGATCGGGCACCGAGTCCTCGATGATCTCGCCGTCGGACATGAACACCACACGGTGCGCGGCGCGGCGGGCGAAGCCCATTTCGTGGGTGACCACGAGCATGGTCATGCCCTCCCGGGCCAGCGACGTCATCACGTCGAGCACCTCCTGCACCATCTCGGGGTCCAGCGCGGAGGTCGGCTCATCGAAGAGCATCACCTTGGGGTGCATGGCCAGGGCGCGGGCGATCGCGGCCCGTTGCTGCTGCCCCCCGGACAGCGCAGCCGGGTACTTGTCGGCCTGGTCGGCGATCCCGACCCGATCCAGCAGGGTCATCGCGGCCTCGTGCGCCTCCCGCTTGCCGATCCGGCGGACCTTGACCGGGGCCAGCTTCACGTTCTCCGCGATGGTCAGGTGCGAGAAGAGGTTGAACTGCTGGAAGACCATGCCGACGTCGGCGCGCAGCCGGGCCAGCGCCCGGCCCTCCTCGGGCAACGGTGTCCCGTCCACCTCGATGTCGCCCCCGTCGATCGGCTCCAGCCGGTTGATCGTGCGGCACAGCGTCGACTTGCCGGAACCGGACGGCCCCAGCACCACCACTACCTCACCACGTGCGACCTGCAGGTCGATGTCGCGCAGTACGTGTAACGACCCGAAGTACTTGTTCACCCCGGTCATCCGGATCATCGGCGGGTCGGCTGCTGAGGGTGAGCTCACACGGGTCCTCCGGTGGACGAGAGCGATGACGAGGGCTTCGAGGTTATCTCTATCCGACGGAGTGTGACTGAGGGAGGCAAAGAGGTTGCAACTCTGTCACAAAAGTGTGCAACGGTCCGCTGCCTTCCTGGAGAACCGCTCACCTTAGGTGACCGAGGCGGGTCGATGAGCGGTTCGAGCCCGGGCCTACCCTGAACTCATAGGGAGGTGTGACCAGCACATGACTACTGTGGCCGTCGGCGGGAGTACCGAGCAGCGTCACCGCAGCTACCGCGTGCGTACTTACGGCTGCCAGATGAACGTGCACGACTCGGAACGCCTCGCCGGGCTGCTCGAGACGGCCGGCTACATCCCCGCCGGGCCGGACGAGACCCCCGACGTGGTCGTGTTCAACACCTGTGCGGTCCGGGAGAACGCCGACAACCGGCTCTACGGCAATCTCGGCCAGCTCCGTCCGGTCAAGCAGAAGCACCCAGGGATGCAGATCGCCGTCGGTGGTTGCCTGGCCCAGAAGGACCGCGGCGAGATCACCCGGCGGGCCCCCTGGGTGGACGTGGTGTTCGGCACGCACAACATCGGCGTACTACCGGTGCTGCTGGAGCGGGCCCGGCATAACGAGGCCGCCCAGGTGGAGATCGTCGAATCGCTGGAGACCTTTCCCTCCGCGCTGCCCGCCAAGCGGGACTCCGCGCACTCCGCGTGGGTGTCGATCTCAGTGGGCTGCAACAACACCTGCACGTTCTGCATCGTGCCCGCGCTGCGCGGCAAGGAGGTCGACCGGCGTCCCGGCGAGGTGCTCGCGGAGGTCGAGGCACTGGTGGCCGAAGGCGTACTCGAAGTGACCCTGCTCGGGCAGAACGTCAACGCCTACGGGGTGGGGTTCGGCGACCGGGCAGCGTTCGCCGGCCTGTTGCGGGCCTGCGGGCGGATCGATGGGCTGGAGCGGGTGCGTTTCACCTCGCCGCATCCGCGGGACTTCACCTCCGATGTGATCGAGGCGATGGCGGCGACGCCCAACGTCTGCCATCAGTTGCACATGCCGCTGCAGTCCGGCTCCGACGTGGTGCTGCGCGCGATGCGTCGCTCCTACCGGGCACAGCGCTACCTGAAGATCGTCGACGAGGTGCGCGCGGCCATGCCGGACGC
Source organism: Pseudonocardiaceae bacterium (assembly GCA_050699955.1). Taxonomy (GTDB): domain Bacteria; phylum Actinomycetota; class Actinomycetes; order Mycobacteriales; family Pseudonocardiaceae. The sequence continues at coordinate 80,229 of JBOHGD010000008.1, read as the reverse complement.
GGCGCTGTCGACCGACATCATCGTCGGCTTCCCCGGCGAGACCGAGGCCGACTTCCAGGCCACCCTGGACGTCGTACACGCGGCGCGTTTCACGCAGGCCTTCACTTTCCAGTACTCCCCCCGGCCGGGCACGCCCGCCGCGGATATGCCCGGCCAGGTACCGAAGGCAGTCGTTCAGGAGCGTTACGACCGGCTCATCACGATGCAGGAGGAGATCTCCTGGGAGCTGAACCGGTCCCTGGTCGGCCGCACGGTCGAGGTGCTGGTCTCCGAGGGTGAGGGTCGCAAGGACGCCGCGACCCATCGGATGAGCGGACGGGCCAGGGACGGCCGGTTGGTGCACTTCGAGCCGGGCGAGGTCGGCATCAGGCCCGGCGACGTGGTGCACGCGGTGATCACCTACGGTGCGCCGCACCACCTGGTTTCCGATCTGCCACTGCGGGCCCACCGCCCGACCACAGCGGGCGAGGCCTGGGCGGCCGGTCGCAGGCCCACGACACCAGGGGTGGCGCTCGGGCTGCCCGCGTTCGGCCGGCCCCCCGCGGAGGCGGCCCTGTGACCGAGGAGAAGGACCGGATGGACGGACTTCGTGCCGAGATCGACGAGGTGGGTCGTGCCGCGCTGCGCCGGGTCGACCTGGGCGTGCGGGCGACTGTGGTCGCCGGGGCGGTCACGGTGCTGCTGCTGGCCATGTCGCTGCCGTGGACCGGGAGCATCAGCGGCTGGGAGGTGCTGCGCGGCACCGCAGGCCCGGCCTATCAGATCGGGTTGTTACCGCGGCTGTTCGGCGCGGTCGCGCTCGCGTTCGGGGTCGGGCTCTCCACGCTGGCGCTGCTCACCCGGCGCTGGGGCCTGGTCTGGGCCAGCGCGCTGGGCTGCGGGTACTGCGTGCTGGACGGGATCTGGGCGATCTGGTCCCGGCAGACCGCACACAGCGTCGGCCCGGGAATCGGGCTGATCCTGGCTGTGCTGTGTCTTGTGATGCTCGCCGCGCAGTGGTGCAAGCTGGCGGTGTCCCGCCGCTAGCCTCACCAGCTGGCGACCGACTGCTCCGCGGCGGCCAGCCATTCGCGCCACTGATCGGCCTGGGCCTTCGCGGCACTCGCCCGGCGATCGTCCCCGGCGGCCCGGGCCTTCGCTGCCTGGGCGTCGTACTGCTCGACCCGCTCCCGGAACTGCGCAACCCTGGCTTCAGCTTCGGGATCGCTGCGCCGCCACTGCGTGTCGGCGGCCGAGCGGACCCGCTCCTCGACGGCCCGCAGCCGGGCCTCCAGCGTCTTGATCCGCTCCCTCGGGACCTTGCCCACGGCCTCCCAGCGCTGCTGGATGTCCCGAAGTTGCGCGCGACCCGCCTCGAGGTCTCTGGACAGGTCGATGCGCTCCGCAGCGGCCACCAGTTCCTCTTTGCGCTGGGCGTTCTGCTCGAACTCCGCGTCGCGCTCGGAGAAGGTGGCGGTCCGGCGCTTGAAGAACCGGTCCTGAGCGGCGCGGAAGCGCTGCCACAGCGCCTCATCGGCCTCCTTCGGTGCGCGTCCGGTCGCCTTCCATTCCGCCATCAGGGTCCGGAACTGGCCGGCCGTGGGCCCCCAATCGGTGGATTCGGCCAGCTCCTCCGCCTCGATGACCAGCTCTTCCTTACGGTGCCGGGCGCCTACCCGCTGCCGGTCCAGTTCGGCGAAATGCGCGCCGCGACGCCGGGTGAAGGCGTCCCGTGCCCTGGAGAAGCGGCGCCACAGTGCCTCGTCGGTCTTCCGGTCGAGGCCCTTGATCGTCTTCCATTCGTCCAGGATGGTGCGCAACCGGTCACCGCCGGCCTTCCACTGAGCCGACTCGGCACCGATCTGTTCGGCCTCCGCGGCCAGCGCCTCCTTGCGGGCGACGGCTCGCGCCTTGGCCTTCTCCCGGGCGGCTTTGGCCCCGGCGAGGGCTTTCTCGGCGTGGCGCTGCAGATGGTCCAGCAGGCCCGCGAGGCCCGCGAGGTCGCCGATCACGGTCGGCTCGACGAGCTGGGCGCGCAACGCGGCGACGCGGGCGATGGCTTGCTTCGGATCACCTGCTCCGGACGCCAGCCGGGACTCCAGCAGTTCGGCCTCGGTGAGCAGATCGTCGAACCGGCGTGCGAAGTGGGCCAGACCCTCCTCCGGTGTTCCGGCCTGCCACGAGCCGACCGGCCGCTCGCCATCGTCGGCGAGGGTGTACACCGTCCCATCCTGATCGATCCGTCCCCAGTGTCGCGGATCCCGGCCGGCCTGGGTGACCTTGGGGCAGGCGGCCGGCTCGGCAGCGGGCTCTGGATGGTCCGAGGGTTCGACAGCCGTTGTGTCCGGGTTGGCGTCCGGGCTCGACTGTTCCGAAGCGGATAGCTGCCCGGTGCTGGGCTGCTCAGTATCGATCTGCTGGGTGCTGGGCTGCTCGGTCATGCCGGCCTTCCTCGACCTCGTGCCCGCCGCCGCGTCCGGCTGCGGGCGCCCCGGTTGGGCGGGGCCCTGCGCTTCGTCCGGAGGGTCGCGATCCGCTCCGGTCACGCGGCATTGAAGCAGGTCAAGAGAGCGGATGCGTAGTGGGCATTAATCTGCATCGGTGATCGTACGTCTGGCGGTCGTTCCTCATCCGCCGATCCTGGTGCCTGAAGTGGCCGCAGGAGCCGCCGCGGAGACCGCGGTACTGCGCGATGCGTGCCTGGTGGCGGCTGGTTCGCTGGCCCGCTGGAGCGTGCGCTGGGTGGCCGTCGCCGTGGTCGATCCGGCCGCCGAGACGGGCCAAGCAGGCAGCTTCGCCGGCTACGGAGTGGACGTCCCGGTAGCGCTGCATCCGGGCGCGGGCCTGGTGCACCACGCCGACCTGCCGTTGCCGCTGTTGGTCGCGGGCTGGTTGCGCGGCCAGGTCGGGGCGGCGGAGATCACCGTGCGGGCGGCGCCGGTCTCGCCCGGGTCCAGCGCTGCGGAATGCCGTCGGCTGGGCACGGAGCTGGCACAGCGATTGCGTCGGGAGGACGCGCCGGTGGGGCTGCTCGTGCTCGGGGACGGTGCAGCGATGCACACCCCGAGGGCGCCGGGGCACTTCGACGCTCGGGCCGAGGGCCTCGACACGGCGGTCGCCGCCGCACTCGCCGCGGCGGATCCGGACGCGTTGCTGAGTCTCGATGCCGGTCTGGCCGACGAACTGTGGGTGTCGGGCCGGGAGGCTTGGCAAGTCGGCGCGGCGGCGGCACAGGCGCTGGCTCCGGCGTGGCGCGGTGAGCTGCTCTACTCGGCTGCGCCCTACGGAGTCGCCTATCACGTCGCGTTATGGACGGCAGGCGAGCGGGACCCGACGTCGTGAGGCCCCGCGCTGTCGCGGTGGTCGGCCCGACCGCTACGGGCAAGTCCGACCTTGCCGTCGCGTTGGCCGTCGCGCTCGGTGGTGAAGTGATCAACGCCGATGCGATGCAGCTGTATCGAGGGATGGACATCGGTACGGCGAAGCTGCCCTCCGAGCGCCGTCGAGGCGTTCGCCACCACCTGCTCGACATCCTCGACGTCACCGAGACCGCATCGGTGGCGGTCTACCAGGGGCAGGCCCGAGCCGTCGTGGCGGAGTCCCTCGCGGCCGGCCGGGTACCCGTGCTGGTGGGCGGCTCCGGGCTGTATGTCCGTGCCGTACTGGACGACCTGGACTTCCCGGGCACCGACGTGGCGGTACGAGCCGAGCTCGAGGCCGAGCTGGCGGAGCGTGGGGCCACCGCGCTGCACGAGCAGCTACAACGGCTCGACCCGGTCGCCGCCGACCGGATACTGCCGAGCAACGGGCGCAGGGTGGTACGGGCACTGGAGGTCATCCGGATCACCGGGCGGCCCTTCTCGGCGAGCCTGCCACCGCCAGGACCGGCCCGCTATGACGCGGTGCAGATCGGGCTGGACACCGATCCGGCGGTGCTGGACACCCGGGTCGACACCAGGGTGGATCGGATGTTCAGCGGGGGTTTGGTCGAGGAGGTCCGCGCCCTGCTGCCGCGCGGCCTGCGAGACGGGCGGACCGCGTCCCGGGCGCTGGGCTATCAGCACGTCATCGCCGCGCTGGACGCCGGCGCTGACCCAGCCTCTGCCGCCGGGCCGACCGCCCAGGCGACCCGGCGTTTCGTGCGCAGGCAGCGCTCCTGGTTCCGGCGAGACGGCCGGATCCGGTGGCTGGACGCTGAGCGCCCCGATCTGCTCGACGCCGCCCTGTCGCTGACCGGTTACCGTCGGCTCCCGGATAGGCTCGAGGCCAATGGACCAGGGGATTGAGTTCGTCAAGGGACATGGGACCGGCAATGACTTCGTTCTGCTGCCCGATCCGACTGGTGAGCTGGAACTGACGCCATCCCGGGTGCGTGCGCTGTGCGACCGGCACTGCGGGCTCGGCGCCGATGGGGTGTTGCGGGTGGTGCCGGGTGTGCTGGTGCCCGACGCGCCACCGGGCAGCGCACCCGACGAGTGGTTCATGGACTACCGCAACGCGGATGGCTCCCTCGCCGAGATGTGTGGCAACGGAGTGCGGGTGTTCGCCCGCTACCTGGCCGACGCCGGACTGGTGGCCGAGCTCGGCTTCCAGATCGGCAGCAGGTCCGGTTCGCGCGCGGTATGGCTGCATGACGACGGCTCGGTGAGCGTTGCGATGGGGCGGGTGCATCGCCAGGGCACGTCCACGGCGACCGTCGAGGGCATGGCGTTCACCGGACTTGCGGTCGATCTGGGCAACCCGCATCTGGCCTGCGTGACCGAGGTGCCGGTGGAACAGCTGGACCTCACCGTCCCACCGGGACATGACCCGGGGGCTTTCCCGCACGGCGTCAACGTGGAGTTCGTCAACGTGCTGGGCTCCGGCCGGTTGCGGATGCGGGTGCACGAACGGGGGGTGGGTGAGACCCGGTCCTGCGGCACCGGAACGGTTGCTGCGGTCGCCGCCGCGCTGCAGGCCGAAGGCCGAGACACCGGGGGAGCCGATGTGCACGTGCCCGGGGGCCAGGTGCGGGTGACGGTCGCCGACGACGGCAGCACGCTGAGCGGGCCCGCGGTCCTGGTGGCCCGTGGCCGGCTCGACGCCGGCTGGTGGGCGGCGCACTGACCGTCTGATGCGCGGTCTGGATGCACACCGCACCACAAAGGTCCCGAATTGCCGCCGACCGCAGTGGGTAGTTGCATTGCCAGCCGAATTCGGGTGGGCGTGATCGGCCCGACGTGCCACCATGAAGGGTGTATGACGACCTCACCGATCTTCCCGCCGTCCCGACCCCGCCCCGCCGACTACCTGGCCGAGGAGGAGCTGCCCGACACGGCCGCCGCCTCGCTGGGTGAACTGGACCTCCAGGACCGCTCCGCGCTGCGCCGCGTATCGGGGCTGTCCACCGAGCTCACCGACGTCACCGAAGTCGAGTACCGGCAGCTACGGCTGGAACGCGTGGTGCTCGTCGGGGTGTGGACCGAAGGCTCCTCGGCCGATGCCGAGGCATCGATGGCCGAGTTGGCCCGGCTCGCCGAGACCGCAGGCTCGCAGGTGCTCGACGGCCTGGTGCAGCGTAGGGAGCGCCCCGACCCGGCCACCTATGTCGGCTCCGGCAAGGTCCTCGAGCTGCGTGAGGTCGTCCTGGGGACCGCGGCCGACACCGTCATCTGCGACGGTGAGCTCACTCCCGGTCAGCTGCGCCAGCTGGAAGCCAAGCTCAAGGTCAAGGTCATCGACCGGACCGCGCTGATCTTGGACATCTTCGCTCAGCACGCCCGCTCCCGGGAGGGCAAGGCCCAGGTCGAGCTGGCTCAGCTCAGCTACTTCCTGCCGCGACTGCGCGGCTGGGGTGAGTCGCTGTCCCGGCAGGCCGGCGGGGCCGGAGGTGGCGCCGGCGGTGGGGTGGGCACCAGGGGCCCCGGCGAGACCAAGCTGGAGACCGACCGGCGGCGCATTCACCGCCGGATGGCCAAGCTGCGCCGGGAGATCGCCGGGATGCGCACGGTCCGGGACACCAAACGCGGTCGCCGCCGCGCCAACGAGGTGCCGGCCGTGGCGATCGTCGGCTACACCAACGCGGGCAAGTCGAGCCTGCTCAACGCACTTACCGGGGCAGGCGTGCTGGTGCAGGACGCCCTGTTCGCCACCCTGGATCCCACCACTCGTCGGGCCGTCACCCCGGACGGGCGGGACTACACGCTCACCGACACCGTCGGTTTCGTCCGGCATCTGCCCCACCAGCTGGTGGAGGCGTTCCGTTCCACCTTGGAGGAGGTGGCTGACGCCGACCTGCTCTTGCACGTGGTGGACGGAGCCGACCCGATGCCCGAGGGGCAGGTGGAGGCGGTCCGAGAGGTGCTGGCCGAGATCACCGAGGGCCGCGACGCCCCGATGCCTCCCGAGATGCTGGTGGTGAACAAGACCGACGATGCCGACCCGCTGGTGCTGTCGAGGCTGCGTCACCTGCTACCGGGTGCGGTGTTCGTCTCCGCGCGCACTGGTTCGGGCATTCCGGGCCTGATCGAGCGAATCGCGGGCGTGCTGCCCCGGCCGGAGGTCGTGGTCGACGCCCTGCTGCCCTGGGCCCAGGGCGCCCTGGTCGCCCGCGTGCACGCCGAGGGTGAGGTGCTCGGCACCGAACACACCGAGGACGGCACCCGGCTGCGCGCGCGTGTGCGCCCGGATCTAGCCGGTGCATTGGCCGGCTTCCTGGTGCGGGCCTGATCGTTTGCTGCACCACGGGCTGCGGGCGGCGGTTCGGAATGCTAGAGACGGCGCAGCACAGCCACCACTCGGCCGAGCACCGTTGCTTCGTCACCGAGTATCGGCTCATAAGCGGGGTTGTGCGGGAGCAGCCAGATGTGCTCATCGCGGCGCTTGAACGTCTTGACCGTTGCCTCGCCATCGATCATGGCAGCGACGATGTCGCCGTTGTCGGCGGTCGGCTGCTGGCGGACGACGACCCAGTCGCCATCGGTGATCGCCGCCTCGACCATGGAGTCGCCCACCACCCGCAGCAGGAACAGCGACCCCTCACCCACGATCTCCCTGGGCAGTGGGAAGACATCCTCGACGGCCTGCTCGGCGAGCAGCGGGCCGCCTGCGGCGATCCGGCCGACCACGGGAACGTATGCGGGGACCGGGCGGGAGGGTTCCTCGCCGCCGGGCTCCGACCGGTCAGAGCCGCTGTCCGCAGGCCGGATGCCGACCGCTCTGGGCCGGTTCGGGTCGCGGCGCAGGTATCCCTTGCGCTCCAGCGCACGCAGCTGGTGCGCGACCGATGAGGTGGAGGTCAGCCCGACGGCCTCGCCGATCTCCCGCACGCTGGGTGGATAGCCGAAGCGCTGCACCCAGTCTCTGATCACTTCGAGCACCCGCCGCTGCCGGGGGCTGAGATCATCGCTACCGCTGTTGTCTTCGGGGTCGGGGAAGGCGTGTACCTGCGCGGGAGTGCTGGCACCGCCCGCGCGTTGCGCCTGCGTTCCCGAACCGGCTGCCTCCGGTTCGCCGCTTCGCTTCTGGGCCACCACTCCTCCTTCGAACCACCGCCGGACCGGGCCCCGGTCGGCTCTCGGCACCGACGCTAGCCAGCTTCGACCCACAGATCAAACATCTGTTCGAACAACGCGCCGCTGACGTGGTGATTTCTGTCGGGGCTTCGTGGTACACCTCGCACAGCAGTTCGATCGAACTCGTGTTCGATGGCGGGCACGGTGATGAGGAGGGTGTCATGACTGCACCTGCAGGGTTGCGCACGTGGCCAGCGGCGGGCGATCCGAGGGCTGAGCCGACAGAGCGATGGGGTGGCGGAGCCGAACCCCGCTCGCGGGTACCGGTGCGTTCGCCGGCGCGCACCCGTCTGCCGCGGCGGACGGCGCGCACCCGGTCGTCTTCGGCGCCTTCGGCGCTGCGCCGGAGTCCAGCGTCGGCGGGGAGCAGGGCTCTGTCGCGCGGAGCCCTGCTGGGCGCGCGGGGCTGGGTGCAGGCTCCGGGTGTCCCGGTGCCGTCCCGGCCGGGCAGGCCCAGGCCGGCGCAGCTGATCGCGGCCGTCGCGGTCACGCTCGCTGTGGTCGGTGCGCTGGACTTGCTCGGTCAGACGGCGAGTACCGAGGTCCCGGCTCGGACGGCGGTCCCGGCCGAGACGGCCGTGGTCCGGGTGGGCGCAGGCGAGACCGTGTGGGACGTCGCGCGACGGGTGGCACCTGAGTCCGACCCGCGTGCGGTGGTGGATCAGATCCGGCAGCTCAACAGGATGGTGGGCTCGGCCGTGGAGCCCGGCGAGCAACTGCAGGTGCCTGACGGACGGTAGCCCCGGCACACCCGGAAGTATCCGGATCACAGACCTGGCTCCGTGGACCTTGCACGCCGTGGCGACTCGACTTACCGTCGACCCCAACATATAGTAGTTACAGTGATGTTGTTTACCCACAGGTGGGGCCTGGCTGTTCACTGATGATTCTCCGTCATCAGCACTCTGACGGTGACGTTCGGTGATCTGCCAGGCCTGCGTGGGCGGCTGCTGCGGACATGGGGAAGGGGTGCGGAGCATGCGCTGTCCGTTCTGTCGGCATTCCGACTCGCGCGTCGTCGACTCGCGCGAGGTCGAGGATGGCCAGGCGATCCGCCGCCGCCGCGCCTGCCCGGAATGCGGTCGCCGGTTCAGCACTGTGGAGGAGCCGGTGCTCGCGGTGGTGAAGCGCTCCGGCGTCACCGAGCCGTTCAGCCGGGACAAGGTGGTCGGCGGCGCGCGCAGGGCGTGTCAGGGACGCCCGGTGGATGAGGACGCCTTGCAACAACTTGCGCACCGGGTAGAGGAGGTGATCCGCTCCTCCGGCAGCGCCGAGGTGCCCAGCCACGAGGTTGGCCTGGCCATTCTCGGCCCGTTGCGGGACCTCGACGAGGTGGCCTACCTGCGCTTCGCCAGCGTCTACCGGTCCTTCTCCTCGATCGAGGACTTCGAGAAAGAGATCCGAGGCCTACGCGATGTCCGGGCTCAGGGGGAGCCGGCCGGATAGTCGGCTGGATGACGAGATGGCCGCACTTCGGCGGCAGAACACGAAGAACAACCGGCCCGCTCCGGACGGGGAGACCCGGATGGGTGGCATGCACGCCAAGACAGAGAGGGAGCAGATGACTGAGACCGTCGGTACTCCGACCGGCACTGGGACGGAGACTGGGGTGGCTTCGGGAGCCTCCCGTGCCGCGCAGCCCAAGCGCGCGCTACGGATGGAACGGGTCTACACGACCGAGGGGCGCCACCCCTACGACGAGGTCACGTGGGAGCGCCGAGACGTCGTGATGACGAACTGGCGGGACGGCACAGTCAACTTCGAGCAGCGTGGGGTGGAGTTTCCCGGCTTCTGGTCGGTCAACGCGGTCAACATCGTCACCAGCAAGTACTTCCGCGGCGCGGCAGGCAGCGAGCAGCGTGAGTCGAGCCTTCGCCAGCTCATCGACCGGGTGGTGCGGACCTACGCCGACGCCGGTATGCAGCACGGGTACTTCGCCACCGAGACCGACCGGGAGATCTTCTCCCACGAGCTGACCTGGATGCTGTTGCACCAGATATTCAGCTTCAACTCCCCGGTCTGGTTCAACGTCGGCACCGCCTCGCCCCAGCAGGTCTCGGCCTGCCAGCCCTACGAGGCGCTGGTCAGCACCCCCGCCGGGATGATCCCGATCGGCACATTGGTGACCCAGGACGCGGTCGGGACCAAGGTCTACGACGCGCACGGCGTCACCCAGGTGGTGGCCACGAAGGCCAACGGCGTCAAGAACGTCCTGCGCATCCACACCACGGCAGGTCATGCGCTCGACGTCACGGCTGACCACCTCGTGTGGCGCTGGGCCGGTAAGGGTGCCGGTGGGTTCGTGCCCGCCGGCCGGCTCCAGCCCGGGGACCGGCTCGAGTGGTACCGCCGCGGGGCGTTCGGGGAGCAGGAGATCGATTCACGAGCCATATCCGAGGCTGCGTCCGCAGGCTCGCCCCGGTCTGAGGGCTGGACCGGGACGCGGGTGCCCGAGTATCTGTTCACGGCACCGCTGCCGGTGGTCGCCGCGTACCTGCGGAGCCTGTTCCAGGCCGAGGGGTACGTGTCGGCGGGTGAGCACTCGACCCTGCTCGGCCTGGACCTGGGCGCCGAAGAGCTGATCCGTGGCGTGCAGGCGTTGCTCGCCCGCTTCGGCATCTTCGCCGGGGTGAGCCACCAGGCCGATCGGTGGGGCATCCGGATTCAGAACGGCGGGGACCGTCTCATCTTCGCCGACGAGATCGGCTTCCTCGACCCGGTCAAGGCCTCCGTGCTGGAGGCGTCCTTCGACCTGCCGGATCTCGCGTCCCGGGACGTCAAGCGTCTCGAGATCGCCCGGATCGAGCATCGTGGCGCCATGGAGGTCTACGACATCCAGACCGAGTCCGGTGAGTACCTCTCGGCCAATCTCCGGGTGCACAACTGCTTCATCCTGTCGGTCGATGACACGATGGAGTCGATCCTCAACTGGTACCGGGAAGAAGGATTGATCTTCAAGGGAGGCTCCGGTGCCGGCCTGAACCTGTCCCGTATCCGCTCCTCCAGGGAGCTGCTGTCCTCCGGGGGCACCGCGTCCGGTCCGGTGAGCTTCATGCGCGGGGCCGATGCGTCGGCTGGGACCATCAAGTCCGGTGGCGCCACCCGGCGCGCAGCCAAGATGGTCGTGCTCGATGTCGACCACCCTGACATCGGGGAGTTCGTGCAGACCAAGGCCGCCGAGGAGCGCAAGATCCGGGTGCTGCGCGACGCCGGCTACGACATGGACCTCGGCGGTAAGGACATCACCTCGGTCCAGTACCAGAACGCGAACAACTCGGTGCGGGTATCCGACGGTTTCATGCGGGCCGTGGAGATCGAGGCCGAATTCGGGCTCCGAGCCCGTATGACCGGTGAGGTCATCGAGACGGTGCGCGCCAAGGAGCTATTTCGCGATATCATCCGGGCCGCCTGGGAGTGCGCTGACCCGGGTCTGCAGTACGACGACACGATCAACGACTGGCACACCTGCCCGGAGTCCGGCCGGATCACAGCTTCTAATCCTTGTTCGGAATACCTTCACCTGGACAACTCGAGTTGCAACCTCGCGTCGATCAACCTGATGAAGTTCCTGCGCGAGGACCTCACGTTCGACGCGGAGCTGTTCGCCAGGACGGTGGAGTTCGTCATCACCGCGATGGACATCTCCATCTGTTTCGCGGACTTCCCTACCGCGGCCATCGGTGACACCACCAGGGCGTTCCGGCAGCTGGGGATCGGCTACGCCAACCTCGGGGCGCTCCTGATGGCCACCGGGCACGCCTACGACTCGGACGGTGGACGCGCGCTGGCGGCGGCGATCACCTCGCTGATGACCGGCACCGCCTACAAGCGCTCCGCGGAGCTCGCCGGGGTGGTCGGCCCGTACGAGGGCTATACCCGTAACGCGGAACCGCATCGGCGGGTGATGCGCAAGCACGCGGCCGCCAACGACCTCATCCGTACCTACCACCACAACGACCGGACGGTGCAGAAAGCCGCGAGCCGGGCGTGGCAGGAGGGTATCCGGATCGGTGAGAAGGACGGTTGGCGCAATTCTCAAGCCTCGGTGATAGCGCCGACCGGAACCATTGGTTTCATGATGGACTGCGATACCACAGGAATCGAGCCGGACTTCTCGTTGGTGAAGTTCAAGAAGCTGGTCGGCGGTGGATCCATGCAGATCGTCAACCAGACCGCGCCCAAGGCGCTCGCCGCGCTGGGCTATCAGGAGGAGCAGAGCGAGGCGATTATCGAGTACATCGCCGAGCACGGCCACGTGATCGACGCGCCCGGGCTGCGCCCCGAGCACTACGAGGTGTTCGACTGCGCGATGGGGGAGCGGGCCATCGCCCCGATGGGGCACGTGCGGATGATGGCCGCGACCCAGCCGTTCATCTCGGGGGCGATCTCCAAGACCGTCAATATGCCGGAGAAGGCCACCGTCGACGAGGTGGAGGAGATCTACTTCCAGTCCTGGAAGATGGGCCTCAAAGCACTGGCGATCTACCGGGACAACTGCAAGGTCGGCCAGCCGCTGTCCACCGGGAGGACGGCGAGCCCGGCCACCGTGGAGAAGGCGATCGCCGAGGGCAGGCCGGTGCGTAAGCGGCTACCCAAGAAGCGGCCCGGTGAGACAGTCTCGTTTACTGTCGGCGGTGCCGAGGGCTATATGACGGCGGGGTCTTACCCGGATGACGGGCTCGGCGAGATCTTCGTCAAGATGTCCAAGCAGGGCTCCACCCTGGCCGGTGTGATGGACGCCTTTTCGATCGCGATCTCGATAGCACTGCAATACGGGGTACCGCTGGAGACCTACGTCTCCAAGTTCGTCAACATGCGCTTCGAGCCGGCCGGCGTCACCGATGATCCAGACATCCGGATGGCCACCAGCGTCGTGGACTACTTGTTCCGCCGGATCGCGCTGGACCACCTGCCGAAGGAGAAGCGCGAGCAGTTGGGCATCCTGTCCGCGGAGGAACGGACCACGCAGACGTCGGCCGACTATGGGACCGACGAGGGCGGGAGTGTGGACGTCGAGTCACTGCGCACGTCGCTTGACTCGGCTCACCCTGCGCCCACCGGGCAGGCCCGCCCGGCACCGGTGTACGTAGGCAGCTCCACCGAGCTGTGGGAGCTGCAGCAGGGCAAGGCGGCCGATGCGCCGTTGTGCATGACCTGCGGCACCAAGATGCGCCCCGCCGGCTCGTGCTACGTCTGCGAGGGTTGCGGCTCCACCAGCGGCTGCAGCTGAGGCGCGGCGTCCTCGCGTTCAGCCGACGACGTCGTGGCATGTCGTTCGGAGGGTGCTCGGCGGTGTGCCGGGTGCCCTCCGACACGGACCGTGACCGTGCTGCCAGGCACCCCATGTAACGGTTCTGTGGGGTGCGGCTGCGTGGGGTGTCGGGGGATGAGGCATGGTGCACAGTGGGCCGGCCCGGAACGAGGAACCAGACCATGACCGCGAATATGACCGATGCAGACGGCGATCCGGTAGGTTTCACCGCCCTGACGCTGCGACCCGAACTGCTGCGCGCGGTCTTCGATCTCGGCTACGAGGAACCCACGCCCATCCAGCGCGAGGCGATTCCGCCGCTGCTGGCGGGACGCGACCTGCTCGGGCAGGCGGCGACGGGAACGGGGAAGACCGCGGCATTCGCGCTCCCGATCCTGCACGGGATGAGGCCCGGCGTCGACGGCACCGATCCGACAGCCCTGGTCTTGGTGCCCACCCGTGAGCTGGCCATTCAAGTGAGCCAGGCGATCCACCGCTATGGCCGCGAACTGGGCGCCCGGGTGCTGCCGATCTACGGCGGGCAGCCGATAGGCAGGCAGCTGCGTGCCTTGGCTGCCGGGATCGACGTCGTGGTCGCCACCCCTGGGCGCGCGCTCGACCACATCGGGCGCGGCACACTGCGACTGGACCGGCTCACGACGGTCATCCTCGACGAGGCGGATGAGATGCTCGACATGGGGTTCGCCGACGACATCGAAGCGATCCTGCGCGACACCCCCGAGGACCGCCAGACGGTGCTGTTCTCCGCGACCATGCCCCGGCGCATCGACGACATGGTGCGCAGGCACCTACGGAACCCGATCCGGATCATGCTCGGGCGGGCGGAGGCCACCGAAGGCGAGGCCCCCCTGGTCCGCCAGAGCGCCTACCTGGTGTCGAGGGCGCACAAGCCGGCCGCTCTCGGCCGCGTGCTGGACGTGGAGTCGCCCACTGCGGCGATCGTCTTCTGCCGCACCCGCGACGAGGTCGATCGGCTCACCGAGTCCCTGAACGGACGCGGCTACCGGGCCGAGGCGCTGCACGGTGGGATGAGCCAGGAGCAGCGCGACCGGGTGATGGCGCGGCTGCGCAATGGAACGGCGGACCTGCTGGTCGCTACCGATGTGGCCGCCCGGGGCCTGGACATCGACCAGCTCACCCACGTGGTGAACTTCGATGTCCCTTCGGCGCCCGACTCCTACGTGCATCGGGTCGGCAGGGTCGGGCGAGCAGGCCGGGAGGGTGTGGCCATCACCTTCGCGGAGCCTCGGGAGCACCGGATGCTCAAGACGATCGAGCGGGTGACCAAGCAGCGGATCACGGTCTCGAGGGTGCCCACCGTCGCCGATCTGCGGGCTCGGCGTCTCGAGCTCACCCGGGCGGCGCTGTACGAGAGCCTCTCGGCGGACGAGGACGATCGTGAACGCTTCCGGGTCGTCGTCGAGACATTGACCGACGAGTTCGATGTGATGGAAGTCGCGCTCGCCGCGGTGAAGCTGGCGCACGAGGCTACCGGCGGCCCGGTCGACGCGGAGGAGATCCCCGAGGCGGTCCCTCGCGACGGGCGTGACCCGCGCGGTCGCGGGGAGAAGTCTGGGGCCGGGCGCTGCCGGATACCGGCCGGCGGGATGGTGCGCCTGTTCGTCGGGATGGGACGTAGTGCGGGGATCCGGCCCCAAGATCTGGTCGGTGCGATCGCGGGCGAGTCGCGGTTGCGGGGCAACGAGATCGGCGCGATCGACATCACCGACCGCTTCTCCCTCGTCGAGGTCCCCGGCAACGCCGCCGACGAGGTCATCGCCGCGTTACGCGCCAGCAGCATCAAGGGCAGGAAGGCGACCGTCCGCAGGGAGCGCCACCGATGAGCGCACGGTGACCGCGATCACCCTTCGAACTGCCAGGAGCGCTTGGAAAGGCCGTACCAGTATCCGTCGATGACCGATCGTTGTGTGCGCATGCTGTCGACACTGGCACCCAGCGCGACGAACAAGGGGGCGAAGTGCTCGGTGCGGGGATGCGCCAGCCGGGCTGCCGGAGCGGTGTGCTGGAAGTTGAGCAGCGCGTCGATGTCCCCGTCCGCGGTGGCCCGGCGGACCCAGTCGTCGAACTCGACCGACCAGCTCGGAGGCTGGTGATCGGGGGGCTGGCTCATGTCCATGACACGCAGGTTGTGCGTGGTGAATCCGCTGCCGATCAGCAGCACCCCCTCGTCGCGCAGCGGGGCGAGGCGCCTGCCGATCTGTAGCAGCTCCTGCGGGTCGAGAGTGGGCATCGACATCTGCAGCACCGGTATGTCGGCCCTCGGGTACATCTCCACCAGCGGCACATAGGCGCCGTGATCGAGGCCTCGGTGCGCGACGTCCTGCGGGTGGTGCCCGGCGTCGCGAAGCAGGCTGCGGACCCGGGCGGCGAGCTCTGGGGCGCCGGGCGCGGGATACGTGACCTCGTAGTAGCGCTCCGGGAAGCCCCAGAAGTCATACATCAGCGGGACCGTTGTGGTAGCGCCGATCGCCAGGGGGGCTGCCTCCCAGTGTGCGGAGACCACCAGGATGGCCTTCGGCCGGGGCAGCTGGGCTGACCAGGCCGCGAGTTCCGTGGTCCAGCGCAGGTCCTCGGCCAGCGGCGGGGCGCCGTGGCTGAGGTACAGCGCCGGCATCCGGGTGGTGCCGGGTAGGTCCTGGTTCACCGTCATGGCTCACCTCGTGCGGGGTCGCAGCGCTGCCACTGAGGAACAAGCACCCCGGCGGGTGGGCCTATTCCGGGTCAGGCCGCCGCGGCAGCCGGATGGTAGGTGTTGACGTACTCCTGGCCGGACAGGGCACGGATAGCCGCGACGATCTCATCGGTGACCGCTCGCAGCACCGGCACCTGACGCTCCTTGCCCGCATATCGGGAGAACTGCAGCGGGGTACCGAACCGAACCGTCACCCGATGCGGCCGGGGAAGCCGGCTACCGACCGGTTGCACGCGATCGGTCCCGGCCAGCGCCACCGGTACGACGGGAGCACCGGTGAGCAGGGTGAGACGCGCCACCCCAGTCCGGCCGCGGTAGAGGCGGCCGTCCAGGGATCGGGTGCCCTCCGGATAGATCGCCAGCGCACCACCACGGGCCAGCACTCCCTGAGCGACCCGCACCGCTCCCCAGGCAGCGCGCCCGTGACCCCGTTGGATCGGCACGTGACCCATCGCCAGGAAGAAGCGCCGGCTGAGCCAGCCGGACAGTCCGGTCCCCTCGAAATACTCCGCCTTGGCCAGGAAGGTCACCCTCCGGGGCAGCACCAGCGGGATGACCACGCTGTCCACGAAGGACAAGTGATTGCTGGCGAGGATGACCGGCCCATTGTCCGGGACGTACCCTGCTCCGTGTACCGATGGGCGCAGGGCCAGCCGGGTCAGCGGCCGGACAACCTGGTCGAGGACCGTGTTCAGCATGCAGCCTCCGAAAGGAATGATCGCGCCGCCGGCGGCGCCTGCTGGATGAGCGGTGCACCGCAGTGTGCACGGGGGACGTTGACGAGCATGCCCGACTATCGGGTCGGCGGCCATGCTCCTGTCGCGTGGTTCACGTGCCGGTGAGCTGCCGGGTGGCGGAAATCTCCCGGCTCAGCCGTTGATGCCGCCGTCTTCCCGATCGGCGAGGAACTGCTCCAGCTCCGCGGCGATCTCGTCCCCGGTGGGCAACGGCTCGGCGTCGGTGCCCAGCATCGGGAGCTGGCCCGAGCTTCCCGTGGCGGCGTCGAACCGAGCCTCCAGGCCGGCCACCAGCGCGGCGCTCTGCTTGGAGCGGGAGATCTGCTCCTCCACCTCGGCGAGGACCCGCCAGGCGGCCGGTCGCAGTGCTTCGGAGGGCAGCTCCAGCCCGCTGCTGCGGGCGACGTGCTCCAGCAGGCCTCGAGCGGATTCCGGGTACTCGATCCGGGCCAGGTAGTGCGGCACGTGCACGGTGAAACCCATCGCATCGTGCCCGGCCTCGCCCAGCCGCAGCTCCACCAGCGCACCGACGCTGCCGGGAACTTCCACGGTGCCGAACCACCGCTGGTAGGAGGAGACCAGGTCGGGGCGGGTGGCATGCGCGGTTACCGTCACGGGCCGGGTATGCGGTACGGCCATCGGTACTGCGCCCAGACCCACCGTCAGGCCTACCCCGAAGTGTTCGACGAGTTCGAGGACCGCATCGGTGAACCGCTCCCACTGCAGGTCCGGTTCCGCGCCCGAAAGGATCAGGAACGGCGTGCCCGCTTCGTCGCGCACCTCGTAGAGTACCAGCCTGGGTTGCTCGTAGCTCGCCCAATGGTCTCCGTCGAAGATCATCGAAGGGCGCCGGGAACGGTAGTCGAGTAGTTGGTCCACGTCGAAGGTGGCGAGCACACGATGCTCCAGACTCGCCAGCAGGTGCTCCACCGCCATGCGCCCGGCATGGCCGGCATCCACGAATCCGTCGAGGGCGTGCAGCAACACCGCACCCGTCTGGGTCGAAGCATCCACCTCGATCCGGTACAGCTCGCCGGTCACTGACGATCACCTTGTTCCTACTTCGGGCGGCCGCGCTAGGCAGCCGCATACTGCCGGTACAACGCAGCACACCCCCAGATCCATCCCGATCGTGGGAAAGACCACCACTTGCCGGTGTCGAGCGGACGTCGCGATCCGGCGCCGAGCTGCCCCGGGCGCGTCCGCGTCAGGGCCGGGTCGTGTCCGGGTCCTCGGCCAGGATCCGATAGAGCCGTCGTCTGGTCTCCGCCAGTACCTCTCGTGCCTGGCTGATCTGGTGATCGGTCCCAGCCTGGGCCACCTGTGCCGTCGCGGTGGCCACCTGGCCCGCGACGTCGGCCAGCCCCAACCGGGCATCGTCGGTGCCGTTGTCGGCTGCCTTGAACACCGCGGCGAACTGCACTGCGTGCTCGTCGGCATAACGGCGGCCCTGCTCGGTGAGATGGACCATCCGGCGCCCCTCGGTCTGCTCGGTGCGCACCATCCCCTCGTCCTCGAGTTGGGCGATAGTGGGGTACACCGACCCCGGGCTCGGTCGCCATCTGCCTTCGCTGCGGGCGGTGATCTCCTGGATGATCTCGTAGCCGTGCCGGGGCCGTTCGGTCAGCAGAGCGAGCACGGCGGTCCGGACGTCCCCCCGAGCTGCCCGTCCGGCCCGGCGAGCCCAGGAGCCGAATCCCGGTCCGGGGCCGAGGCCCGGCTCGAACCCGCGCCAGGCGCCGGCCCGCAACCCCCGGCCGCGGCGACGGCCCGGATGCGGCCCGCCGTGCTCCGATCTGCGGCCGGAGGCAGGTTCACCCGGATCATCCTTGGCCATCGCCGCCCATCCGGGGAGCAGTCGGTCCCACCACATCTCGTAGTTGTCTCCCGCGCAGCTCGTCATCGATCCTCCTTCGACAAGTTAACTGACTTGTTAACGATACATCGCAATAGCTCTCGATGCTATCGTCAAATAAGATCGATTTCACAATCCGGAGTCTTCCCGGGCAGGCTCTGCGCTTATGCCGCTGGGATCGCGACACCTTCCGCTCTTCTTCGCCGCCGCACTCCGCAGCCCGGCCACGATGGGGGCGGTGGCGCCGAGCTCCTCGCGACTGGCGGCCAGGCTGGCTGCTGTCGTGCCCCGGCTCGGGAACCCGGTCGTGGTCGAGCTCGGCCCCGGCACTGGATCGACCACTGTTGCCATCGAGCATCGGCTGGCTGGTAGCGGACGGCAGGTGGCGGTCGAGATCGATCCCGTGCTGGCCCAGCACCTGCGCGCCGAGTACGGAGGCGTCGAGGTGCTGCTCGGAGATGCCGCCCAACTGGAGAGGTTGCTCGCGGAGCACAACGTGCCCGGCGCCGACGTCGTGGTCAGCGGGCTGCCCTGGGCGTTGATCGCGCCACCCGCGCAGCGCGCCATCATCGAGGCGACTGCACGCTCGCTTCGTCCCGGTGGCTCATTCACCACTCTCGCCTACGTGCATGCGCTTGCGATGCCCTGCGCGCGTCGGTTCCGCGCGCTGCTCGGCGAGGTGTTCGACGAGGTGCTCACCACCCGCACGGTCTGGTGGAACCTGCCTCCCGCGGTGAGCTACGTCTGCCGCAGGCCGCATCCGCTCGGAAGCTGAGCGGCCCGCAGGATAGCCACCGACTGCGACATTCCGCGGTCCGCGGCGTACCCGGCAGCGCAGTAGTCCACACCGACTCCGCAATCCACAGCTGCGCTGTACGCGACCGTCCCGGTGGGCGATGCAGGAGCACTGTCTGCGCCATGAGCGCACCTCCCGCCGACCGCATCCGGCTTTCCGACCCGTCCGAGCTGATTGCCGCCGTCCCGCATCTGCTCGGCTTCCATCCGCACGACTCGGTGGTCCTGCTGGCGCTGCACGGCACCAGGCTGGGCTTGACCCTGCGGGCGGATCTGGTCGATATCGACGACGCCCCGATCCTGGCCGAGCAGATGCTGGTGCCCATGGCCCGGCAGCGGCCTACCGGGGTCGCACTGGTCGTCATCGGGGGTGATCTCATCCCGACGGGCGAGCCTCCGTACAGCCCGATGGTCGACGTCCTCGACGGCGTGTTCTCCGGCGCAGGGCTCCCGGTGGTCCACGCGGTCTGGGCAGCCGCGACGGCGGATAGGGCGCAATGGCGCTGCTACGACGATCCGCGATGTGCCGGTACCGTCGCCGATCCCGCCACCACCGCATTGGCCGCGGCCACAGTCGCCGCAGGTGCGATCACCTTCGGCAATCGTGAAGAACTGGCTGGGCTGCTTACCCAGGGGGATCCCGCGGCGCTGCAGCGGCGGGCGGCGCTGCTGGCGGCCGCGGACGCCGATCACCCGATGAGTGCCGAGCTGAGAGCTCGCCGGTTTGCGCGGCTCGAAGAACTGCATCGGAAGGCGGCGGCGGGGGAGGTCGCGTTGAGTGACCGTACGGTCGCCGAGGTCGCCTCCGCGCTGTGTGACCATCGGGTCCGTGACGCCTGCCTGCCGTGGTGCATCGGTCCCGGTGTGGTTGCCGCCGAGCGGCTCTGGCTGGCCCTTGTTCGGGCGACTCCAGCACCACAACGAGCCGAACCCGCGGCGCTACTGGCACTGGTCGCCTACCTTCGCGGAGACGGCGCGCTGGCCGGTGTCGCCCTGGACGCCGCGTGGCAGGCCTGCCCGGACCACTCGTTGTCCGGGCTGCTCCGGGCGGCGCTGGACGGCGGGCTTCCTCCGGATGTGTTGCGCACCGTGGCGGTGGACGCTGCAGCGGCTGTACGACGGCCCGCCCGCCGCACGCGCAGGCACCGACCGCGACGACGGCGCTGAACCGTGCACGTCGCAGGGCCGCCCGGGCGGTGAGCCACCCGGTGAAGGCCGAAGTGACGCTGGGACAGACCCGGTCACGGGGAGGCGCGGGTGAACTCCCATGCGTCGGCCACGATCTGGGCGAGCTCGGCGCGTTCCGGTTTCCAGCCCAGTTCGGTACGGGCTCGCTCGCTGGAGGCGATGAGCACCGCGGGGTCGCCCGGGCGCCGAGCCGCGGTCTGCGCTGTGATCGGGTGTCCGGTGACCTGCCGGCAGGTGTCGATCACCTGCTGCACCGAGAATCCGGTGCCGTTGCCCAGGTTGTAGATCCGGTGCTCACCCGGCACGGCGTGAGTGAGCGCGAGTTCGTGGGCGTCGGCGAGATCCACAACATGGATGTAGTCGCGGATGCAGGTGCCATCCGAGGTCGGCCAGTCCCCGCCGAAGACCATGATCTTCTCGCGCCGGGCCAGGGCCACCTGCAGCACCAGCGGGATGAGGTGGGTTTCGGTGGTGTGCCGCTCGCCGTACCGGTCATAGGCGCCGGCCACGTTGAAGTACCGCAAGCTCACCGCCGCAATACCGTGCGCGGTGGCGTACGAGCTGATGGCGTGGTCGATGGCGAGCTTCGTCGCGCCGTACGGATTGGTCGGCAGGGTAGCGGCGTCCTCCGTGATCGGCACCGACGCAGGCTCCCCGTAGGTGGCCGCGGTGGAGGAGAACACCAGTCTCGGGGTGCCGTGCTGCCGGATCGCCTCAAGCAACCGCACCGAGGCGACGACGTTGCCCAGCCAGTAGCGCTCGGGCGCTGCGACGGATTCGCCGACCAGGGAACGGGCCGCGAAGTGCAGCACCCCATCGAACCCCTCGGCCAGCAGCGTACCGGCCTCCTCGACGGTGCCCTCGACGAAACGGCAGCCCGCAGGCACCGCATCAGGATGCCCGGTGGAGAGGTCGTCGAGGACCACGACGTCGTGGCCGGCCGCCAGCAGGCGCGCCGTGCACACGCTGCCGATGTAGCCCGCGCCCCCGGTGACCAGCAGCCGCATCCGATCGGGCCGGGTCACCGCCGGCGCGCCAGCACGGCGCGGGCCAGCGCGCCATCCACCTCGACCGTGGATCCTCCACCGGTGAGCACCACCGGATGGCCGGTCCGGGCCTGCGCACCCACCTGCACCACATTGCCGGGCACTGCGTCGACCTTGTGCAGGTCCGCCATCAGGGCCGGGTCCAACTGCACGTGCTCGGCGATCCGCCGCACCTCCACGGTGCCGCCTCCGCGGCGGGCCACGTCGTCCAGCCGGACCAGGTCAGGTTCTACCGGGGTCGGGCTGTGCCCGATCCCGAGGTCGTCGAGTCCGGGGATCGGGTTGCCGTACGGAGAGGTGGTCGGATTACCCAGCAACGCGATCAGCTTGCGCTCCACCGCGTCACTCATCACGTGTTCCCATCGGCATGCCTCGATGTGCACCTGCTCCCACTCCAGCCCGATCACATCGACCAACAGACGCTCAGCCAGCCGGTGCTTGCGCATCACCGAGGTAGCCCGGTTACGGCCCGCCTCGGTCAACTCGAGGTGCCGGTCGTCGGCCACTGTCAGCAGTCCATCACGCTCCATCCTCGCGACGGTCTGGCTGACGGTGGGTCCGCTCTGCCCGAGCCGTTCGGCGATTCGCGCGCGCAGCGGGACCACGCCTTCCTCTTCGAGCTCGAAGATGGTGCGCAGGTACATCTCGGTCGTGTCGATGAGATCGTTCACACCGGTCTCCTTCATTTAAGGCCATCCTAGTGCTGCGGGGGCGCCGGTGGGCGGCCTGGCAGCCGGCTCGGGCCGGGGGAGGGCAGGATGGGTGTCGTGCATCCGGTGATCGCGCCCCGAGAACTGGCCGAGCTGCTCCGCGCACCCGAGCCTCCCACCCTGCTGGACGTGCGGTGGACGCTCACCGGGCCATCGGGTCGCACCGACTACCAGGCCGGTCATCTGCCCGGCGCGGTCTTCCTGGACGTCGACACCGAGCTGTCCGCCGCGCCGGGTCCGGGAGGGCGCCATCCTCTCCCGGACCCGGCGGCGCTGCAGGCCACGCTGCGCGCGGCGGGAGTCCGGTCCGGGGTGCCGGTCGTCGCCTACGACGCGGCGGACGGATCGGTGGCAGCCCGGGTGTGGTGGCTGCTGCGCTGGGTGGGGCACTCAGCGGTCGCGGTGCTCGACGGAGGATGCGCAGCGTGGCGTGCGGCTGGTCTTGCGCTGCGCACTGACCTACCGGAACACCAGCCAGGCACGATCACGGTTCGGCCAGGGGACATGCCGGTGCTCGATGCGGCGCAGGCGGCCATCTTGGCCCGCACCGGTGTGCTGCTCGATGCTCGGGCGGCGCCCCGCTACCGTGGGGAGACCGAGCCGGTGGACCCGCAGGCGGGCCATGTGCCCGGCGCACGCAACGCCCCGTTCGGTGCGCTCACCGATGCGCACGGACGTTGGCTGCCGCCGACCCGGCTGCGCGAGCTCGCGCGCAGCTGGGGCGCCGACGGTGGTGAGGTGGGCGCCTACTGCGGTTCCGGGATCAACGCGTGCGCGCTCGTGCTCGGACTCGAAGTCGCCGGTATCACCTCCGCGGATGGCCCGGCCGCGCTCTACGCCGGCTCGTGGTCGCAGTGGTGTGCCGACCCAGATCGTCCGGTGACTGTCGGCCCGAACCCCGGGTAGCGGGTGCACGCTCCGCATCGACCGGCCATCCGCCGGGGACGGCCGGTAGCGTCCGCGGCCATGACCCCTCCCCGTGCGGCCGTCGTATGGGACGAGGCCTTCCTCGGTTACGACCTCGGTGGGCGCCACCCCCTCAATCCCGTCCGGCTGGACCTCACCATCCGGCTGGCTCGAGCACTGGGTGTCCTCGACGGTGTGGCGCCGCTGCCTCCAGTGGCCGCCACCGACGATGAGCTGCGCACAGCGCATTCGGACGACTACATCGAGGCGGTCAGGAACGCGCCCCACCTTCCCGGGTATGTCGGGCACGGCCTCGGCACCGCGGACAACCCGGTCTTTCCCCGTATGCACGAGTCCTCCGCACTGGTTGTGGGCGGTTCGTTGCTGGCCGCCGACGAGATCCTCGCCGGTCGCGCAGCGCGGGCGGTCAACATCGCAGGCGGGCTGCACCACGCGCTGCGGGACCGCGCCTCGGGTTTCTGCGTCTACAACGACTGCGTACTGGCGATCCGCCGACTGCTCGACCGTGGGACGTCCCGGGTCGCATACGTGGACATCGACGTGCACCACGGCGACGGTGTGCAGGACGCCTTCTACGATGACCCTCGAGTGCTCACCATCTCGTTGCATCAGCACCCGGCCACGCTGTGGCCCGGCACCGGGCTCTGCACTGACGTCGGTGGTCCCGGCGCCGAGGGCACGGCGGTCAACCTGCCGTTACCACCCGCTACCGGCGACGACGGGTGGCTGCGGGCATTCCACGCGGTGGTGCCCAGCCTGCTGCGGGTCTTCAACCCGGATGTGCTGGTGACCCAGCACGGCGCGGACACCCACGCCGAGGATCCGCTCGCCGACCTCGCGCTGTCGGTGGACGGTCAGCGCGCCGCGCACCTGGCCTTACGCGATCTGGCGGAGCAGACGGCGGGCGGGCACTGGCTGGCCCTGGGCGGGGGCGGGTACTCGTTGTTCCGCGTGGTACCCCGATCCTGGACACATCTGCTAGCCGCGCAGCTCGACCGCGATGTCGATCCGGCCACCCCGGTGCCCGCCGACTGGCTTGCCCACGCCGCCACCGTCGGGCGCGGGGTGGCGCTGCCGAGTTCGATGACCGACGGTGCCGAGCTCCGTTGGACACCCTGGTACGGGTCCGCGGAATCCGAGGTGGACCGGACGATCCGGGAGACCCGCCGTGCGGTGTACCCGCTGCACGGTCTCGATCCTGATGACCCGGGCAGCTGAGTGGCGCACCTGAGGGATGCCCCGAAGGTGCGAGTCGTTCGTTCGTGGACGCGGACAACCCGCGGCGCTCGACGTTCCGTCTCGGGAACGTGAGACGAATGGGATCGGCGGTGACCGGCCTGGCCGTGCTCGGTGCGCTGGCGGCAGGCGCCCCGCAGCAGCCCGATCAGCTCGGGCAACGGCAGCTACCGGTGCCGGTGGTCGGCCACGTGGCACCGCTGGCGGTCCGCGATGCACAACCCGGCTGGCCCGCCCCGCCCGCCGGTGGACGGTCGCTACCTCCGGCGCAGGTCGATGCCTCTGCGCTGCCCGAGGGCTACCCACATCTGGTATGGACCGAAGGCGACGGCCGCACCGTCGGTGCCTATGGCCAGGAGGGCGGTTGCACGGTCGTGCACTCCGAGCTGCGTGAGCAGACCGCGACGCTGGTGCGCATGGCGTTCGTGGAGGTCACCATGCGTGCGGGCCCGTGCACGATGGACCTGCGCTTCCGGCCGCTGACCGTGGCTCTCGACGCTCCGCTCGGGCAGCGCACCGTGGTACTGGAGCGTCAGTCCATCGGTCCGCCGGGCCGCTGAGCAAAGCCGATCTGCAGGGTGGGTGTCGAGGCCGGAGCGGAGACTTCGGTGAAGGAGCCGTTGCCCTTGTCGTCGATCACGACGCGGATCGCCGGTCGGATTTCCAGGTGGGTCGCGGCGTGTGACGAACCCTCCGCGAGATCAGCTCGCGTAGGCGCGCAGTCGCTCGGCGCGGTCGCCGACCCGCAGCTTGGCCATGACCTCGCGCTCGATCTGGCGGACCCGTTCCCGGGAGAGCCCGAACCGCTTACCGATCTGGTCCAGCGTGCGCGGCTGGCCGTCGTCGAGGCCGTAGCGAAGGCGGATGACGTTCTGCTCCCGGTCCTCCAGAGTCGCCAGCACGCGGCGCAGGTCGTCCTGCAGGAGCCCGGAGATCACGGCGGACTCGGCGTCGGCCGCCTCGGCGTCCTCGATGAAGTCACCCAGCGGAGCTTCCTCCTCGGCGCCGACCGGCATGTCCAGGCTCACCGGGTCCCGGGAGTGATCCAGCAGGTCAGCCACCTTCTCCAGGGGGATGCCGGACTCTTCGGCCAGCTCCTGATGGGTAGCCTCGCGGCCGAGTTGCTGATGCAGATCGCGCTTGATCCGGGCCAGCTTGTTCACCTGTTCGACCAGGTGTACCGGTAGCCGGATGGTGCGGCTCTGGTCGGCCATGCCCCGGGTGATGGCTTGCCGGATCCACCAGGTTGCGTAGGTGGAGAACTTGAAGCCCTTCGTGTAGTCGAACTTCTCGACCGCCCGGATCAGACCGAGGTTGCCCTCCTGAATCAGGTCCAGCAACGGCATTCCGCGCCCGGTGTAGCGCTTGGCCAGCGACACCACCAGCCGCAGGTTGGCCTCAAGCAGGTGGTCCTTGGCTACGTGACCGTCGCGCACAATCCGGGCCAGGTCGATCCGCTGGGCGGCTGACAGGCGCGGTGTGGTGTCCAGCATGTGCCGCGCGAACACGCCCGCTTCGATGCTCTTGGCGAGCTCGACCTCTCCCTGTGCGGTGAGTAGCGCGGTGCGTCCGATACCGTTGAGGTAAACCCGTACCAGGTCCGCAGCTGGACTCTGCGCATCAAGGTCCATCTCGGCACTGGCGTCCGGCTTCTCCAAGGTGTGCTGCGCGGCGGTCATCGGGTCCTCCCTGCGACTGGTGTCTCTGCCGACCCGGGTGCTTCTGCGTCGGCATGCGACGCTGCGCGGTCCGCCTGACGGGGCTACCCGCGGCCGACACCGGGCACAACGTCGAGCGCCCGGATTTCGTTCCCGGCCCCTCAGCTGGCTCGACGAACGAGCAGCCCGCGAAGTGCCTGATCCGCAGGACCCTCAGACACTTCTCAGATTGGTAGTCATCAGGGATCGGCGCGGCCCGGGTCGGTGGCTCGTGAAGGGCCATCGACGTCGAGCAGCACCGTGTAGGGGCCGTCGGCGACGCTGTGCACGGCCATCATCGCGCCGAACCGGCCGGTGCGCACCGTGGCGCCGCGGGCCCTGAGCCGGGACACGACGGCCTCGACCAGCGGCTCGGCATGTTCTGGCCGGGCGGCAGCGGTGAAGGACGGGCGCCTGCCCTTGCGGGTGGCCCCGTAGAGCGTGAACTGGCTGACCACCAGCAGCCCGGCTTCGCCGCCAGGGGAATCGGCAGTGTCGGATACCGAGCGCTCGTCACGCAGGATCCGCAGCTCATGCAGCTTGCGTGCCATCGTGTCGGCCTGCTGCGGACCGTCCTCGTGGGTGACGGCGAGTAGTACCAGCAATCCTGGCCCGGTCAGCTCGCCGATCACCGCACCGTCGACCAGGACGGCAGCCTCGGTGACCCGGCTCACCACCGCCCTCATCAGGCGAGCCCTGCCGGGAGCAGCCCGTGCCGGACCAATTCGCGGACTGCAGGCAGCACCGCGGCGACCATCGGACCGGCAGGCTCGTCGTACCCGGCAGCCAGCAGCTCGATCAGCTCACTCAACCGGAGCGTGCCCGTGCAACCGGCGAGCAGCGCGGCGCCTCGCTCGTCGGTCTGATGCCGCCAGGCCGGCCCGCTGCGACGGCGCAGCACCGGCGGCCCGGAGGTCCAGCCGCCCTCGCCGGGGACGTGGGTGCGGTCCAGCACCACGTCGGAGCCGAGCACCAGCGGGGTGTCCAACAGCGCAGCGTCGTCCTGCGAGCGCAACCAGCTCACCCGGTCCAGCCATCCGATCGTCTCGGGACCCAGCGGGTCGGTCATCGGCTGGGGCAGGTCCTCGCACACCACGGTGGAGCGCTCCGCACCGGTGCGCCGCACGGTGATGAAGCCGAAGCCGACCCCGTCGGCGTCCTGGTGGTCGAACCAGTCCAGCCAGGCCTCTGCGGCGGCCCTGCCCTGCGCCGACCTGGGGTCCAGGCCGCTGTCGGCGAGCCAGGTGCCCACGTAGAGCGCGGGGTCGGCCACGTCGCGCTGGATCACCCACGCATCGATACCGGCGGTGGGCAGCCAGCAGGCGACCCGGTCGGCCCAGTCGCCTGCCCTAGGGTGCAGCCAGGAGGCCAGCACCTGGCCGGTGCCACCGTCGGCGAGGTGGTCGGGCAGCGCACGCACGATGAGCTCGCTGCCAGCGTCACCGGGCAGGCCGGAGTCCCGGTAGACGTGGTCTACCCGGGCCGGTCCGATGACGAAGGGCGGGTTGGACACCACCTGATCGAATCGCCGACCGGCGACCGGCTGGAACCACGGACCGGCCAGTAGCTCGACGTCCAGCTCGTTGAGTGCGAAGGTGGTCCCGGCC
The DNA here is from genome assembly GCA_050699955.1 of Pseudonocardiaceae bacterium. Classification (GTDB taxonomy): domain Bacteria; phylum Actinomycetota; class Actinomycetes; order Mycobacteriales; family Pseudonocardiaceae. The sequence continues at coordinate 52,914 of JBOHGD010000008.1, read as the reverse complement.
AGGGCGATCGCGCGGGGCGATGGGTCGGTGGCGGTGATCAGCCCGGCGTGCCGGGCCGCGTGCAGTACTTGCACCCCGCAGCCGGTGCCCAGATCCAGCAGAGTGCCGACCGATCGCCGGGTCGTCGCGCGGGCCAGGCTGATCGACGCCTGCCCGACGCCCGGTACGTGGTCCGGCTTTGGTGGTTCCGCCAGCCACGCTGGTTCGGGGTCGGAGACCACCCACCATTCACCGTGCTCGTCGCCGTGCGGACGGACGTCCAGCGCAGCCCGTAGCCGCCCGTTCTCGGCCCGCAGCAGCCCGCAGGCCACCGCAGCGGCCGGGTCGAGCGGGCTGAGCGCGGCGGCGACATCCGGCCCGGGCTCGGCCTCCCGGAGCAGGAACAACCGCACCAGGACGCCGAGCTCTCCGCCATCGGCACTGGCCCGCAGGGCAGGGACCGGCTCACCGCGGGCGAGGGCATCGTGCGCCTGCTCGCCGAGCAGGGTGGATATGCCTGCGCGGTGGTAGCCGGCGCGGCACAGCGCGTCGCGCAGCCGCGCAACGCGATCACCGGTCAACCGAGGAAGCACGGTCAGTGATCCTGCCAGGCCCCGGCAGCCGTCAGGAAAAGTACTGCACGGCGGAGATCACAGTGCCGAGACCGACGACCACGAGTACGACAACAAGGCCCGCGAGGAGGCGAAGCATCTGCCGCCACCAGACGATAAGCGATGAGGCCAGCAGGATCGCTACCAGGACCGGATCATTCGGTGAGTACATGTCGTCTCCCCTACACAGCGTTGTGGCGGGCCAGCCGCAGGTGTTCCCGTAGATGGCGGAGTCGCACCGAATGGCCCATGTCTTCCGGCTGATCAATTCGCTCGGTCTGGCCCAGTGGGAAACCGGGGAAAAAATGTCGCCCCGTGCGTGAGGTACGGCGGAGTGAGGGGACAACTACTGTCCAGGGGCGGGACCGAGAGTGGGGAGACGCTGATGGTAGAGGAGCGCAGTGGCCAGGCTGAACCACGTGGTCCCACCGCTTGGTGGACAGGACGACCCCAGTATGTCGGGGCTGAGCTGGACAGCTTGTCCGCCGACCGGGAACTATTGCAGATGGCGGTCAAAGATGACTTCTGCGGACCGGTCGGTGTGCGCCTCACTACGCATCTGGTGAGATACGGCCTCCCTTTGATGTCACGGCTGATCCAATCTGGTGGGATATTCGATCGGCTCAGAGAGTTACTCTCGGCGTCCGGCCAACGCTTCTACTTGCCACCTAGAGACCTGGCTAGCGAGGAAGTAAACATGCTCGCATACGACTCTGTGCATAATGGCTTGCAGATACTTATCCGAGGAGAACGTGCGGGAAAGGGCTGGGCCCCCGAAGGGGGAGCCTCGTTGACGACCTACTTCGGAAACTGTTGCATCCTCGGCTTCCGGACCCCATGGAAACGGATGGTCTCCGAGATGCGGCGATCTGACCCTGGTGAGGAACTGGGTGTCTTCGACGATGTGTGGATGGATCTTCCGGACCTGACACCTGGCCCGGAGCAGCGTACGATCAGCCTGCACGAGATCCAGAGAATATTGGTGAGTATTCCAGGGAAACTGAACCAGCAGATACTCGCGATGTCGGCACTCGGTTTTTCGCATGCGGCGATCGGCGAGGTCTTGGGCATGAAGGAACATGCTGTCGGGGAGAGGCTTCGTCGCCTGCGGAAGCGCAACCAAACGCAGCCAACGGACGACGATGAAGGGGGAATCTGACAGTGTCGAATCCGATGGATTTCAGCGGTCAGGATAGTTGGCTCGAGCATGCCAGACGCTGTTCTTTGACTCGTGACGAGGAGGAGCTCTGGAAGAGCTCTTCGCTTGGGTCGAAGGGTGTCACTGACCTGGCGGGCCTGACTCCACTAGCTTTTGCCGAGTCCATCGTCTCGGCAACTTCATGGTCCTCCAGCCTGGACGTGATGTCGTCCGCGAAGCTACTCCGCGCGGCAGCTGTCGCTGCGATGGAGACTCTCGACGCGGCTCGCAACAGTCCAGGATCGCCGTGCTGGCGGTGTGGCGATCCGCGGGTGCCCGACGTAGATCTCGCAGACTACTACCCCATGTCAGCTGAGCAACGCGGCAAGCATCGGGTCGAGGGGGTAATCGTCACAGGTGCTACCGCGTTCGATCGGCTGTTGCAATATTCAGGGTTGTTCTCGGCGCAGATGGAGGGATACCCGCAGGTGTTCTCCAAGAACCTGGGTCCGGCCGTAGACAAAGGATCGATAAGCAAGCGTAACATGCTTTCGATCAGCGCCAACGCGGTGAGTACGCGCCGGGGAGGGGTGGCGGCCAACATTTGTTACGGGATGGCGCAGGTAGGTATCAAGCCGACTTTGCTGAGTGCGGTCGGCGCTGATTGTGATGAATATCTCGCCTTCCTGCGAAGTGTGGGTGTCGATGCTGAGTTCATCAGTGTCTTCGAACGGGAGCACACCCCGCGCTTCGACTGCATCACTGACGAAGATCATATGCAGGTCGCGACATTCTACGAGGGAGCGAGTGCGCACGAGTCGTCTCTTTCTCTTGGAGCTGTGGTGGACAAGCTGGCAGGAGTCAAGCTGGTCCTCATCACCTCGGCTGAGACGAAGGCGATGCTGCGACACGCTCAAGAGGCCCGTGAGCGTGGTATTCTGTTCGTCGTTTCTCCGACGATGAGGCTCCGGCAAGGGTTGTTCAACCGCGAACAGCTGCGGGAGCTCATCGAGGGGGCCCATTACTTGATTCACAATCCGTATGAGGGGCAACTGGTCGAGCGGACGACAGAATGGTCGGCAGACCAGATCCTGGAGCGGGTGGGTTCTCGAATCACCACAATGGGTAAACATGGTGTGGTTGTGGAGTCGCGAGGGCGCCGGGTTGAGTCGAGTGCGGCGATCGCCCGGCACCCGGTTGATCCCACCGGCGTGGGCGATGCTTTTCGTTCTGGATTTTTTGGAGGAATTCTTCACGAGCTCTCGCTCGAGGACTCCGCTCGGCTGGGGTGTGTGATGTCCAGTCTCGCGCTGGATGTCGTAGGCACCCAAGAATATGTGGCGACTCCTGACGAGATAATCAAGAGGTGGGGCGAATCGTATCGTGACGGTTCGGAGGAGGAAGTCGTGCAGGTCTTGTTCGGCTGACCCTCGGATGGCGGGTAGCCTTGGTCATGCCGGTCTGCGTGGATACCCGAGGAGGCCCCGGTGAGCTTGACGTTGAGCCAGGACGCGCCGGCGGATGAGTTGCTGGACCGAGACCCGTTGGCGTTGCTCCTCGCGATGCTTCTCGATCAGCAAGTCCCGATGGAACGGGCCTTCGCTGCGCCGTATGAGCTGCGCCAGCGCCTGGGGCAGGACCTGGACGCACACACGCTGGCCGACTACGACCCCGAAGCGCTGGGCGACCTCTTCGCTCGGCCGCCGGCGTTGCACCGGTACCCGAGGTCGATGGCGGGCCGGGTGCAGGAGCTCTCCCGGGCGCTGGCCGAGCGCTACGACGGCGACGCGACTGGCCTGTGGCGAGACGTCTCCGACGCGCCGGAGTTGCTCGATCGGCTGATGGCGCTGCCTGGGTACGGGAAGCAGAAGGCGCAGATCTTCGTAGCGCTCCTCGGCAAGCAGCGGGGCATTCAGCCGCACGGGTGGCGCGCGGCGGCAGGTCCATATGGCGAGGACGGTGTCTATCGGTCGGTCGCCGACGTCACCGACGCCCAGTCGTTGGCCAAGGTCCGAGAGCACAAGCAGCAGATGAAGGCGGCCGCTAAGACGAAGAAGTAGGACGCAATCGGGTGCAGCACCGGCGGATGGTGGGAGCATGGGGTGGAGGTGATGGCGTGAGGGACGACGAGCACGACGACCGGACCGGCAGTGGCCTGCCAGTTCTCATCACGGCGGCAGAGCCGTCGTATGCCGAGCAGTACGCCACCCGCCGACGTAAGTACGCCCTCCTGATGTCGGCCCGGATCCCGTGCCTGATCGCGGCTGGCTTGTGCTATCACATCTGGTGGCTGGCTCTGACCTTCCTGCTGCTCTCGGTGCCGCTGCCGTGGATGGCGGTGCTCATCGCCAACGACCGCGCACCCCGCAAGGCCGAGCGGATCAACCGCTTCCGACGCGATCTGCGGGGCCGGGAGCTGGAGAGTCGCGACCACACGATCATCGACGGATGATCCCGCCCGCTCCTGAGGTTGACTGATCGGCGGTTCTCCGGTGCGGCATCATGGACGGCGTGAGCACGCCGACCCAAACGCTGCCCGATGTCGATACCCGACCCGAGGGGACCGACACCACCGGCGACGACACGCCGAAGATGTTCCACTACGTGCGCAAGAACAAGATCGCCGAAAGCGCGGTGATGGGCACGCACGTCGTCGCGTTGTGCGGCGAGGTGTTCCCGGTGACCCGTTCGGCCAAACCCGGCTCCCCGGTGTGCCCGAAATGCAAGGAGATCTACGAGTCGTTGCCCAAGGGCGGCGGCGACGCCTGACCCGGTGCGCAACGCCGGGTGGTCAGTCCGTCCAGACCTGGCGGGGACCGTCGTCGACGGTCGGCCGGGTGGCCTCCCAGACCCGCCGCCACGGAGCCACGTCACGGCCGTCCGCCGGCTGACCTGCCGCGGTGATCGGCAGTACACCGCGGGGGCTGGTGGGCAGCGCGAGCGCATCGTCGGCAGCCGCTCGCATCGCCCGGTACCAGCCGATGTCCTCTTCGGCCCAGAGGGTGGCGACCGCGCGGACCAGCCGGGTGCGGAACTCGGGTACCCCCTCGTCCGGTCCGATGTGCAGCGGTCGACCGATCCGGACAGTGACCCGTGGCCTGCCTGGTCGCGGCCAGTTCCGGCCGCGAGGCATCGCGGCGAACGTGCCGCGCAGGGCGATCGGCACCGCAGGCACCCGCTTCATCGCGCACAGTTGCGCGGCGCCGAGTTTGAACGTGGTGAGCCAGCCGTCCACCGTGCGGCTGCCCTCCGGATAGAGCAGCAGGCTCCAGCCGTCCTCGACGAGGTCGGCGGCCAGGCTGCCGCGACCCCGCCGGGATCCGCGTCGCTCCACCGGGAAGGCGTTGAACAACAGGGTGGTGGCTGTGGCCCGGGTCCGGGAGTCGAAGAAGTAGTCGGCGGCCGCCCCGACCGCGAGCTTCTCGGTGATCCGCGGTGGCAGCGAGCCCAGGATCAACGGGGTGTCCAAGTGGCTGGAGTGGTTGGCCACGAAGATCGCCGGCTCCCGGACTGCGTCCAGGTACTCTCGCCCGTGTACCACCGGCCGGGTCTGACTCCAGGTCACCGGCTTGAGCAGGCCACGTTGCAGGGCGCTGCGCAACATCCCGACCGGGGCTGAGCGCGCCCAGGCGGTCGGGAAGTCGTCCCCGTCGTCCGGCAACTCCCACCGCTGCGCGGACCGTGGCACCCGGGCCCGGCCGCGCCAGTCCCGGCCGTGCCGGAGCATTCGCAGGTCGTCGGCGAGACGCCGCGTCGGCCGGCTCATCGCACGTCTGCCATCACCATCGGCGGGGCGTGCAGGTAGCTGATCCGCGGGTCCGCGCCCACCGTGTCCCGGGCCAACTGCAGCGCGTCGGCCAGCGTGGACGCCGCGCGGAACCCGAGACGGGCGGTGGTCGATCGATCGGCCCCTACGAAGATCACGTCGTCCAGGTGCTGCATGGCGTGCGCCCCCCAGTACCACATGTAGAACGGATGCACGCCGTGGTAGGCGTAGCTGGTCCGGTACAGGTGCGCGTACCAGGGATCGGTGGCGAACTGTTTCTCGTACTTGGTCTCCAGCATCACCGGGTCGGTGGTTTCGCTCAGCAGCTCGTAGAAATCGATGTAGCTGGGGTGATGCACCGGGTGGAACTCGTGCGGCATCGGGTGGTAGAAGATCGCCACCCCTCCTTGGCGCACGATCGGCTTGCCGCGGTAGAGGTTGAAGAAGTAGCCGAGCCCCAGCGACATCACCAGGATCGGGTTCATGATCGAGTTCACGTTGTAGGGGCAGATGTAGGGCAGTCCGAAGATCGCCACGTCGGCCTGCCCTTCCACCTCGGTGAGCTGCTGGCGGTGCAGCGCGGTCAGAGTGTGTGGGTGCACTTGGCTGGGCGCTCCGGCGTGCACCCCGGTGACGCCGTAGGGCGCCTCGGTGGCTTGCCAGATCTTGTGCCGCAGTTTTGGAATGGCCAGGTCGTTGCTGCGCTTGACGGCCAGATAGGCCGCCTGGTCGGTGAGGTTCCATTCCCATTCGCGGCGGGTGAGGAAACGCAGGGCGGACGGGAACGGCTCGTTGTTCAGCGTCGTCTCGACGGTGAACACCGGCACGTGGCCGCCGATCAGGTCGGCCATCCGGTCATAGGAGTGGTGCATCGCCGAGTTCGGGGGGTCGTTGAACGAGCGCGAATGGCGCAGCGTGTGCACGTTGTGGTGGTGGCGCAGACTGGCGTAGCTGGCCAGGCCCACCGAAACGGATTTCGAGCCGCCGTTCATCGCGGTGAGCGTGATGTTGACATAGACCACCAGGTCGCTCTGCGCGGCCCGCCGATTGATCTCCACGTCCTCGCCGTGCGCGGTGGTACCCAGATGGGTGAGGGCGTCGGGGTCCTCGGCGTCGTGGTTGCGCAGGTGGTCGGGGTGAAATGCGCGGAACACCCGTTCGCCGACGGTGCGCTTGAGCTCGGCGGGGGTCATCCGCCGGTGCAAGGAGTTGGCCGCGAGCAGTTCGACGTCGTCCACCCCGGCTACCGCGGCCATCTCCAGCACCTGCTCGATCACCCGTTGCCGGACGTCCGGGGTGCGCATCGGCGGCAGCGGAAGGGACAGGTCGTCGAACACGATCGTCAGCCGCATGCCGCGGTGCAGCAATTGCGGGAGCGGGTCGGTGCCGTGCGGGTGCAGCAGGGCTCGGCGGATGGCGGCGTCGAGGTCGACGATGCCCGGCAGCGAGTCCGGCGGATAGATCACCCGGCTGCCGAGCGGCAGGCGCTCCAGCCGGAACCCCTCACCCTCGTGCACCAGCAGCGGTGGAGTCCGCTCGTCGACGTCCAGCACGAAACCTGGTCTGCCCACACTCTCTCCTGCCCTTGACCCGCGCTGCTGCTCTTACCCTCGACCTGGGGCGAAGACGACCTTGATGGTGCCCAACCGCCCGGCTGCGGCGGCATGCTCGAGCGCATCACGCCAACGTTCCAGCGGATACTTCGCGTCAACGTAGCCGTCCAGCGGCGCCGCTGTCGCCAGGGCAATGGCCTCGGGGAAATCACCCCGCCGTGCGGAGTCCCGGTCCGGTTCGTCCACACTCCCGCCTACCGCCGAGGCGTAGGCACCGACCATCTGCAGCTCCCGGTACCACAGTGGGGTGAGGTCCACCCCTCCGGTGGGCATCCCTGAGGTGACGACGGTGCCACCGGCCCGTACCGACCGCAGCGCGGTGTCCAGCCCTTGCGCCCCCCCGGTGCATTCGAAGGCAAGGTCCATCCCGCCGAGCAGATAGTCCGCGCCGAACTCGGGCTCGATCAGCAGGGCTCCGCTGCTGCGACGCACCGTCCTGGCGGTGCGGTCGGTCCCGATGATCGCGGTGGCCCCCAGCTCGCGGGCCCGTTCGGCCTGGTGCCCGTGTTTGGCGATCACGTGCACCTCACCGGCACCGGTGAGCTTGCGCAGCGCGAGCAGGGTGAGCAGACCCACTGTGCCCGCGCCGATGACGAGTACCGACGCGCCAGGTGGCACCGGCACCCGGCGTGCCGCGTGCACCGCGCAGGCCAATGGCTCGACCAGCACCGCGACCTCGTCGGGCAGGGTGTCCGGCACCGGATGCAACTGGCTGACATGGGCGATCATCCGACGGCTCCAGCCACCGCCGGTGTCCGCGCAGAACCCGGTCTGCAGTCCCGCCGAGAGCGTGCCGGTGGTGATGTGGTCACAGCGGCTGGTGTGCCCGGTCAGACAGGCCGGGCAGGGCGAGACACCACGCGCTGTGCACCCCAGTACTGGGTCGATCACCACCCGGCTGCCCCTCGGCAGCTCGGGCAGTTCGTCGACGGTGCGCCCGAGAACCTCGTGACCTGGGACGAAGGGCATCGAGGTCAACGGCCCGAGGTAGGGCGAGGAGCGGCCGGTGAGCAGCCCGAGGTCGGATCCGCAGATCCCGGACAGCACGGGATCGACCCGGACCCAGGCCTGTCCGCCTGGTCGCGGGTCGGTCTGGTCCACCAGCCGCAATGGGGCCACGTTGCCGGCCAGTGCGCCCGCGAACCGGCCTCCGGCGCGCGTGCTGCTCACCGCCCGGGCAGCGAGATAACGCCCGGCGGAGCGGTGGTACTGCAGCGCGAGACTCATCGCCGGACCCCTCTGACGTCGGCCCGGGTGACGTCCAGCAACACCTCGAACAACCCACCGGTGTGCGCACCCCAGCGGTGCACCACCCACCGGTGCCTGCGGGCGTGCCGGAACAGATGGGCGTCCGGGTTGACCGCATGCGGGTGTCCGACGGCCTCCAGCAGCGGGCGGTCGGAGTAGCTGTCGGCATAGGCATAGGAGCGGTCCAGCGCCACGCCGTTGCGCTCGGCGTACTGCCGTAGCCAGGCCGCGCGGGCCTCGTCGACCAGCGGCGGTGCCTCGAGGAACCCGGTGAGCACGCCGTCCTTGGCGTGCATCCGGCTGGCCACCACCTCGTCGAAGAGCACCGCGAGCGGCTCCACGTGCATGTCCACGGCACCGGTGATGAGCACCGTGCGGTGCCCGGCAGCGCGGTGCGCACGGATCTGGCGGGTGGCCTCTGGCATCACGCGGTGCAGCAGTGCGTCGCCGAGTACCTCGGTGGACAGGGCACGCATTTCCTCGGCGCGCACGCCTGCGTAGCGGCGCAGGAACGCGCGCAGCAGCTCACCGCGGTCCCTGCGCTCGGCATAGAGGTAGCGCGGTGCGCAGCGGGCCAGATCGGCGAACTCGGCGAGCCAGCCGGATCGGGGCAGGGTGGCCAGCCGGGCCCACAGATAGGACTCGACGACATTGGAGGCCACGATGGTGCCCTCCAGGTCGAACACCGCGGCCACGTCGGTGCGCTCGGGAAGCGGCGTGGAGGCACGGCTCCCGGCGCGCGGGCGCCCCCGCCGCTCCCCGGCTCGTCGGACGGTGGCCGTGATGGCGGGGTAGTGCACGTCCTGCAGGTAGGCCCGCCAGTCGATGACGGTGGGGTCGCAGCCGTGCTCAGCGGCTCGTTCGGGGGGCAGGGCGGCGTGCAGTTCCCGAAGCCTGCGGTCGTCGTAGATCACCTCGGCGCGGGTGTAGACCCCGTAGAGATCGGCGTACTCCCGCAGCTGCCCCAGGTCCTGCTGCTCGCGGCTCAGCCGAATCAGCCAGTCCTGGGTTCGTTTCGAGGGCGGCAGGCGCAGCAGCACCTTCTCGGCGAGTTCGGCGGCCCGTTCGCCTGCGCGCAGCATCAGCTCCACCTGCTGGCTGCCGGGGAACCGCCAGGTGGGCGGCTGCACGTGGCCGCGGTCACCGTCGGGCATCGGGTTGTCGGTGAAGTACTCCCGGCACAGCACGTACATGTTCCGGAAGGTCAGCGGATTGCTCGCCCCCGAGCTGACGTGCAGGTAGGCGGGTCCATCGGCGGGCGGCCGGGCGGCGGCGGCGAGGGTGGCGTTGACCACCAGATCGACCGGGATCACGTCGAGCACGGAATCGGGCAACCCGGGGAACTCGCGCAGCACTCCCCGGCTGTAGGCGATGATCAACGGGTCGGCCATCTTGAAGCCGTCGATCCACCCTGGGTACGGGTGGTGCAGCGCGCTCTCCACGATCGCGGGGCGGACCACCGACAGCGGCCTGCCCGCCTGAGCCCAGAGTTGTTCGGCGACCCGCTCACCGAGTGCCTTGGTCAGGGTGTAGACGTCCGGCCAGCCCAGGGTCTGCGCCCGGGTGCGGCCGTACTCCACCAGCCGGCGGCTGACCCACTCCGTGCGCAGCCGCTCGGCGTCGGCGGCGGTGGACTGCGGGCCGGCTTTGGCGTGGTTCTCGCCTGCTTCGGCCAGTGCTCGGCGCAGCACCTCCGGGCGCCGGGAGTCCCGCTCCACGTCGGGCCGCGCGGCCAGCGCCATGTCCAGCTCCAAGCGCCAGTCCACCTCGTGGTCCAGCGCCGCCTCGGCGACGACCCCTTTACGGGTGCCCGCGACGTAAGCGGTGGAGACGTGCACCACGTGCGGTGATCCCGCGACGTCGGCCAGTGCCTGATACAGGGTCGCCACGCCCGAGACATTGGTGCGGAAGGCCTCATCGACCGGCGGGTCGAAGGACACCGTGGAGGCACCGTGGATCACGACGTCGAGGTCGCTGGGCAGCGTGACCGAGCCGAGGTCGCCCTCGACGACGGTGACCCGTTCGCTCACCACCCGGGCTAGTTCGGCCTCGCCGAGCCGCTTGCGCAGCGGGCGGAACACGTTCTTGCGCAGCAGCGCGGTGAGCCGGTCGGCGGCGCAGCGCCCGCCCCGAGGCCGGATCAGTACCGAGACCCGGGTGTCCGGGTAGCTGGACAGCAACCGCTCCAGCATCGCTTGACCCAGGAAGCCGGTGGCGCCGGTGAGCAGTACGTGTGATCCGGCGAGCTCGTCGTGCGCAGACCGTGGGTCCACGCCGGATACAGCGGTCGCCCCGGCGTCGTCGGTGCTCATCTCGTCCCTCCCGGGCTACCGCTGGCCAACGTCAGGCTGATCATCACGGGACCTGCCCATCCGGATACGCTCGGTAGTAGGCCGACAGGGCCGCCTCGCGCACCCGGCGCACCGGCCAGCCGAGTGTCTGGGCGACCCGCTCGGCGTCGGCTAGTTCCGGCTTGGCAGTCCGTTCTCCCCCCGGCCCGGCGGCGACCTTGACGGTGATCTCCTGCTCGGCTCCTGGCGGGCCCACCGGCACCGGCACGGTGGTTCGGGCCAGGGTACTGCGCTGCCACTGCGCCCAGCGAACACCCAGCGTAGTGCTGTGCCGGAACACCGCATCCACCACCGCCGGGCGGATCTGCTCGGTGCACAGCGCGGTGAGCACCTGACCCGGCCTGCCGTGCCTGCCGATCGTGGCCGTGGTCCAGCAGTCCCAGGCTCCGCCGGCCCGCACGGCGCGCAGCACCTCCGGCCACAGCTCCGGATCGAGGTCGTCGACGGTCGCTTCCACCACCGTGACCAGCTCCGTGGGACCGGGGGACGGCCTGATCCCGGTGCCGCTGCCGAGCACCACCCGGGTGATGTTGGGTTGCTCCGGGGTGTCGTGACTCCCGGCGCCGCAACCGACCGTGGTGACGACCATCGGCGGCAGCGGGCCCGGGGTGGCCAGGGCCGCGACCAGGGCCGCCCCGGTGGGTGTCGTGCGCTCCCCGGCCAGGGCCCCACCGGTCAGCGGCAGTCCGTGCTGCGCCGCGATCTGCAGTACGGCGGGTGCGGGTACCGGGATCGTGCCGTGCGCGCTGCGTGCCGTGCCGCTGCCGGCCGCTAGTGCCGAGCAGGTCAGCACGGCATCGTCGGCGAGCAGTCCGAGGTGTTCCGCGGCCACGGCGGTGCCGATCACGTCGGCCAGCGCGTCGGCCGCCCCCACCTCGTGGAAGTGCACCTGGCCGACGGGGACGGCGTGCACCGCTGCCTCGGCGTCCGCGAGCAGCCGGAAGGTTCGGGTGGCCAGCCGGGCAGCGGCCGAGCCCAGTCTGGCCTGCTCGATCGTGGCCAGCACCTCGGGCAGCCGGCGGGTGGGTTGGTCCGCGGCTGGGGCGGTGATCACGGCGCGGACGCAGCGCAGCCCGCAGCGCCGGGTCTGCTCGACGTCGACGGCCAGGCCGGGCACCCCCAGCGAGCTGATCGCGGCGCGCACCGCTGCGAGATCGGCACCGGCGTCGAGCAACGCGCCGAGCACCATGTCGCCTGCCACGCCTGCGGTGCAGTCCAGATGGCCCGCCCTCGGTTCAGTCACCGTGCACCCGGGCGACGATCTTGATGGCATGCGCGGCCGCGCCGAACCCGTTGTCCACGTTGACCACGGACAACCCGGGCGCGCAGGAGGCGAGCATGGCGGCCGCGGCGACATGCCCACCGGCACTGACCCCGTAGCCCACGCTGGTGGGTACGGCAACCACGGGCGCGCGGACCAGGCCGGCCACGATGCCGGGCAGGGTGCCCTCCATGCCCGCGATGGCGATCACGCAGTCAGCCCCGGACAGCTCGTCGAGGTGGGCCAGCAGGCGGCCGAGCCCGGCCACTCCGACGTCGGCGATCAACCGGTGCCCGGCGCCGAGCGCCTGCAAGGTGGCGACGGCCTCCCGGGCCACGGGCAGATCCGAGGTGCCCCCGGTGAGCACGGCGACCAGGCCCCGGGGTGGGGGTGGTGCACCGACGATCACGGTCCGCCCGACCTGGTCGACGATCACCTGCTCGGTGGGGAACCGGGTCGGCGCCGACTGCAGCACCCCCTCTGGACAGCGAGTGGCCAGCGCGGGGAACCCGGGTTCGGCGTGCCGTTGCTCGGCCAGCAGTTGCAACGTCTGTTCCTCGGTCTTGCCCTGCGCGAAGATGACCTCGGGGACTGCCGTGCGCTGCCTGCGGTCCAGGTCCAGCCGCGCGAGGTCGCCGATCTCGCTGATCCGGCCGCCGACGGCCGCCCGGCCGCCCGGGTCCGGTATCCATTCCGCTGTCGGGTCCTGGGCTGGGGCCACGGCGGGGACTATCTCACGCGAGCCCACGGCGGCACGGTCCGCGACGACGATCTGAGAGGATCCAGGGTGATGTCTACCGCGGATCTTCCCCCTGCCGCCGCCCGCCTCGACGCCCCCGCCCTCGCGGCAGTCCTGCTCGAGCGGCTGCGCGAACTGGGCGGGCTGGTGGTGGCGTTCTCCGGTGGGGTGGACTCGGCTGTGGTGCTGACCGCGGCGGTACGAGCGCTCGGCGCTGACGCTGTCCTGGCTGCCATCGCGGACTCGCCCAGCCTGGCGCGCACTGAGCTGTCCGGGGCGCGCCTGCTCGCCGGGCAGCTCGGAGCGGAGTTGGTGATCCTGCGCACCGACGAGCTCGCCGATCCCGGCTACCGGGCCAACGCCGGGGACCGCTGCTACTTCTGCAAGCAGACCGTGCTGGCCGCGGTGCGCGATCTGGCCGGGCGCCGCGGGCTGGCTCAGGTGGCCACCGGCACGCACCTCGATGACCGCCGGGCCGCCCATCGCCCGGGGTTGCGCGCGGCGGTGGAACTCGGAGTACACGAACCGCTGGCCGAGGTGGGCGCCACCAAGAAGGCGGTGCGCCTGCTGGCTGGGTACTGGGGCCTGCCGGTGCGGGACAAGCCGAGCACCCCGTGCCTGGCCTCCCGTATCGCGGTCGGGCTGCCGGTGTCGGTCGAGCGGCTCGCCCTCGTGGAGCGGGCTGAGCTCACCGCCCGCGGCTACCTCGCCGAGCATCGGGTGCCGGTGCGCGACCTGCGGGTCCGGCTGCTGGGTCAGAAGGGTTTCCGGGTGGAGCTGGATGCGACCGCGCTGGCCCAGCTCGGCGCGCGGGCCGGAGCGGACCTGCTCGCCAGGGTTGCTGAAGCGGGTACCGGCGGACCGGGAGCGCTCGCGCCCTACCATTGCGGGTCGCTCAGCGGCTGAGCGTAGGGGAGCCCAGCAGGGAGGCCGCCGCAGGCACTCGCCGCTCGCCCGGCCGCGGTCCCACGCCGAAGGTTCCGGCCGCCCGGCGGACCAGGTGCAGCCCCGCCAGACCGGGCAGCCGATCGATCTTGTCGTCCAGCTGGCGGATCATCTTGGCGCCCTCTGCGCCGCCCATCAGATAACGCAGCAGGAAGGTGGTCTCCGAGCGCGGCACGATCGACGATCCGACCGGGGTCCACCAGGTCTTGAGCACGAATCGGGTGAGCAACTGGGCTACCCGTGAGCGGGCCAGCCGCTCACGGGCCTGGCTGGTGTAGAACGCCACGTGCCGGGTCTCCTGCCACTGGATGCGACCGACGACCTTGGTCAGCTCGGGATGGTGCTCCTTGGCCAGCAACCGGCCGTAGGCGGCGTGCGTGGACCACTCGTTGATCGCGCCGAAGGTCATGTGGACGGCGATGAAGTCCTCCCCGAGCAGATTGGCCGCCAGCGCGTGAAAGACCGGAGACAGCCGGTCGCCCAGCCCTTGTGCGCGCCGGATCCGGCGGATCCGCTCGGCACCCACCGACCGGCCGTGCGCGGCCAGCACCTTGTCCAGCACCTCGCCGTGCCAATACTCCTCGTAGGCCCACATCGTGAGGAACGTCGTGATCTTCGGATCCTGGTGTGACGGGGTGACCAGCAAGTCCCGCAGATAGCAGATGGTGTGGCTCTCGACGTCGGACATGTACTGCAGCGCCCGCAGCGCGCCAGCCGACAGTGGCCGGTGTTCGAACGCGGTGTAGTCGACGTCATCGTCGACCACCCGGTGGGCTTCGGTGCTGTAGGTGGCGATGTCGAAGGACATTGGGTGGACCCCTCCTCGGTCATCGCGGGTACGAGACCCGTCTCCCGGGTCGTTCGCCTGCGTCGACCGGGCGGTTCACCTGATAGGGCGCGACTCGCGAAACGCCTCACCCTACCGGCCGGATGAGCGACCAGAGGCTGAGCTGGGCGGATCGGGCGCGGTGGCGGCCTCATCGTGCTCAGTGTCGGCCCGCCCGTTGCGAGGCAACTCGATCGTTCTGGTGGTGTCGGCGGGCGAGGGCGCGTCCTGCGCGGGGGGTTTGGTGGGTCGGGTACCCGTGGCAGCCGGGGCATCCACCCGGGCCCGCTCCGCGAAGCGAGCCATCCCCAGCCGCCGCCAGCGCTGCCGCTCGCGGCGGGTCGGGCGAGCAGGCCACATCTCCGCGATCGCATAGTTGAACTCGGCGCCCAGCACGATCGCCATCGCGATGAAGAACGAGAACAGCAGGTAGGCGATCGGGGTGGCCAGCGCGCCGTAGGTGTACCCGGTGCTGGTCACCCAGGCGATGTAGCGCCGCAGCGTCTCGCTGGAGACCAGGAAGACCACCATCGCCAGCAGGGCACCCGGCAGTCCCCGGTGCCAGGGCGGCTTGTTCGGTAGCACGATCTTGTACAGTGTGGCCAGGCCCGCTACCAGCAGGACAGCCATCACCGGGTAGTAGAACACGCCGACCAGATGGGCCACCGTGGGCCGCGTCGAGATGGGAAACAGGTCAGGGAGCACGCCCGGACCCAGCGCCACCAGGGGCAACACGAACATCGAGCCCATCAGCAGGACCACGTAGAGCAGCAGGGCGAAGGTGCGCTGCCACACCGGGTTGCGCACGGTGTGCTGCTGGTAGGCGGCGGTGATCGAGTCCACCAACGAGGCGAGCGCCGAGGATCCGGCCCACAGCGAGAGCACGAAGCCGACGGAGACGATGGAGCTGTGCCCCGTGGTGAGGATGTTCGTGACGGTCGGTCGGATAATCTGATCGACCACTGTCGGAGTGAACACGGTGGCGGCCAACTGCAGGATCTGCCGCTGGACCAGGTTGATCGTGTCCTGGCCGAACAGTCGTGAGACGAATCCCAGGCTGCCCAGCAGCCCCAGCAGCAGGGGCGGCAGGGACAGCGTCATCCAGAACGCCGCCTGCGCGGACATCCCGAGGATCTCATCGTCCCAGGTCTTGACCAGGGTTCGCCAGATCAGCCGAAGCGGCCCGCGTCGGGACCGCGCATCGGTGGCGGACTCAGCGTCGACCGGCGACGTGCCGGCGGCGCAGGCATCAGAGGTGTTGTCCATGTCGTAACCCAGGATGGTCCATTAGTGGTATTGCGCGCAGCCTGACCCTGCGACGAAAGTGCCGGGCGCCCGCAGATAATCTGCGCAGGTGCCCGTGAGCGGGCAGGCGAGCCGTATCGTCGCTCACGATGTATCCCCGGGGGATCTTCGAGGAAAGGAGTGCGCCACCCGCCGTGTCCCGCCCCGCCGAGACCGTGGCCGATGCCGCCTCCTCCCCTAGGCCGCTGCGCGTCTGGCAGCGCAGGGCACTGGCCCGTTACCTGGCTGCCGCGCCACGGGACTTCCTTACCGTCGCCACCCCGGGCGCGGGCAAGACGACCTTCGCGCTCCGGGTGGCCGCCGAGCTGCTGGCTGACCGCACTGTGCACGCCGTGACCGTGGTCACCCCCACCGAGCACCTCAAGCACCAGTGGGCGGCGGCGGCCGCGGAGGTGGGTCTGGCGCTGGACCCCGACTTCCGCAACAGCGCCGGTGCCACCTCCCGGGACTACCATGGCGTGGCGCTCACCTACGCCCAGGTCGCGGCGCACCCGACACTGCACCGGGCGCGCACCGAGGGACGTCGCACTCTGGTGGTGCTCGATGAGATCCATCACGCAGGCGACGCCAAGAGCTGGGGCGACGGTGTGCGGGAGGCGTTCACCCCGGCGGTGCGCAGGCTGGCGCTGACCGGCACCCCGTTCCGCAGCGACGACACGCCGATCCCGTTCGTCAACTACGAACCGGACGCCGACGGCGCACTGCGCTCGGCCGCCGACCACTCGTACGGTTACTCCGAGGCGCTGGCCGACGGAGTGGTCCGCCCGGTGGTGTTCTTCGCCTACTCCGGTGAGGCCCGCTGGCGGACCAGCGCGGGGGAGGAGTACTCAGCTCGGCTCGGCGAGCCGCTCACCGCCGAGCACACCGCCCGTGCCTGGCGCACCGCGCTGGACCCGGCGGGGGAATGGATCCCGGCGGTCCTCGCCGCCGCCGACACCCGGCTGACCCAGCTGCGCACAGCTGCGGTACCCGACGCGGCCGGTCTGATGATCGCGACCGACCACACCGCCGCGAAGGCCTACGCCGGGATCCTGCGCCGGATCACCGGACGGGAACCGGTGCTGGTGCTCTCCGACGATCCACGCGCATCCGGGCGGATCGCCGCGTTCGCGCGCTCCGACGAGCGCTGGCTGGTGGCCGTCCGGATGGTCTCGGAGGGTGTCGACGTGCCTCGGCTGGCGGTCGGGGTGTACGCGACATCGGCGTCCACTCCGTTGTACTTCGCCCAGGCGGTGGGCCGGTTCGTGCGGTCCAGGCGGACCGGGGAGACCGCCACGGTGTTCCTGCCCAGCGTGCCGGTGCTGCTGGAGCTGGCCAGCCGGCTGGAGGAGCAGCGCGATCACGTGCTCGGTGCGCCCCGTCGCGCCGAGGAGGGCTGGGACGACGCCTTGCTCGCCCAGGCCAACGCGCAGCGCGACGAGCCGGGAGAGGAGGAGCGGGCGTTCACCGCACTGAGCGCCGACGCCGAGCTGGACCAGGTGATCTATGACGGCTCCTCGTTCGGCACCGCCGCGTTCGCCACCACCGACGAGGAGCAGGACTACCTCGGACTGCCCGGGCTGCTGGAGCCGGACCAGATGCGGGCCCTGCTACAGCGCCGCCAACAGCAGCAGCTGGACCGCGCCGCCGAGCGCTCGCGGACACCGTCGGCCGCTGCCGCCCCGCAGGCCCGTTCGGTGACTGTGCGGGAACGGTTGACCGCATTGCGCCGCGAGCTCAACACCCTGGTGGCCATGACGCACCACCGCACCGGCCGCCCGCACGGGGCGATCCACCAGGAGATCCGCACCGCCTGCGGTGGCCCACCCATCGCCATGGCGACCGCTGAGCAGCTCGAGGAGCGGATTGCGTACCTGCGCAGGCAGTAACCGCGTCACTGTGTTGCCGCTCTGAGGTGTCGCAGTAGTACGACGCCGGGGCAGGGACCCGTCAGGCCCGCCCCGGCGCGGGTTCTGGGATCTGGCCGCGAGGTCAGGCCTCGCCGGCCTGGATATCCGCTGAGAGCTCCTTGAGCTTCGAGGCGTGCTCGCGGGCATGGTGATTGCAGAACAGCAGTTCCCCGCCGGAGGGCAGCACTGCCCGGACCCGGGCGGCCGCACCGCACCGGTCGCAACGGTCTGAGGCGGTCAATTCCGGGCGGGTGAGCGTGGTGGTCATGGCGTCTCCCTCCGTCCTGGTCCGGTCAGTGCGACCGAACCGGGTCAACCTGGCTGCGATCATCGCGGCTGCGATGTCGACGCCACCGACCCGTCAACCCTGATATCGGATCCCAGGGCTCCACTGTTCCAGACGAATGCCGTTCGCGTCGTGTTCCCGCGATCGTGGCGACAACCGTCATGTGCTGTACCTCACTAGTACCTCACTCTGGGCGGTGACGCTCCACTCGCGCAAGGGTGAGGAAGGAAGCACGCTAGTGGACACGCTGGGCGCCCAGGTACGGCATCTGGGTGTTCCTGCTTCGTTGCTGTTCGTCCTTGGGGGTGGGTCGTCATACCTCGGCGCGGTTCTCTGCGCTGGCACCGTTGCCCGCTAGCCTGTTCGGCGCAGGTCCGATCAGAACCATGATCGCAGGTAGGTGGGAGGATGGGCATGGTCGATGCGGGAGCGCTGGCCCTGGACCTGGCCGCCAACGGCGTCGCCGGGGCGATGCTCACCTGGGCGGACAACCCACGATGCGATCACCTTCGCCCACGAGGGCCTGTCCACCCCCTCCGGCGATATCCGCCTGGTGCCCGAGCTTCCTCGGCTGACCCGGCTCGCCGGGCAGCTCGGGCTGGCCCGGGTGCTAGGGCGGCAGGTCGCGCCGGACGGCTCGCCCTGGCCCTACGACCAGCGCGGGGTGCTCGAAGCGCAGGTCGAGGCCGCCGCCGAGGGCCTCGAGGTCAGGGCTGGTTGAGGAGCAACCTGCTGGCCCGTGACCCCGAACGCGGGCACGGCGCGCAGGGCGCGGGCTGGCTGGGCGGGCTGCTGCGGGACCTGACCGCGCTGGCCGCCCAGACCGCGCCCAGCGTGCCGTCATGGTGGTGGCCGTGGGGCTGCTCGGCGTGTCACTCGGGGTAGCGGCGCTCACCTTCAAGACCCTCGACGACACGTATCCGCTGACGGACACGGTGCTCGACGGCGCGAGCGGGTTTCTCTGGTTCATGGCAGGGGCGTTCGCGCACCTTCGGCGCCCGGAAAACCGGGTGGGCGTGCTCATGGTGGCCGTCGGCGTCGGTTGGTTCGCCGAAAACCTGCAGCTGTCCAGGATTCCGGTCGTTTTCAGCATCGGACTGCTGCTCACCGCGGCGTCGGGCGGGTTCCTGGTGCACCTGGTGCCGGCGTTTCCCACCGAGCGGCTGGAATCCCCACTGCAGCGGCTGCTCGCAGCGGCGGCCTATCCGACGGTGTTCGCCGTAGTACCGGTTGCGGCGCTGTTCTACGACCGGCAAGGCGCTCCATCCAACCTGCTGTTGATCCGTTCCGATCTGCCGCTCGCAGGCGCGTTGTCCAGGGCGACCGATGCGGTGGGTGTGGTGGTGGCGGCCGCAGTGGTGATGGTGCGATAGAACTCCGCCGCCGCCATCCGGACGTCGGGGTGCTACTGCTGTCCCAGCACCTGGAGTCGCACTGCCTGCGGACGCTGCTCGGTGGTGACGCGCGCGGCGTCGGCTACCTGCTCAAGGATCGGGTCACCGGGGTGGTCGGTTTCCTCGACGCGGTGCGCCGGGTGGCCAGTGGTGGCTGTGCCATCGACCCGGAGATCGTCGCGCTGATGCTGCGCGCCCGGCGCCAGGACGACGGCCTCGCCACGCTCAGCGAGCGGGAACGCGATGTGCTCGGTCTGATGGCGCAGGGATGCTCCAACCAGGCGATCGGCCAGCGGCTGTTCCTCACCTCGAAGACCGTGGAGTCCCATGTGCGCAGCATCCTGCTCCGCCTCGGCCTGCCACCCGAACCCAACGACCACCGCCGGGTGCTGGCCGTGCTGACCTACCTCGGTGCACGCGGCATTCATCCCGAGTCCAGGTAACCCGCCAAGAGTGCCGCCGACAGCTGGGACGTCTCGACGAACCCGTTCGCCCCGCAGTCGGCCACCCGGGAGCCGTAGGCGCCGGCGTCGCGGATCGAGCAGAGCACCACGCATGGGCCCGCCCGCCGACCGCTGCAGCGCCCGGCCCGTTGGGTTGCCCTACGGGCCCTGAGTTCGGCCTTCCTGGCCGTCGAGGTAGTCGGCAGGAGTTTTTGAACGGCCAGCTGGTGTGGTCCCCGGACCAGGGGCCGAACATGATGAACCCAACACGCAACAAGATGTTCCTCATGACCCGCCCGGACGTTCTCGGACGTCAAGCTTCTTTCACTGGCCTTTGCCTGTGGAGGAGGGGGTCGGACATATCGGATCGGACGGGAAGCGCTGGGGAGTCAGCTTCATCCTCGAGGGTGCGGATGGGTCAATCCTAGGTTCGTCGGAGGCTGAACAGGGCTGGACGGTTCCGATCAGAGTGCGACTCTAGACGCCGTCGGCAGAGCCGCAGTGTGCCCGGTTGGCTCAGTCCAGGTAGTCACGCAGGACCTGGGAGCGGGAGGGGTGGCGCAGCTTGGACATCGTCTTGGACTCGATCTGTCGGATCCGTTCCCGGGTCACCCCGTAGACCTGGCCGATCTCGTCCAGGGTGCGGGGCTGGCCGTCGGTGAGCCCGAAGCGCAGCCGCACCACGCCGGCCTCGCGCTCGGACAGCGTCGCGAGCACGGACTGCAGCTGGTCCTGCAGCAGCGTGAACGACACCGCGTCCACCGCCACCACCGCCTCGGAGTCCTCGATGAAGTCTCCGAGCTGGGAGTCGCCCTCGTCGCCGATGGTCTGGTCCAGCGAGATGGGTTCCCGGGCGTACTGCTGGATCTCCAGCACCTTCTCCGGGGTGATGTCCATCTCCTTGGCCAGCTCGTCCGGGGTGGGCTCGCGGCCCAGATCCTGAAGCAGCTCGCGCTGGATACGCCCCAGCTTGTTGATGACCTCGACCATGTGCACCGGGATGCGGATGGTGCGCGCCTGGTCGGCCATCGCGCGGGTGATCGCCTGTCGGATCCACCAGGTCGCGTAGGTGGAGAACTTGTAACCCTTGGTGTAGTCGAACTTCTCCACGGCGCGGATCAGGCCCAGGTTGCCCTCCTGGATCAGGTCCAGAAACGCCATCCCCCGGCCGGTGTAACGTTTGGCCAGCGAGACGACGAGGCGCAGGTTGGCCTCCAGCAGGTGGTTCTTGGCACGCTCCCCGTCACGGACGATCCAGCGCAGGTCCCGGCGCATCTGCGGGGACAGCTTCTCGGTGGTGTCCTCGGCCTTGCGTACCCGCTCGGCGGCGTAGAGCCCGGCCTCGATGCGTTTGGCCAGCTCCACCTCTTCCTCGGCGTTGAGCAGCGCCACCTTGCCGATCTGCTTGAGGTAGGCGCGGACCGAGTCCGCCGACGCGGTGAGCTCGGCGTCCTTGCGGGCCTGCCGAAGGGCCTCGGACTCCTCCTCATCCCAGACGAAGTCCTCCCCGCCCGGACCGCTCTGCGCCTCGGCTTCCTCTGCGTCAGCGGTGATCTCCTCGACCTCGACCTCGACGTCGGCAACCTCTGCCAGGTCCTCGGCGGCAGGACCACCCTCGAGCTCAGGGGCGTCCTCGACCTCGACCTCGGCGGCAGGAGTGGTCACAACGGCGGATTTCGGGCCGACCTTCGCCGCAGTACCGGTGGACTTCGCCGCGGTGCCGGTGGACTTCGCCGCGGGGCGCGCACCACCGTTTCTGGTGCTCTTCGCGCGGCCCGTCGGCGTGGCGGCACCTTCCCTGGTGCGCGCGCCGCCTTTGGCGGGGACGGCGCTCTTTGCGGGGACTGCGGCCAAGTCGGTGTCTCCGGTTACGCCGCCGCGGGTGGGAGGCTTCTTGGCCGCGCCGGACTTCGAAGCGGTGGCGCGTTGTGCTGCGGGTTCTGCGGCTGCCACGGACGGCCTTTCGAGACGGTCGGTGTTCGGGCGCTGGTCAGGATTGGCCTCCGGTCGGCGGGCCCGCCGCTGGAGCGAGAGTGGGAGTCGTGGCGGACTGCCAGACTCCCACGGGGCGATCCAGGGTGCCCGGGGACGGTGCCATGTTCCATTGTAACGACGCAGGTCGCTGTTGGAGGCGCAGCGCCAAGGTGCTCACCGCACGCGTCCCTCCGCAGCGGCGGCCGCGGCACCGACGATGCCGGCATCATTGCGCAACCCGGCAGCCACCACCGGGGTGCGGCAGGTCAGCAAGGGCAGCCATCTCTCGGCCTTTCTGCTGACCCCGCCCCCGACGATGATCAGGTCCGGCCAGAGCAGGTTTTCGAGAACCTGCAGATAGCGTGACACCCGGGGGGCCCAGTCTCCCCAGGACAGCGCTTCGGCGTCCCTGGCCGATGCGGCGGCGCGTTCCTCGGCGTCAGCGCCGTCCACCTGCAGATGCCCCAGTTCGGTATTGGGTACCAGCTCCCCGTCGAGGAACAGCGCGCTACCGATGCCGGTGCCGAAGGTGAGCAACACGACGACGCCGTCCCGGTCCCGGCCCGCCCCGAACCGCATCTCGGCCAGCCCGGCGGCGTCGGCGTCGTTGAGTACCGTCACGGGGGCCCGGCAGTGCTCGGAGAACAGCGCGGCCGCATCGGTGTCGATCCAGGACTGGTCCACGTTGGCTGCGGTGTGGGCCACGCCGTGCTTGATCACACAGGGTAGGGTGACGCCCATCGGGCCGTGCCAGCCGAACTCGCGGGTGATCGCGGCGACCACCTTGGCCACTGCCTCGGGTGTGGCCGGTTGCGGGGTGGGGATGCGTACTCGCTCGTCGTCCAGCTCGCCGAGGCGCAGATCCACAGTGCAGCCCTTGACGGCGGACCCGCCGATGTCCACCCCGAATCCGGCGCTCTTGGCCATCCGCGTCCTCTCCTGGTCACCCGGCTGCCTGACGCTGCGGCTGCGACCTTAACCTGGGTCAGGCTGCGACACTCCGACCGCCCGGTGTGGTCGGATGGACCGGTGTGGTCGGATTGGCCGGTGCCGAGCGAGCGCGGGGACGACGTCGAGCAGCTGCGAGCGACAGCGGTGGCGGTGGCCCGCCAGGTGGGCGATCTGGTCGCCCGGATGCGGATCGCGGGTCCGGGGCAGGTGGAGACCAAGAGCAGCGACACCGACGTGGTGACCGCGGCCGACACCGCCGCCGAGCGGCTGGCCAGGCGGCTGCTGGCACAGTGGCGTCCGGGTGAGCCGGTGCTCGGCGAGGAAGAGGGCGACACCGGTGCGTCGTCGTCGAGCGGCCTGTGCTGGGTGGTCGACCCCATCGACGGCACTGTGAACTACCTCTACGGATGGCCTTGGTATGCGGTGTCCGTGGCGGTGCAGCGGGACGGGGAGTCGTTGGCTGCCGCGGTGGCCCAGCCCGCCGACGGCCGGATCTGGAGTGCCGCCCTCGGCCAGGGTGCGGACTGCGACGGAGTGGCGCTGCGGGTGAGCGAGGCCCGGCAGCTGGAGCTGTCGCTGATCGGTACCGGGTTCTCCTATCTGCCGGAGCGCCGGGCCCGGCAAGCGACCATGGTGGCCTGCCTATTGCCGAGGGTCCGGGACGTGCGCCGGGCCGGATCTGCGGCGCTGGACCTGTGCTCGGTGGCATCGGGATGGCTGGATGGTTTCGCCGAACACGGGTTGCACCGATGGGACTGGGCGGCCGGTGCGCTGATCGCGGCCGAGGCCGGCGCGGTGGTCCGACTCCCGCAGCCAGGATCGGACCTGGTGCAGGCGGCCACACCGGGGATCGCCGACGGGCTGGCGGACCTGCTGGTGCAGTGCGGGGCCGACATCGTCTGACGGCCGGCCCGGAGGGTTCAATACATCTCTGTGTGCAATATGTGCTCACCGAGCAGTGCCAGTGGGGTGATTCCTTGCCCCAATCCGGTGGCTGTGTCGGCGGGTACGGCTCCCGCCCGTGCCCGGGACACGATGCCCACCAGTACCACCGCCAACTTGAAGCACCCGAACGCGATGTACCAGGGCAGTTCGTGAAGCGATCGACCTGAACGTTGCGCATAGTGCGCGGCGGCCTCGGCGCGGGTGGGGAACCCCGGCAGGATGGTCGGGTTCGGCAGCACTCTGGCGGCGGTCCAGATCTCGTCGTCCTCCTCGGCCTGCTGCCAGCTCACCAGCATCAGGCCGAGATCGGCCAGTGGGTCACCCAGGGTGGCCATCTCCCAGTCGAGCACCGCGAGTACCCGGCCGGGCTCAGTGCGGTCGAGCACGACGTTGTCGATCCGGTAGTCGCCGTGCACGATCGCGGCCGGTCCAGAGCGGGGTAGCGGCGTGCGCAGCATCCCGGCCAGTGCAGTGAGTGCGGGCCAGTCCTGACCGTCTCGCCAGGTGTCCAGCTGGCGAGACCAGACGCGGAGCTGGCGCTCGAGGAAGCCCTCGGGCCGGCCGAAGTCCGTCAAGTCGACCGCGGCCGGGTCTATCGAGTGCAGCAGCGCAAGCACGTCGAGCAGCCCGTATGCGATGTCCCGGCGCTGCTCGGGGCGCTCGGCGAAGCCGGCAGGCAGCTCGTCCGCCGCGACGATCCCCTCGATGAGCTCCATGACGTAGCACGGTGCGCTCAGGGGACCGGATTCGTCGGACCCGGCGAGCACTGCAGGCACCGGTACGACGCTGTCCCGCAGCGCGCGCAGCACACGCTGCTCGCGGCCCATGTCGTGTGCGCTCGCCGCGACGGCGCCCAGCGGAGGTCTGCGCAGCACAACGGATCCGGCCGCGCTGTCGACCCGGAAGGTCAGGTTGGATCGACCCGCCCCGATCCGTGCCACCCGGCAGTGTGACCAGCGTGGCTCGCCCAGCACCTCAGCCAGCCATGACCCGACGGCGGCAGGGTCGGCCGCTACCTGCACGGTCGTGTCCGCTGCTGCGCGCCTGCCTGCCCCGGTGGCGCGGTTCTCGGCGGCCATGGCCCAGTACGGTACCGATCGGACGTGCGCACCGGACACGCCGTGCGATGTTCCGCGCGTTGCGCCGCCCGGTGAGCTACCCTCGCGCAGCTTCGGCGGCGTCCGCCGCCCGCAAGCGCCGGGCACGGTCGTAACCGCGACCACGAAAGTGTGACCGTTATCACGGGCACAAATCGCAAGGGTCGTGCGTTGTGCAGCGGCACGGCCCGTACGACTCAGGGGTGGGAAGATCATGGCGACCGACTACGACGCTCCGCGGCGAAACGAAACTGATGAACTCGCCGAGGACTCGCTGGAAGAGCTGAAGGCCCGGCGCAATGAGGCCCAGTCCGGTGCGGTCGACGTCGACGAGTCAGACAGCGCGGAGAATTTCGAGCTGCCCGGAGCTGACTTGTCCGGCGAGGAACTGACCGTCCGGGTGCTGCCCAAGCAGGCTGACGAGTTCACCTGCGCGAGCTGCTTCCTGGTGCACCATCGCAGCAGACTGGCCGAGGAACGCAACGGGCATCTGGTCTGCCGGGACTGCGCCGCCTGACCGCCGCTCGTTCAGCTACCGGGTCCGTTCAGACATCGGGCCCGAGAGCAGGGGAGTGTCCGGTGGCGCCGTCCTGGCGAGCGTCGTCGATACCGGCTCGCAGCAACGCGACGAGATCCGCTGCCCGGTCAACGCTGAAGATCCAGTAAGGCGTCGGGTCGTCCGGATCGGTGAGCTCGACCCGGACCAGCGGTCCGATCCAGGGGCTGTGCTGCACGAATGCGGCCGGGTCCAGGTTAGGACCCAATGCCCGCCGCTTATCGGCCGGGGCGATGACGTGCACCTGTCCCAGATGCTGTAGCGGCACGTGCGCAGGCCCCACCCGCAACTCGCCGCCGGAGAGCCGGACCCGCCGACTGCCCATCCGGAGCAGCACCGCGCCGGCCAGCGGCACGGTCAGCAGGTACGGAAGCCAGGCCCGCACGCCCGGATATCCCATATGCACCTCGGCCGCCAGCAGAACGGCCACCCCGATGCCCAGCGGCCACCACCACCACGGCACCGAGTGCCATTCGTTGAAGGCGGGTGCGGTGCTGGGTACACGGCCGGGTGGCCGCTGACCCGGGGCCGAGCGATCGGACATGCCGACGAGGGTAGTCTCGCCCGCCGTGTGCCCGGCCGAGGTGTTCGGAGTCGACGTGCTGCTGATCCGGCTGGACCCGGCAGTTCCGGTACCTCGTTACGCACATGACGGCGATGCGGGTGCGGATCTGGTCACCACCCGGGAACTCGTCCTGCTGCCGGGGGAACGGATGGTGGTGGGGACCGGTATCGCGATCGCATTGCCCATTGGGTACGCGGGCTTCGTTCACCCCCGATCCGGGCTGGCAGCCCGATCCGGGCTGGGCATCGTCAATGCTCCGGGCACGATCGACGCGGGCTATCGGGGGGAAGTGCGGGTCTGTCTGGTCAACCACGACCCGCGAGAGTCCGTGGTGCTACACAGGATGGACCGGATCGCTCAACTGGTCGTGCAGCGGGTGGAGCGCGTGGCGTTCCGCGAGGTGACCGCCTTACCGGGCTCGCCCCGGGGGACAGCCGGATACGGGTCGACCGGGCTTGGGTACGAGGGAGAGGGTTGAACAGTGTTCGGACGTCGCCGCAGGGCGCAGCAGCAGCCGCCCGGGGAGGACGCCCCTGAGGTTCTCGACCCGGAGGCATTCGATCCGGACGGTGTGGACCCCGACGATTCCGACCCCGAGGATTCCGACCCGGAGGCGTTCGATCAGGAGCCCGCTTCCGGCCCCTTCGACGCCGCAGAGGAGCCCGATGACGGGCGGATCCGGCTGGATCTGGGCTCGTTGCGGCTGCCGATACCCGAGGGAGCGCAGCTGCAGGTCGAAGTGGACAGATCCGGGCCGGTGCGGGCGGTGCATCTGATGACCGCTCTCGGCCAGCTCACCGTCACCGCATTCGCCGCCCCCCGCAGCGCCCGGTTGTGGACCGAGGTCGCCAGAGAGCTGGTGGCACGGTTGCGTACCGATGGCGCGCAGGTCGCTCGCGCGAAGGGCGAATGGGGCGAGGAGATCGAGGCGATCACCCCGGATGGCGTGCTCCGGTTCCTGGCGGTGGACGGTCCGCGGTGGATGTTGCGTGGCGTGGCAGCCGGGCCTGCCGAGTACGCCGAGGCGCGGGCCGCGCTGCTGCGTGATGTCATCCGGGAGACCGTGGTGGTGCGTGGAGCGGAGCCGCTGCCGGTGCGCAGCCCGCTGCCGTTGCAACTGCCCGGGGCACTCGCCGATCAGCTCAAGCTGGCCACCGCTGGGCAGGACGACTCCGCCGCCGGGAGCGGTCCGGCACCGTTCGGCGCGTGACCGAACCCTTGAACGACCTCCGGGCGGCTCCGATCGTTGGGGAGGCAGGAACGGGGTGTCACCGACTACGCTGAGGTAGACGTGGGTCCGTCGGGGGACCCGGGATCGGTGGCGGAGTTCGACATGAGCGGCGCGGCTCCCGGTTACTGGCGGCGTCTGGTCCGGCGGCTGACCACTGACGCCACCGAGCTGGACGCCGACGATCTGTGCCAGCGCGTCGAGCAGGCGGGTGCCCAGCGGGCCAGCGAGTGTGCTTGCGGTGAGTCGGTGACGGTGCTGGGGCGACTGCGCAGTGTGGAACTGTGTCCTCGGGAGGCGGTAGCTACTCTGGAGGCCGAGTTGTTCGACGGCACTGAAGGAATCACGCTGGTCTGGCTGGGCCGTCGCCGGATCCCGGGCATCGAGCCCGGCCGTACCGTCCGGGCATCTGGACGGCTAGCTGTCCGGGATGGCCGCAAGGTTCTTTACAACCCCTACTACGAACTGCAGCGGAGTTCATGACGCACCCGTTCCCGGAGGACGCGGCTACCCGGAAGCCCGCGCCCGAAGCCAGAGCCCCTGACCCATCGGAATCCTCCGCGTCCCCTGGGGTCGTGGAGGTCTCGCGGTCTGTACCGGGTTCGGACCCGGTACCGGGTTCAGAGCGCAGCAGCCCCACCCTGCTGCAGCAGATGGGCGGTGTGGGGGGCCTGGTGGCCTCGGTGGTGCCGGTCTTGGTCTTCGTCGTGGTGAACACCCTGACCGGGCTGCAGCCGGCGATCTGGTCCTCGCTGGGCGCCGGGGTCGCGGTGGGGTTGTGGCGGCTGCTTCGCAAAGAGCCACTGCAGCCTGCCGTGTCCGGCATCCTCGGGGTGGGCCTGTGCGCCTTCATCGCCTACCGCACCGGGGAGGCACGAGGGTTCTTCCTCTACGGCATCTGGTACAGCCTGGTTCTCGGGCTCGCCTTCGTGCTGTCGGTGGTGGTGCGCAGGCCGCTGGTCGGAGTGCTCTGGTCGGTCCTCAACGGAGTCGGGTCGCCGTGGCGCCTCGATCGCCGCGCCCGGTTCGGCTACGAGGTCGCGACGCTGGTGTGGGCGGTGTTCTTCCTGGCCCGTTTCGGGGTGCAGCACTGGTTGTACGAGGCGCAGGAGACTGCTCTGCTCGGCGTGGCCCGGCTGGCGATGGGCCTGCCGCTGACCGCCGTGGCTGCGCTGGTGACGATCTGGGCGATCCGGCGCGCCCGTGCGGTCCAGGCCACCGGGTAGAGCGACTAGGAGGGATCAGGAGGGATTGCGGCCCAGCGCCGCGCGCACCTCGGTTTCCACGTCCGCGGTGGCGACGAACAGCAGTTCGTCGCCCCCTTCGAGAGCATCGTCACCCTGCGGAACGATCACCCGGCCGCCGCGCAGGATGGTCACCAGCGCGGCATCGGGCGGTAACGTCAACTCCCGCACCGGACGCCCGGCCAGCGGGGTGTCCGAGGGCAGCGTCACCTCGACCAGGTTGGCCTGCCCCTGCCGCAGCGTCATCAGTCGCACCAGGTCACCGACGCTGACGGCCTCCTCGACCATCGCCGCGAGCATCCGGGGCGTCGAGACCGAGACGTCCACCCCCCACGCCTCGGTGAACAGCCACTCGTTGCGGGGCTCGTTCACCCTGGCCACCACGCGGCGTACGGCGAACTCCGTCTTGGCCAGCAGCGAGACCACCAGGTTGACCTTGTCATCGCCGGTCGCCGCGATGACCACATCGCAACGTTCCAGCCCGGCCTCCTCCAACGAGGCCACCTCGCAGGCGTCGGCGAGCACCCATTCGGCGGCTTCGACCTCCTGCGGGTCGAGCTGGCCGGCATCCCGCTCGATGAGCATCACGTCGTGGCCGAATCCGAGCAGTTCGGCCGCGATGGATCGGCCGACCGCGCCGGCTCCGGCGATGGCCACACGCATGGCGGCTCTCCGATCAGTCGTTCGCTGGGTCAGTCGTTCGGCGGCGCGGCGGACGCTGCGGTGGTGACGTCGGTGACGGTGCCGGAGATAACGGCGGCGTAGACCTGGTCATCGGCCTGCAGCACTGTCTGGCTGCCCGGCAGTACCCCGGTCCCGAACCGGATGATGAAGGCGATCCGCGCGCTGGTCCGCTCCTCCAGGCTGCGCACGCTGCGTCCCACCCATCCCTCGTGCAACGGCAACTGCAGCACCGCGACCCGTCCCGAAGGATCACGCCACGCGGTGGACCCGCCGTCGGGCAGCAACATGCGCAGGAAGCGGTCGGTGGTCCAGGGCACGGTGGCCACGGTCGGAATACCGAGCCGCTCGTACACCGCAGCCCGCTTGGGGTCGTAGATCCTGGCGACCACGCGCTGCACGCCGAAGGTCTCCCTGGCCACCCGCGCGGAGATGATGTTGGAATTGTCGCCGGAGGACACCGCCGCCAAGGCTCCGGCACGCTCGATGCCGGCCTCAATGAGTACCTGGCGGTCGAAGCCGGTACCGAGGACCTGCTGGCCGTGAAAGTCGGCACCGAGCCGCCGGAAGGCGTGCAGGTCGCGGTCGATCACCGCCACGTCGTGTCCGAGACGTTCCAACGCGAGGGCCAGACCGGAGCCCACCCGGCCACAACCCATGATCACGACATGCACTCGGCCACTCCAGGGTCGACGATTGCGGGAGACCGTAGCGTCGCCCGCGACGCCACTGCGCGCCGGGCCGCCCGCGCAGCCGTAGGCTTCGCGCGTGTCAAAGCTCGCCACCGCCGCGAAACGGATCCTCGTCGGGAGGCCGTTCCGTAGCGAACGGCTCAGTCACACGCTACTGCCCAAGCGTATCGCCCTGCCGGTCTTCGCCTCGGACGCCATGTCCTCGGTGGCCTACGCCCCTGAGGAGATCTTTCTCGTGCTCTCCGTCGCGGGGATCACGGTGTATTCGCTCGCGTCGTGGATCGGGCTCGCCGTGGCGGTGGTCATGCTGGTCGTGGTGACCAGCTACCGGCAGAACGTGCGGGCCTACCCGTCGGGTGGCGGGGACTACGAGGTCGCCACAACGAATCTGGGTCGTACTGCCGGGCTGGTGGTGGGCAGTGCGTTACTCGTCGACTATGTGCTCACCGTCGCGGTGTCCATTTCCGCGGCGGCTTCGAACATCGGCTCGGCGGTGCCTTTCGTGGCTACCCATAAGGTGGCGTTCGCAGTCGCCGCGATCGTGCTGATCACCGCGGCCAATCTCCGGGGTATCCGGGAGTCCGGAACTGCTTTCTCGATCCCCACATATGCGTTCATGATCGGCATCTTCACAATGATCGGGTGGGGGTTCGCCAGGGTTCTGCTACTCGGTGACCAAGTCCGCGCTGAGTCCGCCGGATTCGAGCTGCGCGCCGAGCCCGACCATCTCGTCGGCACGGCCATGGCGTTCTTGATTCTGCGCGCGTTCT
Organism: Pseudonocardiaceae bacterium; assembly: GCA_050699955.1. GTDB lineage: Bacteria > Actinomycetota > Actinomycetes > Mycobacteriales > Pseudonocardiaceae. Next base: position 22,417 of record JBOHGD010000008.1, on the reverse strand, counting down.
CCTCCGGTTGTGCGGCACTCACCGGTGTGGAGGCGATCAGTAATGGGGTTCCGGCGTTCCGCAAGCCGAAGTCCCGCAATGCCGCCACCACGTTGCTGCTGCTCGGGACGATCTCGGTCACCATGCTGATGGGCCTGATCATGCTCGCCCAGCTCACCGGAGTGAAGATGGCCGAGGATCCGGCCAGGCAGCTGATCGGAACGCCTGCGGGGTATGTGCAGAAGACGATGGTGGCGCAGATCGCGCAAGCGGTGTTCCACGGCTTCCCGGCCGGCTTCTTCTTCATCACCACGGTGACCGCGCTGATTCTGGTGCTGGCCGCCAACACCGCGTTCAACGGTTTCCCGGTGCTGGGCTCGATCCTGGCGCAGGACCGCTACCTGCCCCGCCAGCTGCACACCCGCGGAGATCGGCTGGCCTTCTCCAACGGCATCGTGTTCCTCGCCGGTGCGGCGATCATCCTGGTGGTCTCGTTCGAGGCGGAGGTCACCCGGTTGATCCAGCTCTACATCGTCGGGGTGTTCGTCTCGTTCACCCTGAGCCAGACCGGGATGGTGCGACATTGGAACCGCCTGCTGGCCACCGAGACCGGTCCAGCCGCGCGTCGTCGTATGCGGCGGTCCCAGGCGATCAACGCCATCGGAATGGTGATGACCGGCTTGGTCCTGGTCGTAGTGCTGCTCACCAAGTTCCTCCAGGGCGCCTGGATCGCGATCGCGGCCATGGTGGTGATCTTCGCGGTGATGCGGGCGATCCGGAGGCACTACGACAGGGTGTCGGCGGAGCTGGCGCCCCGGGAGACCGACGCCGTGCTGCCCTCGCGTAACCACGCGATCGTGCTGGTGTCCACGCTGCACCTGCCGACCCTGCGGGCGCTCGCCTACGCCCGCGCCACTCGTCCCGATGTGCTGGAGGCAGTCACCGTCAACGTCGACGACGCGAGTACCCAGGGCTTGGTCGCGGACTGGGAGGCACGGGACCTGCCGGTGCCGCTCAAGGTGGTCGAGTCGCCCTACCGGGAGATCACCAGGCCGGTTGTCGACTACGTCAAGCGGATCCGTTCGAGCAACCCCCGCAATGTCGTCACCGTGTTCATCCCGGAGTACGTCGTGGGCCACTGGTGGGAGCAGATTCTGCACAACCAGAGCGCGCTGCGGCTCAAGGGCCGTCTGTTGTTCGAGCCGGGCGTGATGGTCACCAGCGTGCCCTGGCAGCTACGCTCCTCCGCCCGGTTCGCGGAGCGCGACTCCTTCGTACCGGGCGTGGTGCGCCGAGGCCTGGAACCCGGCCCGGACACCGTCCCCACCGATGGCGGCGCGCGGGCCGAGAGTTCCGCTCCCGGGGGCGCCGACGCTCCGGCTCCGGAGGACACCGCGTTCGGGTCGCCACAGCGGCAGGTCGACCAGAAGTGACCGCCCCCTCAGGTCCCGATCTGGAGCTCACCGTCGGGCCAGTGGGCCACGGTGGGTTCTGCGTGGCCCGGCACGAGGGCCGGGTGGTGTTCGTCCGGCACGCGCTGCCGGGGGAGCGCGTGCGAGCGGTGGTCACGGAGGATCGTGGTGGGTCCTACTGCCGGGCCGATGCGGTGCAGGTACTCGAACCCGCGGCGGGGCGGGTGCCGCCGCCGTGCCCGGCTTCCGGACCCGGCGGCTGCGGGGGCTGCGACTACCAGCACGTCGACCCCGCTGTGCAGCGCCGGCTCAAGGCCGAGGTGGTGGCCGAGCAGCTGCGCCGGATCGCTGGGCTGGACGTCGCGGTGACCGTGCAAGAGCTGCCCGGTGGGGCACTGGGTTGGCGGACCCGGACCCGGCTCGCGGTGGACGGGGCGGGACGAGCCGGGTTCCGGGTGCACCGCAGCCACACCGTACGGCCGGTCCCCACCTGCCCGCTGGCCGCACCCGGGGCCCTGGACCAGGTGCTCAGCCGCGGCTGGCGCCCTGGGAGCGAGCTGGAGGTGGTGAGAGACGACGCGGGCCGGCTGCATGTGGCCGAGCTGCGTGCGGGCCGGCCCCCCACCTGGGTGCGCGGCACCGGGCGAGCTGTGCAGCAGGCAGCCGGCCGTCGCTGGGAGGTGAATGCGCACAGCTTCTGGCAGGTCCACCCGGCTGCGGCGGATGCACTTGCCGCGATCGTCCGGGACTGGACGGGCGCGCCGGCCGGCGGGATCGCGTGGGACCTCTACGGCGGGGTGGGGCTGTTCGCGTCGGTGCTGGCCGGTCAAGTCGGGCCGACCGGGTCGGTCACCGTCGTCGAGTCTTCCCGGCGTGCGGTCGTGGCGGGCCAGGTGGCGCTGGCTGACCTGCCACAGGTGCGTTTCGTCACCGGACGGGTGGAGCGAGCGCTGGCCCGGCTGCCCGGCAGCCCCGATGTCGTGGTGCTCGACCCGCCCCGCCGGGGTGCGGGCCGGCGGGTGGCCGCCGCCGTGGCGGGCCGGGAACCCGGGCGCATCGTGCACCTCGGCTGCGACCCGGCCGCGCTGGCCAGGGACATCGCCGGGTACGTCGAAGGCGGCTATCGGCTGGTGGCGTTACGGGCGCTGGACACCTTTCCCATGACCCACCACGTCGAATGCCTGGCATTGCTGGAACCGTGACAGATGTCGATACACCGGACCGATATCGATTCGCTCCGTAAACTGGGCCACCGGTCGGCCTGAGGCGGCCCCCAATCGGAGGGCATGGGCCCGGACGCTGGTGACGAGTGAGGTGGGAGACACGGTGACCGTGCTGCAACTGATTCGGAGTCCTCAGGATGTCAAGCAACTCGATGCGGGGGCTCTGACGCAGTTGGCTTCGGAGATCCGTGCCTTCCTGGTCGAGAAGGTGTCGCGCACCGGAGGGCACCTCGGCCCGAACCTCGGCGCGGTGGAGCTCACCCTGGCAGTGCACCGGGTGTTCGACTCCCCGCAGGACCCGGTGGTGTTCGACACCGGGCACCAGGCTTACGTGCACAAGATCGTCACCGGCCGGGCGGAGGGTTTCGACCGGTTGCGCAAGCGGGGTGGTTTATCGGGCTACCCCTGCAGGGCGGAGAGCGAGCACGACTGGGTGGAGTCCAGTCACGCGTCGGCCGCGTTGTCCTACGCCGACGGGCTGGCCAAAGCCTTCGCCCATCTCGGGCCGCGCAGGCACGTCGTGGCGGTGGTCGGGGACGGTGCGCTGACCGGTGGGATGTGCTGGGAAGCACTGAACAACATCGCTGCGGGCAAGAACCGGTCGGTGGTGATCGTGGTCAACGACAACGGCCGGTCGTACTCGCCGACCATCGGAGGCCTCGCCGACCATCTCACCACCCTACGGCTGCGGCCGGGTTACGAGCGGGTGCTGTACCAGGGCAAGCAGGCGCTGGAACGCACCCCGGTGGTGGGCCGGGCGATCTATGCCGCTCTGCACGCCGCCAAGCGCGGCCTCAAGGATGCCCTGACCCCGCAGATCCTCTTCGAGGACCTGGGGCTGAAGTACCTGGGCCCGGTGGACGGTCACGACCTGCGTGCCATGGAGGCGGCGCTGCGCCGGGCCAAGGCCTTCGGCGGACCGGTGATCGTGCACGCGGTGACCAGGAAGGGTAACGGCTACCGGCCCGCGGAGAACGACGCCGCCGAGCTCATGCATCAGGTGAAGGTCATGGACCCGGAGACCGGTGCGCCCATCACCCCGGCCGGGATCACCTGGACCAGCGTGTTCACCGAGGAGCTGATCCGCCTCGGCGGCGAGCACGAGGACCTTGTGGCGGTGACCGCGGCGATGCCCGGCCCGACCGGCCTGGGTGCTTTCGCCGAGCGCTTCCCGGACCGTTGCTATGACGTCGGCATCGCCGAGCAGCATGCGATCACCTCCGCGGCGGGGCTGGCGCTGGGCGGGCTGCGCCCGGTCGTCTCGTTGTACTCGACGTTCCTCAACCGCGCGTTCGACCAGCTGCTCATGGACGTGGCCCTGCTGCGCGTCCCGGTTACGATCACGCTCGACCGAGCAGGCATCACCGGCGACGACGGCGCCAGCCACAACGGCATGTGGGACCTGTCCGTGCTGGGCATCGTGCCGGGAATCCGGGTGGCAGCGCCGCGGGATGCCGGCACCCTGCGCGAGGAGCTGGCCGAGGCGGTCGCGGTGAACGACGGGCCGACCGCGGTGCGGTTCCCTAAGGGCGCCGTGATCGAGTCGATTCCGGCTCTGGAGCGCATCGGGGAGGCCGATGTGCTGTGCAGGCCCGCTCCGGGCTGCAGCCAGGACGTGCTGCTGGTGGGTGTCGGCGCGTTCGCCGCACTGGCCGTGGCGGCCGCCGCCCGGCTGGCCGACCAGGGCATCGGCGTCACCGTGGTGGATCCCCGCTGGGTGCTGCCGGTGCCCGAGGTGCTGGTGCGGATGGTCGAGCGGCACCGGTTGGTCGTCAGCCTCGAAGACGGGGGGCGACACGGCGGTTTCGGCTGGTCGCTGGCTGCCGCGTTGCGTGATGCGGAGGTCGACGTGCCACTGCGCGACCTCGGCATTCCGCAGCGGTTCCTCGCCCACGGTTCCCGCGACGAGGTGCTCGCCGATCTCGGGCTCACCGCGCAGGATGTGGCCAGAGCGGTGACCGGCTGGGCGGCCGGACTGCTCGGGACACCCGAGCCACCGCTGGCCGCGGAGGCCCCGGAAACCGCCTCGTAGGCACGCCTGTGCAGCTGCGGAGGCGCAGATATGGGAATGTGAAGGGGTGCGCATCCTGATCGTCGAGGACGAGCAGCCGCTGGCCGACGCGGTCGCTCGTGGCCTGCGCCGCGAGGGCATGGCCGTGGATGTCGCCTACGACGGAGACAGCGGCCAGGAGAAAGCCTCGGTTACCCGTTACGACGTCGTGGTGCTCGATCGCGATCTGCCGGGGATGTCCGGCGACCAGTTGTGCGCCGAGATCGTGAGTTCGGCTGCGGTCACCCGGGTGCTCATGCTCACGGCCAGCGGGACGGTGTCCGATCGGGTGGCCGGGCTCTCGCTGGGTGCCGACGACTATCTGTCCAAACCGTTCGCCTTTCCCGAACTGGTCGCCCGGCTGCGCGCATTGGGTCGGCGCGCCACCCCTGCCGTGCCCCCGGTGCTCAGCGTCGCCGACGTCGTGCTCGACCCGTCGCGGCGCACCGTGAGCAGGGCCGGCGCGCCGGTGGATCTCACCCGCAAGGAGTTCGGGGTGCTCGAGGTGCTGCTCTCCGCCGGGGGTGGCGTGGTCAGCAGCGAAGAGCTGCTGGAGCGGGTATGGGACGAGAACGCCGACCCGTTCACCACCACGGTACGAGTCACCGTGATGACCCTGCGTAAGAAGCTCGGCGAACCGGGCATCATCGAGACCGTGGTCGGCTCCGGTTACCGGGTGCCCGCCGCCGGCTCCGCACCCGGCTGAGCAGCCGGTGAGGCCCCGACGCGGGCCCGGGCTGCGTGCCCGGCTCACCCTGCTGGCCACCGGTTTGTCGGCGGCCAGCAGCGCGTTGCTGCTGTGGCTGGGCTGGCTGCTGGTCGGCGGGGTGGTGGCCGCGGTGCCGGACCTGCCGCCGGGGAGCACTGTCCGGGTGGATGGTGTGCCGGTGGCCGCCGACCGGCTGGGGGAGGCGTTGCGGGAGGCGGCCAGGGTGCGGGTGCTGGAGGCCGGGTCGGTGGCCTTCCTGCTCGCCGTGACTGCCACCGCCCTGCTTGCCTGGGTGCTCACCGGGCACGTGCTGCGCCCGTTGCACGATGTCACCGGAACCGCGCGGCGGTTGTCCGTCGAGTCGCTCGACGAACGCCTCCGGCTGCCCGGCCCACGAGACGAGGTGGCCGAGCTTGCCGATACCTTCGACGCGATGCTCGACCGGCTGCAGGCCGCCTTCGACGCGCAACGCCGGTTCGTGGCCAACGCCAGCCACGAGTTACGGACCCCATTGGCTGTGGTGCGTACCGAGGTGGACGTCACGCTCGCGGATCCCGTCGCGGACGAGGCGGAGCTGCGCCGAATGGCCGAGGTGATCCGGGACGCCACCCTGCGTGCCCAGCAACTGGTGGACGGGCTGCTGGTGCTGGCCCGGACCGAGGGCAGCGCGCTGCGAACGCGGGAGTCCGTCGACCTGGCCGCGCTGGCCGGCGTCGCACTGCGGATCGTCGAGCCGGAGAGCCGCGGCCGGGGCCTGCGGGTGAGTGCGCACACCGCGTCGTCGCCGGTCACCGGCGACCCGGCGTTGCTGGAGCGGGTGGTGGGCAATCTGGTCGAGAATGCGGTGCGGCACAACGTCGATGGTGGCTGGGTGCAGGTGTGGACCGGGATGGCGGGCCAGCGGGCGACGTTGCGGGTCAGCGGCTCTGGTGAACTGGTCGCGGCCGAGGCGGTGGACGCGTTGTTCGAGCCGTTTCACCGCGGCGGGGTGGCCCGCACCTCCAGGGACGGCGCGGGGCTGGGTCTGTCGATCGTGCGGGCGGTGGTGAGTGCGCACGGCGGCACCGTGCATGCCGACCCGGTCGCCGGTGGCGGCCTCGCCGTGACGGTGCACCTGCCCGTGGAGTAGGTGGCTCGTGCCGAGCTACCCGCTGAGCGCTGTGGTGAGGGGGAGCACGGTGAGCTCGCGCTGCCAGCGTCGCGCACCACCGGCGGTCAGCTCGCGCTCCACGGCAGCGGCGTCCAGCGGTTCGGGAGGTTCCCAGCACAGCCGCCGGACCAGGTCTGGTTGCAGCAGGTTCTGTACCGGCAGCTGGTGGTGCTCGGCGACCTCGGTCAGCGTGGCGCGCGCCGCAGTCAGCCGGGCCGCCGCCGCCGGGTCGCGGTCCTGCCAGCGGTTCACCTGTGGCGGGCTATCGCCTGCCGCACGCACTGGCGGCAGGTCGCCGACAGGCAGGGTCCGGGCGGTCTGCAACGCGGCGAGCCAGGTCTTGACCACCCGTCGTTGTGAGCGGCCGCCGAACACGGGACGGGCCAGCAGCGCGGCCTCGTCCGGCGGGTCGGCCAGGGCCGCGTCGATGATCGCGGAGTCGGGTAGTACGCGCCCCGGTGCGACATCGCGCGATCGGGCCATCTGCTCGCGGGCCAGCCAGAGCTCTCGTACGGCGGCCAGCTGGTGGGGCTTGTGGATGCGGTGCATCCCGGAAGTCCTGCGCCACGGATCGACCCGCGGGGCCGGTGGTCCGGCCGTGCGCACCGCCTCGAACTCCTCGGCGGCCCAGCCCGACTTGCCCTGGGCGTCTAGTTCAGCAGCGATCGTCGTGCGCAGCGTCAACAACAGTTCGACATCCAGCGCCGCGTAGATCAGCCATTCGGCGGGCAACGGGCGGCGGGACCAGTCCGCGGCACCATGCCCCTTCTGCAGCTGGAAGCCCAGCAGCTCCTCGACCAGCGCGCCCAGCCCGACCCGCTCGAACCCGGCCAGCCGGGCGGCCAGTTCGGTGTCGAACAGGGCGCGGGGCACCAGCCCGAGGTCGGCGAGGCAGGGCAGATCCTGAGAGGCGGCGTGCAGTACCCACTCCAGTGGGTTGAGCACGTCGGCCAGTCCGGACAGGTCATCGAGACCGGTCGGATCGATGAGTACCGTGCCCGTCCCCGCACGGCGGAGCTGGACCAAGTAGGCACGCTGCCAGTAGCGGTAGCCGGAGGCGCGCTCGGTGTCCACGGCGACCGGTCCCGTGCCGGCCGCCACCGCCGTGGCCGCCGCCTCGAGGGCTGGCCCGGAGGCGACGACCGGCGGGACTCCAGCCGCCGGTGCGAGCAGCGGAACCGGTGTGGTCCCAGTCAGCGGATCACACCGGCCCGCATCGCCAGAGCCACCATCTGGGCCCGGTCACCGGTGCCGAGCTTGCGCCCGATGCGGGACAGGTGGCTTTTCACCGTGAGCGCGGAGAGACTCAGTGCCTCACCGATCTCCTTGTTGGACTGGCCATCGGCAACCAGTTGAAGGACCTCGACCTCCCGAGCCGACAGCTCCCGCGGGGTGTTGTCGGTCCCCGGCACCCGGGTGCCCGACGCCAGCATCGGCGCCACCGTCGGGTCCGCGTATACCCCACCCTCGAGTACCCGGCGTACCCCGTCGGTCACCACCGTAGGGGACGCCGACTTGAGTAGATAAGCCTGTGCCCCGGTCTGGAATGCCGCCCGCACGGCATGTGGATCGTCGGACGAGGCGAGCACGACGATCCGCGGCCAGCCCTGGCCGCGAAGTTCGCCGACCAGGTCCAACCCACTCCCGTCGGGCAGGCTGAGATCCAGTATCGCGAGATCGCACGGGCCCGAGGCCAGGGCACGGGCCCTCGCCTCGGCCACCGTGGCGGCCTCATGCACTGTGCCGGCTCCCATTGTCACCAAACGTGAAGCAATTGCTTCACGCAGTAACGGATGGTCGTCGACCACCAGCACTGTAAACAGTTCCTCCCGCGGATGCGGGACCATTGACGCCGGGACGGCGCCGGACGGCGTCGACCGAACGGTCGCACCGTATCCGACAGCAGCCACGTCGCTACCTCCCTGGAGTCGGTCGTGCCCCCCGACCGCACCGGGACCTCGTCCAAGCAACCGCGCCGCTACTCGACCGAGGGTGGTGTCGTACGGGGGAGAGTAGCCGTCCGAGCGGGGTAACGGGGGCGACGCGCGCACGTTCTTGGCAATCTGACAGCAAAGACGCCATCGGCGGTCGCACGATCAGGCGAGAACTTCGAAGACCACGTAACGCGGAGGCCCTGATATACGACTCCCTATTTTGGTCTATCCGTTGGGCTGACCGTGTGTGCCATTGTGGTCACAGTTTGTAAGCCACCTGAGGCGCGAAACTCGGGGGAACCGGCGGCGCGCGGACTGCCTGGGTGAGGTCAGTCGCGGTGCTTGCCGAGAGCCACGACTCCGACCGGAGGAAGCCCGGCCACCGTGGCGATCAGTTCGCAGAAGGCCTCGCTGTGTGCCCTCAGATCCTCGCCGAGGGGCGTCCACGAGGCCCGCAGCTCGACCTCATCGGTCCGCTCCGGTCCGGTGATGTCACCGAACCGGGCTGACGAGGTCTGGGTCACGGTGCCGCCGAGCGCGGTGTGCTCCGCGCCGTGGCAGCGCAGTGCATCGGTGAGCCAGGACCAGCCCACCGCGGGCAGCAGTGGATCGCCTGCGAACTCGACATCCAGATCGGCGCGAACGAAGCCGACCAGTCGCATGGTGCCGCCGCCCCAGGCGTCCTGGCCGTCCGGTTCGTGGAGCAGAACCAGCCGTCCGATCGCTGCCGCGGGGGCGTCGCTGGGAAGCTCCAGGCCCCAGGCGTAGGTCCACGGCGCCAACCGGCCAGGGGCCGGGACCGGGTCGAACCGGACCTCCGGGCGAGGCTGTACCGCGCTCAGCGAAACCACCGCCCTGCGGAAGACCTCCGGGGCGGCCGCCAGGTCGGACACACCAGACACTTTAGGAGTACTGCCGCTGGTGGTCTTCCCGCCACGCCGCGGCATCGGAGTATACGGAACCGGAGGGGGGGTCACGATGCCCTGGCGACACGGGGCCGGGCTGTCGAGGACAGCTCGGGCGACCACCAGGTCTCGATTCCGAGCCCGCAGTCCACACAGACCGCTACCGGTCCGGGATCACCGGCCAGCGCGACGACTTCGACCGTGCGGTCGGTCTGGCACCCAGGGCACCAGGCGATCTCGACAGTGACGGCATCGTGGGGGGACATGCGCACCTCCCGCGGGTACGGTTCGGCTCTTTCGCCGAGCACACCGTGACATGGGCGGGGCCGGCCAGTCAGCCCGCCACGCCGGGCCGGGACCAACCCGTGCGACGATGGTGGCGAGATGACCAGGACGACCGAGCCGGCCACCGCACGCCGGCTGCTCCCCGAGGCACCGCTGCTGGTCGCCGCCCGCGGCGAACGGCCGGCGCAGCTGCCGGTCTGGTTCATGCGGCAAGCTGGGCGATCCCTGCCCGAGTACCGCAAGGTACGGGCCGACGTGCCGATGCTGCGGGCCTGCATGACCCCGGAGCTGGCCTGCGACATCACTCTGCAGCCGGTGCGTCGGCACAGGGTGGACGCGGCGATCCTGTTCAGCGACATCGTGGTGCCCCTGTATGCCGCGGGCGTTGCGCTGGACATCGTGGCGGGCACCGGCCCCGTGGTGGACAACCCGGTGCGCAGTGCCTCCGACGTCGCCGCGTTGCCTCCCCTTGAGCCCGAGGCGGTCGAGCCGGTCGCCGAGGCGGTGCGGTTGGTGGTCGGCGAGCTGGGCGACACCCCACTGATCGGGTTCGCCGGTGCCCCGTTCACCCTCGCCTCGTACCTTGTCGAGGGCGGGCCGAGTCGCCACCACGAGCGCACCAAGGCACTGATGCATTCTGAGCCCGGCGTCTGGCACGCGCTGCTCGATCGGCTCGCCGAGCTCGCGCTGACGTTCCTGCGGGTGCAGGCAGCGGCCGGGGTCGATGCGGTGCAGCTGTTCGACTCCTGGGCGGGTGCGCTGTCGGAGCGGGAGTACCGGCAGTTCGTGCTCCCGCACTCGACCCGGGTACTGGAGGGTCTGGCGAGCACCGGCGTGCCGCGAATCCATTTCGGCGTCGGTACCGGGGAGCTGCTCGGTGCGATGGCCGAGGCGGGTGCGGATGTCGCCGGAGTGGACTGGCGGATACCGCTGGAGGTGGCCGCGCAGCGGGTCCGTGCGACCCGTCCGCACGGTCCGGTCGTGCTGCAGGGCAATCTCGACCCGGCGGTGCTACTGGCCGGGTGGCCTGCGGTCGAACGGGAGACGCGCCGGGTGATCGCCGAGGGGCGCGCGGCCGATGCGCATGTGCTGAACCTCGGCCACGGTGTGCTGCCCGGAACCGACCCGGACGTGCTGACCCACATCGTGGAGCTGGCGCACTCGCTGTGAGGGTCGAGTCGTCGAGGCGGACCGCTGCGCGGGTCGCCGTGGTCGGTGGTGGGATCTCCGGGCTGGCCGCGGCGTACCGGTTGCGCACCCTGCTCGGCCCAGTCGCCGAGATCGTGCTCGTCGAAGCGTCGCAACGGCTCGGTGGCGCGCTGCGCACCGTCGAGTTGGGTGGCCTGCCGTTCGACGTGGGCGCGGAGGCGTTCCTGGTGCGCAGGCCGGAGGCGGCTGCCCTGGTTGAGGAACTGGGCTTGAGCGCGGAGCTGACCCACCCCACTGCGGCGGCCCCCACGGTGCGAGCAGGCGGACACATCCGGCCGCTGCCCACGCGCACCTTGCTCGGTCTGCCGGGCACCGTCGACGAGGTTGCCGGGCTGCTGTCCGCCGCGGGGCTGACGCGGCTGGCTGCGGAGCCCTCGACGCCGTTGCACTGGGTCCCCGGACAGGACGCCGCGGTGGGGACACTGTTCCGGGAGCGTGCTGGTGACGAGCTCGTCGACCGGCTGATCGATCCGCTGCTCGGCGGGGTCTACGCGGGACGTGCTGATGCGCTGGGGCTGCGTGCGACGCTGCCTGCGGTGGCCACCGCACTCGACCACGGTGCCGGGTCACTGCTCGCTGCGGCCGCCACCGTGCTGGGCGACGTGCCGCAACCGGGCCGCGCCCGGCCGCCGGTGTTCGGCACCCTGCGCGGCGGGCTCGGGCGTCTGACCGACGCGCTGGCCGGCGCCTCGGCGGTAGCGATCCGGCTCGGGGCACCGGTGCGAGACCTGGCCCGTACCCCCCACGGCTGGCGACTGGAGCTGGGCAGCGCCACTCGGCCCGAGCACCTGGACGCCGACGCGGTACTGCTTGCGGTCCCGGCCCCGGCCTTGCGACGGCTGCTGGCCGATCCGCTGCCCGCTGCCTCGAAGGGGGCCGAACAGATCGAGGTCGCTTCCTCCGTGGTGGTCGGCCTCGCCCTGCCGGTCGCCGCTGCGCAGGCCCTGCCGTCAGCGTCCGGAGTGCTGGTGGCCGCCGACGAGCCGCTGTCGGTCAAGGCGTTCACCTACTCCGGACGCAAGTGGGCGCACGTCTGCTCCGATCGGGTGTTGCTGGTCCGCGGCTCGCTGGGCCGATACGGCGACGCGCCCATGCTGCAGCGCGACGACGCGGAGCTGGTCAAGGTCGTGCGCATGGACCTCGCGACGCTCACCGGGGTCACCGCCGCGCCGGTGGCCACCGTGGTGGCACGCTGGGGCGGCGGGTTGCCGCAGTACGCGCCAGGGCACCTCGACGCCGTCGCCGCAGTGCAGCGGGCGGTGGCCGAGGTGCCCGGCCTCGCGGTGGCGGGCGCTGCGCTGCACGGGGTCGGCGTGCCTGCGTGCATCGGGACCGCCGACGCCGCCGCACGCCGGATCGCCGGGTATCTCGGCTCCGCTGAGCAGCTCGGGTCACCGGACGCTGCGCGCGGTGGGACGATGGGGTCATGAGCCGCCTTGACTACGCCGCGTTGAACTCCACGATCCGCTACACCATGTGGTCGGTGTTCCGGGCCGAGCCCGGACGGCTATCCGCCGATCGGAGCGAGGCAGCGGGTGAGGCCGAGCAGTATCTCGATGCGCTGGAGGGCAAGGGCGTCGTGGTGCGCGGGGTATACGACCTCGCCGGCCTGCGCGCCGACGCCGACTGGATGGTCTGGTGGCATGCCGAGCAGATCGAGGCGTTGCAGGCCGGGTACGCCGAACTGCGCCGCTCGACCGCGCTGGGCCGGGCCAGCGTGCCGGTGTGGTCGAACGTCGCTGTGCACCGTCCCGCTGAGTTCAACAAGAGCCATGTGCCCGCGTTCGTGGCCGGCGAGGAGCCCAAGCGCTACGTGTGCGTCTACCCCTTCGTGCGCTCCTACGAGTGGTACCTGCTGCCCGACGAGGAGCGTCGTGGGATGCTCGCCGAGCACGGTATGCAGGCTCGTGAGTACCCCGATGTGCGGGCGAACACGGTCGCCTCGTTCGCGCTGGGCGACTATGAGTGGATCCTCGCCTTCGAGGCCGATGAACTGCACCGGATCGTCGATGTGATGCGTGCGCTGCGGGCCAGCGGCGCGCGACGGCACGTCCGCGCGGAGGTGCCGTTCTTCACCGGGCCCCGGACACCTGTCGCCGAGCTTGTGACCGCACTGCCCTAGGCACCGCGACCGTCGTACGCGATGAGCTCGACGGTGGTTACCGATCCTGCCATTCGATGTTGTGCTGGTGCAGCAGCCGCAGCGCTCGCTCGAATTTCTCGGTGGTCTCAGCAGCGACCGCGGTCAGTCTCTGTACCTGCGTCTCCAGCCGCTTGATCTCTGCCTGCATCGGATCCAGCAGCATCACCGTTGCGTCGGCGACTTTTTTCAGGGAGTCGGAGTCCAGACTCCTGCGGGTGGCCCGCGCGGTGAGCATCGCGGTGAATCCGGTGCCGGTGAACACCGACACGATCGTCGCCGCGATCCATCCCGCTGGCAGGGAGGGCAGTGACTGCTGATGCTGCAGCACAATCATCCACAGCGTCGGCATCAGGACTTTGCCGCCTCGGCGGCTTTGCGCCAGCGCTGCAGCTGGTAGGTGATCGCGGTGATACGCCAGACTCCTCCGACCCCGAACAAGCAGGAGATCACCCCGCCGAATCCGAGCTTCCCCGCGTGCATGGCGTAGATCGCCAGCGGGTACACGAGCAGGGTTCCGCTGAAGAACCACAGCCCCACACGCTCCCAGATCAGCCGGTCCCTCAGGTCGGGCAGCCACACCCCGACCAGGATGGTCAGTCCGGCCAGACAAAGCAGCAGGTAGTAGACGCTGCGCCAGGGCTCGGGCACGAACTGGTCGATCACCGACTGCGGGTTCGATGGGAGCAGCAGACCCAAGATGCCGGACAGCGTGCAGGCCAGCATCGTGAGCGACACCAGTGGGTGACGACCGTCCCGGACGATCAGGGGCACCACGGTCCCCGTCCGCCGGGCCGTCATCGACACCTTTCCAGTTCGGACAGCTCAGTGGCGGTGTCTCCACCGGTGGCCGGGGTGAGCGGCACCCTCAGAGCCATCGCGAGTTCCCTTCTACCGGCTCGTGGTCCAGTAGTAATGACTGGCGCTGCCCCGGGTCGACCCGCCGATCGGTTGAAACGCACCTGGCTGTTCCAGGGCGGAACTCACCATGCCGAGAATTCAAGGCCGGGGCCGGCCGAGTCCATTGGTGCCGGTCAGACAGTCAGCCGCGGTGCGTTCCCCGGCATAGATCTCGATCTATCGATTCTCCGTCCGCGATCGCCGTCCCGCCAGTACCGGGTTTGAACGCCAGGCATCCGAGCCCGCGCATTGATGTCGGACCGCCGCAGGATCAGTAAAATATTGTCGACGTGCGCTTGGTGATGCTGGAGCCACGGATCAGGCGTCGGGGACCAAACGCAGTGAGATCGAGTTGATGCAGTAGCGCTGGTCGGTGGGCGTGTCGTAGCCCTCACCCTCGAAGATGTGCCCGAGGTGGCTGTGGCAGGTGGCGCAGAGCACCTCGGTGCGCTTCATACCCATGGCGCGGTCCGCTCGCAGCAGCACGGCGTCACCAGCCAGTGGAGTGAAGAACGACGGCCATCCGCAGTGCGACTCGAATTTGTGATCGCTGCGGAACAGCTCCGCGCCGCAGGCTCGGCACTCGAACACTCCCCGGGTCTTGGTGTGTTCGTACTCACCGGTTCCCGGCCGCTCCGTGCCGGCCTTGCGCAGTACGGCGTATTCCTCCGGGGCGAGCTGAGCGCGCCACTCCTCGTCGGACTTGACCACCTTGGGGGTCACACCCTCGACGGGTTTCATGCCGACCAGGTTACGCCGGCTTAGCTGCAGCATCAGCCCAGCAAGGCGCCGACGATGAACGCCGCGGTCTGCCACACCGCGAACGCCGCCCCGAGCAGGAGCAACCCCACCACCAGCACGGCTGCCAGCCGCGCCAGACCCTGCGTCCGGTTGGCCGAGTCGGCGAAGTCCCGCACTCCCGAGAGATAGCCCTCCACGGTGAAGCCAGGGTGGTTGCGGTGAATGCGGGTCAGGTGCGCGGAGAAGGCCTGCACCTCGGGATCATCGCGGTCCAGCCCGATCAGCTCGTCGTCGAGCCAACGTCGCTGGCCGGCGTCCGGCCCTTCGCCCGCGGAGTTGCTGAGCACCACATTCCCACGGTAAGCCCCGCAAGAGGGGATGGCAGCCGGAGGCCGGTGGCGGCGCGCTGTGCGGGACGCGATGGTGCGGTAGCTTGCCGGTCGTGGGTCGCGGCGACGTACTGGAGCTCACGGTGCCTGGTCCTCGGGGCGAGCGCATCGTGCGGGTGTCCAACCCGGACAAGGTGTATTTTCCTGATCGCGACATCACTAAGCGCCAGATCGTGGAGTACTACCTTGCCGTGGCCGAGCCGCTGCTCAGCGTGCTCGCCGAGCGTCCGGTGACGCTCAAGCGTTTCGTCGATGGGATGGCTGGGCAGCCGTTCTACGCTAAGCGGGTGCCACGGGGCGCCCCGTCCTGGGTGGACTCGGTAGAGATCACCTTTCCTTCTGGGCGGACCGCTCGCGAGGTATGCCCCACCGAGCCCGCCGTGCTGGCCTGGGCGGCGAACCTGGGCACCTTCGACTTCCACCCATGGCCGGTACGCCGTCCCCTGGTCGATCACCCCGACGAGCTGCGGGTGGATCTCGACCCGCAGCCGGGGACCGCCTTCGCCGACGCTGTCACGGTGGCCGGGGTGGTGCGCGAGGTGCTGTCCGAAGCCGGATTGGTGGGTTACCCCAAGACATCCGGCGGCCGAGGGATTCACGTCGCGGCCCGGATCAACCCGCAGTGGACGTTCGTGCAGGTGCGCCGTGCGGTGATCGCGCTGGCCCGGGAGGTGGCGCGGCGGATCCCGCAGCGGGCCACGGTGTCGTGGTGGAAGGAGGAGCGCGGCGAGCGGGTGTTTCTGGACTTCAACCAGGCCGCCCGGGATCGGACCATCGCCTCGGCCTGGTCGGTGCGCGGCACGCCGAGGGCTACGGTGTCCATGCCGGTGTCGTGGGAGGACCTGGCCCAGGTCGAGCCGGAGGACTTCGACGTCCGCACCGTGCCGGTGCTGCTGGCCGAGCGGGGTGACCCGCACGCGGGTCTGGACGATGAGTCGTTCGGTCTGGAGACGCTGCTGGACTGGTCGGTGCGCGACGAGCGCGACCACGACCTCGGCGACCTGCCCTACCCCCCGGAATACCCGAAAATGCCCGGCGAGCCCTCCCGGGTCCAGCCCAGCCGCGCCAAACGTCCTACCAGCGAAAACACGTCCAACTAGCGGC
Organism: Pseudonocardiaceae bacterium; assembly: GCA_050699955.1. GTDB lineage: Bacteria > Actinomycetota > Actinomycetes > Mycobacteriales > Pseudonocardiaceae. Next base: position 6,287 of record JBOHGD010000008.1, on the reverse strand, counting down.
GTGCAGCCACTAGCATAGCGGCAGCTGGCCGGATAACCTACCCCCCGTGGCGGAATCTCTGGACACTTTGTGCGGGAGCTTCAAACGGCACCTGCGCGCCGAGGGCAAGTCCGAGCGGACCGGTGTCCTGTACGGCATCAGCGTCCAGCAGTTCAGTGACTGGCTCACCGAACATGACCAGCCCACCACCCTCGACGAGCTCACCCGCACCAACATCCGGGAGTGGCTCGCCACCCTCGCCGAAAGCCGGGAGCCCTCGACCGTGCGGACCCGCTTCGCGGGACTGCGCCGGTTCTGCGGGTGGCTGGTCACCGAGCGGGAGCTGACCGAGCACCCCATGGCTGGGATGGTCGCCCCGACACCGACCGAGAAATCCGTCCCGGTGCTCGACGACTCCGAGCTGGCCGCGCTCATCGCCGCGTGCGCCGGGCGGGACTTCAACTCCCGCCGCGACGAAGCGCTGATCCGCCTACTCCTGGACACCGGGGTCCGGGTGTCCGAGGTGTGCGGCCTCGCAGTCGTCGATGTCGACCTGGATCGGGAGATGGCGCTGGTGACCGGCAAGGGCAAAAAGGTGCGCCCGGTGTACCTGTCGACCCGCACCGTGCGTGCCGTTGACCGGTACCTGCGTGAACGGCGCCGGCACCGCTGGGCACACCTGGCCACACTGTTCGTGACCCAGCGTGGCGCCCTGTCGACAGACGGCGCCAGGGAACGGATCAAGGTCCGCGCCGCGCAGGCCGGGATCAAGGATCGGATGCACCCGCACCGGTTCCGGCACACCTTCGCCCACGACTACCTGATCAACGGCGGCCAAGAGCGGGACCTCAAGCGGCTGGCCGGCTGGTCATCCGACGTGATGCTGGAACGCTACGGCGCGTCGGCCGCCGACATGCGGGCGCGAGAGGCTACGCGACGACTCCGCAGGGGAGACCGCGTGTAGTCCCATGGGGTATCCGGCTACAGTCCGATGCCCCGCACCGCGTTGTCGCGCCACCGGTCGACCGCGCGGACGTAGGACAGCACTACGGGGGAGTTGGGTGACCAGCGGCCGTGCGCGGCGATGACGGACACCGGCGTACCCGCCCGGTATGCGCTGGTGGCCCCGCCGGCGCGCAGTGAGTGCGCGGAGTATCGGTGCGCCTCGGCGAGCCCGGCTCGTGTCGCGGTGGCGCGCACGACGTCCCCGATCGCCACGGTCGACATGCTGGCCCCGATCCGGCCATGGCGGGTGACCGACCGCAGCAGCCGCCCCGAGGTGATCCCGTGCTCGGCGAGGACGGCCAGCCAGGACCGCGCCAGCCGAACAGGGTCGGTGTCCGGGTGCTGCCCGGGTGGGATCGCGACCACCGCGCCGTGCGCGTCCTGGTCGGTCTTGCTGGCCCGGATCAACACCTCGATGCCGTCGGGGGTTTCGGTGACGTCGTCGATGTTCAGGGCGGCCAGCTCGGAGCGCCGCCCCATCATGGCCAGCCCGAGCACCAGCACCACCCGGTCACGTGACCCGATCACCGTGGCCGGGTCGCAGGTCTCGACCATGGCCCGCAGCGCGTCGATCGTGACCGGTGGTGCCTGCCGGGCGCGGCGGCCGGACTCGGCGCGGTCCCGGCGGTGCCCGCGGAGCACCAGACGCGCGGCTCGGGTGTCGGGCTGGTGGTGGTGTCCGGCGGTGCGGTGCGCGGTGCGGATCGCGGCGCTGGCCTGTTCGATGGTGGCCGGTGAGCGTCCGGCGTCGGCGAGCGCCGCGACGTACTCGGCGAGGGTTTCCCCGGTGGCCGGTAGCGCTGCCCGGCCGTGCGCGGCGCACCAGCCGGCGAACAGGTCCCACTGGCGGGTGTAGGCGCGGCGGGTGTTGTCGGGCACGGCGTCCAGGATGCGCGCCCGGGTGCCCGCCGACACCGCCCGATCGGCAGCGGTGTGGGTGGTGGCCGGTTCCACGGCGGTACTGGAGATCATCACAAATCCCCCCATTTCTAGCTTGCGCTAAGGCAGCTTATCGTAAGGTAGATCGGTGGGAGGCGTGATCGTGTTACCGCTCATCATGGAAACCGGCCGGCCGCCGGGAGCACGCGGGGGAGGGACTGCTCAGACCGGCGACCGACCGGCGTCTAAAGGTCCCCCTGGTTAAGGACGGGCCAGACCCCGGTCGGGGTTCGCAGGAACTTCGCCGGAGGGGCGGTGAGCGTCGCGCGGCGTGCGGCCCACAACACGTGGAACCGGGCGGCACCGGCATCGGACAGCGACATGCGCCACCCGTAGCCGATCGGGTCACCCGTCAGGACCGTGAAGCCGTCCGCCTCAGCCCGCTGCAGGGCATCACTGACGTAGCCGGGAATCGGCCGGCCGTAGTCGACGTAGAGACCTTCAACCAGCTTGGAGATTCGGCCGGCCCGGATGCGCTGCAGCGCGAGCCACTCCGTCAGCTCCGTGCTGACCTCGGTCATGACGCGCCGCCGAGGATGGCGCGGGCCAGGCGCTGCGCCTCGGTGGCCGGGACCCGGACCCCGAGCGTGCCGACCCCGTGCGGGTAGATGCACCAGCCGCCGCCTGTCTCACCAACCAGCAGCAGCGTGCACACCTGCCCGTCGTCGGCGCGTTTGCCCATCGCCACCATGCGGGAGCGCTCATTCTCGCGTTGCATGATGGCCCGGTCCGGGTCCCCCGTGTTCATGCACCGACCGTGGCTGTGCAGAAACGGGGAGTGTTCTAAAGACGGAACATCCCCCGGATGGGCTACACGGGCAGGCCAGCCCGGTAGGCCATCCCACGCAACTCCCGGCCGACCGCGTCACGCCGCGAGCGGGTCAGCAACTCGGCGAGCACCTCACGGACGAACGGATTGCGCAGCACCCGCATCGGGAACAGGCGCTCAGCGGTGCGGAACGCCCGCACGGCATCCTCATGCCGCCCGTTCAGCCGCGCCAGCGCGCGGCCGTAGTCCATCCAGTACGTGGCCTGCCGCTCATGGCTGGGGTGCTCCCGCGGATTCAGGCCCTCCGCGACGGCCACGGCCCGGTCGTAGTCCTTGACCTCCAGCGCCGCCGCCATCCGCCACAAACCCACGTTCGTCGGTCCGAATCCCATCCAGTAGGCGTTGCCCTGCCCGGTCCGCTGCGCCAGCTCCGTGGCGTACTCCAGCGGTGCCTCAACGTCCCCTTGGCGGCCGTCCGACGCGGCCACCAGCGACCGGAACAAGGCCAGCATTCCGGCGAGCTGGGTGGATTCCGGAGTGTTTGTCGGCATGGTCACCGAGTCGAGCTCGGCTTGCGCTAAGTCGAATGCCCCCGTGGAAAGCATCACCCGGACCGCCGCGCCCGCAGCAAGCCCCATCACGGTCAAGGTGCCCCGCTCCTCGGCGGCATTCCGTGCCAGCAGCGCGGCCTGCTCACGCAGGTCTATCGACACACCGGCAGTACGCAACCAGCCGATGGTTACCTGAGTGTGCAAGGCGACCACCACGTCGAGTAGCTCGGCGACGTCCCGCCCATCTGTGACGGAGGTGTGCGTGTTGCGGATCAGGGCCGGGAGTTCCCTGCCGATCAGCTCCTGATCACCCTCGTTACCCGCGTCGGCTAGTGCACCGACCTGTTCGCGCAGGGCATCCAGGGTGAGAACCTCCCCATCAGGGTGCCGGTGATTGACCCCCATGAGCGCGAGTCGCACCTCTTCGGCTGCGCTGTCAGCCTCCCCATCGGCTGGTGCGGGCACGGGAAGGCTGACCAGATCAGTCGGCGCGACCTCTAGCGCGTTCGCTAGCGCGACGGTCTCCGATCGGCTGTCCAGTGCCCGTTGCCCGGCCTCGATCCGGTGCAGCATCGTCGTACTCATCCCAGCCAGTCCGGCGATCACCCGCAGGGACTTGCGCCGCGCGTAGCGGACCTGGCGGACCCGCCGGCCGATCGTGCGTGCTTCCTCAGCGTCCATGACGGACCTCTCCTCACCGGCTCCTCACCGATGCCCCGGGGCCGTCGCCCCGGGGCGGTACACCTCGGTGAGGAGGTGATTCCGAGGCTACTTGCCACCCTCCCGGGTGATCCGCCAGGCACACCCGGCCCATGACGCACGACACCACACGGCCTACGGGTGGCGCATGTCGCTCTCGGATGCCGGTGCGGCCGGTTCGTCGCATCGTGGCCGCACGCCGCGCGACGCTCACGGCCCCGCCAGCGAAACGGGGGCACGGCTGCACCGACAGGCCCGGCCCCCCGTGATGGAGGGCCGGGCCTGTCGGTCTACGGGGTCTGCGGGGTGCGGGCAGACTAGCGAGCGCTCAGCAGCACTCGACGGGCGGGTCTGACGCGCGCACCCGCACGCTGAGGGGGGACGGTTTAACTTAAAGCCAATGGCGGTGCTTGAGATCCCCCGCTTTCGGCCCGCCGTTGAGCACGTCCAGGAACGCGGCGAGCACCTCCGGGTCGTTGTCCAGGGTGGCCAGCAGAGCGCGGAGAGGCTCCTGGTCGTCGAGCTGCTGGAGCAGGGCGGCCCAGTCAGTAGGGTCCTGCAGTACCGCTTGCAGCGGGTCCACATCGACGGCCAAAGACGGGCTGTTTTCATTTCGCATGGTTTCGTCTTTCGGCGGCGAAAACGGCCGCCGCAGACGCAGCGGTGGGAGCCTGCGAGCGCGGGTCATGACGGCAGCACTCTGACGACGCCGCCGCTGTCCACTTCAAGGTGCACGCGGACCGGGTCATCCCACCGGAAGGGCTCCCCTGCGGTGTAGCCGTAGTAGCCCAATTCGCCGACGCGGCCGGTAGACGGATCTTCGGGTCGCGGCACGCCCGGCTCCCCGATGAGCGCCTGACGCTCGAGCTCGGCGACGCAAGCCCACAAGACGCCGTCCCGGCTGCGGAACCAGCGGGCGAGCTCTTCCTCGAGATAGGGGCGTCCAGCCGGCGAGAGCAGCCGAGTGAGACGGGACAGGTCCTCCCACCACGTTTTTAGTTGCGTGGTCAACGCATACGGCGAAGATCCGGTGCCGAAGGCCGGCCGAGCGACAACCGAGGCTAGGTGCTCGACCGCCACCCGCACGGCGGTGGTGTAACCCGCAATCAATTCCCGGTCTCGGTCGGTCAGGGTCGATACGTCAGGCGGGCTGGTGTGGGGGGTCATCGGGGGGTGTTCCTCCTGTTGGTGGCGGGTCGGTCGACGGAGCCACGCGAGTGGCCAGATCACGTCGGGTCCGGTGGGTGCACGGGTCGGCAAGTGGCGCACAGCTGGGACAGGCAGATCACCGGACCGATCCCTGTTACCCGCAGTAACCCCGGCGGATCCAGGACGATGGGGCGGAGCCGCACCGCGTGCGGATACACCACCTCGCCGGCGGCCCCGCAGAGGTCACAGGTCCGGCCTGCGTGCTGGTCGCTGATCGGCGCGGCCCGCTGCGCGCACGTCAGGCACCGGAGCCAGCCAGGCCGGGACGCGAGCCACCACACGGGCGCCAGGGTGGGGGAAAGGTGCAGGCACCCGGCCAGTTGGCCGCTGGCCGCCCGGTCCAAGAGTTTGGCCACGATGACGGCCGCGGCTCCGCCCGGTTGGGCCTGGCGGAGCGTCCCGCCGAACTCCGCAGCCAACGCGCCGATGATGCGGGCACCGTCGCGGCCGGCGGCGTCGGCCTGGTCGACGAGTGCGACCACATCGGGCCCGCTCACCACACCGCACCGGCCAGACCCACGACCTCGAGATGGGACAGGTCACGCTCGACCAGGGCTGCCGCGACCCGCTCGATCGGCCGCCAGTTGAGCCGGATCAGGTCTCGACCCACGTCTCGGTACGGGTCGCCCGCGGAGTGCAAGGCTTGTAGCGCGCCGCGGACCGTGTCCATATCGGCACCACCACCCGTGTCGTACGCGGCGGCCTCGTAGCGGCGCCGGTCGGCATCCCAGGTAGGCCCGGTGCCCTGATGACGGAGTAACTGCCACCGCGCCTCAGCCAGCGGCCCACAATGGGCGACCACCGCCCGGACCCTCGGATCAGCCGGCAACTTATCCAGTCCAACCATGCCCGCGATACCCGGCAGAGTGCAGCGGGCCGTGACCGTCCGGAACCGCACCCGGTGGACTACGTACGCCACGGCATGCCCGGCCTCGTGCCAGGCCACGGCAGGGGATACGACCAGTTGGGTCACCCCGGGGGTGCTCCATTCCACAAAACGTCGCGGTGACCAGGCGCCCGATCCTCACACGCCCGGCCCAAAGCGGTGGTCTCTCTCCTCGCGTCGGCGATCCCCGATCGACCATGCCGGGGCCGGCCGGGCAAGGGTCTGCCCGCAGGGTCGAGCGCAGCGAGCC